>NZ_JBEYXM010000023.1:0-132817 GCF_040704595.1 Streptomyces sp. NPDC046870
CCGGCGTTTTGTGTTGGGGGGGGGGTTTTAAACCCGCGGGGGGGGGGGGGCCCCGCCCGCCCCCCCCGGGCCTCCCCCCGGTGGGGGGCCGGCCGTTCGGGGCCCCGTACGACACTAGAGGCGTGATCCGTTACGACGCCCTGGACGCCCTGCCCGTGCGCGGCGCTCTTCCTGCCCTGGCCGAGGCCCTGGACGGGCACGGCACCGCCGTCCTCGTGGCACCGCCCGGCACCGGCAAGACGACACTGGTGCCGCTGGTGCTGGCGGGACTCGTCGGAGGCGGTCCCGCGCGGCGGGTCGTGGTGGCCGAGCCGCGCCGGATCGCGGCGCGGGCGGCGGCGCGGCGCATGGCGTGGCTGCTGGGCGAGAAGCCCGGCGGGAGCGTCGGCTTCACGGTGCGCGGCGAGCGGGCCGTGGGGCGGCACACGCGCGTGGAGGTCGTGACGACCGGTGTCCTGCTGCAGCGGCTCCAGCGTGACCAGGAGCTGGCCGGGGTGGACGTCGTCGTCCTCGACGAGTGCCACGAGCGGCATCTGGACGCGGACACGGCGGCCGCGTTCCTGTGGGACGTGCGGCAGGCGCTGCGGCCGGAGCTTCGGCTGGTGGCCGCGTCGGCGACCACGGACGCGGAGGGGTGGGCGCGGCTGCTCGGCGGGGCGCCGGTGGTCGAGGCGGCGGGCGTGGCGCATCCGGTGGAGGTCGTGTGGGCTCCCCCGGCGCGTCCGGTCCGGCCGCCGCACGGGATGCGGGTGGATCCGGCGCTGCTCGCCCATGTGGCGTCGGTGGTGCGGCGGGCGCTGGCCGAGCGGGCCGGGGACGTGCTGTGCTTCCTGCCCGGCGTCGGCGAGATCGCGCGCGTGGCGGGCCTGCTGGGGGATCTCGGTGACGTGGACGTGCTCCCGGTGCACGGGCGGGCGCCGGCCGCCGTGCAGGACGCGGTGCTGGTGCCCGGCCAGCGGCGCCGGGTGGTGCTGGCGACGTCCGTGGCCGAGTCCTCGCTGACGGTGCCGGGGGTGCGGGTGGTGGTCGACTCCGGGCTCGCGCGCGAGCCGCGGGTGGATCACGCGCGCGGGCTGAGCGGGCTGACGACCGTGCGGGCGTCGCGGGCGGCGGGGCGGCAGCGGGCGGGGCGGGCCGGGCGTGAGGCGCCGGGTGCGGTGTACCGGTGCTGGGCGGAGGCCGAGGACGGCCGTCTGCCGGCTTTTCCGGCACCGGAGATCAAGGTGGCCGACCTGACCGCGTTCGCCCTTCAGGCGGCCTGCTGGGGCGATCCGGACGCCTCCGGGCTGGCGTTGCTGGATCCGCCACCGGGCGGGGCGATGGCCGCGGCGCGCTCGGCTCTGGCGGCGGTGGGGGCGGTGGACCCCGCCGGGCGGGCCACGCAGGTCGGCGTGCGGATGGCCCGGCTGGGGGTGCACCCGCGGCTGGGGCGGGCCTTGCTGGACACGGGCGGCCGGGGGGCCGAGGTGGTCGCCCTGCTCTCCGAAGAGGTGCCCCGGGAGTACGGGGACGATCTCGCCGGAGCGCTGCGCCGCGTCCGGCGCGGGGGTGACGCGTACGCCGCGCGGTGGTCGGCGGAGGTCCGGCGGCTGCGGGGCGCCTCGGAGGAGTTCTCCCACCCGCCGGCCCGTGACGGCCGGCGAGAGGGCGCCGCCCGGGTCGCGGCGGGCATCGGTGACGACCGGCTCGCCGGGCTCGTCGTCGCCCTGGCCTTTCCCGAGCGGGTCGCCCGGCTCGACGGCGGGTCGTATCTCATGGCGTCCGGGACACGGGCGGAGCCGGCCGAGGGGTCGGCGCTGCGCGGTGCTCCCTGGATCGTCGTGGCCGTCGCCGACCGGCCTTCCGGCAAGGGCCACGCGCGCGTGCTGCTCGGCGCGGCCGTGGACGAGGACGTGGCGCGGGCCGCCGCCGGCGCGCTGTGGGCGGAGGGGGACGAGGTGCGCTGGGCCGACGGGGACGTCGTGGCCCGGCATGTCGAACGGCTGGGCGCGATCGAGCTGACGGTACGGCCCCTGAAGGACTCCGGTCCGGCCCTCGTACGCGGCGCCCTCCTCGACGGGCTCCGGCAGGACGGGCTCGGGCTGCTCCGCTGGACGCCGCAGGCGCGGCTGCTGCGGCAGCGGCTGGCGTTCCTGCGGGCGCACCTGGGTGAGCCGTGGCCCGACGTGTCCGACGCCGCGCTGCACGCGCGCGTGGACGAGTGGCTGGAACCCGAGCTGAGCCGGGCCGGGCGGCGGGCCGATCTCGCCCGCATCGACGCCGGACAGGCACTCGCGCGGCTGCTGCCCTGGGCGAGCGGGGAGGCCGCCCGGCTGGACGAGCTCGCGCCCGAGCGGATCGCCGTGCCGAGCGGGTCCGGCGTCCGGATCGACTACGGGGATCCCGAGCGGCCGGTCCTCGCCGTCAAGCTCCAGGAGATGTTCGGACTGCGGGAGACGCCGGCCGTCGCGGGCGTGCCGCTGCTCGTGCACCTGCTCTCGCCCGCGGGGCGGCCCGCCGCCGTGACGGCCGACCTCGCCTCCTTCTGGGCGGACGGCTACCGGGCCGTCCGCGCGGAGCTGCGCGGACGCTACCCCAAGCACCCGTGGCCGGAGGACCCCGCGACCGCCGAGCCCACCCGGCACACGACCGCGCGGCTCGGGCGCTGACCCCGCCGGGCTCCACCGCCCGCGCGGACGCCGGGTACGGGCCTCCAGCCGGAGGGAGAGGGCGAGGAGCAGCAAGCCGCGGCCCCCGTACCGGACGGGCGCGGCCACGGGTGTGCGGGCGCCGTCGTCGGCAGCGGCTCGGGGAACGTCCGGCCCGGCGGGGAGTCCGGCGCGATGGTCGCGGGGACCAGGGCGAGCGCGAGGGCGAGACCGGTCGCGGCGGCGATCAGGGCGCGCCTGCGGGGGCTCCCGGCGGACGGTGGGTTCCCTGCGGGTGTCCTGATGGGCCGTCAGGTTCGGCACCGTGGCAACGGGCGGGCGGGACGGGAACAGCGGTGCGCGCACGAAGAAGGGCGCCCGCCCGCCGGAGCGGGTCGGGCGCCCTGTACGCCGCCGCGCGTCAGGAGGCGGACGCGCCGGGGTCCGGGCTCGCCGGGGAGTCGGCGGCGGCGACCTTCAGTTCGACCGTGAGCGTGGCGCCGCCCGTGGTGGTGATGCGGAGCAGGAACGTGCCGGTGGTGTCGTCGGCGTACAGCTTCGGCAGGGTCAGCAGGCCCTTGTCGTCCGTCAGGAGGCCGGTGAGGGTGCGTACGGACTTGCCGTCGGCGTCCTTGAAGTAGGGGCCCTTGTCGTTCTCCGTGGCGTCGTCCGCCGACTTGACCAGTGTGGCGGTGGCCGCGACCTTGTCCGCGACGGCGCCCTTGTACGTCGCCTTCACCTGGACCTGGTCGGCGAACTCGCCGCCCGGCGTGCAGCTCAGCGGGGTGTCGCCGGTACGGGCCAGGGTGTCGGCGGCGCGCGCGGTGACGGTCGCCGCGAAGTCGACGCCCTTGACGGAACGGCCCACGACGGCGGCGGTGACCTTGAAGTCACCGGTCTTCTCGCCCGCCTGGAGCGCCGGGGCGAGCGCGATGCCCTTGGCGTCGGTGGCGACCGTGGCCACGGTCTCGCCGCCGGCGAAGGTGGCGTCGGTGTCACCCGTGATGGTGAACCGGATCCTGATCTTGGCGACGGACTTGCCGCCCTTGGTCTCGGCACGGACGCTGACCGGCTCGGCGAAGGCGTCACCGGCCATGGTGCTGAGCTTTCCGGTGCCCACGCCCACCAGGTGGTCCACGAGATCGGTGGGCGTCTGCGGGTCCGTCGGCGGGGCGGGCGGCGTCGGCGGAGCGGGCGGTGTGGGCGGGGCGGGCGGCGTCGGCGACCCGGGGTCGGGGCTCTCGTTGCCGCCGTGGCCGCTGCCGCCGTGGTCGCTCCCGCCGTCGCCACCGGGCTTGTCGGGCTTCGGGTCCGGCTTGGTCCTCGGCGGGTCCGAGGGCTTCGGGGAGTGCGTACCGCCGGAGTCGTGGTCGCTGCGGTGCTCGGGGATACCGCCGGTGCCGTCGGGGATGGAGTGGCTGCCCTTGCGGTAGTACTCCAGCCAGTTCAGGACCAGGCCCAGGTAGTCCTGCGAGTTGTTGTAGCTGAGGATCGCGCTGTGCAGGCCGCTCTCGGTCGACATGTCCCAGTCGTTGCGGCACAGGTAGTGGCCGGCGGCGAGCGCGGCGTCGTAGACGTTGTTGGGGTCCTTCTTGCCGTCCCCGTTGCCGTCGCGGCCCGCCCAGGCCCAGGTGGACGGGATGAACTGCATGGGCCCGACGGCCTGGTCGTAGGTGCTGTTGCCGTCGTACGCGCCGTCGTCGGTGTCCGGGATGAGCGCGAAGCCGTTGCCGTCGAGCTGCGGGCCCAGGATCCGGCCCACGGTGGTGCCGTCGGCGTCGACCCGGCCGCCGCGGGCGTGCCCGGACTCCACCTTGCCGATGGCGGCGAGCAGTTGCCACGGCAGGTTGCAACCGGGCTTGGACGAGCGCAGTTCCGCCTCGGCCTTCTTGTAGGCGTCGAGGACCGTCGCCGGGATGCCCGCCTCTGCCGCGCCGCGGGAGACGGGGGTGCCGGCACTCGGCGAGGGACTGGGGTTGGGGCTCTTCAGGGGCGGCAGGTCCGTGTAGTACGGCGAGTTGCCGGTGGCGTTGCCGTCGGCGGCCCCGTCCGCGGCGGGGGCGCTGGCGCCGGCCGCCGTCTGTCTGCCCTCGTCCTCGTGAGTCACTCCCGGAGCCTGGGACGCGGAGAGAGCCGCGACCGCCGCCGCGGCCACGGCGGTGGTCGCCGCTCCCTTGCGCAGCCGCCTGCCGAAATGCGCCGCCATAGAGTGAACCCCTCCCATTGGACGCCCGTGCGTCCGTCTCCTTCTGTCTGCCTCGCTCTGGTGTGACGGTTGACCCGGTGCTGTGGTTGCGCCTGTTCCGCCCTTCCCTCCGTGCGACGGGTGTACGGCCGTGCGCCCGCACGGCGACGCAGGTGACCCTACGACAAGTTGCTTGGAAGCTGCACCGGTTCACGCCCGGATTTCACCGGTTGGCCAACTGTCGTTGCCCGCCCCGCCGCCGGACGCGGTCACGCATACTGGGCTGACCTGATCACCGGCGCCGCGTTCCGGGCCGCCGACCGCTCCAGGGGGCTTAGGTGCCGTTCACGCTCAGCCATGCGGCGGCCGTGCTGCCCGCGATCCGCCGGGACGGCAGCGGCCGTGGCCCACTGGTGCCGACGGTGCTCGTCGCCGGTTCCTTCGCGCCCGACATGCCCTACTACGCGGCCGGTGTCCTGCCGGGCGGGATGGAGTCCGGCGCGGTCACGCACGCGTTCGCCGGCGTCCTCACCGTCGACGTGCTCATCGCCTGGGCCCTGGCGGGGCTGTGGCTGCTGGTGCGGGAGCCGTCGCTCGCGCTGCTGCCACGGGCCCGGCAGGGCCGGCCGGCCGCCCTGCTGCGCTGCGGTGTGCCCCGCGCGCGGGTACGGGCCGCGTCGGCGGGCTGGTGGTACGCCTCCGCGGTGCTCGGAGCGCTCACCCATGTGGTGTGGGACGCGTTCACGCATCACGACCGCTGGGGCACGCGGCTGGTTCCGGCCATCGGGCGGGAGCGTCCGGCGGGCGTGCCGCTGTACACGTGGCTCCAGTACGGCTCGTCGGCGGCGGCTGCCGTGGTGATCGCCGTGTTCGTGGTCCGCGCGCTGCGGCGGGCGCCGGACGGGGCGCCGGTGGCGGTGCCGGCGCTGTCCGTGCGGGACCGGTGCCGGGCGCTCGCGGTGATCGGCGGCTGCGCGCTGACCGGGGCGGTGCAGCGCTCGGCGGGGTGGTGGTGGCGGCGGGGCACGGCCGCGGGGCCGTGGGAGCTGGTGCCCACCCTGTGCTTCGGGGTGGGCGCCGGGCTGGTCGTGGGGTTGCTGCTGTACGCCGTCGGGGTCAGGGTCTGGCGTCCGGCCGGTCCCGGGGATCCAGGGGATCCCGGTGGGGTGGTCGGTGCGGGCCGGGGGCGGCCGGTCGCTCGGTGACGGAGGCGACGAAGACCGTGAGCGTCGGCCGGGGGCGTGATCTCGGGACCAGGGTGAGGACGAGGGCGGCATAGCCGCGGGCCAGGTCGGCCCACTGACGCCAGTCGGTGGTGCGGGCCGCGCGGCCGGCGATCCTGCGCCGGAGGTCCCTGGGGACGTTGCGGACGGTCGTGGCCAGGTCGGCCGGGATGCGGGCGGTGCTTGCGTCGGCCGCGAGGGCCGGCACCGGCGCGGCGGGCACGGCCTGCGTCGAGGCGGTGACCGCCCAGACCCCGGCTGATGCCTCGGGCGTCCGGCGGTGAAGCATGCGTATACCCATGCCCGCAGTGTTGCGGCTGCGAGCGGTGGGAGGCGTTCTGGCGGGGTCCGTTCGGGTTGTGACGAATCCCTCTGGGGGATCGGCCGGGTGTTCGAGCCCGGGTGGGTCGGAGGGGGGAGGAGCGAGGCGGTCGGGACAGTGGGGCTGGCGGCGCCCGGCCGCGTCGTGGGGGGTGCCGCTGAGCCGCGTCGTGGGGGCCGCCGGGCCGTCTCGTGGGGGCCGCAACGCTGGGCCGCGACGCTAGGGGTGTCAGGCAACGCCCGGTCACGTCGTCGGGAGCCGCCCGGCCGACTCGTGGAGGACCGCCGGGCCACGACGTGGGGGGTGGCAGGCAACGCCCGATCGCGTCGTCGGGAGCCGCCCGGCCGACTCGTGGAGGACCGCCGGGCCACGACGTGGGGGGTGGCAGGCAACGCCCGATCGCGTCGTCGGGGCGACCACCGGGCTACCTCGCGGCGGGTGGCCGTGCCGGGCCGCGTCGTGGGGGCGCCGCCGAGCCGCGTAGAGGAGGGACCGCCGAGCCGCCTCGAGGTCGCCGGGCCACGTCGCGGGGACCGCCGGACGCGTCGAGGGGGTGATCGTCGTTGCGGCGGAGCTGTCGGTCCGGTCTTGGCCCGACGCCCGCCTCCCTTCGGTCACCCCCCACGCGCCGTCGGCTAGTGGGCCGCCGATTCCCAGTCGGGGCCGACGCCCACCGAGACGTCCAGCGGGGCCCTGAGCTGGACGGCGCCCGCCATCTCACGGCGGACGATCTCCTCCGCCGCCGCCCGCTCGCCGGGGGCGATCTCCAGCACGATCTCGTCGTGGACCTGGAGGAGCATGCGGGACCTGAGGTCCGCCTCCCGCAGCGCGCTGTCCACCTTGAGCATGGCGATCTTCACGATGTCCGCCGCCGTGCCCTGGATGGGCGCGTTGAGGGCCATCCGCTCGGCCGCCTCGCGGCGCTGGCGGTTGTCGCTGTTGAGGTCGGGCAGGTAGCGGCGGCGTCCGAAGAGCGTCGCCGTGTAGCCCGTCGCCCGGGCCTCGTCGACCGCCCGGCGCAGATAGTCCCGCACGCCGCCGAAGCGCTCGAAGTACGCGTCCATCAGGGCGCGGGCCTCGGCCGCCTCGATGTTCAGCTGCTGGGAGAGACCGAACGCGGACAGGCCGTAGGCCAGGCCGTACGACATCGCCTTGATCTTGCGGCGCATCTCGGCGTCGACCGCGCCCGGCTCGACGCCGAACACCTGGGACGCGGCCGTGGTGTGCAGGTCCTCACCGGAGGTGAACGCCTGGATCAGGCCCGCGTCCTCCGAGAGGTGGGCCATGACGCGCAGCTCGATCTGGCTGTAGTCGGCGGTCATCAGGGACTCGAAGCCCTCGCCGACCACGAAGCCCCGGCGGATCGCCCGGCCCTCGTCCGTACGGACGGGGATGTTCTGGAGGTTGGGGTCGGTGGAGGAGAGCCGCCCGGTCGCGGCCACCGTCTGGTTGAACGTGGTGTGGATACGGCCGTCACCCGCGATGGTCTTGATCAGGCCCTCGACGGTGACCCGCAGCTTGGCCTGCTCGCGGTGCCGGAGCATGATCACGGGCAGTTCGTTGTCCGTCTGGCCCGCGAGCCAGGCCAGGGCGTCGGCGTCCGTGGTGTAGCCGGTCTTGGTCTTCTTCGTCTTCGGCAGCGCCAGCTCGCCGAAGAGGACCTCCTGGAGCTGCTTCGGCGAGCCCAGGTTGAACTCGTGGCCGGCGGCAGCGTGCGCCTCCTTCACGGCCTGCTGCACGGCGCCCGCGAACATCTGCTCCATCGCTTCGAGGTGCGGCCGGTCCGCCGCGATGCCATGGCGCTCCATGCGGGCGAGCAGCGCCGAGGTGGGCAGCTCCATGTCGCGGAGCAGGTCTGCGGCGCCGACCTCCTCCAGGCGGCCCTCGAAGGCCGTGCCGAGGTCCAGGACGGCGCGGGCCTGGACCATCAGGGCCTCGGCCTCGGCACCCTCGTCCGCGCCGAAGGCCAGCTGGCCGTCGGCCGCCGCGGCGGGGGCCAGTTCGCGGTGCAGGTACTCCATCGACAGCGCGTCCAGGTCGAAGGAGCGGCGGCCGGGCTTGACCAGGTAGGCGGCGAGCGCGGTGTCCATGCGCACGCCCTCGACGCTCCAGCCGTGCTCGGCGAAGACGCGCATGGCGCCCTTGGCGTCGTGGAACACCTTGGGGCGGGCCGCGTCGGCCAGCCAGGCGGCGAAGGCGTTCTCGTCGGCCTCGTCCAGCTCCGACGGGTCGAACCAGACCGCCGCTCCCCCGGCCGCTGCGAGGGCGACCTCGGCGACCGAGCCGGCGCCCAGCGCCCAGGTGTCGACGGTGGCGACGCCCAGGGGGCCGGCGCCGTGCTCGGCGAGCCAGGGGGCCAGCTCGCCGGTGCGCAGGATCGCGCCGTCGATCTCGACGCCGTCGGTGACGACCGGGGCGGCCTCGGCCTCCTCCGTGCCGGGGTCGACGGCGAAGAGCCGCTCGCGCAGCGAGGGGTTGCGGATCTCCAGGGTGTCCAGGACCATCGCGACGGCCTTGCGGTCGTACGGTGCCCGCTCCAGGTCGGCGACCGTCTTCTCCAGCTCCACCTGGCGTTCCAGCTCGGTGAGGAGACGGTTGAGCTTGACGGACTCCAGGTGGTCGCGGAGGTTCTGCCCGGCCTTGCCCTTGACCTCCTCGACCCGCTCGACGAGCTCGGCGAAGGAGCCGAACTGGTTGATCCACTTCGCGGCGGTCTTCTCGCCGACGCCGGGGATGCCGGGGAGGTTGTCGGACGGGTCGCCGCGCAGCGCCGCGAAGTCCGGGTACTGGGCGGGCGTCAATCCGTACTTCTCGAAAACCTTCTCCGGGGTGAACCGGGTCAGCTCCGAGACGCCCTTGGTCGGATACAGCACGGTGGTGTTCTCGGTGACCAGCTGGAAGGAGTCGCGGTCGCCGGTGACGATCAGCACCTCGAAGCCCTCGGCCTCGGCCTGGGTGGCGAGGGTGGCGATGATGTCGTCCGCCTCGTAGCCCTCGACGGCGAAGCGGTGCGCGTGCATCGCGTCGAGCAGCTCGCCGATCAGCTCGACCTGTCCCTTGAACTCGTCCGGGGTCTTGGAGCGGTTCGCCTTGTACTCGGTGAACCGCTCGGAGCGCCAGGTCTTGCGGGAGACGTCGAAGGCCACCGCGAAGTGCGTGGGCGCCTCGTCACGCAAGGTGTTGGCCAGCATCGACGCGAAGCCGTAGATCGCGTTCGTCGGCTGGCCGGTCGCGGTCGTGAAGTTCTCCGCGGGCAGCGCGAAGAACGCGCGGTAGGCCAGCGAGTGCCCGTCCATGAGCATCAGCCGGGGACGGGAGCCGCCGGGGGTCTTGTCGGTCTGCTTCGCTGCTGTCTCTGCCACGTCCCCGATCCTGCCACGACCCACTGACAGCGCGGGCCGGACCGTTCCAGCGGGGCACAACCGGTCGCCCCCCGGTCGCTCACGGCGACGGGGCGCGCAGAGGAACACGGCGGGGTGCGCGAGCAGGCGGGCGCGGTGGGGCGGGAGCGAGGGGGTGCGGTGGGGCGGGCGCAGGGGGCGCCGTGGAATCCGCGCGAGCGGGCGCCGTCGGCCCGTGCGCACCACCCCGTGGGGCCGGCGCGAACCTACGCGGCAGGGCCCGCCCAGAAGCGCGCCTCGGCCCGCGCGGAGAAACGCCGTGGGCCCCGCGAGCAGTGCCGCCGCCTCCCGTCCCGCTCGCCCGACCGGCAGCGTTGTCAGCGGGCCGTGGGAGGATCGTCGGCGTACTTGTCACACGCAGTCGAAGGGGAGCGTGCGATGGCGACGAAGCCGCCCAAGGGTGATCCGGTCCAGGACGCGCCGCAGGTCGCGCAGCCCCGGCACGCGGCGGCGGGGCTGCCGGCCATCGGGCACACGCTGCGCATCGCCCAGCAGCAGATGGGCGTGAAGCGCACCGCGCTGACGCTGCTGCGCGTGAACCAGAAGGACGGCTTCGACTGCCCGGGCTGCGCCTGGCCGGAGCCGGACCACCGGCACACGGCGGAGTTCTGCGAGAACGGCGCCAAGGCGGTGGCCGAGGAGGCCACCCTGCGCCGGGTCACGCCCGAGTTCTTCGCCGCGCACTCCGTCGCGGACCTGTCCGGCCGCAGCGGCTACTGGCTGGGGCAGCAGGGCCGGCTCACGCACCCCATGTACCTCCCCGAGGGCGGCACGCACTACGAGCCGGTCTCCTGGGAGCGGGCCTTCGACATCGTCGCCGAGGAGATCGCCGCCCTCGGCTCCCCGGACGAGGCCGTCTTCTACACCTCCGGCCGCACCAGCAACGAGGCCGCGTTCCTGTACCAGCTCTTCGCGCGCGAGCTGGGCACGAACAACCTGCCGGACTGCTCGAACATGTGCCACGAGTCGTCCGGGTCGGCGCTCAGCGAGACCATCGGGATCGGCAAGGGCAGCGTCCTGCTGGAGGACCTGTACAAGGCCGACCTGATCATCGTCGCGGGCCAGAACCCGGGCACGAACCATCCGCGGATGCTGTCCGCGCTGGAGAAGGCGAAGGCGAACGGCGCGAAGGTCATCAGCGTCAACCCGCTGCCCGAGGCGGGCCTGGAGCGCTTCAAGAACCCCCAGACCCCGCAGGGCCTCCTCAGGGGTGCCGCCCTCACCGACCTGTTCCTGCAGATCCGCATCGGCGGTGACCAGGCCCTCTTCCGGCTCCTCAACAAGCTGATCCTGGAGACCGAGGGGGCGGTCGACGAGGAGTTCGTCCGCGAGCACACCCACGGCTTCGAGGAGTTCGCGAAGGCCGCGCGTGCCGCCGACTGGGAGGAGACGCTGACCGCGACCGGGCTCACGCGCGCGGAGATCGAGCGGGCCCTCGGCATGGTCCTCGCCTCGCGGCGGACCATCGTCTGCTGGGCCATGGGCCTCACCCAGCACAAGCACTCCGTCCCGACCATCCGCGAGGTGGTCAACTTCCTGCTGCTGCGCGGCGACATCGGCCGCCCGGGGGCGGGTGTGTGCCCGGTGCGCGGGCACAGCAACGTGCAGGGCGACCGCACGATGGGCATCTTCGAACGGCCCGTGCCGGCGTTCCTGGACGCCCTGGAGAAGGAGTTCGGGTTCGCTCCGCCGCGCGAGCACGGCTACGACGTCGTGCGGGCCATCCGCGCGCTGCGCGACGGCGAGGCGAAGGTCTTCTTCGCCATGGGCGGCAACTTCGTCTCCGCCTCGCCCGACACGGAGGTCACCGAGGCCGCGATGCGGCGCGCGCGGCTGACCGTGCACGTGTCGACCAAGCTGAACCGCTCGCACGTGGTCACGGGCGCGCGGGCGCTGATCCTGCCCACGCTGGGCCGGACCGAACGCGACGTGCAGGACGGCGGCGAGCAGTTCGTGACGGTCGAGGACTCCATGGGCATGGTGCACGCCTCGCGCGGGCGGCTGCGGCCCGCGAGCCCGCACCTGCGCTCCGAGCCGGCCATCGTCTGCGGTCTCGCGCGCCGGGTGCTCGGCGAGCGCAGCGTCGTGCCGTGGGAGGAGTTCGCCAAGGACTACGCGACCGTCCGTGACCGCATCGCACGCGTGATCCCCGGTTTCGAGGACTTCAACACGCGCGTGTCCCGGCCCGGCGGCTTCGCGCTGCCGCACGCCCCGCGCGACGAGCGGCGCTTCCCGACCGCCACGGGCAAGGCCAACTTCACGGCAGCGCCGGTGGAGTACCCGGCGCTGCCCGAGGGCCGGCTGCTGCTGCAGACCCTGCGCTCGCACGACCAGTACAACACCACGATCTACGGCCTGGACGACCGGTACCGGGGCATCACGGGCGGGCGCCGGGTGGTGCTGGTGCACCCCGAGGACGCCCGGTCGCTCGGGGTCCGCGAGGGGTCGTACGTCGATCTGGTGAGCGAGTGGCGGGACGGGGTGGAGCGGCGGGCACCCGGTTTCCGGGTCGTGCTGTATCCGACGGCCCGGGGGTGCGCGGCCGCGTACTACCCCGAGACGAACGTGCTGGTGCCGTTGGACGCCACCGCCGACACCAGCAACACCCCGGCCAGCAAGTCCGTCGTCGTACGGCTGGAGGACCACACCGGCACCGCGGTGAGCCGTCTGGAACAATCGGCGACCGACTGAGCGTTTGCTCAGCGAGCAGAAGGCGGACGACGAACGGAGCCGGCCCATGGGTGAGCAGCAGCACGTGAAGTTCCCGCAGGAGGTCCTCGACGAGTACACGGCGCTCGGTGTGGACCTGCCCGCTCTGTTCTCGGCCGGGCATCTCGGCACGCGGATGGGCGTGCAGATCCTGGAGGCCTCGGCGGACAAGGTCGTCGGGACGATGCCGGTGGAGGGCAACACCCAGCCGTACGGCCTGCTGCACGGCGGCGCGTCCGCGGTGCTGGCGGAGACCCTGGGCTCGGTCGGCTCGATGCTGCACGGCGGCGCCTCGAAGGTCGCGGTCGGGGTGGACCTGAACTGCACGCACCACCGGGGGGTCCGCTCCGGTCTGGTGACGGGCGTGGCCACGCCGGTGCACCGGGGCCGTTCGACGGCGACGTACGAGATCGTGATCAGCGACGAGGAGGGCCGTCGCGTCTGCACCGCCCGGCTGACCTGCCTGCTGCGCGACGTCCGGCCGGGCGACGGGGCGCCCGCCGAACCCACCGCGAGCTGAGCCGGGTTCTGCCCGGCCTTTGCCGGACCGTTGCCCCTCGCCCTCCCTCCCTCTAACTTCGGCACATGGGACGGCGAGGAGGCCCCCGGCGGGGGGTGGGGTTCCTGGTGCTCGGCCTGGCGTTGCCGGCGCTGCTGTGCACGGCGGGCTGCACCGGACCGGACGGCTCCGCTCCCACCCCCACCCCGGCCACGGGCTCCACCACGGCACAGCCGGCCTCGGACGCCGGCCTGTGCACCAGAGTCGTCACCTACTGGGCCCGCAGGACGCTCGCCGACGACACCTACGGTGACTACCAGTCGATGGGCCTGTCCCACGGGCAATACCAGATCCTCATGGACGTCGTGGCGGCGGGACGCTCCGAGCGACAGCGCCAAGGCGCCGACGCTGCACGGCGATTGATGGATCGTCAAGCCCGCGTGGCCTGTACCGCGCGCTACCGCCACGGGACCCCGAGCGGAGGCCCCTGGACATGAGCGGCATCGGTCCGCCGGAGCCCGGCGAGGGCACGCGCGCATGGGACGGCCGACGGCCACGGGACTCCCGTCCGCCGGGCCGGGCACGCGCGGCCCTGACCGCCTGGTACGCCCGACGGCGACGGATCGTCACCACCCTCGCGGCGGCCGTCGCCCTCGCGGGCGGCGGCTGTCTGTACGCCACCAGGCCGCACCGGCCGCCCGCGCGCGAGGACCGCGCGCACGCCCAAGTCCCCTACCCCGCCCAGGTGGTGGACATGACCTACCTGGACGGCCGGCCCACTCCCGCGGGCGCCCCGCCGCGCAGCTTCAGCTTCGCCGTGCTGCTGAGCGTGACCTCGGGGCCGCCGGTCACCGTGGCCCGGGTGACGCAGCCGTACGCGGGGCTGTCCCTGGATACGGAGCCTCCTGCTCCGCTTCGCACGAAGTCGGGTTCCGCCCGCAAGATCACGATCACGATGCACGTGACGGAATGCGAAAAAGTCCCCAAGAACGCCGGACTCCCTTTCCTGGACGTAACTCTGCGTAATACGCGCGCAATACAGGTGCAGAGCTTCATCCTGGGCCCCCGTTACGCGCAGGACCTCTCACGCGCCCTGCAAGTAGCCTGCAGCAACAAAGTGAGGTAATCACCAAAACGGCTGAGACGCCTGGATGGATCAAGGCGGGTCCTGCGGGTTCTCACAATGCGGACGGTGCGAATCCACCTGAATTCCACCTTCCACCCCACCGGGTACCGCTCTGCATTACGTCGTGTCATAACAAGAGCGTCACAGCCTCGGTCAGACACTCCTCCACGTTCCCCACACACGCTTAGAGTCACGGCCAGTCACCGCGCCTTCGGATTGTCCAAAATTCAGCGCGGCGCGCGACTCGGCCGCTTCCACGGGGAGGCGGTTGTGCCTGGGGAAAGGACTGATCGTGCGTCAACGTTCGCTTATCGCCATCACCGCCGCGCTGGCGGCGGGAGCGCTCACCCTCACCGCCTGCGGCTCGCGCGACAGCGGCGACAAGGGATCCGACTCCGACAACGGCGGCAGCACCGTCGTCATCGGCGTCGACGCCCCCCTGACCGGCGACCTGTCCGCCATGGGCCTCGGCATCAAGAACTCCGCGGACCTCGCCGTCCGCAACGCCAACAAGCAGAAGCTCGTCAAGGGCATCACCTTCAAGACCGAAGCCCTCGACGACCAGGCGCAGCCGTCCGCCGGCCAGCAGAACGCCTCGAAGTTCGTCTCCGAGCAGGACGTCCTCGGTGTCGTCGGCCCGCTCAACTCCTCGGTCGCCGAGTCGATGCAGAAGGTCTTCGACGACGCCAAGCTGGTCCAGGTCTCCCCGGCCAACACCGGCCCGGCCCTGACCCAGGGCCCGGACTGGCAGAACAAGAAGGTCCGCCCCTACAAGGCGTACTTCCGCACCGCGACCACGGACGCCATCCAGGGCCCGTTCGCCGCCCAGTACGTCTTCAACACCGCCAAGAAGAAGAAGGTCTTCGTCATCGACGACAAGAAGACCTACGGCTCCGGCCTCGCCGCCACCTTCACCTCGGAGTTCAAGAAGCTCGGCGGCAAGGTCGTCGGCACCGAGCACATCAACCCCGACGCCAAGGACTTCTCCGCGGTCGCCACCAAGGTCAAGAACTCCGGCGCCGAAGTCGTCTACTACGGCGGCGAGTACCCGCAGGCCGGCCCGCTCAGCAAGCAGATCAAGGCCGCCGGCGCCAAGATCCCGCTGGTCGGCGGCGACGGCATCAAGGACGACACCTTCATGAAGCTGGCGGGCTCCGAGGCCACCGGCGACCTCGCCACCTCCGTCGGCGCCCCGGTCGAGGACCTGCCCTCCGCCAAGCAGTTCGTCGCCGACTACAAGACCGCCGGCTACAAGGAGGAGTACTCGGCGTACGGCGGTTACGCCTACGACTCCGCCTGGGCGATCATCGAGGCCGTGAAGAAGGTCGTCGACGCCAACGGCGGCAAGCTGCCCTCCGACGCCCGCGCCAAGGTCACCGAGGCCATGCAGGGCGTGGCCTTCGACGGTGTGACCGGCAAGGTCTCCTTCGACGAGTACGGTGACGCCACCAACAAGCAGCTCACCGTGTACGCCGTGAAGAACGGTGCCTGGGTTCCCGTCAAGTCCGGTACCTACACCGGCTGATCCCCGCCTGAACCCCCTACGAGCCGCGCGGGGCGCTGTTCCACTGGCGCCCCGCGCGGACTCGCATCCGGCCACATCCCTCGCACTTTCCGAACGCTCGGAGGACATGCGGTGAACGAACTGCCGCAGCAGCTGGTCAACGGCCTGCTACTAGGATCCATGTACGGGCTGGTCGCCATCGGCTACACCATGGTCTACGGCATCGTCCAGCTCATCAACTTCGCCCACGGCGAGATATTCATGACGGGAGCGTTCGGCGCTCTCACCGTCTGGCTCTGGCTCCCCGGCGGCACCACCATGTGGATCGCGCTGCCGCTGATGATCATCGGCGCCGTCGTCGTCGCCGTCGCCATCGCCGTCGGAGCGGAACGATTCGCCTACCGGCCACTGCGCAACGCCCCGCGTCTCGCCCCCCTGATCACCGCCATCGGCCTCTCGCTGGCACTCCAGCAGGCCGTCTGGGCCTGGTACCCCGAGGCGAAGTCCGCGCGCACCTTCCCGCAGATCTCCGGCGGCCCCTTCGAGATCGGCAGCGTCACCATCCAGACCGGCGACATCTTCCTCGTCGTCGCCGCCCCCATCAGCATGGCCGTCCTCGCCTACTTCGTCATGAAGACCCGCACCGGCCGCGGCATGCAGGCCACCGCGCAGGACCCGGACACCGCCAAGCTGATGGGCGTCAACACCGACCGCATCATCGTCATCGCCTTCGCGCTCGGCGCCGCCTTCGCCGCCGTCGGAGCCGTCGCCTACGGCCTGAAGTACGGCGAGATCAACTTCCGGATGGGCTTCATCCTCGGACTGAAGGCCTTCACCGCGGCCGTCCTCGGCGGCATCGGCAACATCTACGGCGCCATGATCGGCGGCGTGGTCCTCGGCGTCGCCGAAACCCTGGCCACCGCCTACATCGCCGACATCCCCGGCATGGACAAGTTCGGCAGCCAGTCCTGGGCCGACGTCTGGGCCTTCGTACTCCTCATCCTCGTACTGCTGTTCAGGCCACAGGGCCTGCTCGGCGAGCGCGTCGCGGACAGGGCGTGAGACCGATGACCACACAGACCACCGCACCCGACACACCCAGCGCCCGCAAGGCCGACACCCCCACCGGCCTGCTCCCCCTGCCCGAGAACGCCGCCCGCGCCCTCGCCCTCGGCGGCAGCGCGCTGACGATCGTCTCCACCTTCCTCGCCTGGACCTGGACCCCCGACTTCCCCGGCGACCTCACCGTCTACGGCTACCCCGGCGGCCTCCAGGTCCTCGTCCTCATCGGCGCACTCCTCGCCACCCTGTACGCACTCGCCTCCTACGGCGTCCGCGGCCTGGCATGGCTGGCCCCCGCCGGCCCCGACGCCGCCCTGCGCTTCGCCACCCTCGCCACCTTCGCCACCAGCTGGTACACGGTCCTCGCGATCAGCGCCGACCTCGGCGGACTCGTCAACCTCGAACCCGGCGGCTTCCTCGTCGCCCTCGGCAGCCTCGCCGCCCTCGCCGGCGCCCTGGCCCTGCCCTTCCAGCGACCCGAACCCGAACCGATCGACCCCGACGACACCGGCTGGGAGAAGTTCAAGCACGGCGCCGCGCACACCTGGGAGACCACCAAGGCGGTCTTCGCCGCCGGCACCCCCCGGCCCGCCCCCGCCCTGCCCTCGTACGCCGAGATCCTCGTCATCGTCGCGATGCTCGCCCTCGGCCTCGTCGTCTTCACCTACGGCATCGGCACCGGGTACGACGAACTGTTCATCGGCTTCCTGATCACCGCGGGCTTCGGCTTCGCCGCCCTCAACAAGGCCGGCCTCATCGCCCACGCCTCACAGATCGCCTCCCGGCACACCAACATCACCATCTGCGGCGCCTTCGTCGCAGCGGCACTGTTCCCCTTCACCCAGACCAACGACCAGTACGCCACCCTCGGCGTCTACATCCTCATCTTCGCCACCGTCGCCCTCGGCCTGAACATCGTCGTCGGCCTCGCCGGCCTCCTCGACCTCGGATACGTCGCCTTCCTCGGCGTCGGCGCCTACGCCGCGGCCCTGGTCTCCGGCTCCCCCAGCTCACCCTTCGACGTGCACTTCCCGTTCTGGGCCGCCGTACTCGTCGGCGCCGCCGCCTCCCTCGTCTTCGGCGTGCTCATCGGCGCCCCGACCCTCCGGCTGCGCGGCGACTACCTCGCCATCGTCACCCTCGGCTTCGGAGAGATCTTCCGCATCACCGCCAACAACCTCGACGGCACCTCCGGACCCGACCTCACCAACGGCTCCAACGGCATCTCCTCGATCCCCAACCTCGACGTCCTCGGCTTCGACTTCGGCGCCCAGCACGACATGGGCGGCTTCACCATCGGCCGGTTCGCCAACTACTTCTTCCTGATGCTGATCATCACCGCCGTCGTGGTGCTGGTCTTCCGCCGCAGCGGCAACTCCCGCATCGGACGCGCCTGGGTCGCCATCCGCGAGGACGAGACCGCCGCCCTCGCCATGGGCATCAACGGCTTCCGCGTCAAACTCATCGCCTTCGCCGTCGGCGCCTCCCTCGCCGGACTCGCCGGCACCGTCCAGGCCCACGTCACCTACACCGTCACCCCCGAGCAGTACCTGTTCGCCGGCCCCATCCCGCCCAACTCCGCCTTCCTGCTCGCCGCGGTCGTCCTCGGCGGCATGGGCACCATCAGCGGCCCCCTGATCGGCGCCGCCCTGCTCTTCCTCATCCCGAACAAGCTCCAGTTCCTCGGCAACTACCAGCTCTTCGCCTTCGGCCTCGCACTCATCCTGCTGATGCGGTTCCGCCCCGAGGGCCTCATCCCCAACCGGCGCCGCCAGCTCGAATTCCACGAAGAAGCCGAAGCACCCACCCTCCTGACGAAGGCGGGGGCCTGAC
This sequence comes from Streptomyces sp. NPDC046870, assembly GCF_040704595.1. Classification (NCBI taxonomy): domain Bacteria; kingdom Bacillati; phylum Actinomycetota; class Actinomycetes; order Kitasatosporales; family Streptomycetaceae; genus Streptomyces; species Streptomyces sp. NPDC046870. The sequence goes on from NZ_JBEYXM010000023.1 coordinate 18,492, forward strand.
CACCATGACCACCGACACCACCACCAAGGACACCACCCCCGGCGCCCCCACGCCCGGCGAAACCGTCCTCGACGCCCGCGGCGTCACCATGCGCTTCGGCGGCCTCACCGCCGTACGCGGCGTCGACCTCACCGTCGGCGCCGGCGAGATCGTCGGCCTCATCGGCCCCAACGGCGCAGGAAAGACCACCTTCTTCAACTGCCTCACCGGCCTCTACGTCCCCACCGAGGGCGAAGTCCGCTACAAAGGCAACGTCCTGCCGCCCAAATCCTTCAAGGTCACCGCGGCCGGCATCGCCCGCACCTTCCAGAACATCCGCCTGTTCGCCAACATGACGGTCCTGGAGAACGTGCTCGTCGGCCGGCACACCCGCACCAAAGAAGGCTTCTGGTCCGCCGTACTGCGCGGCCCCGGCTTCCACAAGGCCGAAAAGGCCTCCAAGGACCGGGCCATGGAACTGCTCCAGTTCGTCGGCCTCGACCACAAGGCCGAACACCTCGCCCGCAACCTCCCCTACGGCGAACAGCGCAAACTCGAGATCGCCCGCGCCCTCGCCAGCGAACCCGGCCTGCTCCTCCTCGACGAGCCCACCGCCGGCATGAACCCCCAGGAGACCCGGGCCACCGAGGAACTCGTCTTCGCCATCCGCGACATGGGCATCGCCGTCCTCGTCATCGAGCACGACATGCGCTTCATCTTCAACCTCTGCGACCGCGTCGCCGTCCTCGTCCAGGGCGAGAAGCTCATCGAAGGCGACAGCGCCACCGTCCAGGGCGACGAACGCGTCGTCGCGGCCTACCTCGGCGAACCCTTCGAGGACGCGCCCGGCGCCGAAGAAGTGGCCGAGGTCGAAGCCGCCGAAGCACACGCCGGAACCACGGACGAGGCCACCGGCGCACGCGCCGACACCACGACCGACGCCGCGCCCGGCAAGGAGAACGACCGATGACCGCACTGCTCGAAGTCGAGGACCTCAGGGTCGCCTACGGCAAGATCGAAGCCGTCAAGGGCATCTCCTTCAAGGTCGAAGCCGGTCAGGTCGTCACCCTCATCGGCACCAACGGCGCCGGCAAGACCACCACCCTGCGCACCCTCTCCGGACTGCTCAAGCCGGTCGGCGGACAGATCAAGTTCAACGGCAGATCACTGAAGAAGATCCCCGCCCACCAGGTGGTCTCTCTCGGCCTCGCCCACTCCCCCGAGGGCCGGCACATCTTCCCCCGCATGAGCATCGAGGACAACCTCCGCCTCGGCGCCTTCCTGCGCAACGACAAACCCGGCATCGAAAAGGACATCCAGCGCGCCTACGACCTCTTCCCCATCCTCGGGGAGCGGCGCAAGCAGGCCGCGGGCACCCTCTCCGGCGGTGAACAGCAGATGCTCGCCATGGGCAGGGCACTGATGTCCCAGCCCAAGCTGCTGATGCTGGACGAGCCGTCCATGGGCCTGTCGCCGATCATGATGCAGAAGATCATGGCGACGATCGCCGAGCTGAAGTCCCAGGGCACGACCATCCTGCTCGTCGAACAGAACGCCCAGGCCGCCCTCTCCCTCGCCGACCAGGGACACGTCATGGAGGTCGGCAACATCGTCCTGTCCGGCACGGGACAGGACCTCCTGCACGACGAATCCGTCCGGAAGGCCTACCTCGGCGAGGACTGACCTCCCGGACACGGCAAAGGCCCGCGCCCCCTTCTCCGGGGCGCGGGCCTCAGCCGTACGCGACGGGCTCAGTCCTTCTTGCCCGCCTTCTTCTCCTCGCTGTCCGCGATGACCGCCTCCGCGACCTGCTGCATCGACATGCGGCGGTCCATGGACGTCTTCTGGATCCAGCGGAACGCGGCCGGCTCGGTCAGCCCGTACTCCGTCTGCAGAATCGACTTCGCGCGGTCCACCAGCTTGCGGGTCTCCAGCCGCTGGGTGAGGTCGGCGACCTCCTTCTCCAGCTGCTTCAGCTCGGTGAACCGGGAGACGGCCATCTCGATCGCCGGGACGACGTCGCTCTTGCTGAACGGCTTGACCAGGTAGGCCATGGCACCGGCGTCCCGGGCGCGCTCGACGAGGTCGCGCTGCGAGAAGGCGGTGAGCATCAGGACCGGCGCGATGGACTCACCGGCGATCTTCTCGGCCGCGGAGATGCCGTCCAGCTTGGGCATCTTCACGTCCAGGATGACCAGGTCCGGCTTGTGCTCGCGGGCCAGCTCGACGGCCTGCTCACCGTCCCCGGCCTCGCCGACGACGGTGTACCCCTCCTCCTCCAGCATCTCTTTCAGATCGAGCCGGATCAGGGCCTCGTCCTCGGCGATGACGACACGGGTCGTCAGCGGAGGCACGTGCGACTTGTCGTCGTCGGGCACGTCTACGGGCTGGGGCGACTCGGGGGCGGTCACTGAGGCTCCTTGGTACGGGGCAGGGGCTCTGCTCCCAGCAGGGTACCTAGCTGCGGCGACGCACGGGGAACCGGTACACTTCCCACGGCTCAGCAGCTTGCCCGGTTGGAGGAACTGGTCAGACTCGCGGCACTCAAAATGCCGTGCCCTTTGGGCATGTGGGTTCGAATCCCACACCGGGCACCACGGCTGGAAGCGGAAGACCACCTTCGCGTGTTCTTCCGCTTTCTGCTGCGTACGGTCGTCTCTGGTGACCCAGAGTGGTCGCATGAACATTCATGGCACAGACGTGCGACAAAGGGCGCTCACCCTGCTGCGCGGCGGTGTGAAGAACGCCGATGTGGCCCGCGTGCTCAACGTCCCCGTAGGGACGGTCGGCTATTGGAAGCATCTGGACCGGGCGAAACGGGGTGAGTGTCCAGGTCGCCACGATCCGCCCTGCCCGCGTTGCCACGGACGGGAACTGGACGAAGTGGCGTACAGCTACCTGCTCGGGCTGTACCTCGGCGACGGGCACATCAGCCACTACTCACAGCACCGCGTCCCCAATCTCATGATCAGCTGCACTGAGGCATGGCCGGGTCTCATGGACGCCTGTGAGGCAGCGATGCGCACGGTCTTCCCCGACAACAGGGTCTGCAGGGTCCGCAGGACCGGCTGCAGCAATGTGAAGGTCTACTCGAAGCACCTGCACTGCCTCTTCCCCCAGCACGGCCCCGGCAAGAAGCACGAACGCCCGATCGTCCTGGAACCCTGGCAGCAAGGCATCGTCGACGCCCACCCGTGGGAGTTCATCCGGGGCCTCATCCATTCCGACGGCTGCCGTATCACCAACTGGACGACCCGGCTCGTGGGCGGCGAGCGCAAGCGGTACGAGTATCCGCGCTACTTCTTCACCAACACCTCGGCCGACATCGTCCGCCTCTTCACCGACGCCCTGGACAAGGTCGGTGTCGAGTGGAAGACGCTCAACCAGAGCCGCGCGGCCGTGACCGTCTCCATAGCGCGCAAGGCCTCCGTCACCCTCATGGACACCCACGTCGGCCCCAAGCACTGAGCGGGGCCGCCCCTCACTTCGGGCTGTCGTCCTCGCCGATGTGGTGGACGCGGACCATGTTGGTGGAGCCGGAGACGCCGGGCGGGGAGCCGGCCGTGATGACCACGACGTCGCCCTTCTGGCAGCGGCCGTACTTCAGGAGCAGTTCGTCCACCTGGTCGACCATCGCGTCGGTGGAGTCCACGTGCGGGCCGAGGAAGGTCTCCGCTCCCCAGGTGAGGCTGAGCTGGGAGCGGGTGGCCGGCTCCGGGGTGAAGGCCAGGAGGGGGATCGGGGAGCGGTAGCGGGAGAGGCGGCGGGCGGTGTCCCCGGACTGGGTGAAGGCGACCAGGAACTTCGCGCCGAGGAAGTCGCCCATCTCGGCGGCGGCGCGGGCGACCGCGCCGCCCTGGGTGCGCGGTTTGTTCCGCTCGGTGAGTGGCGGCAGTCCCGCCGCCAGCATGCCCTCCTCGGCCGCCTCGACGATCTTCGCCATGGTGCGTACGGTCTCGACGGGGTATTTGCCGACGCTGGTCTCGCCGGAGAGCATGACCGCGTCCGTGCCGTCGAGGACGGCGTTGGCGACGTCGGAGGCCTCGGCGCGGGTGGGCCGGGAGTTCTCGATCATCGAGTCGAGCATCTGGGTGGCGACGATCACCGGTTTGGCGTTGCGTTTGGCGAGTTTGACGGCGCGTTTCTGGACGATCGGCACCTGTTCCAGCGGCATCTCCACGCCGAGGTCGCCGCGTGCGACCATCAGCCCGTCGAAGGCGGCCACGATGCCTTCGAGGTCGGCCACGGCCTGCGGTTTCTCGATCTTGGCGATCACGGGGAGGCGGCGGCCCTCGTCGGCCATGATCCGGTGCACGTCCACGACGTCGTCGCCGTTGCGGACGAAGGAGAGGGCGATGACGTCGAAGCCGGTGCGCAGCGCCCAGCGCAGGTCGTCCTCGTCCTTCTTGGAGAGGGCGGGGACGGAGACGGCCACGCCGGGGAGGTTCAGGCCCTTGTGGTCGGAGACGACGCCGCCCTCGACCACGCGGGTGTGGACGCGGGGGCCGTCGACGTCGGTGACCTCCAGGCAGACCTTGCCGTCGTCCACGAGGATGCGTTCGCCGGGGGTGACGTCTGCGGCGAGGCCGGCGTGGGTGGTGCCGCAGTGGTGGCGGTCGCCGTCGACGCCTTCCTCCACGGTGATGGTGAAGGTGTCGTCGCGTTCAAGGAGTACGGGTCCTTCGGTGAAGCGGCCGAGCCGGATCTTCGGGCCCTGAAGGTCGGCGAGGATTCCGACGCTGCGGCCGGTCTCGTCGGCCGCCTTTCGCACGCGTCGGTAGCGCTCCTCGTGTTCGGCGTGGGTGCCGTGGCTGAGGTTGAACCGGGCGACGTCCATTCCGGCCTCGACCAGTGCCTTGATCTGGTCGTACGAGTCGGTGGTGGGCCCCAGTGTGCAAACGATTTTTGCTCGGCGCATGGGTCGAGCCTATGGCTTACCGGCGGGTAGGGAATTGGCGCCGTATGACTACTCAACGGACTTTCGGCAAAGGCTTATTGACAAGTGTTGAATTGTGCGGCGGTTCGCTCCTATGAGCGATGGTCACCAGATCGCAACCTCCCGGACCTGTTGCCGCAAGTCATGCTCAGGTCAGAATCTACGCGCGTTGTTGTTCCATCGCCAAGGAGACCGAGACATGCCGTTGAACCGCCGGAAGTTCCTGAAGAAGTCCGCCGCCACCGGAGCGGGAGTGGCGATCGCCGGCGCGGCGGCGGCTCCGGCGGCCGAGGCGGCTGAGACCGGGAAGCCCGGGCATCCCGTGAAGCGGTACTCCCTGACCGTCATGGGCACCACCGACCTGCACGGGCACGTCTTCAACTGGGACTACTTCAAGGACGCCGAGTACGCCGACAAGGCGGGCAACGCGATGGGGCTGGCCCGGATCTCCACCCTGGTCGAGCAGGTGCGCAAGGAGAAGGGCCGCTGCAACACGCTGCTCCTGGACGCCGGTGACACCATCCAGGGCACCCCGCTCACCTATTACTACGCCAAGGTGGACCCGATCACCGCCAAGGGCGGTCCGGTGCACCCGATGGCGCAGGCGATGAACGCGATCGGGTACGACGCGGCGGCGCTCGGCAACCACGAGTTCAACTACGGCATCGAGACGCTGCGGAAGTTCGAGGACCAGCTCGACTTCCCGCTGCTCGGTGCCAACGCGGTGGACGCGAAGACGCTGAAGCCCGCCTTCCCGCCGTACTTCATGAAGACCTTCCACGTGCCGGGCGCCAAGCCGGTGAAGGTCGCCGTCCTCGGCCTGACCAACCCGGGCATCGCGATCTGGGACAAGGCGTACGTCCAGGGCAGGCTGGCGTTCCCGGGCCTGGAGGAGCAGGCGGCCAAGTGGGTGCCGAAGCTGAGGTCGATGGGTGCCGACGTGGTCGTCGTCTCGGCGCACTCGGGCACCTCGGGCAAGTCGTCGTACGGCGACCAGGTGCCGTACGTGGAGGACGCGGCGGCCAATGTGGCCAGGCAGGTGCCGGGCATCGACGCGATCCTGGTCGGGCACGCGCACCTGGAGATCCCGGAGCTGAAGGTCGTCAACGAGCAGACCGGGAAGACGGTCGTGCTGTCCGAGCCGCTGTGCTTCGCCGAGCGGCTGTCCCTCTTCGACATCGAGCTGGTGTTCAGCAGGGGCCGCTGGGAGGTCGAGTCGGTCTCCGCCTCGCTGCGCAACTCCAACACGGTCGCCGACGACCCGAAGATCACGAAGCTGCTCACCGACGAGCACGAGAAGGTCGTGGCGTACGTCAACCAGGTCGTGGGCCGGGCGACCGAGACCCTGACGACCGTGGAGGCCCGCTACAAGGACGCCCCGATCATCGACCTGATCACCAAGGTCCAGGAGGACGTGGTCAAGGCCGCGCTCGCGGGTACGGCGTACGCCTCGCTGCCGGTGATCGCCCAGGCGTCGCCGTTCTCGCGGACCTCGCAGATCCCGGCCGGTGACGTCACCATCCGGGACCTGTCGAGCCTGTACGTGTACGACAACACGCTGGTCGCGAAGCTGCTGACGGGCGCCCAGGTCCGCGCCTACCTGGAGTACTCGGCGGAGTACTACGTCCAGACGGCCGCCGACGCCACGGTGGACGTGGAGAAGCTGACCAACGCCGGTGGCCGCCCGGACTACAACTACGACTACGTCTCGGGTCTGTCGTACGACATCGACATCGCCCAGCCGGCCGGGTCGCGGATCAGGAACCTGACCTTCGGCGGGGCCGCGCTGGACGACGCCCAGCAGTTCGTGCTGGCCGTGAACAACTACCGGGCCAACGGCGGCGGTGCCTTCCCGTACGTGGCCACCGCCAAGGAGCTGTGGTCGGAGTCGACGGAGATCCGCACCCGGATCGCCGAGTGGGTGACCGCGAAGGGTGTCCTGGACCCGAAGGACTTCGCGTCGGTGGACTGGAAGCTGGTGCGCGACGGCAAGCCGGTGTTCTAGGCGTCACCCTCCCGGGGCGGTGTTCACCTGTCCTGGACGAGCGGGGTGAGCCGCTGTGGTTGCCTGCCCTGCGGCACCCGGGCCGCCGGCTCCTGGAGTCCGAAGGAGGTGAAGGCGGTCCGGGCCGGCAGCGGGTACGGCTCCTTCCCGGTGAGCGAGTTGAGGATGGTGGCGCTGCGCCAGGCGGCGAGGCCGAGGTCGGGGGCGCCGACGCCGTGTGTGTGCAGTTCGGCGTTCTGGACGTAGACCGAGCCGGTGACCGAGGGGTCGAGCACGAGGCGGTACTCCTCGTCGACGCGCGGGCGTTCGCCGCTGTCGCGGCGGATGTAGGGGTCGAGTCCGGCAAGGATGCGGTCGAGGGGGCGTTCGCGGTAGCCGGTGGCGAGGACGACGGCGTCGGTGGTGAGGCGGGAGCGGCTGTCCTGCTGGAGGTGCTCCAGATGCAGCTCGATCTTGCTGGTGGCCATCCGGCCGGCGGTGCGGACGCGGACGCCGGGGGTGAGGACGGCGTCGGGCCAGCCGCCGTGCAGGGTGCGCCGGTACAGCTCGTCGTGGATGGCGGCGAGGGTGCCGGCGTCGACGGCCTTGTACAGCTGCCACTGGGCGGCGACCAGCCGGTCGCGGACGGGCTCGGCGAGGGCGTGGAAGTAGCGCGTGTAGTCGGGTGTGAAGTGTTCCAGGCCGAGCTTGGAGTACTCCATGGGCGCGAACGCCTCGGTACGGCCGATCCAGTGCAGTTTCTCCTGGCCGGCGGGGCGGTGCCGGAGCAGGTCCAGGAAGACCTCGGCGCCGGACTGCCCGGAGCCGACGACGGTGACGTGTCCGGCGGCGAGGATGCCGTCGCGGTGTTCGAGGTAGTCGGCGGCGTGGACGACGGGCACGCCGGGCGCGTCCACCAGGGGCTTGAGGGGGTCGGGCACGTAGGGGGCGGTGCCGATGCCGAGGACGACGTTGCGGGCGTAGGTGCGGCCGAGGGCCTCGGCCTCGCCGTCGGCGTCGAGCTGGGTGAAGTCGACTTCGAACGCGTCCTGTTCGGGGTTCCAGCGGACGCCGTCGACCTGGTGGCGGAAGCGCAGGCCGGGCAGCTGCCCGGCGACCCAGCGGCCGTAGGCGTCGTACTCGGCGCGCTGGATGTGGAGGTGCTCGGAGAAGTAGAAGGGGAAGAGCCGTTCGCGGGTCTTGAGGTAGTTGAGGAAGCTCCAGGGGCTGGTGGGGTCGGCGAGGGTGACCAGGTCGGCAAGGAACGGGACCTGGACGGTGGCGCCGTCGACGAGCAGGCCGGGGTGCCAGTGGAAGTCGGGGCGCTGTTCGTAGAAGACGGCGTCGAGTTCGGCGAGCGGTTGGGCGAGCGCGGCGAGGGAGAGGTTGCTGGGGCCGATGCCGACGCCGACCAGGTCGCGTGGGGTGGTGGGTTCGGGGCGTGGGGGGTGGGTCATCCGGAGAGGCTTCTTTCGGCGAGTTCGACGAGTTTGAGCAGGTGGGTGAGGTCGTCCGGCCGGGTGTGGGGGTTGAGGACGGTGGCCTTGAGCCAGAGCCGGCCGTCGAGCCGGGCGCGGCCGAGGACGGCCCGGCCCTCGTGGAGCAGGCGTCGGCGTACGGTGGCCACGGTGTCGTCGTCGGCGCCGGCGGGACGGAACAGGACGGTGCTGATGACGGGGCGGTCGTAGAGTTCGAAGCCGGGGTGTTCGCGGATCAGTGCGGCGAACTCGCGGGCCCGGGCGCAGACCTGGTCGGCCAGGGCGCCGAGTCCGCTGCGGCCCAGTGCCTTGAGGGTGACGGCGATCTTCAGGATGTCGGGGCGGCGGCTGGTGCGCGGGGAGCGGCCGAGGAGGTCGGGGAGTCCGGCGTCGGTGTCGTCGTCGGCGTTGAGGTAGTCGGCGCGCTGGTGGAGTGCGGTGAGTTCGTGGGGGCGGGCGACGGCGAGGAGTCCGGCGGCGACCGGTTGCCAGCCGAGTTTGTGCAGGTCGAGGGTGACGGTGTGGGCGGCTTCGAGTCCGGCGAGTCTGTCGCGGTGGCGGTCGCTGAAGAGCAGGCCGCCGCCGTAGGCCGCGTCGATGTGCAGCCGGGCGCCGTGGGCGGTGCACAGGCCGGCGATCTCGGGCAGCGGGTCGATGAGGCCGGCGTCGGTGGTGCCGGCGGTGGCGGCGACGAGCAGGGGGCCGGGGAGCGCGGTGAGGGCTTCGTGGAGGGCGGCCGGGTCGAGGGTGCCGCCCGGTGCGGGGATGACGACGGGGTCGGGCAGGCCGAGCAGCCAGGCGGCGCGGGGCAGCGAGTGGTGGGCGTTCGCGCCGCACACGAGGCGTACGCCGCCGTGTGCTTCGCGGGCGAGCAGCAGGGCGAGCTGGTTGGACTCGGTGCCGCCGGTGGTGACGAGGGCGTCGGCGAGTCCGGCCGTGCGGGCGAGGGTGCGGGTGACGACGGCTTCGAGGGCGGAGGCGGCCGGGGCCTGGTCCCAGGAGTCCAGGGAGGGGTTGAGGGCGCTGGCGGCGAGGTCGGCGGCGGTGGCCACGGCGAGCGGCGGGCAGTGCAGGTGGGCCGCGCACAGCGGGTCGGCGGGGTCGGCGGAGCCCGCGGCGAGCGCGTGCACGAGGGTGCGCAGGGCGTCCGGGTCGCCGGTGTCGGGCAGGACGTCGCCGAGGGCGTCGGCGACGCGGGTGGCGACGGCGTCGGGTCCGCCGGCGGGCAGCGGTCCGCCGCGTTCGTCGTGGCCGGCGGCGAGGGCGTCGAGCACGGTGTCGAGGAGGGGCCGCAGGGCGGCGGGGCCGGTGGGGCCGGAGGCGAGGGGCGGCAGGCTCGTGGGCTCTCCTGCGCTCATGGGTTCTCCTCCGGGCAGGGGAACGTCCGGCGGGCATCCGGGGCCCGGGGCTTCCGGCGTGTGGGTGGAGTTCCAGCTTGTACCGGAAGGGGGCCTTGTGTCCCGGAAGCCGGGCGAACGGAACCCGAAAGTGTGTACTGCCGTGCCCCTGCGAGGGGTTGGCGGGCCGGGCTCCTCGGGCCGGCGCCCGGTGGCCGGCGGCGTGGTCCGGCGTTCCCGGGCACAGGTGCGGGCCGGGGTTCCGGTGCGGCGGCACGGGCGGGAACGGCTCCGGGCCGCCGCAGAGGAACAGCCCCGGCACCCCGGAGGGACAGCGCCACGAAGGCGCCGCGCACCGGCCGGCCGCGCCGGCGGCGACCGGCCCGCGCGGGTGACCGTCTGGGGCGGTGGGACGGACCGCGCCCCGTGAGCCGGCTCGGGCAGCCGGCCGCGCCGGTCACCGTCGAACGCGGCGCCGCCCGCGCGGGCTTCGCCGGTCCCCGGCCGTCCGGGCCAGGGGACGGCGGCCGGTCCCCGCGTCGTCGGCGGGGACCGGCCGTCCCGGGGCGTCGGAGCTGTGCCGGTCCGGGCCGGCCGGCTGCTACTCCGCCCGGTCCTCGCCGCGCACCCTCAGGGCGCGGGACAGGTCGTCCAGGCGGTCGGCGAGGGTGCGGCGCAGGGCCGGGGTGAGGTCGGCGTCGCGCAGGCAGGCCTCGCCGAGGCGGACGTTCTCCGTGTCGACGGCGTGGGCCGGGAAGCACCAGCGGCCGGCGGCGACGGCGATGGCGGGGCCGCGGCGGGCGGCGACGGCGACCGCGTCCGTGTAGAAGCGCGGCACGTACTCCCGTACCAGTTCGGCCTGTTCGGGTTGCCAGAAGCCCCGGGCGGTGGCCGTGAAGAGGTAGTTGGACAGGTCGTCGCCGGCGAACATCGCCTCCCAGGCGGCGCGTTTGGCCTCCGGTTCGGGCAGGGCGGCGCGGCAGCGGGCGGCGCCTTCCTGGCCGGTGGCGCTCGGGTCGCGGGCCAGCTCGGCGGCGATGGCGTCCTCGTCGGTGGCGCCGAGCACGGCGAGCCGGGCGAGGATGCGCCAGCGCAGTTCGGGGTCGAGTTCCGGTCCGCCGGGGACCGTGCCGTCGGCGAGCCAGGCGGCGATGGTCTCCGGGTGGGCGGCGACGTCGATCAGGTGCCGTACGGCGATCAGCCGCAGGCCGGGGTGGTCGCCGTCCTCGGTGCGCCGCAGCAGGTCGCGGCAGAGCGAGGTGAGGGTGGCCAGGGCGGCCGGGCGGTCCTGGGGTGTCAGGTACTGGTCGGCGAGCTGGCCGGCGGCGAAGGCGAGGACGCCCTCGGCGACGGCCAGGTCGGTCTCGCGGGGCAGGTGGGCGCGGGCGGTCTCCAGGTAGGCGGCGGGCGCGAGTTCGCCGTCGCGGACGGCGTCCCTGAGGGCGTTCCAGACGACCGCGCGGGTGAGCGGGTCGGGCAGGCCGGACAGGCTGGTGCGGAGGGTGTCGAAGGAGGCGGTGTCGAAGCGGATCTTGGCGTAGGTGAGGTCGCCGTCGTTGAGGAGGACGAGTGCGGGGCGCTTGCCGATGGGCTGCGGCGCGGTCTGCGGGACGTCGAGGTCGATGCGCTCGCGCAGCAGCAGCCGGCCCTCCTCGGCGACGTCGTGGTCGTACAGGCCGGCGCTGAGGCGGTGCGGGCGGTTGCCCGTGCGGTCGGCGGTCAGCGCGCAGGTGCCGCCGGTGGGGGCGATCCGCGGGGTGAGGGTGTCGACGCCGGTGGTGCGCAGCCAGCTGTCGGCCCAGGCGTGCACGTCGCGGTCGGTGGCGGAGGCGAGGGAGTCGATGAAGTCGGCGAGGGTGGCGTTGCCGAACTTGTGCCGGGTGAAGTGGGTGTTGATGCCGGCGAGGAAGTCCTTCTCGCCGAGCCAGGCGGCCAGCTGGCGCAGCGCGGAGGCGCCCTTGGCGTAGGAGATGCCGTCGAAGTTGAGCAGGGCGGAGGCCGTGTCGTCGACGTTCTCGGGGGCGACCGGGTGGGTGGTGGGGCGCTGGTCGGCGTCGTAGCCCCAGGACTTGCGGGTGACGCCGAACTCGGTCCAGGGGTCGGTGAAGCGGGTGGCCTCGGCGGTGGTCTGGTAGCCCATGTACTCGGCGAAGGACTCGTTCAGCCAGATGTCGTCCCACCACTTGAGGGTGACGAGGTCGCCGAACCACATGTGGGCCATCTCGTGGGCGATGACCATGGCGCGGGTCTGCCGCTCGGTGTCGGTGACAGCGGAGCGGTAGACGAATTCGTCGCGGAAGGTGACCAGGCCCGGGTTCTCCATGGCGCCGGCGTTGAATTCGGGGACGAACGCCTGGTCGTAGGAGTCGAAGGGGTAGGGCTCCTCGAACTTCTCGTGGTAGCGGTCGAAGCAGGCGCGCGTGATGTCGAGGATCTCGTCGGCGTCGGTGTCGAGGTGGGGCGCGAGGGAGCGGCGGCAGTGGAGGCCGAAGGGCAGTCCGCGGTGTTCGGTGCGCACGGAGTGCCAGGGGCCGGCGGCGACGGCGACGAGGTAGGTGGAGATCAGGGGGGTGGGCGCGGCCTGCCAGAGGCCGTCGCCGCGGTGTTCGGTGACGCCGTTGGCGAGGACGCTCCAGCCTTGGGGTGCCTTGACGGAGACCTCGAAGACGGCCTTCAGGTCGGGCTGGTCGAAGGCGGCGAAGATGCGCTGGACGTCGTCCATGAACATCTGGGTGTAGACGTAGGTCTCGCCGTCGCTGGGGTCGGTGAAGCGGTGCATGCCCTCGCCGGTGCGGGAGTAGCGCATGACCGCGTCGACGCGCAGCTCGTGCTCGCCGGCGGTGAGGTTCTTCAGCGGCAGCCGGTCCTCGCTCAGGGACTCGGGGTCGAGGGGCTGTCCGTCGAGCGTGACGCCGCGCAGCTCGGCGGGCTTCAGCTCGACGAACGTGTCCCCGTCGGACCGCGCCGTGAAGCGGATCGCGGTACGCGATGCGAAGGTCTCGTCACCGGTCGTGAGATCGAGTTCGACGGTGTACCGGTGGACGTCGAGGAACTGTGCTCGGAGCTGCGCTTCGTCGCGCGTGAGTACGGACATGCAGGCCATGCTGCCTGATGGGGCCGACAGCGCACAGGGGCGGATCGGTACACGGCTTTTGTCCCCTGCGCGCCCCGTGGTCCCTCACCCGGTCGGCCCCTCCGGGTGTCCCGGCCGGGGCCGTGTTCAGTTGTCGTGCGCCGGCTGTCCGTTGTGGGTGTCCTCGGCGATGCGTTCGTGGTGCCGGATCACCTCGGCGATGATGAAGTTGAGGAACTTCTCGGCGAAGGCCGGGTCGAGTTTCGCGTTCTCGGCGAGGCGGCGCAGCCGTTCGATCTGCCGGGCCTCGCGGGCCGGGTCAGCGGGGGGCAGCTGGTGCAGCGCCTTGAGCCGGCCGACCTGCTGGGTGCACTTGAAGCGCTCGGCGAGCATGTGGACGACGGCCGCGTCGATGTTGTCGATGCTGTCGCGCAGCCGCTCCAGTTCCTGGCGGACCTGGGGGTCGCCGGCACCGGTGCCGGTGTTGCTGGTGGTCATGGGGGTTCACCCTATGCGTTTCGGGGGCCGGGACCCATGGGGTGTCCGGAGAGTGGATCACCGGCGTCCCGGGGCGTTGCCGGGCGGTGGGCCCGCAGCGGTCGCTGGACGTGCCCGGGCCGGTGCCGCGGAGGGCGCGGAGGAGGTCTGGCTGCCGGATCCGGACGGCGGCGCACCGTCCGGACCGGGCCCGCGGCGGGAGCCGGTGTGGCGGCACCGAGCGCGCTGCTTCCGCCTGCCGGCGGGGGTACGGCCGCCGAGCGGGGCCCTTCCCTGCTGTCCCGGTGGCCGGCCACCCGCCGGGACGCTTCGGGCGTGCTGCCCGGCTGACGGCCACTGGCGGGGCCCCTTCCCGGCTGCCGTCCGTGCGCCGAACGCCCACCGGGCCGCTCCCGCCTGCCATCCGGGTGGCGACCGTACGGCGGCCGTCCGACGGCGTGCTTCCCGTGCTGCCGTCCCGCCTACAGTGGTAGGGAGTTCCGGCGGCTTCAGGGGGTGCCGACGTGGCGAACGGCGGTCCGGTCCAGCACGGCTACCCGCACCTGGAGACGGTGCGGGCCGCCGTCACCGCGCTGTACCGGCGCCTGTCCCGCGACACCATCGAGACGTTCTCGGCCAGCGTGGCCCCGGCCGACGTGGCCTTCTGCGACACCGACGACCTGCATCTGGGCGCGCAGCGCGTGGCCCGGGAGATCGTGCGGCACTTCCGGCTGCCGGACGCGCGGCTGATCGTCGGCTTCCGGGAGATGACCCACGCGGCGAACGTCGAACTCGCGGCGGGCCCCGAGTACTTCGTCGAGCTGAACGACCGGTTCCGCACCCACCGCGGGGACATCGGTGCCGCGCTCGCCCACGAGGTGGCGCACGTCTACCTGCACCGTCTGGGTCTCGCCTTCCCCACGACGGCGGAGAACGAGATCCTCACGGACACGGCGACGACCTATCTGGGCGCGGGCTGGCTACTGCTGGACGCCTACCGGGAGGACGCGGTCTCGTCGCAGAAGCTCGGTTATCTCACCCCGGAGGAGTTCGGTTACGTCCTGGCCAAGCGGGCCCTGCTGTTCCGGGAGGACCCCTCGGTGTGGTTCACCAGTCCGCAGGCCTACACCGCCTACGTCAAGGGGATGGCCCGGGCCCGGCAGGACGAGCAGCAGCCGCCGTTGACCGGGGCCGGGTGGGCGGGCCGCCGCCGTTACGCCCACGACCGCCGGCACGCCTCGGGTGCCCCGCCGGCCGCCCCGTACGCCTTCACCCCCGACAGCGGCGGCCACCTCGGGGTGACCTTCCCGTGCCCGACCTGCCACCAGCGGATCAGGGTGCCGGTGCGGGGTCGGGTACGGGCGCGGTGCGGGTTGTGCCGGACGGTGCTGGAGTGCGACACCTAGGGCCTCTCGTTCGGATCATGCCGGCTCGCGGGGTTAGCCCTCGTGCTCGGGTACCGCCCGCCGCGGGAGCGCCGCGCACAGCGCCCCGCACACCACGAACACCCCCACGACCCATGGCATCGCGCCGGTGAGCGCACCCTGGAGCCCCTGCCCCACGGCCCCGAAGAACACCGTGCCGATCACGGCCGCGCCCAGCGCGCCCCCGAACTGCTGGGCCGTGGAGAAGATCCCGGACGCTCCCCCGGCCAGCTCCCCCGGCACGGCCGACAGGACCACGTTCACCAACGGCACCACCAGGAGTCCCAGCCCGGCCCCGGCGAGCAGCAGTCCCGGGACCAGCGGCCACGCGCCCGCGTGCACCGCCGGCGCGTCGCCGGCCGCGGCCCACACCCAGCCGAACCCGCCGGCCATCAGCAGCGCCCCGGCGCCGAGCACCAGCCGCCCGTACCTGACGGCCAGCCCGTCCGCGACGGGCGCGGTCAGGAACCCGCCGGCCGAGAACGCGACGGTGACCACCCCGGCCTGGAGCGGGGTGTACCCCTCGCCGCCCTGCAGCCACACCGCGGACCGCGCCACCCGGCTCCGCCGCCCGTGCACTTTGCGCAAGGCACGTGCGGAACCCGCGTGGGGGACGCCCGGGGAGTGCCGGGACCCGGTGCTCGCGGGGACGGGCTCTAGGAGGCGGTGGCGGACCGGCTCGGGGTCACGTGCCGTACGACGCCCGCCGCGCGTGCGGCCGCGAGCCACCCGGGGAAGCCGCCGACGAGACGGTCGTACAGTTCGGCGTCGGAGACCCGGCGCGGCTCCCGGCCGGCGTGGAAGAAGCCGGCGTTGTCCACGATCCGCTTGCCGGGCACCGCCAGTTCGTCCAGCTCGCGCAGGAAGTCGAACTGCCGGCTGTCCGGGTCGCCGAAGCCGACGAACTGCCAGAACAGCGGGAGCCGCGCGGCCTTGCAGAGGTAGCGTTCGGCGGCGGGCTTGCTGATCGGGCCGCCGTCGGTCTGGAAGACGACGAGGGCGGGGGCGGTGGCGCCGCTGTCCAGGTAGTGGTCGATGACGGCGTCCATCGCCAGGTGGTAGCTGGTCCTGCCCATGTGGCCGAGTCCGGCCACGATCCGCTCGATCCGGCCCTCGTGTCCGGCGAGGGTGATGTCGGTGACCGCGTCGACGTCCGTGGAGAAGAACACGACGGGCACGCGGCCGTCGTCGTCCAGGTGCGCGGACAGGCCCAGCACCCGCTCGGCGAGCGCCTGCACACTGCCGTCCCGGTAGTACGGCCGCATCGAGCCCGAGTGGTCGACGACGAGGTAGACGGCGGCCCGCTGCCCGTCCAGGCCGTGCTTGCGCAGCGACACCCCCGCCGACCGGTAGGCGCCGACCAGCGCGGGCGCGGTCTCCTCCACCTTGCGCAGACTGATCGCGGCCATGGTCCCCCCTCGGCTGTTCCGGCGCCCGAGCGTACCCGTACGGCGACATGCGACGACGCCTGCCCAGTCGTCCGGTCGGGGACAGGCGGGCAGGCGCCGTTCATGTTCCGTACGCCTTTGTACGGGACGTCTGTGCGGGACCTCAGGTCCGTTGTGTGCGCGTCAGACCGCCAGGGCGCGGTCCGTCGGGCGGATCGGGGCCGGCAGGTCGCTGGCTCCGGTCAGGAAGCGGTCGACTCCGCGGGCGGCCGAGCGGCCCTCCGCGATCGCCCACACGATGAGGGACTGGCCGCGGCCGGCGTCACCGGCGACGAACACACCCGGCACGTTGGTCTGGAAGTCGGCGTCGCGGGCGATGTTACCGCGTTCGTCGAGGTCCAGGCCGAACTGCTCCACCAGGCCGTTCTCCCGGTCGGTGCCGGTGAAGCCCATGGCGAGGGTCACCAGCTGGGCCGGGATCTTGCGCTCGGTGCCCGGCTTCGGGGTGAGCCTGCCGTCGATGAACTCCACCTCGGTGAGGTGCAGCCACTGCACGTTGCCGTCCTCGTCGCCCTCGAAGTGGGTGGTGGACACGGAGTAGACCCGCTCGCCGCCCTCCTCGTGCGCGCTGGTGACCTTGTAGAGCATCGGGAAGGTCGGCCAGGGCTGGTTGGTCGGGTGCCGCTCGTCGTTCGGGCGGGGCATGATCTCCAGCTGGGTGACGGAGGCCGCGCCCTGCCGGTGGGCGGTGCCCACGCAGTCCGCGCCGGTGTCGCCGCCGCCGATGACGACGACGTGCTTGCCCTCGGCCGAGACCGGCGGGGCGACGTAGTCGCCCTCCTGGACCTTGTTGGCCAGCGGCAGGTACTCCATGGCCTGGTAGACGCCCTTGAGCTCGCGGCCGGGCACCGGCAGGTCACGGGCGGTCGTGGCGCCGACGGCCAGGACGACCGCGTCGTACCGCTTCCTCAGGTCGCGGGCGTTGATGTCGCGGCCGATCTCCACACCGGTGCGGAAGCGGGTGCCCTCCGCGCGCATCTGCTCGATACGGCGGTTGATGTGCCGCTTCTCCATCTTGAACTCGGGGATGCCGTACCGCAGGAGGCCTCCGACGCGGTCCGCGCGCTCGTAGACGGCGACCGTGTGGCCGGCCCGGGTCAGCTGCTGGGCGGCGGCGAGGCCCGCGGGGCCGGAGCCGACGACCGCGACCGTCTTGCCGGACAGGCGCTCGGGGATCTGCGGGGCGACGTCCCCGGTCTCCCACGCCTTGTCGATGATCGAGACCTCGACGTTCTTGATGGTGACCGGCGGCTGGTTGATGCCCAGCACGCACGCCGACTCGCAGGGTGCGGGGCACAGGCGACCGGTGAACTCCGGGAAGTTGTTGGTCGCGTGCAGCCGCTCCTGGGCGGCGGCCCAGTCCTCGCGGTAGGCGTAGTCGTTCCACTCGGGGATCAGGTTCCCCAGCGGACAGCCGTTGTGACAGAAGGGGATGCCGCAGTCCATGCACCGGCCGGCCTGCTTGCTGATGATCGGCAGCAGGGAGCCGGGGACGTAGACCTCGTTCCAGTCCTTCTTGCGCTCTTCGACGGGACGGGTCTTGGCGACCTCACGGCCGTGCTTCAGG
The DNA here is from genome assembly GCF_040704595.1 of Streptomyces sp. NPDC046870. Taxonomy (NCBI): domain Bacteria; kingdom Bacillati; phylum Actinomycetota; class Actinomycetes; order Kitasatosporales; family Streptomycetaceae; genus Streptomyces; species Streptomyces sp. NPDC046870. The sequence goes on from NZ_JBEYXM010000023.1 coordinate 36,195, forward strand.
AAGCCCTTCGGGTCAGCCATTGATCGCCGCCTCCATCATCTTCTCGGTGATCTCGGTCTCGGTGAGACCGGCTCGCTCGGCGGCGTCCTTGGCGGCGAGCACTGCCTTGTACGTGCTGGGGATGATCTTGCTGAACCGCTCCACGGCCGTGTCCCAGTCGGCGAGCAGCTTCTCGGCGACCGTCGAGCCGGTCTCCTCGGCGTGGCGGCGCACCACGTCGTGCAGCCACTGCTTGTCGGTGTCGTCCAGCGCCTCGACGGAGCCGGCGTTGCCGGCGTTGACGTTGTCGCGGTCGAGGTCGACGACGTAGGCGATGCCGCCGGACATGCCCGCCGCGAAGTTGCGGCCGGTCGGGCCGAGGACGACCGCGTGACCGCCGGTCATGTACTCGCAGCCGTGGTCGCCCACGCCCTCCGAGACGACCAGCGCGCCGGAGTTGCGGACGCAGAACCGCTCACCGGTGCGGCCGCGCAGGAACAGCTCGCCGCCGGTGGCGCCGTAGGCGATGGTGTTGCCCGCGATGGTCGAGTACTCGGCGAGGTGGTCGGCGGCCCGGTCCGGGCGGACGACGATCCGGCCGCCGGAGAGGCCCTTGCCGACGTAGTCGTTGGCGTCGCCCTCCAGGCGGAGCGTGACACCGCGCGGCAGGAAGGCGCCGAAGGACTGGCCGGCCGAGCCCGTGAAGGTGATGTCGATGGTGTCGTCGGGCAGGCCCGCGCCACCGAACTTCTTCGTCACCTCGTGGCCGAGCATGGTGCCGACCGTGCGGTTGATGTTGCGGATGGCGACCTGGGCGCGCACCGGCTGTGCCTCGGTGGCGTCCGAAGCGCCGAGCGCGTCGGCGGCGAGCTTGATCAGCTCGTTGTCCAGGGCCTTCTCCAGGCCGTGGTCCTGGGCGACCAGCTGGTGGCGGGCCGCGCCCTCGGGCAGGTCCGGCACGTGGAACAGCGGCTCCAGGTCCAGGCCCTGCGCCTTCCAGTGGTCGACCGCGCGCTCGACGTCGAGCACCTCGGCGTGGCCGACGGCCTCCTCGATGGAGCGGAAGCCCAGCTCGGCGAGGAGCTCGCGGACCTCCTCCGCGATGAACTGGAAGAAGTTCACCACGTACTCGGCCTTGCCGGCGAAGCGGTCGCGCAGCGTCGGGTTCTGGGTGGCGATGCCGACCGGGCAGGTGTCCAGGTGGCAGACGCGCATCATCACGCAGCCGGAGACGACGAGCGGCGCGGTCGCGAAACCGAACTCCTCGGCGCCCAGCAGGGCGGCGATGACCACGTCACGGCCGGTCTTCAGCTGGCCGTCGGTCTGCACGACGATGCGGTCGCGCAGGCCGTTGAGCAGCAGGGTCTGCTGGGTCTCGGCGAGGCCGAGCTCCCAGGGGCCGCCCGCGTGCTTCAGCGAGGTCAGCGGGGAGGCACCCGTGCCGCCGTCGTGACCGGAGATGAGCACGACGTCCGCGTGCGCCTTGGACACACCGGCCGCGACCGTGCCGACGCCGACCTCGGAGACCAGCTTCACGTGGATCCGCGCCTGCGGGTTCGCGTTCTTCAGGTCGTGGATCAGCTGGGCCAGGTCCTCGATGGAGTAGATGTCGTGGTGCGGCGGCGGCGAGATCAGGCCGACGCCCGGCGTCGAGTGCCGGGTCTTGGCGACCCACGGGTAGACCTTGTGGCCGGGCAGCTGGCCGCCCTCGCCGGGCTTGGCGCCCTGGGCCATCTTGATCTGGATGTCGTCCGCGTTGACCAGGTACTCGGAGGTCACGCCGAAGCGGCCGGAGGCGACCTGCTTGATCGCCGAGCGGCGCGCCGGGTCGTACAGGCGCTCCGGGTCCTCGCCGCCCTCACCGGTGTTGGACTTGCCGCCCAGCTGGTTCATGGCGATGGCGAGGGTCTCGTGCGCCTCCTTGGAGATGGAGCCGTACGACATCGCGCCCGTCGAGAACCGCTTGACGATCTCGCTCGCCGGCTCGACCTCGTCGAGGGGGATCGGCTGCCGGCCGGACTTGAAGCCGAACAGGCCGCGCAGCGTCATCAGGCGCTCGGACTGCTCGTTCACCCGTCCGGTGTACTTCTTGAAGATGTCGTACCGGCCGGTGCGCGTGGAGTGCTGGAGGCGGAAGACCGTCTCCGGGTCGAACAGGTGCGGCTCGCCCTCGCGGCGCCACTGGTACTCGCCGCCGATCTCCAGCGCGCGGTGCGCCGGGGCGATGCCGGAGGCCGGGTAGGCCTTGGCGTGGCGGGCGGCGACCTCCTGGGCGATGACGTCGATGCCGACGCCGCCGATCTTGGTGGCGGTGCCGTTGAAGTACTTCTCCACGAAGGTCTCGTCCAGGCCGACGGCCTCGAAGACCTGGGCGCCGCGGTAGGAGGCGACGGTGGAGATGCCCATCTTGGACATGACCTTCAGGACGCCCTTGCCGAGGGCGTAGATCAGGTTGCGGATGGCCTTCTCGGGCTCGATGCCGTTGATGAAGGTGCCCGCGCGCAGCAGGTCCTCCACCGACTCCATCGCCAGGTACGGGTTGACGGCGGCGGCGCCGTAGCCGATGAGCAGGGCGACGTGGTGGACCTCGCGGACGTCGCCGGCCTCGACCAGCAGACCCACCTGGGTGCGCTGCTTGGTGCGGATGAGGTGGTGGTGGACGGCCGCGGTGAGCAGCAGCGACGGGATCGGCGCGTGCTCGGCGTCGGAGTGCCGGTCGGACAGGACGATCAGGCGGGCGCCGTTCCCGATCGCCGCGTCGGCCTCGGCGCAGATCTCCTCGATGCGGGCGGCGAGGGCCTCACCGCCGCCGGAGACCCGGTACAGACCGGACAGCGTGGCGGCCTTGAAGCCGGGCATGTCGCCGTCGGCGTTGATGTGGATGAGCTTGGCCAGCTCGTCGTTGTCGATGACCGGGAAGGGCAGCACGACGGACCGGCAGGAGGCGGCGGTCGGCTCCAGCAGGTTGCCCTGCGGGCCCAGCGACGAGCGCAGGGAGGTGACCAGCTCCTCGCGGATCGCGTCCAGCGGCGGGTTGGTGACCTGCGCGAACAGCTGGGTGAAGTAGTCGAAGAGCAGCCGCGGGCGCTCGGACAGGGCCGCGATCGGCGAGTCCGTACCCATCGAGCCGATGGGCTCGGCACCGGCCTTGGCCATCGGCGCCAGGATGACGCGCAGCTCCTCCTCGGTGTAGCCGAAGGTCTGCTGGCGGCGGGTGACGGAGGCGTGCGTGTGCACGATGTGCTCGCGCTCGGGCAGGTCGGAGAGCTCGATCTCGCCGGCCTCCAGCCACTCGGCGTACGGCTTCTCCGCGGCGAGGGACGCCTTGATCTCGTCGTCCTCGATGATGCGGTGCTCGGCGGTGTCGACGAGGAACATCCTGCCGGGCTGGAGGCGGCCCTTGCGGACGACCCTGGCCGGGTCGATGTCGAGGACGCCGACCTCGGAGCCGAGGACGACGAGGCCGTCGTCGGTGACCCAGTAGCGGCCGGGACGCAGGCCGTTGCGGTCGAGCACGGCGCCGACCTGGGTGCCGTCGGTGAAGGTGACGCAGGCGGGGCCGTCCCAGGGCTCCATCATCGTGGAGTGGAACTGGTAGAAGGCACGCCGGGCCGGGTCCATGGAGTCGTGGTTCTCCCACGCCTCCGGGATCATCATCAGCACGGAGTGCGGCAGCGAACGGCCGCCCAGGTGCAGCAGCTCCAGGACCTCGTCGAAGGAGGCGGAGTCGGAGGCGTCCGGGGTACAGACCGGGAAGATCCGCTCGATGTTCTTCTCGTCGGAACCGAACAGGCTGGAGACGAGCTGGGACTCGCGGGCGCGCATCCAGTTGCGGTTGCCCTTGACGGTGTTGATCTCACCGTTGTGCGCGACGAAGCGGTACGGGTGCGCGAGCGGCCACGACGGGAAGGTGTTGGTGGAGAACCGGGAGTGCACGAGCGCGATCGCGGAGGCGAAGCGGCGGTCGGACAGGTCCGGGAAGAAGGGCTCCAGCTGGCCGGTGGTCAGCATGCCCTTGTAGACGATCGTCCGGGCGGACAGGGACGGGAAGTAGACCCCGGCCTCGCGCTCGGCGCGCTTGCGCAGCACGAACGCCTTGCGGTCCAGCGCGATGCCCTCGCTGGCGCCCTCGGTGACGAAGACCTGCCGGAAGACCGGCATGGTGGAGCGGGCGGTGGCGCCCAGCAGTTCGGGGGCGACCGGGACCTCGCGCCAGCCGAGGACGGTCAGCCCCTCTTCGGCGGCGATCGTCTCGATGCGTGAGACGGCGTCCTCGGTCCCGTCCTCCGGCAGGAAGGCGATGCCTACGGCATAGGAGCCGGCCGCGGGAAGGTCGAAACCGGCCACTTCGCGGAGGAAGGCGTCCGGCACCTGCGAGAGGATGCCCGCGCCGTCGCCGGAGTCGGGCTCGGAACCGGTGGCACCACGGTGCTCCAGGTTGCGCAGGACGGTGAGGGCCTGCTCGACCAGGGTGTGGGACGCCTCGCCGGTGAGGGTGGCGACGAAACCGACGCCGCACGCGTCGTGTTCGTTGCGGGGGTCGTACATACCCTGCGCAGCAGGGCGAGCATCCATGAACGACCAGTTCTGGCCATTCGCGGAGTGCTGGGACGGCTGGCGCGGCGTACGCATCGGCTCTCCCGTCGTCGTCATGTGGCATGTGGCAGGTGCCGAGGGACGACGTTGGCCCTCTGCGTTGATCTGCGATGAGATCAAAATTTCGTGCAGGTTACATGATGGAGCGGTTCTCGGGAACCGGAAACACCGTTCCAACATGCGGACGCCGCGGTCGCGGCTCCGGTGCCGCGCGGACGCGACGGGCGCCGTGCGGTGGCGGCGCGGTGCCGTGCCAGGACGGCGGTGCCGTGCGGTGGCGGCGGGGGCCGTGCGGTGGCGGCCGACGGGTACGGGGGGGCGTTGCGGACACGATCGGTCGGATCGGCGTCCGGCGGCCCGAAGGGGGGTTTCGGGGAAGAGCGTCATCGCCCGCCCCGCGGGGGTGCGGCAGGCGTCATTGCCCACAGCGCTTACGGCTCATGCCCGGTGGTCATGCACTCGAAACCAGCGAGTAACGGGTACTTATGCGGCCCATCGCATAGGTACCGGTCGCACTATCCTACGGCCGTTCCGAACACGGTGCCCAGGAGGTACGTCACACCGGCCGCCGCACCACCGAGCGCGAGCTGCCGAAGACCGCTGAACCACCAGCTGCGCGCGGTCACCTTGGCCACGACGGCACCGCACCCGAAGAGACCGGCGAGGGCCAGCAGGACGGCGGGCCACAGCGCGGTCGCACCGAGCAGGTACGGCAGGAGGGGCAGCAGGGCGCCGAGCGCGAACGAGCCGAAGGACGAGACGGCGGCGACCAGCGGCGAGGGCAGGTCCCCGGGGTCGATGCCCAGTTCCTCGCGGGCGTGGATCTCCAGGGCCTGCTCGGGGTCGGCGGAGAGCTGCCGGGCGACCTGCCGGGCCAGGCCCGGCTCGACCCCGCGGGCCACGTACAGCGCGGCCAGCTCGTCCTCCTCGTCCTGCGGATGCCTGCGCAGCTCGCGGCGCTCGACGTCGAGTTCGGCCTCGACGAGCTCCCGCTGGGAGGCGACGGAGGTGTACTCACCGGCCGCCATGGAGAAGGCGCCGGCCGCGAGACCCGCGAGACCGGTGATGATGATGGTGTGCTGGCTCACGGACCCGCCGGCCACGCCCGTCATCAGGGCCAGGTTGGAGACGAGACCGTCCATGGCGCCGAAGACGGCGGGACGCAGCCATCCGCCGTTCACGTCGCGGTGCGTGTGGTTGTCGCGGTGCGCCTCGTGCAGCGCGGCCTCGGTTTCGAGAATGGCCATCCGGGACCCCCAGGGAAGCTAAGCCAAAGCTAACTTTGGACGAGTTCTATATTTCGACAACACAGAACTTACGCTCTTCATTTCGCTCGCGCCAGCAAGGAAAGGCTGGGCTAACCTGCGGCTTCGCCCACCAGCGCTCAAATGTGCGATTGCCATCTCAGATGCTGACCGGGTGACAGAGCCGCGCCCCTGGCTCATGCGGCCGCCTCCCGTGGGACACATCCGCAGAGGGTCCCGTGGGACCCGCCGAAGGAGGCCGCCCATGGCATCGATCGCCCGCACCCCCACGGCCCCGGTGCCCGGTGACGCCCCCCGACTCCGCGAGCGGGCCCGCGGCGCGCTGCTGGGCCTGGCCGTCGGGGACGCGCTGGGCGCACCGGCGGAGAACCTCAGACCCTCCGAGATCCGCGCCCGCTGGGGCCGGATCACCGGGTACGTCAGCGAGCAGCCGTACGGCACGGACGACACCGAGTACGCGATCTTCTCCGGTCTGCTGCTGGCCCGGCACGGCTCGGCGCTCACCCCGGAGCACGTCGAGACGGCCTGGCACGAGTGGATCGCCGACCGGGCGGAGGGTCCCTTCCGCGGCGCGGGCTTCAGCGAGCGCGGCACGCTGGAGAACCTCCGCCGTGGCCTCGCCGCCCCCATCTCCGCGCAGCACCGGCACGCCTGGAGCGACGGGCTGGCGATGCGGGCGGCGCCCTTCGGGGTCTTCGCCGCCGGGCGTCCCGCCGAAGCGGCCCGGCTGGTGGCCGTCGACGGCTCCGTCAGCCACGAGGGGGAGGGCATCTACGGCGGCCAGGCGGTCGCGGCGGGCGTGGCCGCGGCGATGACCGGCGCGGCGGTCCCGGTGGTGATCGCCGCGGCCCTCGCGGTGATCCCGGACGACTCCTGGACGGCGCGCTCCCTGCGGCGCGCGGTGTCGGTGGCGCACCGCGGCGAACGCGCGGTGCGCTCCGCGGTCGTCATCGGCGGCTACCCCTGGACCGACCTGGCCCCGGAAGCGGTCGCCCTCGCCTTCGGCGCGTACGCGGCGGCCGACGGCGACTTCCGGGAGGCGGTCCTGACGGCCGTCAACATGGGCCGCGACGCGGACACGACGGCGGCGGTGGCGGGCGCCCTCTCCGGCGCCACCCAGGGCCTCCCGGCGATCCCGCCGCACTGGTCGTCCGCGATCGGCCCGGCCCGGGGCCGCTGCCTGCCGTCCATCGCCGGCCACCACGTGCTGGACGTCGCGGACCTCCTGCTGACGGCGGCGGAAGCGGGCAGGGAAGGGGCGGCAGCCGGGGTGGCGGGGAAACGGGAGGTCATCCCGGCGGCCGTGGCGGCGCCCCTGGCCGCGGTCCTGCCGGCGGCCGTGGCGCAGGGGGAGCGGGCAGCGGCCGACGGTGTGACGGAGCCGGCCGAGCTCCTCCCGCTGCCCGACGCCGTCCGGCCGACCGAACTCCTCCCCCTGCCCGACGCCGTCCGGCCGACCGAACTCCTCCCGTCACCTCCCCCCGCCTCTGAGCCGACCGGGTCGGATGGTGGGCGGGCGGGGGACCGCGGGGCCGGGGAGCGGAGCCCGCTGGTGGGCACCGGGCACGCCGGGCAACCGGACGGCGAGGGCCGGTCATGACGGCGCGCCGTATCGAGGGCCTCCTCCTCGGCCTCGCCGCCGGGGACGCCGCCGGCTGGCCCGCCGCCCGGCACCGCGCCGCCCGCATGCCCGAGTGGACCCGCCGCCTCACCCGGGAACTGGACACCTTCGCCGAGCAGAACGCCACCACCACCCTCCCGGTGCCGATCGCCCTCAACCAGCCCCCCGAACCGCTCCGCCTCGGCCCCTCCGACGACGCCGAGTGGGCGGCGTTCGCCGCGGAGGCGGTCCTGCGCGCCGGCGACGACGACGTCCTCGGCGACCTCAGCCGGGCCCGCCGTATGCGCGCCGCCATCGACCTCACCTGGACCGCCGTGGCCTCCGAGGTCGCCGCCGCGGCGGACCGCGCCCCGGAGATCGAGTCCGCCGTCCTGCCGCTGCGCGCCCGCATCTCCGTCCGCGCCGGCCTCGGCAACCTCGCCACCGGCCTGCGCCCGCCCGCCACCGGCCACGACAACCCGCACTACTTCGACGACGCGGCCTGCGTCCGCGCCTGCGTCCTCGCCGTGGCACACCCCGGCGACCCGCGGCAGGCCGCCGCGCTCGCCGAGTTCGACGCCCGCTACACCCAGGACGGCGACGGCGTGCACGGCGCGCGGGCCATGGCGGCGGCCCTCTCCCTCGCCCTCGCCGACGCGGACACCGACGCCTGCGTGACCGCCGCGCTCGCCGAACTCCCGGCGGACACCGAGATCGGCCGCAACGCCCGCCACGCCCTGGCCCTGGCCGAGGACAGCGGGTCCGCCTTCGCCCTCGTCCCCCTCCTGGAACACCAGATCGTCGACCACGTCTACAGCTACGGCATCGCCGCCGCCGAGACCGTCCCCGTCGCGCTCGCCCTGGCCACCGCGGCCCGGGGCCGGATCGCCGAGGCCGTACCGGCCGCCGCCTGCCTGTCCCGGGTCGCCGACTCCGCGCCCGCCCTCGCCGGCGCGCTCACCGGCGCCCTCGGCGGCGGCGCGGCCGTTCCCGCGACCTGGCGGGACGCCTGCCGCGTCCTGCCCGGCTGCACCCTGCCCCGTCTCACCGGCACCGACCTGGTGGAACTCGCCGGACTCCTGGAAGCCGCACAACCGGCCCGCCCAGGAGGATGATTCGGGGCATGACGCCCAAAGAAGAAGAAAGCAGCGGCCCCGCCCCGAACGGTCTCGCCGACCGCGTCACCGCCGCGCTGGTGGGAGCCGCCGTGGGTGACGCCCTCGGCGGCCCGGTCGAGGGCTACTCCCCCGACCAGATCGCCGAGCGGCACGGCGGTCGCGTGCGCGGCATCGTCGGTCCCTGGCACGGTGACGCCTGGCGCACCGCCCGTCCCATCGCGCCGTACCACAAGGGCGACGGCCACGTCACCGACGACACCCTGATGACACACGCGCTGGTCCGCGTCTACGACCGCGTCCGCGACCACCTCGACGCGTACGCGATCGCCGAGCACCTGGTCCCGGACCTGATGACCACCCCCCGCTGGATCCCCGAACTGGAGGCCGAGGCCCTGCCGCTGCACCGCCTCTTCCTCGCCGAGAAGTGGCTGGTGGCCAGGCTCGCCTACGGTCACGCCGACCCCCGGGAAGCGGGCACCGGCAACATCGTCAACTGCGGCGCCGCGATGTACATGGCCCCGGTCGGCCTGGTCAACGCGGCCCACCCGGCCGCCGCGTACGCCGAGGCGCTGGACGTCGCGGGCGCGCACCAGTCGTCGTACGGCCGGGAGGCGGCCGGTGTGTTCGCCGCGGCGGTGGCCGCCGCCACCGCCCCCGGCGCGACCCCCGGCTCGGTGGTGGACGCCTGCCTGTCGCTGGCCAAGGACGGCACCCGCACGGCGATCGAGAAGGTGTGCGAAGTCGCCGCCCGGCACCGGGACTTCGAGTCGGCGCTCGGTCCGCTGCGCGCGGCGGTGGAGCCGTACGACACCGTCGGGCCGGACTACCGCGCCCCCTCCCTCGCCGCCCGCCGCCCCTCCCGGCTGCACTCCATCGAGGAACTCCCGGTCGCGCTGGGCATGCTGGTCGTCTCCGGCGGCGACTACCGGCAGGCCGTGCTCGGCTCCGTCAACTACGGCCGTGACTGCGACTCGATCGCGACGATGGCCGGCGCCCTCGCGGGCGCGCTCGGCTCGCCCGCCCCCGAGGAGTGGGCGAAGACGGTCGCCGACGCCAGCCGGCTGGACCTGTGGGCGCCGGCCCGGACGCTCACCGAGGTCACGTGCGAGATCTTCGACCGGGACGTCCGCCGCCGGCGCGCCCACGGGGAGGCGTTCACCGCGCTCGGAGGCCGGCCGTGCTCCGACTGACCTGGGTCCAGCCGGAGGACCTGCTGGGCCACGAACTGCGCCAGGCCCGCCTGGACGGGCGTGAGCCGAAGGCGATCGAGGCGCGCTGGCGGGCGGCGGGCGGCCCGGACGCCCCGGAGTGCGCGGGCGCGTCCCCGCACCGCGTCTCCCGCTACCTGCGCCTGCTGGCGGAGGACCTGCTGGACGAACTCGCCGATCTGCCCAGCCGCTTCGCCGACGACGAGCCGACCGACCTGGCCCGCATCAGGTCCCGGTGCCCCGACTGGCCCACCGGACGGTCCGCCACCGCACCGGACCCCCGCGCCCTGGAGGCCGCCTGGCTCGGCCGGGCCATCGGCTGTCTCCTCGGCAAACCGGTCGAGAAGCTCCCGCTCGACGGCATCCGCGCCCTCGCCCGGGCGACCGGGAACTGGCCCCTCTCCACCTGGTTCACCGCCCGGGGAGTCCCCGGCGACCTGCTGGCCGCCCACCCCTGGAACCGCCGTTCGGCCGCCACCTCGCTCGCCGAGAACATCGACGGCATGCCCGAGGACGACGACCTGAACTACCCCCTGCTCAACCTCCTTCTGCTCCAGCGCCACGGCAGGGCCTTCACCACCGACGACGTGGCCCGGCTCTGGCTGGAGGAACTCCCGCCCGGGCGTACCTTCACCGCCGAGCGCGTCGCCCACCGCAACCTGCTCACGGGCATCGAACCCCCGCACACGGCCCGCCACCGCAACCCGTTCCGCGAGTGGATCGGCGCGCTGATCCGCGCCGACATGCACGGCTGGAGCAACCCGGGCGACCCGGCCGCCGCCGCCGAACAGGCCCACCGCGACGCGGTCCTCACGCACACCGCGAACGGCGTCTACGCGGCGATGTTCACGGCCGCCGCCATCGCCACGGCCGCCACCGGCACGCACGACGTCCACGCCTGTCTGCGCACCGGCCGCGCGGTGGTCCCGGCCCGCTCCCGCCTGGCGAAGGCGATCGACCACGCCGTCCGGCTGGCCACTGTCACGGACGACTTCGACGACGTCGTGGACGAACTCCACGCCGTCTACGGTCCCACCCACCACTGGGTGCACGCCCTGCCCAACACCGCCCTGACCGTCGCCGCCCTCACCCACGCCGGCGGCGACTTCACCGGCTCCGTCTGCCGTGCCGTGTCGGGTGGCTGGGACACCGACTCCAACGGCGCCACCGCCGGAAGCATCGCCGGCCTGCTCGCCGGCTCCCCCGGCGCGCTCCCCGAGCGCTGGCGGGCCCCGCTGAAGAACCGGCTCGCCACGACCGTCGCGGACTTCGACGGCACCGGCTTCGACGCCCTCGCCCACCTCACCCACCTGGAGGCGACCCGACCATGACCCACATCGCCGTCCTCGGCAGCACGAACATGGACCTCGTCACGTACGTCGCCAAGGCCCCGCGGCGCGGGGAGACCGTGACGGGACGGGAGTTCCGTACGATCCCCGGCGGCAAGGGCGCCAACCAGGCGATCGCCGCGGCCCGCGCCGGCGCCACCGTCTCGATGATCGGCGCGGTCGGCAACGACGCCTTCGGCGCGCGGCTGCGCGACACCCTCGAACACTCGGGCGTGGACACCGACTTCCTGCGCACGGTCGAGGGGCCGTCCGGCACCGCGCACATCGTGGTGGACGACGAGGGCGGCAACGCGATCGTCGTCATCCCCGGCGCGAACGGCACGGTCGACCACCTCTGCCCCGGCGACGAGGGAGTGATCGCGACCGCCGACGCCCTGCTGCTGCAACTGGAGATCCCGCGGGCGGCGGTCGTCGCGGGCGCGGAGGCGGCCCGCCGGCACGGCGTCCGCACGGTCCTCACCCCGTCCCCCGTCCAGCCGCTGCCACCCGAACTCCTGAGGGCGATCGACCTGTTGGTGCCGAACGAGTACGAGGCGGTCACCCTCACCGGCCGCACCGACCCGCGCGAGGCGGCCGCCGCCCTGCTGGACCTGGTGCCGGAGGTCGTGGTGACGCTGGGTGCCACGGGCTGCCTGTACCTGACCCGGGGCGCCGAACCGCTCGTCGTCCCCGCGCCCCCCGTGCGGGCCGTGGACTCCACGGGCGCGGGCGACACGTTCGCCGGTACGTTCGCGGTGGCCCTCGCCGAGGAGAAGCCGGTGCGGGAGGCCCTGTCCTGGGCGGCGGCAGCGGCGGCGATCTCCGTCCAGCGGGAAGGCGCGTCGACGTCGATGCCGTACCGCCCGGAGATCGAGGCCCAGTACAGCGCATGAACACGACGAGATCGACACCTACGACGGCTGGAACGGCTGCGACCGCCGCGTCGGCACGGACGTCCCCGGCCCTGGACGGGCTGCGGGTGCTGGACCTCGCGACCCTCTTCGCCGGGCCGATGGCCGCGACGCTGCTCGGTGACTTCGGCGCCGAGGTGATCAAGGTGGAGCATCCCCGGCGGCCCGACCCGTCCCGGGGCCACGGTCCGGCCAAGGACGGCGTCGGCCTGTGGTGGAAGGTGCTCGGCCGCAACAAGCGGGCCATCACCCTCGACCTGTCCACGCCCGGCGGGCGGGCCACCCTGCTGCGGCTGGCCGCAACCGCCGACGTGGTGATCGAGAACTTCCGCCCCGGAACCCTGGAGAAATGGGGCCTCGGCTGGCCGGAGCTCTGCGCGGCCAACCCCCGGCTGGTCCTGGCCCGGGTGACCGCGTTCGGCCAGTTCGGCCCCTACGCGCACCGCCCCGGCTTCGGCACCCTCGCCGAGGCGATGAGCGGCTTCGCCGCGGTCACCGGCGAACCGGACGCGCCACCGACGCTGCCGCCCTTCGGTCTCGCCGACTCGATCGCCGGCCTGGCGACCGCCTATGCCGTGCTGACGGCGCTGGCCGCGCGCGAGCGCACCGGCACCGGACAGACGGTCGACATGGCGATCATCGAACCGATCCTGTCGGTCCTCGGCCCCCACGCCACCTGGTACGACCAGCTCGGCTACGTCCAGGAGCGCACCGGCAACCGGTCCGCGAACAACGCCCCGCGCAACACCTACCGCACCGCCGACGGCACCTGGGTCGCCGTCTCCACCTCCGCCCAGTCGGTCGCCGAGCGGGTGCTACGGCTGGTGGGCCGCCCGGAGCTGATCGAGGAGCCGTGGTTCGCCACCGGCGCGGACCGGGCCGCCCACGCCGATGTGCTGGACGAGGCGGTCGGCTCCTGGATCGCCGGCCGCACCCGTGCCGAGGTGCTCGCGGCCTTCGAGGAGGCGGAGGCCGCGGTGGCCCCGGTGCAGGACGTCCGGGACGTCCTCGTGGACCCCCAGTACCAGGCGCTGGACACGGTCACCACCGTCGACGACCCGGAACTGGGCCCGCTGCGCATGCAGAACGTCCTCTTCCGGCTCTCCGCCACGCCCGGCGCGATCCGCTGGGCCGGCCGCCCGCACGGCGCCGACACCGACGCCGTGCTCGCCGAACTCGGGCTCACCCCGGCCGCCGTCGCGGCGCTGCGCGCGGAGGGCGCCCTGTGACCGGCTTCCCGCTCACCTGGCTCTACGTCCCCGGCGACCGCCCGCATGTGGTGGCCAAGGCCCTGGCGGCGGGCGCCGACGTGGTCGTGGTCGACCTGGAGGACGCGGTCGCCCCCGACCGCAAGGAGTACGCCCGCGCGGCCACCGCGGAACTCCTGGCGGAGCCCCGGCCGGTCCCGGTGCACGTGCGCGTCAACGCCCTGGACAGCGTCTGGGCCGCCGCCGACCTCCATGCCCTGGCCGGTCTGCCGGGCCTGTGCGGCGTACGGCTGCCGAAGGTGACGGCCCCGGGCGAGGTGCGGCAGGTCGCCGTGGTCACACCGGTCCCGCTCTACGCGCTCCTGGAGTCGGCGCTCGGCATCGAGCACGCCTACGCCATCGCCACCGCCCACCCCGCCCTGCGGGGCATCGCCCTGGGCGAGGCCGACCTCCGCGCCGACCTCGGGGTACGGGCCGACGCGGGTCTGGACTGGCCGCGCTCCCGGGTGATCGTCGCCGCCCGTGCGGCGGGCCTGCCCCCGCCCTCGCAGACCGTCTACCCGGACATCCGTGACCTCGACGGCCTGGCCGCCTCCTGCGCCCACGGCCGGGCGCTCGGGTTCCTGGGCCGCGCCGCGATCCACCCCCGCCAGCTGCCGGTGATCGAGCGGGCCTACCTGCCCTCGCAGGCCGAGATCGAACACGCGGAGACGGTCATCAAAGCGGCCTCGGTGAACGAGGGCGCCCAGGCCCTGCCCGACGGCCGCTTCATCGACGCGGCGGTGGTGGCGATGGCACGGCGGACGCTGTCGCTGGCTGCCCGCGGCTGACCCTCCGCACGCGCCGAGGGCGCCCGGAAGACCTCCGGGCGCCCTCGGCGTCGTGCCACGAACGGGTTCAGCTCTTCTCGGCCGGCGCCGCCTTCTGCTCGCCCTCCGCGTCGGCATCGGCGTCCGTGCCGGCGCCGGCCTCCGCGTCCTTGCCGGCGCCGGCCTCCGCGTCCGTGCCGGCCGCCGTGTCCTCGACCGGGTCGCCGGAGACCCCCGGCTCGACCACGGCTTCCCGTCCCGGCCGCTTCTTCGACGACACCACGATGTACGTCACCGCCAGCAGGAAGACGAGCAGCGCGGTCCAGTCGTTCAGACGGAGGCCCAGGATGTGGTGGGCGTCGTCCACCCGCATGTACTCGATCCAGCCCCGGCCCACGCAGTACGCGGCGACGTACAGGGCGAACGCCCGGCCGTGCCCCAGCTTGAAGCGGCGGTCCGCCCAGATGACCAGCAGGCCCACGCCGACGCACCACAGGGACTCGTAGAGGAAGGTCGGGTGGTAGTACCCCGGCACCCGGCCGCCCTCGGAGGAGGTGATGTGCAGCGCCCAGGGCAGATGGGTCTCGCGGCCGTACAGCTCCTGGTTGAACCAGTTGCCCCAGCGGCCGATGGCCTGCGCGAACGCGATGCCGGGCGCGACGGCGTCGGCGTACGCGGGCATCGGGATGCCGCGGCGCCGCGCGCCGATCCAGGCGCCGAGCGCGCCGAGCGCGATGGCGCCCCAGATGCCGAGGCCGCCCTCCCACACCTTGAAGGCGTCCACCCAGTCACGGCCGTCGCTGAAGTACAGCTCGTAGTCCGTGATGACGTGGTAGAGCCGGCCGCCGACCAGGCCGAACGGCACGGCCCAGACGGCGATGTCGGCGACCGTGCCGGACTGCCCGCCGCGGGCGATCCAGCGCTTGTTGCCGAACCAGACGGCGACGAAGACGCCGATGATGATGCAGAAGGCGTAGCCGCGCAGCGGGATGGGGCCGAGGTGCCATACCGCGTGCGACGGGCTGGGAATGGAGGCAAGGTTCATGGGGTTCATGGCATGTCCGACGCTACCGTGCCGGGCCGTGGGGACGGCAAGCGGACCGGCTACGGGTCCATAACGGGGGCGTGAGAAACGCTTACCCGCGCGCGGCGGCCTCCACCAGTTGCCTGAGTTTGGCCGGGGTCATCGTCTGGTCCTGGTAGATGTTCTTGCCGCCGAGCAGCACCGTGGGCGTACCGGTGAAGCCGCCGGACCGGAACGCCTGGTTGGACTTGTCCACCCAGCCGTCGTGCCTGCCGTCCCGGACGCACGCGCGGAAGGCGGGCGTGTCCAGGCCCTTGACCTTGCCGGCCAGCTCGATCAGCTTGTCGTTGCCCGCGAAGGCGTCGTCGGTCTCCTTCGGCTGGTTCGCGTACAGCACGTCGTGGTAGTCGCGGAACTTCCCGGCGTCCTGGGCGCAGGCCGCGGCGTTGGCGGCGCGCAGCGAGCCGGTGCCGCCGAGGTTGCCGTCGATCAGCCGGACGAGGTGGTACTCGATCCTGAGCTTGCCGGCGTCGGCCAGTTCGTGGAGGGTCGGCCGGTACGCCGCCTCGAAGGCCTGGCAGGCCGGGCAGCGGAAGTCCTCCCAGACGGTGAGCGTCGACCTGGCGCCGTCCTTGCCGACCGGGATCGCGAGGCCGTCCTTGCCCTGCGCCCCCGACGGTGCGACGGCCGGGCCCGCGCTGGTGCTCTTGTGCTTGCCGGCGTTCGCGGCGACCACGCCGATCACCGCCGCCAGCCCCAGGACACAGACGACGCTCGCGCCCACGATGAGCGTGCGCCGCCGCCTCTCCGCGGCCTTCTGCTTCTCGCGCTCGACCGCCAGCCGTTCCCGGGCGGTGCGCTTTCCGTCACGGTTCTTCTCGCTCACACCCCCAGAACGAACCGGGGAGGCGCAGCGCGCCTCCCCGGCCCGAGGTCCACCCGTTCGAGTGACCGAAACATCCGGTTCGGGACGTTCGCCGTCGGTCACTGCCGTCCGTCACGCCTGTCCGCGCACGCCTTTCGCCAGCTCACCGGCCAGCTCACGGACCGCCGCGATGCCGGAGGCGTGATCGGGGGCGTCCAGCATCCGCTTGACGAACGCCGAGCCGACGATCACGCCGTCGGCGAAACCGGCGACCTCGGCGGCCTGGGCCCGGTTGGAGACGCCGAGACCGACGCAGACGGGCAGTTCGGTACCGGTGGCGCGGGTGCGCCGGACCAGGTCCTGGGCCTGCGTGCCGACGGACTCGCGGGTGCCGGTGACGCCCATGAGGGAGGCCGCGTAGACGAAGCCGCTGCCCGCCGCGGTGATCTGGGCGAGCCGCTCGTCCTTGCTGCTCGGCGCCACGACGAAGACCGTGGCGAGGCCGTGCTTCTCGGCGTGCTCCCGCCACGTCGCCGACTCCTGCACGGGCAGGTCGGGCAGGATGCAGCCCGCGCCGCCCGCCTCGGCCAGCTCGGCGGTGAACCGCTCCACGCCGTAGCGGTCGATGGGGTTCCAGTACGTCATGACGAGCACCGGCTTCCCGGTGGCCTCGTGGGCCTCCCGGACCGTGCGCATGACGTCGGCGATCCGCACCCCGCCCCGCAGGGCGATGTCGTCGGCGGTCTGGATGACCGGGCCGTCGAGCACCGGGTCGCTGTGCGGCAGCCCGACCTCGACGACGTCGGCGCCGCCGTCGAAGACGGCCTTGATCGCCTCGATGCCGCCGTCCACGGTGGGGAAGCCGGCCGGGAGGTAGGCGATGAGCGCGGAGCGGCCCTCGGCCTTGGCGGCGGCGAGGGTGTCGTTCAGCAGCTGTGCGTTCCCGCTCACTTGGCGTCCCCCTCGATCTCGGCGGTGTCGGCTTCGTCGGCGGCCACCTCGGCGTCGGGGTCGTAGAGGCCGAAGTACCGGGCGGCGGTGTCCATGTCCTTGTCGCCGCGTCCGGACAGGTTGACGACGATCAGGCCGTCCTTGCCGAGTTCCCTGCCGACCTCCAGGGCGCCGGCCAGCGCGTGGGCGCTCTCGATGGCCGGGATGATGCCCTCGGTGCGCGACAGCAGGCGCAGGGCCTGCATGGCGGCGTCGTCGGTGACCGCGCGGTACTCGCCGCGGCCGGAGTCCTTCAGGTAGGAGTGCTCCGGGCCGATGCCCGGGTAGTCCAGGCCGGCCGAGATGGAGTACGGCTCGGTGATCTGGCCCTCGTCGTCCTGGAGGACGTAGGACCGGGAGCCGTGCAGGATGCCGGGCTCACCGGCGGTGAGGGTGGCCGCGTGCTCGCCGGTCTCGATGCCGTGGCCGGCGGGCTCGCAGCCGATGAGGCGGACGCTCTCGTCCGGGATGAAGGCGTGGAAGAGGCCGATGGCGTTGGAGCCGCCGCCGACACAGGCGACGGCCGCGTCGGGGAGACGGCCGGCGCGCTCCAGGAGCTGGCGCCGCGCCTCCACGCCGATCACCCGGTGGAAGTCGCGGACCATGGCCGGGAACGGGTGGGGTCCGGCGACCGTGCCGAAGAGGTAGTGGGTGTGGTCGACGTTGGCGACCCAGTCGCGGAACGCCTCGTTGATGGCGTCCTTCAGGGTGCGGCTGCCGGACTTCACGGCGACGACCTCGGCGCCGAGCATGCGCATGCGGGCGACGTTGAGGGCCTGGCGCCGGGTGTCGACCTCGCCCATGTAGATGGTGCAGTCGAGGCCGAACAGCGCGCAGGCGGTGGCCGTCGCCACGCCGTGCTGGCCGGCGCCGGTCTCGGCGATGACCCGGGTCTTGCCCATGCGCTTGGTGAGCAGGGCCTGGCCGAGCACGTTGTTGATCTTGTGGGAGCCGGTGTGGTTGAGGTCCTCGCGCTTGAGGAACACACGGGCGCCACCGGCGTGTTCGGCGAAACGGGGCACCTCGGTGAGCGCCGACGGGCGGCCGGTGTAGTGGACGAGCAGGTCGTCGAGCTCACGGGCGAACTCGGGGTCGTGCTTGGCCTTGTCGTACTCGACGGCGACCTCGTCCACGGCGGCGACGAGGGCCTCCGGGATGAACTTGCCGCCGAACGCGCCGAAGTAGCCCTCGGCGCTGGGCACCTGGCCGGCGGGATCGGGGATGAAGAACTCGCTGGGCATGCGGAAACCTCACGGTGAGTGCGGTGGGACAACACTGATCGCCGTGGGGGCGGGGCCGGTCGTACGGCCTCGGGCCGGGTGTGGTTGCTCGCGCACACGCGGCGGTGGCCGCACGTCAGACAGGAATCCCGCGCCCCTTCGGGGCGCGCTGCCATCGGCGTCCGTTGACCTGCCCGGGTTCGTCGCCGATGACGTACCGGACGCGACGGCCGTGCACGCGGCGCGCGGGAGCGCGGCAGCCACGCGGACGGCAGCCGCGCGCCAGGCGCGCGTGCCGGTCCACGGTCGTCACGGTGAGAGTCATCGCCGCCAAGCCTAGCGTGATCAGCCGCGCCCGTGCCGCAGTGCCGGGTGCTCGCCGGCCGCCACCAGGTCGGCGACCGCCGCCTTCGGGTCGCGGCCGGTCACCAGGGACTCGCCGACCAGCACCGCGTCGGCGCCGGCGTTGGCGTACGCGATCAGGTCGTGCGGGCCGCGGACGCCGGACTCGGCGACCTTCACGAGGGTGTCCGGGATCTCCGGGGCGACCCGCTCGAACGTGCCGCGGTCCACCTCCAGCGTCTTCAGGTTGCGCGCGTTGACGCCGATGACCTTGGCGCCCGCGTCCACGGCCCGCTCGACCTCGTCCTCGTCGTGCACCTCGACGAGGGGGGTCAGGCCGATGGACTCCGCCCGCTCGATCAGCGACTCCAGGGCCGGCTGGTCCAGGGCGGCCACGATCAGCAGCGCGAGGTCGGCGCCGTACGCCCGGGCCTCCCAGAGCTGGTACGACGTGACGATGAAGTCCTTGCGCAGGACGGGGATGTCGACCCGCGCGCGCACCGCCTCCAGGTCGGCGAGCGAGCCGCCGAAGCGGCGCTGCTCGGTGAGGACGGAGATGACGGCCGCGCCGCCCGCCTCGTAGTCGGCGGCGAGTCCGGCGGGATCGGCGATCGCGGCCAGCGCGCCCTTGGAGGGGCTGGAGCGCTTCACCTCGCAGATCACCTTGACGCCGTCGCCCTTGAGCGCGGCCACCCCGTCCTTGGCGGCGTGGGCCTTGGCCGCGCGCTCCTTGAGCTCGTCGAGGGTGACGCGTGCCTGCCGCTCCGCGAGGTCGGCACGGACTCCGTCGATGATCTCGTCGAGCACACTCACGCGAGCGGCCCCCTTCCAGACGGTGGTTCCTTCAGGTTCTGAAAACCCGTGGTCAAACCGATGGTATCCGCAGCAGCGCCGAGGCCTCGCATCCGGTGGCGGCCGGTCCCACTACCTGGACGTTCGTTGATGATCAAGGATGGAGCCAGCCACCGAACGGCAGGTTCCGGACGACGGTGAACACCAGCAGCAGGACGCCCGCCGCCCACAGCGGTGCCGGTCCGGGCTCGATCCGCACCGGTCGGCCGCGTGCCGCGCGGACCACCCAGACGGTCCACAGCACGGCGAAGCCCAGGTAGGCCAGCACGCCGAGCGCGTTGTCGCGCAGCGCCCCGAGCAGATCGCCGTGCACGAAGGCGTGCGCGCTCCGCAGTCCCCCGCAGCCCGGGCAGTACAGCCCGGTGAGCCGGTACAGCGGGCACACGGGGTAGTGCCCGGGTTCGTTCGGGTCCACGGCCCCCACGTACGCGAAGGCCCCGGCCACGGCCGCCAGCAGGGCCACCGGCACGGCGATCCGCCGCCAGACGGGGACGAGGGCGGCGACCGGTCGGCTGTGGACGTTCACGCGGGCATTCTGCCCCGCCGGTCACGGACCCGCCTCACCCGGCGAACGCGAGGGGCGGTCCGCAGCACCCGTTCGGCTGCCGGACCGCCCCTCGCGGAAGACCCTGACTCAGCTATTCGCGGCCGCCGGCTCGCGCGTCGCGGCGGGCGCGGTGTGCGGCAGGGCGCGCTCCTGCTTGGG
The DNA here is from genome assembly GCF_040704595.1 of Streptomyces sp. NPDC046870. Classification (NCBI taxonomy): domain Bacteria; kingdom Bacillati; phylum Actinomycetota; class Actinomycetes; order Kitasatosporales; family Streptomycetaceae; genus Streptomyces; species Streptomyces sp. NPDC046870. The sequence continues at coordinate 56,216 of NZ_JBEYXM010000023.1, forward strand.
CTGGCCGAGGCCCATGGCGCGCATGATGCCGCCGACCACACCACCGAGGAGGGTGAGGGCGATGCCGGCCCAGAAGCCGACGGGCTGGGCCATCACCATGAAGGCACCCGCGACGCAGAAACCGATGAAGGCGATGATGACACCGGTCCAGGCGGCCGGGGTGTGACCGTGGCTGCTGCCCGCCATGACTTGCTCCTCGTTGCTGTCTGTGTGTCGTACGAGCCGGACGCTCGCCGTCCATTGTCCCGTACGCGTGCGTGTGCCGGACGCGGGGGTGGCGTCTGGTTCACCACATCCGGGATTCAGGCGCCCGTCGGGTCCTCGCCCCGGTCCAGCGCCTTCCAGATCTCCTCGGGCCGCTCCGGGTCGACCGGCCGGGCCGTGCGCCGCGGGCGGGCGGTGCCGCGCTCGTAGCGGCCGGACATCGCGGGCCACAGGCGGCCGTAGCGCAGGGCGAGCAGACCGGCGAGCAGGAGCAGCACGCCGCCGGCGGCCGCGACGTAGGGCCAGCCGGTGTGGCTGAGGGCATCGACCGTGGCGGAGGTGTCGCCGCTCGCCTTGGCGGCCTGCTCGTCCAGCGCGGAGCTGTCGGAGGCGGACACGAGGGCCGCGGCGGCGATCCCGGCGCCGGAGAGCGCGAGCAGCCCCGAGACGAGGAACCGGCCGGCCCTGCGGACGGCGAAGACGGCGACGAGCGCGGCGAGGCCCACTATGGCGAGGGCCGCGGGGACGCCCGTGACGTCGCTGCCCCTGGCGGTCAGCGGGAACGCGCCGCCGGCCACCGTCGCGGTGCCCTCCGCCCAGCGCTGCCGGGTCGCGAGCAGCGTCACGGCCGCGCCGAGCGCACCGCACAGGAGGGCCACGGCGAGGCTCCGCCGGCCGGACCGGGCGGACGCGGCGGCTTGGGAACGGGGGTCAGGTACGGCAGTCACATACCCCACTATCGCCTGAACCCCGGGTGAGGCGTCACCCGGGGTTCGTATGAGAAGCGTCCTACGCGCGAGCCGGAGCGCCCTGCTCGCCCAGCCGGTTGGCGGTGTGCACCGCCCGCAGCACCGCCGCCGCCTTGTTGCGGCACTCCTGGTCCTCCGCGACCGGGTCGGAGTCGGCGACGATGCCGGCACCCGCCTGGACGTAGGCCGTGCCGTCACGGAGCAGGGCCGTGCGGATGGCGATCGCGGTGTCGGAGTCGCCGGCGAAGTCCAGGTAGCCGACGCAGCCGCCGTACAGGCCGCGCCGGGACGGCTCCAGTTCGTCGATGATCTGCATCGCCCGGGGCTTGGGGGCGCCGGAGAGGGTGCCGGCCGGGAAGCAGGCGGTGAGCACGTCGAAGGCCGTGCGGCCGGGGGCTACCCTGCCGGTGACGGTCGAGACGATGTGCATCACGTGCGAGTAGCGCTCGACGGACATGAAGTCGACCACCTCGACGGAACCGGGCTCGCAGACCCGTCCGAGGTCGTTGCGGCCGAGGTCGACGAGCATCAGGTGCTCGGCACGTTCCTTGGGGTCGGCGAGGAGTTCCTCGGCGAGGGCCTGGTCCTCCTGCGGGGTGGCCCCGCGGTGCCGGGTGCCGGCGATGGGGTGGACCATCGCGCGTCCGTCCTCGACCTTCACCAGCGCCTCCGGGGAGGAGCCGACGACGTCGAACCCGTCGAAGCGGAAGAGGTACATGTACGGCGAGGGGTTGGTGGTCCGCAGCACCCGGTAGACGTCCAGGGCGGTGGCCGTGCACGGCGTCTCGAAGCGCTGGGAGGGCACGACCTGGAAGGCCTCGCCCGCGCGGATGCGCTCCTTGACGTCCTCGACGGCCCGCTGGAAGTCGGGGCCGCCCCAGCGGGCGGTGTACTCGGGCAGCTCGGAGGGCGGCAGGTGGGCCGGGGGCTGGGCGACCGGGCGGGAGAGGTCGGCCTCCATGGCGTCGAGGCGGGCGACGGCGTCCGCGTACGCCTCGTCGACGCCGGTGTCGAGGTCGTTGTGGTTGATCGCGTTGGCGATCAGCAGGACCGAGCCCTCCCAGTGGTCCATCACCGCCAGGTCGCTGGTGAGCAGCATGGTCAGCTCGGGCAGCCGCAGGTCGTCACGCTCGCCGGGGCCGATCTTCTCCAGCCGGCGGACGATGTCGTAGCCCAGGTAGCCGACCATGCCGCCGGTGAAGGGCGGCAGGCCCTCCTGGTGCGGGGTGTGCAGGGCCTGGAGGGTGGCGCGCAGGGCCGCGAGGGGGTCGCCGTCGGTGGGGACGCCGACGGGCGGGGTGCCGAGCCAGTGGGCCTGCCCGTCCCGCGCGGTGAGCGTGGCGGCGCTGCGGACGCCGACGAAGGAGTAACGGGACCAGGAACGGCCGTTCTCCGCGGACTCCAGCAGGAAGGTGCCGGGACGCTCGGCTGCGAGCTTGCGGTACAGCGCGACCGGGGTGTCGCCGTCGGCGAGCAGCTTGCGCGTGACCGGGATGACGCGCCGGTCGGTGGCCAGCTTGCGGAAGGTCTCCAGTTCCATGGCCGCGACCTTACTGACCGGATCCGGGTGCGCCGGAACCGGCGTCCTTCAGGAGCACGTCGGCGTCGAAGCAGGTGCGGGCGCCGGTGTGGCAGGCGGCGCCGACCTGGTCGACCTTGACCAGCAGGGTGTCGGCGTCGCAGTCCAGCGCGACCGACTTCACCCACTGGACGTGGCCGGAGGTGTCGCCCTTGACCCAGTACTCCCGGCGGCTGCGGGACCAGTAGGTGCAGCGGCCGGTGGTCAGCGTGCGGTGCAGGGCCTCGTCGTCCATCCAGCCGAGCATGAGCACCTCTCCGGTGTCGTACTGCTGGGCGATGGCGGGGACGAGCCCGTCGGCGCTGCGCTTGAGCCGCGCGGCGATCTCCGGGTCGAGGCTGCTGGGCGGGAGGGCACCGGTCGCACTGGTCATGGGTCACATTGTGCCGCCCGGGACCGGCGGCCGGACACGGCCGTCCATGGAACGGTCACGGCGGCGCGGAGCGCTTCCACGGGTGGGCGGACCCGTTACGTGGCCGTAGGCTGACAGCATGTCGACCTTCGCCAAGCGTGAACGGCTTCTCCTCGCCGACCTCTTGGAAACCGTCGGGCCGGACGCCGAGACCCTCTGCGAGGGCTGGCGGGCCCGGGACCTGGCCGCCCACGTCATCGTGCGCGAGCGCCGCCCGGACGCGGCGGGGGGCGCGCTGATCAAGCAGCTCGCGCCGCGTCTGGAGAAGGTGATGGGCGAGTACACCGCGAAGCCGTACGAGGAGCTGATCCACCTCATCCGTACCGGCCCGCCGCGCTTCTCGCCCTTCCAGCTCAAGCAGGTGGACGAGGCGGCCAACATCGTGGAGTTCTACGTCCACACGGAGGACGTCCGCCGCGCCCAGCCGGACTGGAGCCCGCGCGAACTGGACCCGGTCTTCCAGGACGCGCTGTGGTCCCGCCTGGAGCGCACCGCGCGGCTGATGGGCCGGGGCGTGCCGACGGGTCTGGTGCTGCGCCGCCCGGACGGCCAGACGGTGGTGGCGCACCGGGGCACCCCGGTGGTCACGGTGACCGGCGAGCCGGCGGAGCTGCTGATGTTCGCGTACGGCCGGCAGCGCGCCGCCAAGGTGGAGCTGGACGGCGACGCGGAGGCGATCACCACGCTGCACGAGAGCAGGCGACTGGGCATCTGAGAGGACCGGCCCGTGATCAAGGTGGCGATGACCGGCGTGTACGTGGACGACGTGGCGACGGCGCACGCCTTCTACACCGAGGTCCTCGGCTTCGAGACCCGCACGCACATGGACCTGGGCGACGGCACGCTGTTCGTGACGGTCGGGGCGCGGGAGGGCGCCCAGCCGGATCTCCAGCTGTTGCTGGAGCCCGGCCAGGGCCCGGTCGCGGAGCCGTACCGCAGGGCGCTGTACGAGGCCGGGCTGCCGTGCATCGTCTTCTCGGTGGACGACCTGGGAGCGGAGTACGAGCGGCTGCGCGGCCTCGGTGTCCGGTTCACGCACCCCCCGCAGGAGCAGGGGCCGGTCGTCGCGGCGGTGTTCGACGACACCGTGGGCAATCTGGTGCAGCTGGTTCAGCCCAGGCGGTGAGGGCCGGTCAGCCGGGGAGTTCGGCGCGGCGCAGGGCTGGTACGGCGAGGGCGACGGCCCCGCCGAGCCCGCAGACGGCCGCGCTGGCGGTGAACACGGGGCCGGGACCCCAGGCCCCGATCGCGGCGGCGGCGAACGGCATGCTCAGCGGGGTCAGGCCGAGGCTGACCAGACTGGAGACGGAGGTGACCCGGCCGAGGTAGGCCGGGTCGGACTGGGTCTGGAGCAGGGCGCCGCACATCGCGCCGCTGAGCCCGGTGAGCAGGCCGACCAGCACGGCCGTGGCGACGGCGGCCACGAGACCGGGTACGTAGGCGAGGGCGCCGATGGCCACGCAGCCCGCGATGATGGCGTACCCCGCGACCAGCCCCGCGCGCGGCAGCCGCCCCCGGACGGTCAGCAGCAGCGACGCGGCCCCCGCGCCGACCCCGAACCCGGCGAGCACCCCGCCCATGCCCGCGGCACCCCAGCCGCGCCGGTCGGCGAGCAGGGTCAGCCCGACGTTCAGCGGTCCGACGAAGCCGAGGTCACCGAGGGCGATGGCGACCATCAGCGGCGCGAGCACCCGGTGCCGCCGGATGTAGCGCAGTCCGGCCCTCAGGTCGCTCCAGGCGGTTCCCGCCGTGCCGGGCGCGCCGTCCTGCGGCAGCCGCCGTACCCGCACCGACACCAGCAGCGGGAGCGACACGGCGATGAGCAGCCCGGCGACGGCGAACGCGGCCGGGGCTCCGCCGACGGCCACGGCGAGTCCGCCGAGCGGGGCGCCCACGACGCTCGCGAAGCGGATCGCGAGGCCGCGCATGCCCTGGACCCGGGCGAGCTGGTCCTTCCCGGTGAGACGGGCCGGCAGGGCGCCCACGGCGGGCAGGAACACGGCGTCGACGGTGCCGAAGACCAGCGCCAGCAGGGCGAGCGGCCACAGCCCGGGGCTGGTGAGGAACAGCAGGGCGGCCACGGCGAGGACGGCGGCACAGCGCACGGCGTCACTGCCGATGACGACCCGGCGCGGTCCGAACCGGTCGGCGGCCACTCCCCCGCCGAGCATCAGCACGGCCCTGGGCAGCGCGCTGGCCGACATCACCAGCCCGGCCTGCGCGGGGCTCCCGGCCTGGACGGCGGCCCAGGACAGGGCGAGGTAGTAGACGCTGTCGCCGAGCATCGAGGAGGTGTAGGCCCCGAGCCACCGCAGCACGTTGGGGTCGCGGTGCGCCCGCGCGGCGGCGGGCGGTACGAGCGGGGCGGTCGCGGGAGGGCTGGTCACGGCAGGGCTGTCCTCTCAGACGTCAGACGCGGAACGGGAAGCCGTACACGTGCAGCGCGACATGCTCGCGCCCCTCGGTGTCACCGGCGGCCTCGCGGACCCGCCCCTGCTCGTCGTACCGCTCGATCAGGTCGGTCAGGTCCTTCTTGAGTTCGGCGAGCTCACCGGCGGTGAGCCGGAGCAGGGCCTCCGAGTCGTGGGCCGCGGTGTTCCACCCCGGCCCCCACTGGGCGCGTTCGTCGAGGTACCTGCGGTACATCTCGGCGCGTTGCTCCAGGAACATCCGGGAGGCCGCCAGGTGCGCCGCCGCCTTCTCGGGGGCGTCCCGGAAGTCCTCGTCACGGATGGTGACGCCATCGGACGCCGGCTGCCACCAGCGCTCCCGCGCGTCCGCGCTGCGTGGCTCGGCCTCCTCGACGAGACCGTGCTCGGCCAGCTTGCGCAGGTGGTAGCTGACGAGGGAGACGGCCTCGTCCACCTGCTCGGCGAGCTGGGACGCGGTGGCGGCCTCCGCGACGAACAGCAGGCGGTACAGCCTCATGCGCAGCGGATGGGCGAGCGCCTTGAGCGTCCCGATGTCCGTGATCCGGCGGTTCTCCTCGCGTGCCATGACCCGAACGCTAGACACGCAAGAGAAGTTGCGCAATATCTCTTGCGCAATTTTTCTTGCGCAACATTTCTTGCGCATCGGGCCGGAAAAAGGCCCCGGCCATCGGCCGGGGCCCGTCGGAAGCGGCGGCTACCTCACCGGGTGCCCCGCCCCCCGCAACGTCTCCTTCACCTGGGCGATTCTCAGGTCCCCGAAGTGGAACACCGAGGCGGCCAGGACCGCGTCCGCGCCCGCGTCGACGGCCGGGGGGAAGTCGGCCGGCTTGCCCGCGCCGCCGGAGGCGATCACCGGGACGGTCACGTGCTTGCGCACCGCCGCGATCATTTCGAGGTCGTAGCCGTCCTTGGTGCCGTCCGCGTCCATGGAGTTCAGCAGGATCTCCCCCGCGCCCAGCTCGGCCGCCCGGTGCGCCCACTCCACCGCGTCGATGCCGGTGCCGCGCCGGCCGCCGTGGGTGGTGACCTCGAAGGTGCCCCCGGGGGTGCGGCGCGCGTCCACGGAGAGGACCAGCACCTGCCGGCCGAACCGCTCGGCGATCTCACGGATCAGGTCGGGGCGCGCGATGGCCGCCGTGTTGACGCCCACCTTGTCGGCGCCCGCGCGCAGCAGCCTGTCCACGTCCTGTGCCGTGCGGACGCCGCCGCCCACGGTCAGCGGGATGAACACCTGCTCGGCGGTGCGGCGGACCACGTCGTACGTCGTCTCCCGGTTGCCGGAGGACGCGGTGATGTCCAGGAACGTCAGCTCGTCGGCGCCCTCGGCGTCGTACACCTTGGCCATCTCGACGGGGTCGCCGGCGTCGCGCAGGTTCTGGAAGTTGACGCCCTTGACGACCCGGCCGTTGTCCACGTCCAGGCAGGGGATGACTCGGACCGCCAGGGTCATGAATCCACGGCTCCTTAAAGGCCTTCAGCCTCTGAGTGCTTCTAGTTCCACTTCGACCAGGATGCGCGGGTCGACGAACCCCTCGACGACCAGCAGGGTGGAGACCGGGCGGACGGCGTCGAACAGCTCCTGGTGGGCCCGCCCGACGGCGTCGACGTCCCGCGCATGGGTCAGGTACATCCGCGTACGGATCACGGACTCGATGCCGAGCCCGAACTCGCCGATCGCCTCCAGGGCGCTGGTGAAGGCCACCTTGGCCTGTTCGTACGGGTCGCCCTCCCCGTACAGCACGGTGCCCTTGAAGGACGTCGTGCCGCCCACCAGCACCCGGTCACCCGCCGCGACGGCGCGCGCGAATCCGAAACTCTCTTCCCAGGGACTTCCGCTCTGCACGCGCCGCACGGCTCCGCTCATGACGACACAGCCTCCAAGGCCTCTTCCAGGGTGAACGCCTTCGCGTACAGCGCCTTCCCTACGATGGCGCCCTCGACACCGAGGGGTACCAGTTCGGCGAGGGCACGCAGGTCGTCCAGGGACGACACGCCGCCGGAGGCCACGACCGGGCGGTCCGTGGCGGCGCAGACGTTCTTCAGCAGCTCCAGGTTGGGGCCCTGGAGGGTGCCGTCCTTGGCGATGTCGGTGACGACGTAGCGGGCGCAGCCCTCCTTGTCGAGGCGCTCCAGCGTCTCGTAGAGGTCACCGCCGTCGCGGGTCCAGCCCCGGCCGCGCAGCGTGGTGCCGCGCACGTCCAGGCCGACGGCGATCTTGTCGCCGTGCTCGGCGATCACCCGGGCGACCCACTCGGGGGTCTCCAGGGCGGCCGTGCCGAGGTTCACCCGGGTGCAGCCGGTGGCGAGGGCGGCGGCGAGGGTGTCGTCGTCGCGGATGCCGCCGGACAGCTCCACCTTGATGTCCATGGCCCCCGCGACCTCGGCGATCAGGGCGCGGTTGTCGCCGGTGCCGAACGCGGCGTCCAGGTCGACCAGGTGCAGCCACTCGGCGCCGGACCGCTGCCAGGCGAGGGCGGCCTCCAGCGGGGAGCCGTAGGAGGTCTCGGTCCCGGACTCGCCGTGCACGAGGCGGACGGCCTGGCCGTCGCGGACGTCGACGGCGGGGAGGAGTTCGAGCTTGGCCATGGTCTACAGGGTTCCGATCCAGTTGGTGAGGAGCTGGGCGCCGGCGTCGCCGGACTTCTCGGGGTGGAACTGGGTGGCCCACAGGGCGCCGTTCTCCACGGCGGCCACGAACGGCTTGCCGTGCGTCGACCAGGTGACCTTGGGGGCCTCGATCACCGGGTTGTGGCTCTCCAGGGCCCAGTCGTGGACGGCGTAGGAGTGCACGAAGTAGAACCGCGCGTCGGCGTCCAGGCCGGCGAACAGCCGCGAGTCGGCCGGGGCGTCCACGGTGTTCCAGCCCATGTGGGGCACGACGTCGGCCTGGAGCGGCGCGACCGTGCCGGGCCACTCGTCCAGGCCCTCGGCCTCCACGCCGTGCTCGATGCCGCGCGCGAAGAGGATCTGCATGCCGACGCAGATGCCCATGACCGGGCGCCCGCCGGACAGCCGGCGGTCCACGACCCAGTCGCCCCGGGCGGCGCGCAGGCCCTGCATGCAGGCGGCGAAGGCGCCGACGCCCGGCACGAGCAGGCCGTCGGCGTTCATCGCCTTGTCGAAGTCACGCGTGATCTCGACGTCGGCGCCCACGCGCGCGAGGGCCCGCTCGGCGGAGCGGACGTTGCCGAAGCCGTAGTCGAAGACGACGACCTTCTTGGTGGTGGACGCGGTGCTCAATTCCACACCTCCAGCCGCATGACACCCGCCACCAGGCACAGGCCCGCGCCGATCGAGAGCAGCACGATCAGGCTGGTGGGCATCTTCTGCTTGACGAAGGAGATGATGCCGCCGACCAGGAAGAGGCCGACGACGATCAGGAGGGTCGACAGACCGGTCATGGGTTACAGCGCGCCCTTCGTCGACGGGAGGATGCCGGCCGCGCGCGGGTCGCGCTCGGAGGCGTAACGCAGCGCCCGGGCCAGCGCCTTGAACTGGCACTCCACGATGTGGTGCGCGTTGCGCCCGTACGGAACGTGCACGTGCAGCGCGATCTGCGCCTGGGCGACGAAGGACTCCAGGATGTGCCGGGTCATCGTCGTGTCGTACTCGCCGATCATCGGCGCCATGTTCTCGGGCTCGGTGTGCACGAGGTACGGGCGGCCGGACAGGTCGACGGTGACCTGCGCGAGGGACTCGTCCAGCGGGACCGTGCAGTTGCCGAAGCGGTAGATGCCCACCTTGTCGCCGAGCGCCTGCCGGAAGGCGGCGCCGAGCGCCAGGGCGGTGTCCTCGATGGTGTGGTGGGAGTCGATGTGCAGGTCGCCGTCGGTCTTGACGGTCAGGTCGAACAGACCGTGCCGGCCGAGCTGGTCGAGCATGTGGTCGTAGAAGCCGACGCCGGTGGCGATGTCGGTCCGGCCGGTGCCGTCGAGGTCTATCTCGACCAGCACCGACGTCTCCTTGGTGGTGCGCTCCACGCGGCCTGTGCGGCTCATGAACCCTGCTCCTTCTTCAACTCACGGACCGCGTCGAGGAACGCGTCGTTCTCCTCCGGGGTGCCGGCGGACACCCGCAGCCATCCCGGCACTCCGTTGTCCCGGACCAGGACGCCCCGGTCGAGGATCTTCCGCCAGGCGTCGTGGGCGCTGGCGAACCGGCCGAACTGCACGAAGTTGGCGTCGGACTCGGTCACCTCGTAGCCGATCGCGCGCAGCTCGGCGACCAGCCGGTCCCGCTCCGCCTTGAGCTGCTCGACGTACCCGAGCAGCGTGTCGGTGTGCTCCAGCGCGGCCAGGGCGGTCGCCTGGGTGATCGCCGACAGGTGGTACGGCAGCCGGACCAGCTGGACGGCGTCCACGACCGCCGGGTGCGCGGCCAGGTAGCCGAGGCGCAGGCCGGCCGCGCCGAACGCCTTGGACATCGTCCGGGAGATCACCAGGTGCGGGCGGCCCGCCAGCAGCGGCAGCAGCGAGTCGCCGTGGCTGAACTCGACGTACGCCTCGTCCACGACCACCATCGACGGCTTGGCCGCCTGCGCCGCCTCGTACAGCGCGAGGACCGTCTCCGGGGGGACCGCGTTGCCGGTGGGGTTGTTGGGGGTGGTGATGAAGACGACGTCCGGCTCGCTCTCGGCGATGGCCCGCCGGGCGGCGGCGGGGTCGATCGTGAAGTCCTCGCCGCGCGGACCGGAGATCCAGCCGGTGCCGGTCCCGCGCGCGATGAGCGCGTGCATCGAGTACGACGGCTCGAAGCCGATCGCCGTGCGGCCCGGTCCGCCGAAGGTCTGCAGCAGCTGCTGGATGACCTCGTTGGAGCCGTTGGCGGCCCACACGTTCTCGACGCCGAGGGGGTGCTTGCCGGTCCTGCTGAGGTACTTGGCCAGCTCGGTGCGCAGTTGGACGGCGTCCCGGTCGGGGTAGCGGTTGAGGCCGCGGGCGGCCTCCCGCACCCGCTCCGCGATCCGCTCGACGAGCGGCTCGGGCAGCGGGTAGGGGTTCTCGTTGGTGTTCAGCCGTACGGGGACGTCCAGCTGGGGGGCGCCGTAGGGGGACTTGCCCCGCAGCTCGTCCCGTACGGGGAGATCGTCGATCCGCACGTCGCTCACTTGCTCTCGGGTACCTTCCAGCCGAACCTCGCCTTGACCGCCGCGCCGTGCGCCGGCAGGTCCTCCGCCTCCGCGAGCGTCACCACGTGGTGGGCGACCTCGGCGAGCGCCTCCCTGGTGTAGTCCACGATGTGGATGCCGCGCAGGAAGGACTGGACGGACAGGCCCGAGGAGTGGCAGGCGCAGCCGCCGGTGGGCAGGACGTGGTTGGACCCGGCCGCGTAGTCGCCGAGCGAGACGGGGGCCCAGGGTCCGATGAAGACCGCGCCGGCGTTGCGGACCCGGTCGGCCACCGCCGCGGCGTCGGCGGTCTGGATCTCCAGGTGCTCGGCGCCGTACGCGTCGACGACCCGCAGGCCCTCGTCGATGCCGTCGACCAGCACGATCGCGGACTGCCTGCCCCTCAGCGCGGGCACGATCCGGTCCTCGACGTGCTTGGTGGCCGCGACCTGCGGCTCCAGTTCCTTCTCGACCGCGTCCGCGAGCTCGACGGAGTCGGTGACCAGGACGGCCGCGGCCAGCGGGTCGTGCTCGGCCTGGCTGATCAGGTCGGAGGCGACGTGCACCGGGTCGGCGCCGGCGTCCGCGAGGATCGCGATCTCGGTCGGGCCGGCCTCGGCGTCGATGCCGATCCTGCCCGTGAAGTAGCGCTTGGCGGCGGCGACCCAGATGTTGCCGGGCCCGGTGACCATGTTGGCCGGCGGACAGGACTCGGTGCCGTAGGCGAACATCGCCACGGCGGTGGCGCCGCCGGCCGCGTACACCTCGTCCACGCCGAGCAGGGCGCAGGCGGCGAGGATCGTCGGGTGCGGCAGGCCGCCGAACTCGGCCTGGGCCGGTGAGGCGAGCGCGATGGACTCGACGCCGGCCTCCTGGGCGGGCACCACGTTCATCACCACGGAGGACGGGTAGACCGAGCGGCCACCGGGCGCGTACAGCCCGACGCGCTCGACCGGAACCCATTTCTCGGTCACCGAGCCGCCGGGCACGACCTGCGTGGTGTGGGTCGTACGGCGCTGCTCGCGGTGGACCCGCCGGGCGCGGCGGATGGACTCCTCCAGGGCGGCGCGCACGGCCGGGTCGAGAGCGGCGAGCGCGTCGGTGAGGGCCTGGGCCGGGACACGGACGGTTTCCAGCCGCACTCCGTCGAACTTCTCGGCGAAGTCGATCAGCGCCGCGTCGCCGCGATGATGCACGGCCTCGCAGATCGGGCGCACCTTCTCCAGGGCGGCCTGAACGTCGAAGTCGGCTCGGGGCAGCAGGTCGCGCAGGGCCGGGCCCTCGGGAAGGGCGTCGCCGCGCAGATCGATTCGGGAAATCACAGTCCCAATTCTCTCAGACCGCCGTCGGGAGCCGTCCGCGCGTATCAATGGCTGATACAGACCGTGGACCAATGACTGGTACAGAGGGTGGCCGGAACCCGGAAGATCACCTTCACGGGTGGTGTCCCGCCGGTCACAGAGGGCATGAACGGCTGTACGAAATCCAGCGAACCGAAGAGGAGAGAAGAGGACGACGGTGACCGAGGGAGCCGGCATCCGCACGGGGGACCTGCCGGACGACCTGACCGCGACCGAGGCGGGCATGTGGCAGGCCTTCCGCAACGGCAGCGTGTACGACCTGAGCAGCGGCGACTACGCGGTGGACGATCCGCACGGCGGGCATCCGTGGGGCCCGGAGCGGAGCGTTCGGGCCCGGATCGTCTGCTGGCTGCTCCTCGACGGCCCGCCGGCACTCGCCGGCCGGGTGTCCGCGCTGAAGCTCGTCGGCGTGCGCGTCACCGGCCCGCTGGATCTGGCGGGCGGCCAGGTCACCCCGTACGTGGAGCTGCGCGGCTGCCGCTTCGACGAGGAGATCCGGCTGCCGGAGGCCCGGTTCACGACCCTGCGCCTGGTGGACTGCGCGGTGCCGCGCCTGGAGGCCGCCCGCGTGCACACCGAGGGTGATCTGCACCTGCCGCGCTGCCGGTTCCAGAACGGGGTGCGGCTGACGGACGCGCACATCGGCACCGATCTGCTGCTGAACCAGGCGGTCGCGTACCGGGACCGCGGCGGGCGGTCGATCGCGGCCGACGGCCTAACCGTCGGCCAGGACCTCCAGGCGGAGATGCTGGAGTCGCACGGCGAGTTCAGTCTGCGCGGCGCCCAGATCGGCGTCTCGCTCAGCCTGCGCGGCGCCAGGCTCGCCAACCCCTACGCCCGGTTCGCCCTGAACGCCCCCCAGCTGACGGTCGAACGGACCCTGTACCTGACCCCGGCCGGCGTGGGCAACCCGCTGCTGAGCGGCACCACGCCCGCGCGCGGGACGCGCATCCAGCGGTTCGAGTCCCGGGGCGGGGTGCGCCTGGACGACGGGCGGTTCGGGGACGCCGTCGACCTGGAACGGGCCCGGTTCGTCCTCACCGACGACCAGGAGCTGTCGCTGCGCCGGGTGCAGACGCCGGAGCTGCGCTTCCTCGGGGACAAGCCGGAGCGCGGCAAGGTGGTGCTGTCCGGCGCGCGGATCGTGAACCTGGTGGACCGGGCGGGCAGCTGGCCGGACGCGGGCAATCTGCACATGGGCGGGTTCGCCTACGAGAGCCTGGTGCCGCAGGGCCCGTTCCCGCTGACCCAGCGCCTGGACTGGGTGGCGGCGGCCACCGCCGAGTACGCCCCGGAGCCGTACGAGCGGCTGGCGGCGGTGCTGCGCGCGGCCGGGGAGGACGAGGACGCGCGCGAGGTGCTGCTCGCCAAGCAGCGCCAGCGGCGCGAGACGCTGCCGCTGGCCGGCACGTGCTGGGGCTACCTCCAGGACTGGACGGTCGCCTACGGCTACCGTCCGGGACGGGCCGCGGTGTGGATGGCGGTGCTGTGGGCGGCGGGCACCCTCGCCTTCACCCGTGCGGACCCCCCGCCGGTCAGCTCCGGCGGCCACCCGGTCTGGAGCCCGGCGCTGTTCACGCTGGACCTGCTGCTGCCGGTGATCGACCTGGGCCAGGCCGGCCAGTGGCAGCTGCGCGGTGGCTGGCAGTGGCTGGCGGCGGCGCTGATCCTGATCGGCTGGGTCCTGGCCACGACGGTGGCGGCGGGCGCGACCCGGCTGCTGCGGCGCAGCTGACGGACGTCCGGCGCGAGGGCGGTGCCGTTCATCGACGGCAGACGGAATCCGCCCTCCATGCACACACCTCACACAAAACGCACATTCACCCTTTACCGGTCCTTGACTTAGGGCCGTACAACTTTCCCCGACTTGCCCAGGCCCTCTGGCGCCGCCGCGACCTGCGGACTTTCAATGGTCGCACCATGGCTCTGCTGCCCTCGTTCATCCGCCCCACCCGGATGGCCAAACGCTCCGCCCGCCCGGCCGGCACCCCGCCGGCCGGGGACGAGGCCGTCCTCGACGCGCCCGACGACCGTCTCTCGCCCGCGCTGGTCGCGGCCGGCCGGGGCGAGTACGCCGCCGCGGCCGGCCTGCTCGCCGCCACCCGCACCGCGGCCGAGTGGGAGAACCGGGACCGGTACGTACGGCGCCTGACCGCCTTCGCCCGCTCGCGCCCCGAGTGGTACGAGGAGTGGCGCGTCGCCGCCCCGGACGACCCCGGCGTGCTGCTGCTCGGGGCCCAGCTGGCGGTCGACCGCGCCTGGCCCTCGCCCGCCCGCGCCGAGCTGCTGCGCGAGGTGAGCCCGCTCATCACCGCCGCCGCCCGCGCCGACGGCCGCGACCCGGTGCCCTGGCGGATCGCGCTCGATCACGCGCGCGGCTCGCGGGCGGGGCACCGCTACTTCGAGGAGCTGTGGGAGGCGGCCGTCCGGCGCGCCCCGCACCACTACGGCTGCCACGTGGCCGCCCTGCGCTACCTGGCCGCCTTCTGCTGCGCCCAGTGGGGCGACACGCCCCACACTCCCCATGGCTCGCACGGCGCGTGCTTCGACTTCGCCGAACGGGCCGCGCAGGACGCCCCGGCCGACTCGCTCGTCCAGGCGCTGCCCGCCCGGGCGGCCCTCGGCTGCCTGACCGACGACTGCGGCCCCGACGTGCCACGCGCCCGGCTGGACGCGGCGGCCGACCGCGCCATCGAGCTGTCCGGGCGCTTCCCGGCGGCCGACCCGTGGCCCGCCGAGGTCCGCAACAAACTGCTGTACGTCCTGCTGCGGCTGGAGCGCTGGGAGGACGCCCGCACCCAGCTGCGCCTGATCGGCCCCTACGCCACCTCCTTCCCCTGGGACCGGATCTCGGAGGACCCGCTCGGCCACTTCCTGCGCGTGCGCGAACACCTGGAGACGGCGGGCGCGCGGCCCGTCCCGGCCCGGCTGCTGACGGCGTCCCGGGACCCTCTCGGCGGGCACGGCGGACACGCCCGCGCCGCCGACCACTAGGCTGGGGCGCCGTGACCACCGTCCGTCTGCCGCTCTTTCCGCTGAACTCGGTGCTGTTCCCGGGGCTCGTGCTGCCGCTGAACGTCTTCGAGGAGCGCTATCGCGCCATGATGCGCGCGCTGTTGAAGACTCCCGAGGAGGAGCCGCGCCGCTTCGCCGTCGTCGCCATCCGCGACGGCCACGAGGTCGCGCCGAGCGCCCCGGGCATGCCCGACCCCACGGCCGAGCCCGACCGGGGCCCGGCCGCCGGCTTCGGCCCCGCCCCGCTCAAGGCCTTCCACGGGGTGGGCTGTGTGGCGGACGCGGCGACCATCCGGGAGCGGTCCGACGGCACCTTCGAGGTGCTGGCGACGGGCACGACGCGCGTCCGCCTGCTGTCCGTGGACGCGTCCGGCCCGTTCCTGACCGCCGAACTGGAGGAGCTGCCGGAGGAGCCCGGGGACGAGGCGGGCGCGCTGGCCGAGGGCGTGCTGCGCTCGTTCCGCCAGTACCAGAAGCGGCTGGCGGGTGCCCGTGAGCGCTCGCTGTCCACCGGTGCGGATCTGCCGGACGACCCGGGCGTGGTGTCGTACCTGGTGGCCGCCGCGATGGTGCACGACACACCGACCAAGCAGCGGCTGCTCCAGGCCCCGGACACCGCCTCCCGGCTCCGGGACGAGCTGAAACTCCTTCGCGCGGAGACGTCCATCATCCGTAGTCTGCCGTCGTTGCCCGCGTTCGAGCTGACGCGGACGCCGACGAGTCTGAACTGAGGGAAACCCGGCACCCCGATGGCGAAGAAGTCGAAGAAGCAGCAGTCCGGGGGCACGCCCGCGACGGTGGCCCTGACGGCGGCGGGCGTGGACTTCACGGTCCACGCCTACGACCACGACCCGTCCCACCCCTCCTACGGCGAGGAGGCGGCGCAGGCGATGGGCGTCTCCCCCGAGCGCGTCTTCAAGACCCTGGTGGCCGACGTCGACGGCTCCCTGGTGGTCGGTGTGGTCCCGGTGGCCGGCTCGCTGGACCTGAAGGCCCTCGCGGCGGCGGTGGGCGGCAAGCGGGCGGCCATGGCCGACCCGGCCCTCGCCGAACGCACCACGGGCTACGTCCGCGGCGGCATCTCCCCGCTCGGCCAGCGCAAGAAGCTCCCGACGGTCCTCGACGACTCGGCGGAGTCCCACGCGACGATCTGCGTCTCGGCGGGCCGCCGGGGCCTGGAGGTCGAGCTGGCGCCGGGCGACCTGGCGAAGCTGACGGAGGCAGTGCTGGCCCCGATCGGACGCGGCTGACCCGGGCGGGGGCCGGCCGGCCGGGACGGGTGGTGGGGCACGGCCCGGGGTTTTACCGGGTCCCCCGGACAGACGCCTGCCCGTCCGCCTGTCACGGCCCGGACGGCGGCCGGTTCCATGCCACTTCGGCGGGCCGCCGGGACCTGGAGGCCGGACCGGCGCCGGATGACCTGGCGAAGCTCACGACACCGGACCCGCCAGACCCGGGCAGGTGCCAGCCCGTCCGCCCGTTACGGCCCGGACGGCAGCCGGTTCCGCGTTCACCTCGGCGGGCCGCCGGAACCTGGAGAGCGGACCGGCACCGGACGACCTGGTCAGGCTGACAAGGCGGGTGGTGAAGAGGCTCCGGGCAGGCGACTGCCCGTCACCGGCCCCGACAGATCGGGGCCGGTGCCCAGGGGCCGGCCCCGGGCCACTTCGACGGGCCGCCGGAGCCTGGAGAGCGGACCGGCAACGGACGGCCTGGCGAGGCTGACGGAGGCCGGGCCGGCGTCGGTCGAAGCGCGGCCCACCCGGGCGCGGGGACGGGGAGTTCGCCGGGCGGAGCCTCGGGTCACGGCACCTCGGGGTCCCGGGGGCCGAACAGCGCGGTCAGTCCGAGATGCGCCAGCAGCCCCGCCAGCGGCCACGCCAGCAGCGCCCCCTTCGCCGACAGCTTCAGCGGCGCCGGGAACGTCACCCCCTTGCCCACGGCCCGCGCGTGCGCGAGCACGTCGGACTCGGGTCCCAGCCACACCCCGAGCCGCCAGGCCAGCAGCGACCCGAGCAGCCCGCCGAGGCCGAGGGCCACCACGAGCGGCACACCGCCGCGCCGCCGCAGCAGGAACACCACCACGGCACTGACCAGTCCGAAGGCGAGCCCCAGCAGGGTGAACGTTCCGTCAACCCCGACCGCCTGCTCGCCCTCGCTGTCCTTGACGTAGACGACCCAGCTCTTGTCGACCTCGTCACCGATCAGCGGCACGTGCGGCGCCAGCCACCACCACAGCAGCCCCAGCAGCACTCCGCCGAGCGCCACCACCACCGTGATCACGGTGGCCTCCCGCAGTTCCGTCTTCATCCCGGGGCCGTCCTGTTCGTACGCGCCCGCGCCCGGCGTCCCGGCGGGCGGCGGCGCCTGCCAGACCTGGTGCGGGGAGTTCTCGTGCGGCGGAGGAGGCGGAGTCAGCGGTGCGGTCACCCGACCATCGTGCCAGGTCGCGCTGTGGGCCGCGTCACCGGACGGCGGCCCTGCGGTACGCCCAGGCCGCCACGGCCAGCGAGGCCACGCCGACCCCCGCGCACACCCCCAGGTCAGCGAGGACGACGGCCCAGTCGGGGTCCGCGGCGAAGGTCCGCGCGTACGCCTCCACGCCGTAGGTCGACGGCAGCAGATCACGGGCCAGCCGTACGACCTCCGGCATCCGGTCGGCGGGCAGCACGCCCAGCAGCAGCGCGGCCGACATGCCGAGCTGCCCGAGCAGCGTGGCCAGCTCCGGCCGGGGCGCGAGCAGTCCGCAGGCGGCGCCCAGCCCGGCCAGCGCGGCCCCGGCGACGGGGATGACGGCCACCAGGATCCACAGGTTGGACAGCGGCAGCCCGAACAGCACGCAGCCGAAGACGGCCGTCACCAAGGTCCCCGGCACGGTGAAGGAGGCGTAGGCCGCCGCCGCGCCCAGCACCACGGCCGCCGGCGGCACCGGCAGCGTGGCGTAGTGGTCGAGCCCGCCGCTGGCCCGCAGCTGCCCGAAGTACTGCGACAGCAGGTTCAGCGCCACGTACGCGACGACCAGCACGGACGACCCGGCCACCACGGACTGGGCCTCGTGGCCGCTGTCGACGACACCCCGCATCATCACGGTGATGCCGATGGACTGGAAGGTGGCCACGAACAGCAGCGGGATCCGCGCCACCCGGGCCCGGGACAGCTGCGCCCGGTAGACGGCCACCAGCGACGGCCACAGCCGCGCGGACGGCCCGAGCTCGGCCGCGCCGGCCGCCGCGTCCGGTACGGCCCGGGCGCCGCCCGGCAGAACCTCGGCGGGTACGACACTCACGACGGGCTGCTCCTCTTCCCTACGGCAGTCGCCACGGCGGGCCTCCTCACCCCGGCGGTCGTCCTCACCGCGGCGGTCACGCGGACCCGTACGCATTCCACGGCCGGTGCGTTCATGCCTTCACCAGCCCCTGCCGGGCCGCGCCGCCCAGCGCCAGGTAGACGTCCTCCAGGCTGGGCGTGGCGAGCGTGAAATCGTCCAGCGCGGCGAAGGCGGCTCCGCCGGTCACCGTGGCGACGACGGCGCGGGCCTCCTCGGGCGCGAGCCGGAGCGTCCAGCGCCGGCCGGACTCCACGGCCCGCTCGCGCAGCACGGCCACCTCGGGCACCTCCAGCGGCGCCCGCTCCCGCCACACCAGCTCCACCCGCACCTCGCCGGCGACCCGCGCCTTGAGTCCGGCGGGGGTGTCGCAGGCGATGACCCGGCCCCGGTCGAGCACGGCGACCCGGTCCAGGACCGTCTCGGCCTCGATGACGTTGTGGGTGACCAGCAGCACGGTCGTACCGCGCTCGGCACGCCGGCGGTCCACGGCCGCCCAGACCGCGCGCCGGGCCACCGGGTCCATGCCGGTGGTCGGCTCGTCCAGCACGAGCAGCGGCCGTTCCCCGACGAGCGCGGCGGCGAAACAGGCGAGCCGCCGCTGGCCGCCGGACAGCTTCTTCAGCGCCCGTCCGGCGATCGGGGTCAGCCCCAGTTCCTCCAGGACGGCGTCCCGCTCCGCCCGCGCCCGCCGGACGTCCAGGCCGCGCAGGCGCCCGGTGGTCTCGGCGGCGAGGGAGACGGTCAGCTCGTCCAGGGCGGTGGACTCCTGGCCCAGGTAGGCGAGGAGCCGGGCGGCCCGTTCGGGATGGCGCACGATGTCGTGGCCGAGTATCTCGACGCTGCCGGTGTCCGGCCGCAGCAGCCCGGTGAGCTGCCGCACGAGGGTGGACTTCCCGGCGCCGTTGGGGCCGAGCAGTCCGAAGACCTCCCCGCGCCGCACGTCCAGTTCGACGCCGTCGGTGGCCCGCACCTCGGGGGTGCCGGGGGCGCCCCGCCGGCCCTTGACGGCCGGGTAGGTCTTGCCGAGCCCGCGCGCGCGTACGACCTCGTCGTACCGAAGTGCCTGTCCCGCGCGCGTGCTCACAAGGGACGAGCCTACGGGGTCCGGGGCCTTTACTCGCCCTTGGGGGCGGCTCCGGCGGTCAGTCGGCGGCGGGGGCGTGCTGTTCGGCCGCCGCCGGGACGTCGATCTCCCGCCAGAACCCCGCCCGGATGGCGTAACGGTCGTGCTCGTCGATCTGGTCGTCCTTGTGCGCGAGCAGTCCGAACCGCGCCGCGTACCGCAGCAGCTCCCCGTCGATCCGGTGCGGGATGCGCGGGTACATCTGCGACAGCCGCTGCAGATGGCCCTGGTCGCCGAGGCGTGACATCCAGCGGCGGGCGAAGACCTGCCCGACCTCGTACGGATCGCCGCCGACGGTGGTGATGTCCTCCTCCCGGTCGGCCCACCGCTGCTCGGCGGTGGTGAGCTGGGCCAGCGTCGGCATGGAGGCGACCTCGGCGGGTTCGGCCACCGCGCCCGGCCGGTCGACCCAGCCCTTGTCGGAGGACCAGCGCAGGGTCGCGGTCGCCGGGTGCTGCACGGGCTGGGCACCGGGTGCGCGCAGCGCGGCCAGGTCCTTGGGGGTGGGGACGCCCTTGGAGGCGGTCACCCGCTCCTGGGCGCCGTTCTCGGCCACGGCGCCGGCCGGCGGGTGGGCGGGCTGTTCGGCGGGCCGCTCGGCCGCGGTGCCGAGCGCGGACTCGGGCAGCGGCGCGGAGAGGATCGCGGCGATCTCGGGGCGGGGCGCGGGCGGCGGGGCGCAGACGCCGGTCAGCTCCTTGGCGCGGACGGCCTGGGTGATCCAGGCGCGGTCCAGCACGCGCCGCTCGTCGGCCTCGGCGACCAGGTCCTCGGACTGGTTGTAGTCGCCGTCGGCGGCCTGGACGGCCCAGAGGTGGACGGCGACGCCGTGCTCCTTGGCGGCCATCATGCCGGGCAGCAGATCGCCGTCGCCGGTGACGAGGACGACGTCGGAGCAGGCGCGGTTGCGGGCCAGCTCGGTC
The DNA here is from genome assembly GCF_040704595.1 of Streptomyces sp. NPDC046870. NCBI lineage: Bacteria > Bacillati > Actinomycetota > Actinomycetes > Kitasatosporales > Streptomycetaceae > Streptomyces > Streptomyces sp. NPDC046870. The sequence continues at coordinate 76,449 of NZ_JBEYXM010000023.1, forward strand.
AGTTCGGCGTGCATGGCGGCGTCGACGCCCTTCTGGGCCCAGCGACCGTCACTGCGGGTGAGAGCGCCGAGGCGCACGGTGACCCGGGGCATCACGCGCAGCCGGCGATGCTCCGGCTGGGGGACCCGGTCGGGGGCGCCGTCGAACCAGTAGATGCGCAGCAGGGGGCGCTCGGTGTCGGACTCGGCGCGTTCCCGCAGCGCCTGGATCAGCGCGGCGTGGTCGACGGTGATCCGGGACCGCGAGGGCTCGCCGGCGAGGAGGCTGGCGGCGGCACCCAGCAGATACCCGGCGTCCACCAGGACGATGCAGCGGTCCACGCGACTCACCCTCTTCCCGGGAGGTTTTGCTTCGGACTTCCTTCGAGTCTGCCCGACCGCGCGGGGGTTAACGGCCCGAACTCGATCTTCGGCGTGGCGTTTGCGGCTCCGGTACGACCATCAACCCTGTCACACACGGTAATTATCCGACATGCGCTTGATGTCAGCGTATGTGAATCTGGTCCCGGCCCTGGCCCCTAGATCCCCCACAGGAGGCATCACCATGGCCAAGAACAAGAACCGCAAGCAGTCCGGCCCGCAGAACCGCGCTCCGCAGTCCGAGCACGCGCAGCGTCCGCAGGCGGAGGAGCACGAGCCGCCCATGGCGCACGCCCCGGGCAGCCCTTCGGAGGCCGTGCGCAAGAAGCAGAAGAGCTTCGGCCACAACTAAAGGGCAGTTGAAGCCCGGGCACAGGTGAGGGGCGCACCCGTCCAGGGTGCGCCCCTTCGCGTCGGCGCCTTCCGCCGGGCGTCAGCCGGCCAGGCAGGACGGGCCGAGCAGCACCTTCAGGTCGCCGAACAGCGCCGGGTCGGGCTTGACCCGGTGCCGGTCCAGGCGGAGCACGGTGGTCTTGCGCGGGCCCTGGAGCTTGATCCGGACCTCGCTGTCGCCCTTGTGGTGGCTGAGGATCTCACCGAGGCGGCTGACCATCGGCGGGGTCACCTTCACGGCCGGGATGGTGAGCACCACGGGCGCGTTGGCGCCCGCGTTGGACAGGTCCGGGACCATCAGCTCCATGGCGACGAGCCGGGGCACGTCCTCGCGCTTGTCGAGGCGGCCCTTGACGAACACCACGGCGTCCTCGACGAGTTGGGTGGACACCAGCTGGTAGGTGGCCGGGAAGAACATGCACTCGATGGAGCCCGCCAGGTCCTCGACGGTGGCGATGGCCCAGGCGTTGCCCTGCTTGGTCATCTTGCGCTGCAGACCGGAGATGATGCCGCCGATGGTCACCACCGAGCCGTCCGCGTAGTCACCGCCGGTGAGCTGGGCGATGCCCGCGTCCGCCTTGTCGGAGAGCACGTGCTCCAGACCGAAGAGCGGGTGGTCGGAGACGTACAGACCGAGCATCTCCCGCTCCTGGGCGAGCAGATAGGTCTTGTCCCACTCGTCGTCGGTGAACTCGACGTCGAGGCCGAAGCCGGGCTGGTCGCTGGTCTCCTCGCCCATGCCGCCGAAGAGGTCGAACTGGCCCTCGGCCTCCTTGCGCTTGACCGCGACCACGTTGTCGATCATCGGCTCGTACTGGGCCGTGAGGCCCTTGCGGGTGTGGCCCATCGAGTCGAAGGCGCCGGCCTTGATCAGCGATTCGGTGGTGCGCTTGTTGCAGACGACCGCGTCGACCTTGTCGAGGTAGTCGGGGAAGGAGGCGTACTTCCCCTTCGCCTTGCGGCACTTGATGATCGACTCGACGACGTTGGTGCCGACGTTGCGGACGGCGGACAGGCCGAAGAGGATCACGTCGTCGCCCTGGGCGGCGAAGTTGGCCTCGGACTCGTTGACGTTCGGCGGGAGCACCCGGATGCCCATGCGCCGGCACTCGTTGAGGTAGACCGCCGACTTGTCCTTGTCGTCCTTGACCGAGGTGAGCAGGGCGGCCATGTACTCGGCGGGGTGGTTCGCCTTGAGGTACGCCGTCCAGTACGACACCAGGCCGTACGCGGCGGAGTGCGCCTTGTTGAACGCGTAGCCGGCGAAGGGGACCAGCACGTCCCAGAGCGCCTGGATGGCCTCGTCGCTGTAGCCGTTCTTGCGGGCGCCGGCCTGGAAGATGACGAAGTTCTTCTCCAGCTCCTCCGGCTTCTTCTTGCCCATCACACGGCGGAGGATGTCGGCCTCGCCGAGCGAGTAGCCCGCGATGATCTGGGCGGCCTTCTGCACCTGCTCCTGGTAGACGATCAGGCCGTAGGTGACGTCCAGGACCTCCTTGAGCGGCGCCTCCAGCTCGGGGTGGATCGGCGTGATCTCCTGCTGCCCGTTCTTGCGCAGCGCGTAGTTCGTGTGGGAGTTCATGCCCATCGGGCCCGGCCGGTACAGGGCCGACACGGCGGAGATGTCCTCGAAGTTGTCCGGCTTCATCAGCCGCAGCAGGGACCGCATGGGGCCGCCGTCGAACTGGAAGACGCCGAGGGTGTCGCCGCGCTGGAGCAGCTCGAAGGTCTTCGGATCGTCGAGCGGGAGGCTCAGGAGGTCGATGTCGATCCCCTTGTTGGCCTTCACCATCTTGACGGCGTCGTCCATGATCGTGAGGTTGCGCAGGCCCAGGAAGTCCATCTTCAGCAGGCCGAGCGACTCACAGCTCGGGTAGTCCCACTGGGTGATGGTCACGCCGTCGGTGTGCCTCACCCAGACCGGGACGTGCTCGGTGATGGTCTCGCTGGACATGATCACGCCGGCGGCGTGCACGCCCATCTGCCGGACCAGGCCCTCCACACCGCGCGCGGTGTCGATGACCTTCTTCACGTCCGGCTCGTTCTCGTACATCCCCCGGACCTCGCCCGCCTCCGAGTAGCGGGGGTGGCTGGGGTCGGTGATGCCGGACAGCGGGATGCCCTTGCCGAGGACGTCGGCGGGCATGGCCTTGGTGATGCGGTCGCCCATGGCGTACGGGTAGCCCAGCACGCGCGCGGAGTCCTTGATCGCGTTCTTGGCCTTGATGGTGCCGTAGGTGCCGATCATGGCGACCTTGTCGGCGCCGTACTTCTCCGTCACGTACCGGATCACCTCGACGCGCCGGCGCTCGTCGAAGTCGATGTCGACATCGGGCATCGAGATGCGCTCGGGGTTGAGGAACCGCTCGAAGATCAGGCCGTGCGGGATCGGGTCGAGGTCGGTGATGCCGAGCGCGTAGGCGACGATCGAGCCGGCCGCGGAGCCCCGGCCGGGGCCGACCGCGATGCCCTGGCGCTTGGCCCACATGATGAAGTCGGCGACCACGAGGAAGTAGCCCGGGAACCCCATCTGGATGATGACGTCCATCTCGTACTCGGCCTGCTTCTGGCGGTCCTCGGGGACGCCGTCCGGGAAGCGGCGCTCCATGCCGCGGCGGACCTCCTCCTGGAACCAGGTGACCTCGGTGTAGCCCTCGGGGATGTCGAACTTGGGCATCAGGTCGCGCTTCTCGAACATGCCGGTGGTGTCCACCATCTCGGCGACGAGGAGCGTGTTGGCGCAGCCCTCCTGCCAGGCGTCCGAGGAGTCGATGGCGTACATCTCGTCCGTGGACTTCAGGTAGTAGCCGGTGCCGTCGAACTTGAAGCGGTCGGGGTCGGAGAGGTTCTTGCCGGTCTGGATGCACAGCAGGGCGTCGTGGGCGCCGGCCTCGTGCGCGTACGTGTAGTGCGAGTCGTTGGTGACCAGGGGCGGGATGCCGAGCTTCTTGCCGATCTCCAGCAGGCCGTCGCGGACCCGGCGCTCGATCTCGATCCCGTGGTCCATCAGCTCCAGGAAGTACTTGTCCTTGCCGAAGATGTCCTGGTAGTCCGCCGCGGCCTTGAGGGCCTCGTCGAAGTGGCCGAGGCGCAGCCGGGTCTGCACCTCGCCGGAGGGGCAGCCGGTGGAGGCGACGATGCCCTCGGACCACTGGGCGATGGTCTCCTTGTCCATCCGGGGCCACTTCTGCAGCCAGCCCTCGGCGTAGGCGTCGGAGGAGAGCCGGAAGAGGTTGTGCAGGCCGGTCCGGTTCACGGCCCACATCGTCTTGTGGGTGTAACCACCCGAGCCGGAGATGTCGTCCCTCTTCTGGTGCGGCTGGCCCCAGAGGATCTTGCGCTTGTTCCGCCGGGACTCCGGGGCGACATACGCCTCGATCCCGATGATCGGGGTGATTCCGGCCTTCTTCGCGGAGTGGAAGAAGTCGTACGCCCCGTGGAGGTTGCCGTGGTCGGACATGGCGATGTGCGTCATGCCCATCTCGTTGCACGCGTTGAACATGTCCTTCAGCCGCGCGGCACCGTCCAGCAGCGAGTACTGGGTGTGGACGTGCAGGTGCGTGAAGGGCGGCTTTGACACGGTGAGTCCTCCGGGGGAAACACTCGGCGACGGGCTGGCGGACGGTTCTGGGGTCAGCGTCGAAGTCTATGCCGCACCACTGACACCGAGATGAAGACTCGGCGCGAAGCGCCTCGATCAGGGGTGGCGGCCGGGGCACGGGCGGGCACCTACGCGTACCTTCGTGCGTTGGGTACGGCAGAGACGCTGTCGTACAGGTAACGCACCAGGAGGCACCCCGCGATGTCGGTCCCCCAGCTCGACGAGGAGCAGCGCGGCGAGGAGATCCTCGCCGTCTTCGACACCGCCTTCGGCCGGCTCCTGGCCGCCGACCCGGCCGCGTTCCGGGTGAAGTTCCGCAAGATGGCGGCCTCGGCCTTCGCGTTCTACCGGGGCACGGCGGCCCTCTTCTACCACGACCTCGACGCCGAGAAGCGCGGCGGACCGTACCTGGACGAGCGCACCTCGCGCGTGTGGATCCACGGCGACCTGCACGCCGAGAACTTCGGCACGTACATGGACTCCAACGGCCGCCTGGTCTTCAACGTCAACGACTTCGACGAGGCCTACGTCGGCCCGTTCACCTGGGACCTGAAGCGCTTCTCGGCGTCGGTCGCGCTCCTCGGGTACGCGAAGGCGCTCAGCGACGCGCAGATCACCGAGCTGGTGACGGTCTACGCCGCCGCCTACCGCGAGCGCATCCACTCCCTGGCCACCGGCGCCAAGCGGGACGAGGTGCCGCCGTTCACGCTGGACACCGCGCAGGGTCCGCTGCTGGACGCGCTGCGTGACGCCCGCTCGCTGACCCGGTTCGGCCTGCTGGACTCGATGACCGAGATCCGCGACTTCGAGCGCCGCTTCGCACCGGGCGGCGGCTCCGTCGAGCTGGACGCGGCCACCCGCTACAAGGTGCTGGCGGCCTTCGACGGCTATCTGGAGACGCTGCCGGACTCCTCCCTGGCCCGCCCGGACTCCTACCGGGTGAAGGACGTCGTGGGCCGCCGGGGCATCGGCATCGGCTCGGCCGGCCTGCCGTCGTACAACATCCTCCTGGAGGGCCACAGCGACGCCCTGGAGAACGATGTCGTCATCTACATCAAGCAGGCCCAGACCCCGGCCGTCTCCCGGCACATCACGGACCCGGCCATCGCGGAGTACTTCCGGCACGAGGGCCACCGCACGGTAATCTCCCAGCGCGCCCTTCAGGCGCACGCCGACCCGTGGCTCGGCTGGACCGAGCTGGACGGCGCCGGCCAGCTGGTCGCCGAGGTCTCGCCGTACGCCGTGGACCTGGACTGGGACGACATCGACGACCCGGAGGAGATCGCGGCCGTCGTCGCCGACCTGGGCCGGGCCACCGCGACCATGCACGCGGCGGCGGACGACACCTCCGGCGAGTCCCTGGTGCCGTTCTCCACCGAGCGGGCCATCGACGCGGCGCTCGCCGCCGACGAGGAGGGTTTCGCTCCGCTGCTGGTGGACTTCGCCCACAGCTACGGCGCACGCGCGCGTGCCGATCACCAGATCTTCGTCGACCTGTTCCGCAACGGCCGAATTCCGGGGCTGTGACCTTCGCGGATTCACAGGCACTCTTTAGGGGTCCCTTACCCGCGTACGTGACAGACTCTCCTTTCGCTATGGACATATCCGGGACCCAGCTCAGAGCCGTGCGCGCGGCGCTGTTCACGGCCTTCGTCGTGACGCTCAGCACCGCGTCGCACGTGCTGCTGTCCCGTGCCCCGCTGCCGCTGGCGACCGTGGGCGCGGTCGCCGCCGGGGTGTTCGTCACCGCCTACGCGCTGGCGGGCCGTGAGCGCGGCTTCGGCCGGATCGCGGCCCTGCTGGTGCCGCTGGAACTGGCCGCCGACACGGTGTTCACCACCGGCCAGGACACCTGCTACGGCCGGGCGGGCGGCCCGGTCGCCGGTCCGCTGCGGGCGGTCGGCCTGGACGTGCTGTGCCAGGGCCGGGTGGGCACCCCGCTGACCGGGATGACCGGCGCTCCCGGCCATGCCGGGGCCGTGCTCGCCGATGCCAGCCCGGCCGCCGCCTGGCTGCTGCTCGCCGCGCACATCGGCGTGGGACTGCTCGCCGCCGGCTGGCTGCGCCGGGGCGAGCGTGCGCTGACCCAGCTGCTGCGGGCGGTCGCCGCGACCACGTTCCGGCCGCTGCTGCTGGCGGTGGCCGCGGTCGCCGCACGCCCGCGGCCGGCCCGCCGGCTGCCCCGCCCGGCCCCGCGCCGCGCCGCCGCCCGCGACCGGCTCCTCACGCACTCCCTGGGACGGCGTGGACCGCCGTGCTCCCCGGCATTCGCCTGAGCACGATCAGTCCCCCACACGTATTCCGCGTACGTCGTGTGCGCGTCCCACATGGAGATCACCAATATGAGCAAGCGGAACAGCCAGGCGGCGAAGACGGCGGCCCGGGAGCGGCTGCGCCAGGAGCGCGAGCGGCAGGCCAAGCGCGACAAGGCCAAGCGGCAGCTCATCGTGGCCGCCTCGGTCGTGGCCGTCCTGGCCGCGGCCGGCGGCATCGGCTACGCCGTCGTGCAGAACAACAAGCCCGCCTACTGGGAGGCCGCGAAGGACGACAAGCTCGTCAAGCCGGCCAACACCACGGGCACGGACGGTACGACGGTTGTCATCGGCAAGAGCAGCGCCAAGAAGACGCTGGTGATGTACGAGGACCCGCGCTGCCCGGTCTGCGCTGATTTCGAGCAGACGGTCGGCCCGACCGTCAAGAAGGACCTCGACGCCGGCAAGTTCAAGATCCAGTACGTCGGCGCCACCTTCCTGGACAAGAACCTGACCGGCGAGGGCTCGAAGAACGCGCTCAGCGCCCTGGGTGCCGCGCTCAACGTCAGCCCCGAGGCGTTCCTGGAGTACAAGACCGCGATGTACTCCAAGAAGTGGCACCCCGAGGAGACCACCGACAAGTTCAAGGACGACGGCTACCTGATCGAGATAGCCGACACGGTCCCCGCGCTGAAGGGCAACACGGCGTTCCAGAAGGCCGTGAAGGACGGCACCTACGACCGGTGGGCGCTGGAGGAGTCCAAGATCTTCGACAAGGACGGCATCTCGGGCACCCCGACCCTGAAGATGGACGGCAAGACGCTGACGGGCTCCGACGGCAAGAACGCGCCCATGTCGGTCGCCGAGTTCAACACCGCGCTGGAGGCGGCCCTCAAGGGCTGAGCCGACCATCCGTCAAAGAGCGGGCGAACTTTCGCGAGTTCGCCCGCTCTCGCGCGTACCGATCAGTAACCTGATCGTCCGTGACCAGTCGATACAGATCATCCGAGACCTCCCGGGGCCCCGCTCCGCTCTCGCCCCGCCGCCGTACGGTCGTCAAGGCCGCGGCGGCGACCGCTGTCCTGGCCGGCCCGCTGGCCGCCGCCGCCCCGGCCCGCGCCGCCACGGACACCCCCGCCTTCCTGCACGGTGTCGCCTCCGGAGACCCGCTGCCCGACGGCGTGCTGCTGTGGACCCGGGTGACCCCGGTCCCCGAGGCGATACCGGGTTCGGGGCTCGGCCCGGACACCGAGGTCAGCTGGGTCGTCGCCAGGGACAAGGCGTTCACCAGCATCGTCGCCAAGGGCTCCACCACCGCGACGGCCGCCTCCGACCACACCGTCAAGGCCGACATCCGCGGCCTGGAGGCGGCCACCGACTACTGGTTCCGCTTCTCGGCCGGCGGCACCGACTCCCCGGCGGCGCGCACCCGCACCGCGCCGGCGGCGGACGCGGACGTCTCCTCCCTGCGCTTCGGCGTGGTCTCCTGCGCCAACTGGGAGGCCGGCTACTTCTCCGCCTACCGCCACCTCGCGGCCCGGAACGACCTGGACGCCTGGCTGCACCTCGGCGACTACATCTACGAGTACAAGTCCGGCGAGTACGGGACCCGGGGCCAGGTCGTCCGCCCGCACGCGCCCGCCCACGAGATCCTCACCCTCGCCGACTACCGGATCCGGCACGCCAGGTACAAGACCGACCCCGACCTCCAGGCCCTGCACCTGAAGGCGCCGGTCATCGCGATCTGGGACGACCACGAGTTCGCCGACAACGCCTGGTCCGGCGGCGCCGTCAACCACACCGAGGGCGCCGAGGGCACCTGGGCGGCCCGTCAGGCCGCGGCGAAGCAGGCCTACTTCGAGTGGATGCCGGTCCGCCCGGCCGTCGCCGGCACCACCTACCGCCGGCTGCGCTTCGGCAAGCTCGCCGACCTCTCCCTGCTGGACCTGCGGTCCTTCCGCTCCCAGCAGGCGTCCACGGCCAGCGGCTCGGTGGACGACCCCGACCGCACGCTCACCGGGCGCGCCCAGCTCGACTGGCTGAAGGCCGGTCTGAAGGCCTCCGACACCAGGTGGCGGCTGGTCGGCAACTCGGTGATGATCTCGCCGTTCTCCTTCGGCTCCCTGTCCGCCGACCTGTTCAAGCCGCTCGCCAAGCTGCTCGGGCTGCCGCAGGAGGGCATCGCCGCCAACACCGACCAGTGGGACGGCTACACCGACGACCGCCGCGAACTGCTGGCCCACCTGCGCTCCAACGCCATCGGCAACACCGTCTTCCTGACCGGTGACATCCACATGGCGTGGGCCAACGACGTCCCGGTGGACGCGGGCACCTATCCGCTGTCGGCGTCGGCGGCCACCGAGTTCGTGGTGACCTCGGTGACCTCCGACAACCTGGACGACATCGTGAAGGTGCCCGAGGGCACGGTCTCCGCGGTCGCCGCGCCGGTCATCAAGGCCGCCAACCGGCACGTCCACTGGGTGGACACCGACCGGCACGGCTACGGCGTGCTCGACATCACAGTCGACCGCGCGCAGATGGACTACTACGTGCTGTCCGACCGCACCGACGCGAACGCCACCTCCAGCTGGGTGCGCTCGTACCGCACCCGCAGCGGCACGCAGAAGGTCGAGCGGACCTACGACCCGGTGTGACCGCCCCGTCGTGACCGCTCAGCCGAGCGACTCGAGGAAGCCGAGCGCCACCCGCCAGGTGGCCTCGGCGGCCTCCGCGTCGTAGTCCGGCAGCTCGGGGTCGGTGTACAGGTGCCCGGCCCCGGCGTACCGGTACACCTCCACATCGGCGCCCGCCCGGCCCATCTGCAGATACCAGGCGCTCAGCCAGTCGTCCGTCTCGAACGGGTCCGGCTCCGCCACGTGCAGCTGCACCGGCAGTTCGTCCACCTGCGCGTTCGGCGCGATGTCCGACGTGCCGTGCAGAAGCAGCAGGCCGCGCGCCCTGGCGTCGCCGAGGGCCAGGGTCTGGGCGACGGAGGCGCCGAGCGAGAACCCCGCGTACACCAGCCCCCGGTCCGAGTACGGCGCCGCCGCCAGCACGGCCCGCTTGAGCAGTTCCTCCTTGCCGGTCCGCTCCTTGAACTCCATGCCCTCCTCGACGGTGTCGAACGTACGTCCCTCGAAGAGGTCCGGCGTCCACACCTCGTGGCCCGCCGCGCGCAGCCGGTCCGCGGCCTCGCGCACCGCGGGCCTGAGCCCGTAGGTCGAGTGAAAGAGCATGATGTTCATGAGGCCATGGTGCCAGCCGGCCACGGCGCTGCCGGTGCCGCCTTACCCAGGAACGCGCCGAACTCACATGTTCATGCCCTCCGTGCGCCGGTTAGGAGCGGAGGCATGGAGAACGTACTCCGTCCACTGATCGTGCTCGGCGGCACGGTGCTGCTGACCCTGGCCATCGGCTGGGCCACCGACCGGCTGCTGTGCAAGGCCGACGAACGCGACCACGACACCCCCCTGTGGGGGCTGCTGCGCCGTGCCCGCATCCCCTACCAGCTCGTCCTGTGCAGCGCCCTGCTGCGCGGGTCGTACGACCAGGCGAAGCTGCTGGAGCGGCACCAGGTCGGCATCGGCCGGACGCTGACCCTGGTGCTGATCGGGTCCGCCGCCTGGCTGGTGATCCGGATCGCAGCGGCGGTCGTCGAGACCACCTACTCCCGCTATGCCCGCGTCCACCGCGACGCGGCCCGCGTGCGCCGGGTGCGCACGCAGGTGGAGCTGATCATGCGGGTGGTGTCGGCGATCGTCATCGTCGTGGCCGTCTCGTCGATGCTGCTGACCTTCCCGGCGATGCGCGCGGCGGGCGCCTCCCTGCTGGCCTCGGCGGGCATCATCGCCGCCATCGCCGGTGTCGCCGCCCAGTCGACGCTCTCCAACATGTTCGCCGGGCTCCAGATCGCCTTCGGCGACATGGTGCGCATCGGCGACACCGTCGTGGTCGACGGCGAGTGGGGCACGGTGGAGGAGATCACCCTGACCTTCCTGACGGTGCGCACCTGGGACGAGCGCCGGATCACCATGCCGGTGTCGTACTTCACCTCCAAACCCTTCGAGAACTGGTCCCGCGGCACCCCGCAGATGACCGGGATCGTCTACTGGCATCTCGACCACAGCGCGCCGATCGAGGCGATGCGCGAGAAGCTGCGGGACATCCTGCGCGCCTGCACGGCCTGGGACGGCCGCGCGTGCAACCTCCAGGTGACGGACACCACGCCGAACACCATCCAGGTGCGCGCGCTGGTGACGGCGAAGGACGCCGACGACATCTGGACGGTGCGGGTCGCGGTCCGCGAGCAGATGATCAGCTGGCTGTCGGCGGAGCACCCCTACGCGCTGCCCCGGGTGAACACCGCGGATTCGGTGCTGCCGCCGTCCCGTGTCCCGTCCCCCGACCGCGCGTCCCTGCGCCGGGCCTACGAGTTCCCGCGCACCGGCCGGGGCTGACCGCTCACCCCGCTCAACGCCCCCGTTCGGCACCTCCGTTCACCTGGACGATCTGTGAGGTGACGTGCCCGGCGGCGGGCGAGGCCAGCCAGTGCAGGGTCTCGGCGACGTCCCCCGGTACGCCGGCGCGGCCGTTCGAGGTGTCCGCGATGAGCTTCTGCCGCCGGGCCGCGTCCATGGTGTCTCCGAAGAACTCGGTGTCCTCGACGTATCCGGGCGCGACCACGTTCACGGTGATGCCGCGCGGGCCCAACTCCCGGGCCAGGTCGTGGGCGTACGGGTGCAGCCCGGCCTTGGCCGCCGCGTAGGCACCCGTTCCCGAGCCCCGGTAGGCGGCGATGGAACTCAGGAACAGCACCCGCCCGCCGGGCGTGGCCAGCCGGTCCTTCAGCGCCTCGGTGAGGAGCGCCGCGGTCAGGGTGTTCTGCCGGAAGTTGACGGTCCAGTCGTGGGCGACGCGGTCGAGGGGGTCGTCGCTGCCGGCCCGGGGCTCCAGATACCCGGCTCCTCCGGCGCTGTTCACGAGCACGTCCACGGTGCCCAGCTCGTCCGCCACGAACCGGGCCACCCCGCGCACGTCACCCGGTTCGGACAGGTCCGCCGCATAGCTGAGCGCCCCGGGCACACCGGCCTTCTCCAGCACGTCCGCGCGCCGGCCGAGCAACAGCACCCGGTCCCCGTCCGCCGCGAACGCCCGCGCCGCCGCCAGCCCGATGCCCGTACCGCCGCCACTGATCACGATGTTGCGAGTCATGATCCGAGAGTAGGAGCCGGAGACGGTCCGTGCCGGGAGTTGTCCACAGGACCGGCACATTCGTATGACTGGCCGGGGCCTGGTGCGCGTGACCGGCCGGACGCCGGCGCGCGGCGCTCACCGCAAGCTGCGCACGTCGAGGTGCCGCAGCACCCGGTCCACGATCTCCGGGTCCGCCCCCGGCTCGCTCCGCGCCGCCAGTACCTCGTGACGGGCGGCGCTCAGCATCTCGTTCTGGATGCGCCGCACCCGCTTCAGCCGCCTGGCCCGCTGGTGATGCGCCTCCCGCCGCTCCTCCTCCCCCATGTCCGGGCTGATCCGGATCCCGATGTCGAAGGCCCGCCGCAGCATCTGCTCGGACAGCTCCTCGGGCAGCTCCTCCACCTGCTCGATCTCCCGCAGCCGCCGCTTCGCCGCCTTCGCCGCCCGCACCGCGAGCTCCTTCTCGAACTCCTTCTCCCCTTCGGAGTCGGCCCGCACCCCCAGCCGCTTCACCAGCCAGGGCAGCGTCAGCCCCTGCAACACCAGCGTGACGACGATCACACCGAAGGCGATGAAGATGATCTCGTCCCGGTCGGGGAAGGACGCCCCGGCGTCCGTCTTGAGCGGAACGGCCAGCGCCAGCGCCACCGAGGCCACACCGCGCATCCCGGACCACCACATCACGACGGTCTCCCGCCAGCTCACCGGGATCTCCTCGTCGTAGTCCCGGCGGGCGTGCAGCCGCTTGGTCAGCCAGGTCGCCGGCAGCAGCCACAGCAGCCGTACGACGACCACCACGCCCACGACGGCCGCCGCCCAGCCGAGCATCTCCCCCCACCGGCCCTGGGCCGTGCGGATGGCGTTGTGCAGCTCCAGTCCGATGAGTCCGAAGGCGACACCGGTGACGAGCGTGTCGATGATGTCCCAGAAGGTGTGTCCGGCGAGCCGGGTCATCACGTCGTCGGCGTCGGTGGCGTACTCGGCGAGGAAGAGCGCCGTGGTGAGCACCGCGAGCACCCCGGAGCCGTGCAGCTTCTCGGCGAGCACGTAGGAGGCGTACGGCACCAGCAGCGTCATGCCGATCTGCAGGGTCGGATCGCCGAGGAGGTCCATCAGCTTGTTCGCGCCCCAGCCCAGCGCCAGGCCCACAGCCACCGCGACGACCGCGGACAGCACCAGGTCGAGACCGGCCCGCCAGGGCGAGAACGCACCGCTCACGGCCGCCGCGATGGCCACGTGGTACAGCACGATGGCGGTGACGTCGTTGAAAAGGCCCTCGCCCTCCAGGATCGACACCAGGCGGCGCGGCAGCCCCAGCTGCCCGGCGACACTGGTCGCGGCGACCGGGTCCGGCGGCGCGATCAGGGCACCCAGCGCGACGGCGGCGGCGATCGGCAGCCCCGGCACGATGGCGTTGGCGACGAACGCCACGCACACCGTCGTGACGAACACCAGGGCCACGGCCAGCAGGAAGATCGGCCGGATGTTGGCCGCGAACTGCCGCCAGGAGGTCCGGCGGACGGCGGCGTAGAGCAGCGGTGGCAGCAGTCCGGGCAGGATCAGGTCCGGCGGGATGTCCACGTTGGGCACGAACTCGGCCACGGCCAGGACCCCGCCGAACAGGGTCATCAGCACGGGCGCAGGCACCCCGAACCGGTCCCCCAGCGGGACGCTCACCAGGGCCCCGAGCAGCAGGACGAACAACAGAGCCAGCTGGTCCAAGGACGGCGCTCCGGGAGTCGACGATCACACGGCAGACCTCAAGCCTGCCACGACGCCCGCGACCCGGCGTACCGACGCCTTGGCGCCCGCACGCCCGCCGGAAGACCGTGCGACCGGCAGCGGCTCACTTGGCCCCAGCGGCTCCAGCGGCTACAGGGTCCGGCGCATCGCCCGGTGCGGTATGCCCGCGTCCGGGAACTCCGGGCCGTACGCCTCGTAGCCGAGCCGCTCGTAGAAACCCAGGGCGTGGGTCTGCGCGTGCAGGTCGACCGCCGTGAGGCCACGGGCGCGGGCCGCGTCCTCGACGGCACGCACCAGGGCCGCGCCGACGCCGAGCCCACGGGCCTCCCGGGAGACGGCGAGCCGGCCCAGGGAGCCCACCGCCGGGTCGCCGCCGGTCTTCGCGGCCGCCGCCTCACCGTGCAGCAGGCGCCCGGTACCCAGCGGCACCCCGTCGTCGCGGACCGCCAGCACGTGCACGGCCACGGCGTCGTAGGCGTCGTACTCGATGTCCTCGGCCACGCCCTGCTCGGCCACGAAGACCTCCTTGCGGACCGCGAAGCAGGCCTCGCGGTCGGCGGGGTCCTCGGCGACCCGGACGGTGTAGACGGGGCTCACGCCCATGTCTCCTCCCGGACCTGGTCGAGGGCGTTCTGGAGGTCCTCGGGGTAGTCGCTCCCGAACTCCACCCAGGAACCGTCACCGGGGTGCTCGAAGCCGAGGCGGACGGCGTGCAGCCACTGGCGGGTCAGGTGCAGCCGCTTGGCGAGGGTGGGGTCGGCGCCGTAGGTGAGGTCGCCGACGCAGGGGTGGCGGTGGGCGGCCATGTGGACGCGGATCTGGTGGGTGCGGCCCGTCTCCAGCTTGACGTCCAGCAGGGAGGCGGCGCGGAAGGCCTCGATGAGGTCGTAGTGGGTCACCGAGGGCTTGCCGTCGGCCGTGACCGCCCACTTGTAGTCGTGGTTCGGGTGGCGGCCGATCGGGGCGTCGATGGTGCCGCTCGTCGGGTCCGGGTGGCCCTGGACGAGGGTGTGGTAGCACTTGTCGACCGTGCGCTCCTTGAACTGGCGCTTGAGCGACGTGTAGGCCCGCTCCGACTTGGCGACCACCATCAGGCCCGACGTGCCGACGTCCAGGCGGTGCACGATGCCCTGGCGCTCGGCGGCGCCGGACGTGGAGATCCGGTACCCGGCGGCGGCGAGACCGCCGATGACGGTGGGGCCGGACCAGCCCGGCGACGGGTGCGCGGCCACGCCGACCGGCTTGACGATCACGACCACGTCATCGTCGTCGTGCACGATCTCCATGCCCTCGACCGGCTCGGCGACCACCTGCACCGGCGCGGGCGCCTGCGGCATCTCGACCTCGAGCCAGGCGCCGCCGCGCACCCGCTCGGACTTGCCGACCACCGCGCCGTCGACCTGGACCTTGCCGGCCGCGGCCAGCTCCGCCGCCTTCGTGCGGGAGAAGCCGAACATGCGGGAGATGGCGGCGTCGACGCGCTCGCCCTCCAGGCCGTCGGGCACGGGCAGGGTACGGATCTCGGGAATCGTGCTCACCCGTCGAGTATGCCGGACGGGCCGGACGGCTCCGCACGAGCCTGTGGAAAACCCGGGAGGGCCGGGATCAGTCCTTGTGGACCGTGCCGTCGGGGTCCAGGCCGCGGAAGGACAGCAGCACGATCAGGATGCCGCCGCACACGATGGCCGAGTCCGCGAGGTTGAACACGGCGAAGCCCTTGGGCGCGATGAAGTCCACCACCTCGCCCTCGAAGACGCCCGGCGCCCGGAAGATCCGGTCGGTGAGGTTGCCGAGCGCGCCGCCGAGCAGCAGGCCGAGCGCGACGGCCCAGGGGAAGCTGTACAGCTTGCGGGCCAGGCGGATGATCACGACGATCACGGCCGCGGCGATCAGCGTGAAGATCACCGTGAAGGCCGCGCCGAACCCGAAGGCGGCACCGGGGTTGCGGATCGCGTGCAGCTCCAGCAGGTCCCCGACGACCTGGATGGGCGCGCGCCCCTCCAGGCGGGACACGACGAGCATCTTGCTGACCAGGTCGAGGGCGTACGCGAACGCGGCCACCGCGAACAGCACGGCGATCCGGCGCCCGCGGCCGGTCCGCGCCGCCGTGGCCCCCTGCCCGCCCGCGCCGGACACGCCGGCCTCCCCGGACGCGCCGACCGCGCCGGTGCCGGCGGGCGCTTCGGCCGCCGCCGTGTGCTCGCCGCCGTCGTCCGGGGTGTCCGGCGTACCGATGATCCGCTCCGCCTCTGCCACGTGAGTCCCTCAACCTAGGTGCCTGACTGAGGACGAGACTACGGCACGCCCTGAGGGCCCCCCACGCTCAGGAGCGGCGTTCCTGCTTCTGCTTGCACTCCACGCACAGCGTGGCCCTGGGGAACGCCTGCATCCGGGCCTTCCCGATGGGGTTGCCGCAGTTCTCGCACACGCCGTAGGTGCCCGCGTCGAGCCGTTCCAGGGCCCGCTCGGTCTGGACCAGCATCTCGCGCGCGTTGGCGGCCAGCGCCAGCTCGTGCTCGCGCGTGATGTTCTTGGTGCCGGTGTCGGCCTGGTCGTCGCCGGCACCGTCCCCGGAGTCCCGCATCAGGCCGGCCAGGGACGCCTCGGACGAGCTGATCTCCTCCCGCAGCCGTTCCATCTCGGACTGCAGCTCCGTGCGGGCCTCGTCGACCTCCTCCGCGGTCCAGGGATCCTCGCCGGGGCGTACCGCCAGTTCACCGGGCTCCACCGCGCCGAGCCGCGCCTTGGGGACGGCGGTCTGTTCCGCCGTGGCCGTGCCAGGAGTCTTCTTCGCAACCACTGTCGTGGCTCCCGTCTGCTTCGCGGCCCGCGCCGCGCCCGCGTCCTTGGTCGTGCTCTTGCCGGCCGCCTCCTTCACCGCTGCCTTGTCGGCGGCGGCCTTCCCGGGGGCGGCCTTCTTGGCGACGGCCTTCTTGCCGGCCGCTTCTGCCGCGGCCGTCGCCTCGGCGGCCGCTTCCTTCCTCGCGGACTTCTCCGCCGCGGCCGTCCGGTGGGCGGCCGGCCTCTTCGTGGCCGTCTTCTTCGGCGCGGCCTCCTCCGCCACGGCCGTCTTCCCGGCCGCCGCGTCCTTCACGGCCGTCTTCCCGGCGTCCGTCCTGCTATCCACTGCCCCCTTGGGAGCCGTTTCCCTCACAGCCGCCCTCTTGCCGGCGGCGTTCTTCCGAGCGGCCTTCTGCACAGCCGTCTTCTTCTCAGCCGTCTTCTTCTCGGCCGCCTTCTTCGCAGCCTTCCCCGCAGCGACCGGTCTCCCGCCGACGACCGCCTTCGCGCCCACCGCGTTGGTGCCCCCCGCCTTCAGCGCAGCCGTCTTCACGGCAGCCGTCTCCGTGGCGGCCGTCCTGCCCTGGGCCGTCTTCTCGGTGGCAGGCCTCGCGCCGGTCTTCCCGGTCGCCGGCTGCTGTACGGCGGTCTTCTTCGCCACCATGGCCGCGGCCCCTTCACATATTGTGATCTTCCTCGCGAATCGTGCTGGGACGATAAATCGACTTGAGTCCCGCGGCAACGGGGCACACCGCCCGATTCGCCCGCCCGCACCCCCCGAGCCACGGGCATGCATCCGTTGTGCCCAGCTCCCCGCCGGGTAATCCGCCGGGGAGCGCCCGCGCCCGCCCCGGCGCCCCCGCCCCTCGCCATTCGGGTCATACGGCCCGGTCGCAAGGCCCGCGCCCGCGCCGCCCGGAAAACCGGTCCGCCGCTGTCCGCGCGGCGCCGTACACTGGGCGGAGCGAGAAGCGTGGATGGGGACGAGTAGCGGCGTAGGCAGCCCAGAGCGACCCGGGGACGGTGTGAGCCCGGGGGCGAGCGCGACGTGAAGATCACCCCGGAGCCGCCGGAAGAAAGCCGCAGCCGCAGGGCGACGGCGAGTAGAACCGGCTTCGCGACCCCAATGAGGGGGCTCACCGGCGCGTACGGCGTGGCGGGGGGCCAAGGAGGGTGGTACCGCGGGAGCGCGCCGCACACGGCGTAGACAGCAACGAAGGCTCTCGTCCCTCCGACGGAAGGCAGCAAGTCCGTTGGAGGATGCTCGCAGATGACAGCGCCGACGTACCGCCAGGTGCCCGCACAGGTCGACCTGCCCGCTCTTGAGCACGCCGTGCTCGACTTCTGGCGCGAGCAGAAGATCTTCGCCAAGAGCCTGGAGCAGTCCGAGGGCCGCCCGGAATGGGTGTTCTACGAGGGCCCGCCCACCGCGAACGGCATGCCCGGCGCCCACCACATCGAGGCCCGCGTCTTCAAGGACGTCTTCCCCCGCTTCCGCACCATGCGCGGCTACCACGTGGCCCGCAAGGCGGGCTGGGACTGCCACGGGCTGCCCGTCGAGCTGGCCGTCGAGAAGGAGCTGGGCTTCTCCGGCAAGCCGGACATCGAGGCGTACGGCATCGCCGAGTTCAACGCCAAGTGCCGCGAGTCCGTGACCCGGCACACCGACGCCTTCGCCGAGCTGACGACCCGCATGGGCTACTGGGTCGACCTGGACGACGCCTACCGGACCATGGACCCCGACTACGTGCAGTCGGTGTGGTGGTCGCTGAAGCAGATCTTCGACAAGGGGCTCCTCACCCAGGACTACCGGGTCGCCCCCTGGTGCCCGCGCTGCGGCACCGGCCTGTCCGACCACGAGCTGGCGCAGGGGTACGAGACGGTCGTCGACCCGTCGGTGTACGTCCGTTTCCCGCTCACCTCCGGTCCGCTCGCCGGCCAGGCCGCGCTCCTGGTGTGGACGACGACCCCCTGGACCCTGGTGTCCAACACGGCAGTCGCCGCGCACCCGGAGGTGACCTACGTGGTCGCCACCGACGGCGAGGAGAAGCTCGTCGTCGCCGAGCCGCTCGTCGCCAAGGCGCTCGGCGAGGGCTGGGAGACCACGGGCCAGACCTTCACCGGTGCCGAGATGGAGCGCTGGACGTACCAGCGCCCGTTCGAGCTGGTGGAGTTCCCGGCCCCGGCGCACTTCGTCGTGAACGCCGAGTACGTCACCACCGACGACGGCACCGGTCTGGTGCACCAGTCCCCGGCCTTCGGTGAGGACGACCTCAAGGTCTGCCGCTCCTACGACCTGCCGGTCGTCAACCCGGTCCGCCCGGACGGCACCTTCGAGGAGGACGTCCCGCTGGTCGGCGGCGTCTTCTTCAAGAAGGCGGATGAAAGGCTCACCGACGACCTGAACCAGCGCGGTCTGCTCTTCAAGCACCTGCCGTACGAGCACAGCTACCCGCACTGCTGGCGCTGCCACACCGCGCTGCTCTACTACGCGCAGCCCTCCTGGTACATCCGCACGACGGCCATCAAGGACCGGCTCATCCAGGAGAACGAGAAGACCAACTGGTTCCCGGAGACGGTCAAGCACGGCCGGTACGGCGACTGGCTGAACAACAACATCGACTGGGCGCTGTCGCGCAACCGCTACTGGGGCACCCCGCTGCCGATCTGGCGCTGCGGGGAGGACCACCTCACGTGCGTCGGCTCCCTCACCGAGCTGAGCGAGCTGACCGGCACCGACCAGTCGGGCCTCGACCCGCACCGTCCGTACATCGACGAGGTCACCTTCGCCTGCCCCCACGAGGGCTGCGGCGCGACGGCCACGCGCGTGCCGGAGGTCATCGACGCCTGGTACGACTCGGGCTCGATGCCGTTCGCGCAGTGGGGCTACCCGTACAAGAACAAGGAGCTGTTCGAGAGCCGGTACCCGGCGCAGTTCATCTCCGAGGCGATCGACCAGACCCGTGGCTGGTTCTACACGCTGATGGCCGTCGGCACGCTCGTCTTCGACAAGTCGTCGTACGAGAACGTCGTCTGCCTGGGCCACATCCTGGCCGAGGACGGCCGCAAGATGTCCAAGCACCTGGGCAACATCCTGCAGCCGATCCCGCTCATGGACCAGCACGGCGCGGACGCGGTGCGCTGGTTCATGGCGGCCGGCGGCTCCCCGTGGGCCGCGCGCCGGGTGGGCCACGGCACCATCCAGGAGGTCGTCCGCAAGACGCTGCTGACCTACTGGAACACGGTCGCCTTCCAGGCCCTGTACGCCCGTACGTCGGACTGGGCGCCGTCCGCGGCGGACCCGGCGCCGGCCGAGCGCCCGGTGCTGGACCGCTGGCTGCTGTCCGAGCTGCACGCGCTCACCGACCAGGTGACGCAGGCCCTGGAGGCGTACGACACCCAGCGCGCCGGCAAGCTGCTGAGCGCGTTCGTCGACGACCTGTCGAACTGGTACGTCCGCCGTTCCCGCCGCCGCTTCTGGCAGGGCGACAAGGCCGCGCTGCGCACGCTGCACGAGGTGCTGGAGACGGTCACCAAGCTGATGGCGCCGATCACCCCGTTCATCACCGAGCGGGTGTGGCAGGACCTGGTGGTTCCCGTCACACCGGGCGCGCCGGAGTCCGTGCACCTGGCCACCTGGCCGGAGGCGGACCTGTCGGCGATCGATCCGGAGCTGTCGAAGCAGATGGTCCTGGTCCGCCGGCTGGTCGAGCTGGGCCGCGCCACGCGCGCGGAGTCCGGCGTCAAGACGCGTCAGCCGCTGTCCCGGGCGCTGATCGCGGCGAGCGGCTTCGAGGCACTGGACCCGGAGCTGCACACGCAGATCACGGAGGAGCTGAACGTCGAGGCACTGGCGTCGCTCAGCGAGGTCGGCGGCAGCCTGGTCGACACGACCGCGAAGGCCAACTTCCGGGCGCTCGGCAAGCGGTTCGGCAAGCGGGTGCAGGACGTGGCGAAGGCGATCGCCGCCGCCGACGCCGCCGCGCTGTCCCTCGCCCTGCGCGAGGGCACGGCCTCCGTGGAGCTCGACGGTGAGACGGTCACCCTCGCTCCGGACGAGGTGATCATCACGGAGACCCCGCGCGAGGGCTGGTCGGTGGCCTCCGACTCCGGTGCCACGGTGGCGCTGGACCTGGAGATCACCGAGGAGCTGCGGCAGGCGGGCCTGGCCCGTGACGCGATCCGGCTGATCCAGGAGGCCCGCAAGAACAGCGGCCTCGATGTCGCCGACCGGATCGCGCTGCGCTGGACCTCCACGGACCCGGCTGTGGTGGCGGCCCTCGCCGAGCACGCGGGGCTGATCGCCGACGAGGTGCTGTCGACCGACTTCGCCCAGGGCGAGGCCGACGACAGCTTCGGTGAGCCGTTCACCGACGAGGGGCTGTCCCTCACGTTCCGGCTCCGCAAGGCGTAAGCGGCCGGCGGTGCGCGAAGGGCCCGGCCCCCCTCGGGGGGCCGGGCCCTTCCTTCATGGGCCGCCTCGTCACGCAACCCGCGTAAAAAGGGCGGGCCCCCGGGACCGAAGTCCGGGGGGCCCGCCCTATCAGACGCTGCCGACGCCGTTGTCGTACTGGTGCCCGGTGCTCAGTTGTCGTCCTCGTCGATCAGGAACCCACGCATCGGCGAGGGAGCCTGACCCATCGGGGACGGGCCCTGCGGGCGGACCGGAGCCATGGGCTGGGTCATGGCCGGGGTCATCTGCTGCTGACCGCCGTAGGACGGGGCGGACGGCGAGGGGTTTCCACCCATCGTCTGGTTGCCGCCGTAGGACGGGGCGCTCGCGCCGGCCGGGGCCATGGAGGGCGCCGGGGACGGCGGCAGGGACGCGGTGGCCGGCGTGCGCGGCGGGGCCAGCGAGTCGTCGGCCTGGGTCTCCAGCTGACGCAGCTGCGACTCCAGGTACGACTTCAGGCGCGTGCGGTACTCGCGCTCGAAGCCGCGCAGGTCCTCGACCTTGCGCTCCAGCGTGGCGCGGGCGGACTCCAGGGAGCCCATGGCGACGCGGTGCTTCTCCTGCGCGTCCCGCTCCAGGGCGTCGGCCTTGGCACGGGCGTCACGCTCCAGACCCTCGGCGCGGCTGCGGGCCTCGCCGACGATCTTGTTGGCCTCGGAACGGGCCTCGGCGATCGCCTGGTCGGCGGTCTGCTGGGCCAGCGAGAGGACACGGGCGGCGCTGTCGCCACCGGGGCCCTGACCGGGGCCGCCCATCGGACCGCCCATGGGACCACCCATGGGACCGCCCATCGGGCCGCCCATCTGCTGCTGCATGGGCGGCTGTCCACCCATCGGGCCCTGACCCATCGGACCCTGGCCCATCGGGCCGGGACCCTGCGGGCCGCCCTGACCGCCGGGGCCGGCGGGCAGCTGCGGGGCACCGCTCGGCAGCTGGGGCGGACCACCCATGGGGCCACCCATCTGCTGCTGCGGCGGGCCCGATATCCCGGCGGGCACGGGAGCGCCGGGACCTCGCATGCCCTGCTGCTGGTGCTGCTGGTGCTGCTGCTGGTCCTGCTCCGGAGGCTTGCGCGCGTTCTGCTGGTTCTGCGCGGCGGCACGGGTGGCCGCGGCCAGCTTGGCGCGCAGGTCCTCGTTCTCGCGGAGCAGACGGGTCAGTTCGGCTTCGACCTCGTCGAGGAAGGCATCGACCTCGTCCTCGTCATAGCCTTCTCGGAGGCGGACGGTCGTGAACTGCTTGTTCCGCACGTCCTCGGGGGTCAACGGCATCTCTTCACCTCAACGTAGTCATCGGCAGTCGGCAAGACCGGATCGTCCCCATCCTCATCTCACGAAGCTCCCCGCGACGGAGATGAGAATGTAGACGATGATCATCAGTACGAAGAAGGACAGGTCGAGCGCCACGCCCCCGAGACGCAGCGGCGGGATGAACCGCCGCAGAAGCTTCAGCGGTGGATCGGTGACAGTGTAGGTGGCCTCCAGTACGACCACCATCGCCTTGCCGGGTTGCCACGAGCGGGCGAACTGGAAAACGTAGTCCATGACCAGCCGGAAGATGAGCACGACGAGGAACACCATCAGCGCGATGTAGATCACCTGCGCGAACACGCTCATGGCCTGTGGTTCCCTCTCCCCTGTTCCGTGCTCTTCCGTGCTTCGATCCGGCCTACGTCTCAGCTCTGGTTGAAGAACCCGCCCTCTGCGATGCGGGCCTTGTCCTCCGCCGTGACATCGACGTTAGCAGGAGACAACAGGAACACCTTCTGCGTCACCCGCTCGATGCTGCCGTGAAGACCAAACACCAAACCGGCCGCAAAGTCGACAAGTCGCTTGGCGTCTGTGTCATCCATCTCAGTCAGATTCATGATCACCGGGGTGCCCTCACGGAAGTGTTCCCCGATGGTACGGGCCTCGTTGTAGGTCCGCGGGTGAAGCGTGGTGATCCGGTAAGGCTCTCGTTCCGACACGACCTTGGGCATGATCACCGGCGCGTTCTTCTCCAGGGACTGACGTTCTTGTGTGATGGATGCCACGGGCGCGATCCGCGCCGGGCGTCCGGATTCCGCGGCGAGCGAAGTCGAACGGGCCACCGGCTCGCGGGGCGCGGGCGGCTGTACGATCCGCACCTCTTCGTCCCTTTGGGACTGATGTGCGCCGTGCGACTGGTGCGACGGCTCGTGCCGTCGGTGGTCCCGCTCGGGCTCCGGGTCCAGTTCGGGCTCGAAGTCGTCGTCGGGGTCGAATCCGCGGCCGTCGTACCCATCGTCCTCCACGAGGCCGAGGTAGACCGCCATCTTGCGCATCGCGCCGGCCATGCTCTGAGTCCTCCGCTCTGTGGTGGATCGACTGACGACTGCCAAGTGCCCGCGATCCACGTGGTCGTTGTGCCCGCCTTGCGTGCACTGACCATATTTTCTGCTGTGGTCCGACTTCCTGGCGACGTTACCCGAGGCTGGGGCGGACTCCGAGTACCGCGGTGCCGACGCGCACATGTGTCGCCCCGGCGGCCACGGCCTGTTCGAGGTCCGCGCTCATCCCTGCCGACACCATGGTTGCAGTCGGATGGGCTCGGCGCAGGTCAGTCGACAAAACCACCAGGCGCTCGAACGCCGCCTGTTCGCGCCCCGCGTACTCCCCGGTGAGCGGAGCGACGGTCATCAGCCCGTCGAGCCGCAGCCCGGGCGCCCCGGCGACGAGGTCGGCCAACTCTTCGATTCCCTCCGGGGCCACGCCACCGCGGTCGCCCCTGCCGCTCGCGCCGGCGTCGAACGCGACCTGGATGAGGCATCCCACCTCGCGCTCCGCCCGCACCGCCTCCTTCGACAGCGCGGCGACGAGCCGGGAACGGTCGACGGACTGCACGACATCGGCGTAACCGACCACGGAACGCACCTTGTTGGTCTGCAACTGGCCGACGAAGTGCCACTTCAGGGGCAGATCCGCGCACGCGGCGGCCTTCGGGGCCGCGTCCTGGTCACGGTTCTCGGCGACATGGCGCACACCGAGTCCGGACAGGATCCGCACATCGCTCGCCGGGTAGGTCTTGGTGACCACGATCAGGGTCACTTCCTCCCGCGCGCGCCCGGCCGCCACGCACGCGGCGGTGATGCGCTCCTCCACCTTCGCCAGATTCGCGGCGAGTTCGGTCTTACGGTCCGTCATGCCCCATCAGTCCAGCCAGACATAGCCCGCGAGCCGCCCGGTGGTGCGGTCGCGGCGGTACGAGAAGTGGTCGTCCGACTCCAGCGTGCACACCGGCGCCTGCGCCCGGTCGCACACCCCGAGCCGGTCGAGCTGCGCGTGCACCCCGGCGCTCACATCGAGCGCCGGCGTGCCCCAGCTCGTCTCGGCGTGCGCCGCCGGCTCGACGGCGGCCACCTCGGCGCGCATCGCCTCGGGCACCTCGTAGCACCGGCCGCACACGGACGGACCGGTACGGGCGACGATCCGGCGCGCCTCGGCACCGAGTCCGACCATGGCGCGTACGGCGGCGAGGACGACCCCCTTGACCATGCCGGGCCGGCCCGCGTGGGCCGCGGCGACGATCCCGGCCTCGGGGTCGGCCAGCAGCACCGGCACACAGTCGGCGGTGAGCACCGCGAGGGCGAGTCCGCGCCGGGCGGTGACGATCGCGTCGACCTCCGGCACCGGCCGCTCGCCCCACGGCTCCTCCACCACGGCGACGTCGGCGCCGTGCACCTGGTTCATCCAGACGACCCGGCCGGGGTCCAGGCCGAGCGACTTGGCCGCCAGCTCCCGGTTGCCCCGGACCGCCTCGGGCACGTCGCCGACCGCGCCGCCGAGGTTCAGCTCCTCATACGGAGCGGCGCTCACCCCGCCCCACCTGTCGGTGAAGGCGAAGTGCGCGCCGCTCACGCTCTCGCGCTGTCCTATCACTTGAGGAAGTCCGGGACGTCCAGTTCCTCGGCCGCGCTGTCCGAGTAGGTCCGGGGCGCCGGCGTCACCGGCGGGGCGACCGGGATCTCCGCCACCGGCTCGGGCGCCGGCTCCGGCTCCTCCTTCGGCTTGACGCTGCCCAGCGAGCCGAAGGACGGACGGCTCGGCTCGCTCGGCCGGGCCGGAGCGGGCTCCTCGCGGCGGGCGGCGGGGGCCGGTCCGGAGGCCGCGCCGAGGACGTTGTCCCGGCGGGCGGGCGGCTGGCCGCCGTCGAAGCCCGCCGCGATCACGGTGACCCGGACCTCGTCGCCGAGGGCGTCGTCGATGACCGCGCCGAAGATGATGTTGGCCTCGGGGTGGGCGGCCTCGCTGACCAGCTGGGCGGCCTCGTTGATCTCGAACAGGCCGAGGTCGGAGCCGCCGGAGATGGAGAGCAGCACGCCACGGGCGCCGTCGATGGACGCCTCCAGCAGCGGCGAGGAGATCGCCATCTCGGCCGCGGCCACCGCACGGTCGTCGCCGCGGGCCGAGCCGATGCCCATGAGGGCGGACCCGGCCTCGGACATGACCGACTTGACGTCGGCGAAGTCGAGGTTGATCAGGCCGGGGGTGGTGATGAGGTCGGTGATGCCCTGAACACCGGAGAGCAGGACCTGGTCGGCGGACTTGAAGGCGTCCAGGACCGAGACCTGGCGGTCCGAGATGGACAGCAGCCGGTCGTTCGGGATGACGATGAGGGTGTCGACCTCTTCGCGGAGCTCGGCGATGCCGTCCTCGGCCTGGTTCGCGCGGCGCCGTCCCTCGAAGGTGAACGGGCGGGTGACCACGCCGATGGTGAGCGCGCCGAGCGAGCGCGCGATGTTGGCCACGACGGGCGCGCCGCCGGTGCCGGTGCCGCCGCCTTCACCGGCCGTCACGAAGACCATGTCGGCCCCCTTGAGGACCTCCTCGATCTCCTCGCGGTGGTCCTCGGCGGCCTTGCGGCCGACGGCCGGGTTGGCTCCGGCGCCGAGTCCGCGGGTGAGTTCGCGGCCGACGTCGAGCTTGACGTCGGCGTCGCTCATCAACAGCGCCTGTGCGTCGGTGTTGATGGCGATGAACTCGACGCCCTTGAGACCGACCTCGATCATCCGGTTGATGGCATTGACACCACCGCCGCCGACACCGATGACCTTGATGACTGCGAGGTAGTTCTGCGGTGCTGCCACGTCGAAGGCCTCTCGCCTCGAATTACGTTGTCGCCGCCGTGCGGTTGCCCCGCGCCGGGACGACGGATGCCGAATGGGACGGTCCGTAGCGCCGACCCGAACCCTAACCCTGAAGTTTAGGGTTACCAGTGTGTCTGTTCCCTGGAGTCTTCTGAACAGGACACTAAGTCGACAAGTGGCGCCCGTTCAACGAACACGCCGAACCTCCCGTTTTTCTTTTCACCCTATGTGATCAGCCGTAGCGGTGCCCAACCAGGGTGCTGGCCTGCGCGGATGTGCGTCAACTCCCCGATGACGCAGGGGCGGTGGGCACGCTGACGTCGAAGTGCCGCGCGCCGGGGGATGCTTTCATGAGAGCCGTGAGGGACCGTGCCTTGGCACGGCCCTGTTCGTCGCTGCCCCACGCGACGGTGCGGCCGCCGGCCAGCTCCAGCGTGATGTCGTCGTAGGTGCGCACGTGGACGGTCCGGGTGGCCTTCGCCACCGCGTCCGGCAGGTCCCCCGCGACCCGGACCGCCTCGCGCACCAGCCGGTCGGCGCCGAAGCGCCGGAAGCTGGCGGCGCCGGGACCCGTCCGGGACGCGGACAGTTCCAGCAGCGGAACGCCGCTCGGCGCGTGCGCGACCGTGGCGAACCGGACGCCGTCGTCGTCGACTTCGACGACGTTCCCGCCCTTTCGGATGAGCAGGACCGGAGTGCGCTCGATCACTTTCAGACCGATGCCGTGCGGCCAGGAACGAACCACGTCCACGGTGTCGATGCGGGGCAGTTTCCGGCGAAGCCGGGCTTCGATGGCGTCCGTGTCGGCGGAAATCATCGGTTTTCCGACAGGTACGGCCGCCGCCTCGCGCACCTCGGCCGGGGTCAGCACGCGCGTGCCCGACACCGAGACGCTCTCGACGCGCAGCCACGAGGAGCCGTACAGCACCCAGACACAACCGCCCCCGAGGAGCACGAGGAGGGCGACCAGGGCGACGAGCGCGCGCAGACGCCGCCGTGCCGGCCCACGGGCGGGCGGCGGGCCGGACGACTCCTGCTGGCGTTCTCCGCGCTCGGCGGTGGAGGGTCCGGCCACGCTGCTCACTGCCCTTTCGTCATACGGTCCTACCGGCGAGAGGCGATCGCCTCGTACACCATGCCGACGAGCAGGTCGTCGGCGTCCCGGCGGCCGAACTCGCTCGCCGCGCGGGACATCTCGTACAGCCGGTGCGGGTCCGCGAGCACGGGCAGCACGTTCTGCTGCACCCACTCGGGCGTCAGCTCCGCGTCGTCGACGAGGAGCCCGCCGCCGGCCTTGACCACCGGCTGGGCGTTGAGCCGCTGTTCGCCGTTGCCGATGGGCAGCGGGACGTACGCGGCCGGGAGTCCGACGGCGGAGAGTTCGGCGACGGTCATCGCGCCCGCGCGGCAGAGCATCATGTCGGCCGCGGCGTACGCGAGGTCCATCCGGTCCAGGTAACTTACCGGGATGTATGGCGGCATTCCCGGCATCTGGTGCACCTGCGGCAGTTCGTTCTTCGGGCCGACCGCGTGCAGGATCTGGATGCCGGCCTGCTGGAGCCACGGGGCGACCGCCTGCGTCACCTCGTTCAGCCGCCGGGCGCCCTGCGAGCCGCCGGAGACGAGCAGCGTGGGCAGGTTGGGGTCGAGGCCGAAGCGGTGGCGGGCCTCGGGCCGGACGGCGGCGCGGTCCAGCGTGGCGATGGAGCGGCGCAGCGGGATGCCGATGTAGCGGGCGTCACGCAGCTTGCTGTCCGGGGTGGAGACGGCGACCCGGGCCGCGTACCGCGAGCCGATCTTGTTGGCCAGGCCCGGACGGGCGTTGGCCTCGTGGATCACGATGGGCACGCCGAGGCGCTTGGCGGCCAGGTAGCCGGGCAGGGCGACGTAGCCGCCGAAGCCGACCACGCAGTCCGCCTTGGTGCGCTCCAGGATCTGCTCGGCCGCCTTGATCGTGCCACGCAGCCGGCCCGGGACGGTGATCAGCTCGGGGGTGGGCTTGCGCGGCAGGGGCACCGCCGGGATCAGCGCGAGCTCGTAGCCGCGCTCCGGGACGAGCCGGGTCTCCAGGCCGCGCTCCGTGCCCAGGGCCGTGATCCCCACGGTCGGGTCCTGCCTGCGCAGGGCGTCCGCGAGGGCGAGCGCGGGCTCGATGTGGCCGGCGGTCCCTCCACCGGCGAGTACGACATGCACCGAAATTCACCGCTCTCCGGACGAACGCGCCGCCGAGGCACGCCGTCGCATCGTGTTCCATCTCCGAGGCCCCCGCTCGGCACCGGAGCCTCCCGCCCGCTTTCTACCAAAGCGAGGTTGCCGCATCGCAAGCGCCGCCCGCGCAGCGGGCTCGTCGCGCGCGAAGGCGATCAGCAGCCCGATGGCGAACATGGTCGGCAGCAGGGCGGACCCTCCGTAGGAGAACAGCGGGAGGGGGACACCGGCGATCGGCAGCAGACCGAGCACCGCACCGATGTTGATCACCGCCTGGGCGGTGATCCAGGTGGTCACGCCTCCCGCGGCATACCTCACGAAGGGGTCCTCCGTGCGTCCGGCCACGCGGATACCCGCATAGCCTAGAGCCGCGAACAGGGCGAGCACCGACAGCGTCCCCGCCAGGCCCAGTTCCTCACCGGTGACGGCGAAGATGAAGTCGGTGTGGGCTTCCGGGAGTTGGCCCCATTTTTCCACACTCGCGCCGAGTCCGGAGCCGAAGAGTCCGCCGGAGGCCAGGGCGTAGATCCCGTGCACGGCCTGCCAGCAGTCGGCGACCCCGGCCTTGGGCTCGGTCGCGCCGATGCAGGCGAGGCGGGCCATACGGTTGGGGCTCGTCTTGATGAGCGTCACACCGATCAGGCCGGCGACGGAGAGCACGCCCGCGAACAGCCGGGTGGGGGCGCCCGCCAGCCACAGCAGGCCGAAGAGGATCGCCGTGAGGATGATCGCGGTGCCCATGTCACCGCCGAGCATGATCAGCCCGAGCAGCAGGAACGCGACCGGGACCAGCGGCACCAGCATGTGCTTCCACTGGGTCAGCAGCTTCCTCTCCTGCTTGCGGGCGATCAGGTCCGCCCCCCACAGCACCAGGGCGAGCTTGCCGAACTCGCTGGGCTGGATCTGGAAGGAGCCGCCGAGGGAGATCCAGTTCTGGTTGCCGTTGACCGCCATCCCTATCCCGGGCACCTGCACCAGGGCCATCAGGAAGACGGCGCCGGCGAGGATCGGGTAGGCGAGCGCCCGGTGCAGCTTCACCGGCATGCGGGAGGCGGCGAACAGCAGTGCCCCGCCGATCAGCGCCGCGAGGAACTGCTTGCGGAAGAAGTACGACCCGGGCAGCGACAGCTGGAGCGCGGTGATCTGGGAGGCCGAGTAGACCATCACCAGGCCCAGCACGGTGATCAGCACACTGCCGCCGACGATCAGGTAGTAGGCGGTCAGCGGCCGGTCCCAGGCCCTGCGCGCGCGCGTGTAGAGCCGTTGTACGGGGTTCTCGCGCGGGGGCCGGACCGCGGCGGAACGCGGGCGCCGGGACGCCCGCTGCACGGGTGGCCGGCCGGTACGGCTACTGGGCATCGGCGCCTCCGCTGAACGTCGACCGTCCCACGCGTCCCTCCCAAGATCCGCCCGGCAGGCGGCCGGGGTCAGGCGCCGAGTTCGCGGACCGCAGCCGCGAACGCGTCACCGCGCTGGTTGTAGTTGGTGAACATGTCCATGGAGGCGCAGGCCGGGGCCAGCAGCACCGTGTCGCCGGGCCGAGCCAGCCGCCTCGCTTCCGTCACCGCCTGGAGCATCGCCCCAGTGTCGGTCCGTTCGAGGTCGACCACGGGTACTTCCGGCGCGTGTCGCGCGAGGGCGTCCCGGATCAGGGCCCGGTCGGCACCGATCAGGACGGCACCGCGGAGCCGCTTCGCCGACTTGGCGACCAGCTCGTCGAAGGTCGCGCCCTTCGCCAGACCGCCCGCAATCCATACGATCGGTTCATATGACGCCAAAGAGGCCTCGGCGGCGTGCGTGTTGGTCGCCTTGGAGTCGTCCACGTACGCGACCCCGTCGATGTCGGCGACGTGCGAGATGCGGTGGGCGTCCGGGCGGAAGGCCCGCAGACCGTCCCGTACGGCGCTCGCGGGCACCCCGAAGGCGCGCGCGAGGGCGGCGGCGGCGAGGGCGTTGGCGATGTTGTGCGGCGCGGGCGGGTCGACGTCGGAGACCTCGGCCAGCTCCTGCGCGTTCTCGTGCCGGTTCTCGACGAAGGCCCGGTCGACCAGGATGCCGTCGACGACGCCGAGTTGGGAGGGTCCGGGCGTGCCGAGCGTGAACCCCACGGCCCGGCAGCCCTCCTCGACGTCGGCCTCGCGCACGAGGTCCTCGGTGGCCTTGTCGGCGACGTTGTAGACGCAGGCGACCTTGTTGCCCTCGTAGATACGGCCCTTGTCGCGCGCGTACGCCTCCATGGAGCCGTGCCAGTCCAGGTGGTCCGGCGCGAGGTTGAGGACGACCGCGGAGTGCGCCCGCAGGGAGGGCGCCCAGTGGAGCTGGTAGCTGGACAGCTCCACGGCGAGGACGTCGTACGGCTCCTCGCCGAGGACGGCGTCCAGCAGGGAGACGCCGATGTTGCCCACGGCGGCCGTGCGCAGGCCCGCCGCCTTCAGGATGGAGGCGAGCATCTGGACGGTCGTGGTCTTGCCGTTGGTGCCCGTCACGGCCAGCCACGGGGCCGCGTCCGGGCCGCGCAGCCGCCAGGCCAGCTCCACGTCGCCCCAGACCGGCACACCGGCCTTCCCGGCGGCGAGGAACAGCGGCTTGTCCGGCTTCCAGCCGGGCGCGGTGACGATCAGCTCGGTGCCCTCCGGCAGGGTCTCGCCGTCGCCGAGGCGCACGGTGACGCCGAGCGCCTCCAGCTCCGCGGCCTGCTCCCGCGCGCGTGCGTCGTCGCCGTCGTTGACGACCGTGACGATCGCCCCGCGCGCGTGCAGCGCCTTGGCCGCCGGGACACCGGAGACGCCGAGCCCGGCGACGGTGACGTGCTTGCCCTGGAAGTCGGAAGGCCCAGAAGGCACCGAGGAGGTCACTTGTCCGCTGCCCATCCCGCGTAGAAGAGGCCCAGTCCGACGATCACACAGATGCCCTGGATGATCCAGAATCGGACCACCACCAGGACCTCGGACCAGCCCTTGAGTTCGAAGTGGTGCTGGAGCGGTGCCATCCGGAAGACGCGCTTGCCGGTGAGCCGGAACGAGCCGACCTGGATGACGACCGACATGGTGATGAGGACGAACAGGCCGCCCATGATGGCCACCAGCAGCTCCGTGCGGGAGAGGATGGCCAGGCCGGTGAGGACACCGCCGAGGGCGAGCGAGCCGGTGTCGCCCATGAAGATCTTCGCCGGCGAGGTGTTCCACCACAGGAAGCCGAGGCAGGCACCCATCAGCGCGGAGGCGACCACGGCCAGGTCCAGCGGGTCGCGCACCTCGTAGCAGGCGCCGGGGTTGGTCAGGGTGCCCGCGTTGGCGCAGGACTCCTGGAACTGCCAGACGCCGATGAAGGTGTAGGCGCCGAAGACGAGGACGGAGGCGCCGGTGGCGAGGCCGTCCAGACCGTCGGTGAGGTTCACGCCGTTCGACATCGCGAGGATCATGAACAGCGCCCAGACGACGAACAGCACCGGGCCGATGGACCAGCCGAAGTCGGTGATGAACGACAGCTTGGTGGAGGCCGGGGTGTTGCCGCGGGCGTCGGAGAACTGCAGCGACAGCACGGCGAAGGCGATGCCGACGATCAGCTGTCCGGCCATCTTGGCCTTGGCCCGCAGGCCCAGCGAGCGCCGCTTGACGATCTTGATGTAGTCGTCGAGGAAGCCGACCAGGCCCATGCCGGCCATCAGGCCGAGGACCAGCAGCCCGGAGTAGGTGGGCGGGTAACCGGTGATGAGCTTGCTCAGGAAGTACGCGGCGATCGTCGCCAGGATGAAGGCGATACCGCCCATGGTCGGCGTACCGCGCTTGCTGGCGTGCTCGCGCGGGCCGTCGTCACGGATGTACTGGCCGTAGCCCTTGCGGGCGAGGAGCTTGATCAGCAGCGGGGTGCCGACCAGCGTCAGGAAGAGGCCAATGACTCCTGAGAACAGGATCTGCTTCATCATCGGGCGGCAACCTCACCCTCGGCACCGGTCTCGACGAGCGCCTGGGCGACGCTCTCCAGACCCACCGAACGGGACGCCTTCACGAGCACGACGTCCCCCGGGCGCAACTCGCTGCGCAACAGGTCGATCGCCGCCTGTGCGTCGGACACGTGCACCGACTCCTCACCCCACGAACCCTCGTTATATGCGCCCAATTGCAGCCAGGAGGCCTCAATCCCCCCGACGGCGACGAGCTTGCTGACGTTGAGCCGGACGGCGAGCCGTCCGACGGCGTCGTGCTCGGCGAGCGCCTCGTCCCCCAGCTCGGCCATCTTGCCGAGCACCGCCCACGTGCGGCGCCCCTTGCCCATGGCCGCGAGCGCCCTGAGGGCGGCCCGCATGGACTCGGGGTTGGCGTTGTAGGCGTCGTTGACGATGGTCACGCCGTCCGGGCGCTCGGTGACCTCCATGCGCCAGCGGGAGAGGGAGCCCGCCTCGGAGAGCGCGGTGGCGATCTCTTCCGCGGACATGCCCAGCTCATGGGCGACGGCGGCCGCGGCGAGCGCGTTCGACACGTGGTGCTCACCGTACAGGCGCATCGTCAGATCACTTGCACCGGAGGGTGTGTGAAGCCTGAAGGAGGGCTGTCCGCTGTCCGTGAGTCGTACGTTCTCGGCCCGAACGTCCGCTTCGGCCGACTCTCCGAAAAGGACCACCTTCGCCTTGGTACGGGAGGCCATGGCGCGCACCAGCGGGTCGTCGGCGTTGAGGACCGCCACGCCGCCCTCCTCGGCCGGGGGAAGCGCCTCCACGAGTTCGCCCTTGGCCTGGGCGATCTGCTCACGTCCGCCGAACTCGCCGATGTGGGCGCTGCCGACGTTGAGCACCAGGCCGATCCTCGGCGGGGTGAGACCGGTGAGGTAGCGGATGTGCCCGATGCCCCGGGCGCCCATCTCCAGCACGAGGAACCGGGTTTCCTCGGTGGCGGACAGGGCGGTCAGCGGCAGCCCGATCTCGTTGTTGAGCGAGCCGGGCGTGAACACCGTCGGCGCCTTGCGCCGGAGCACCTGGGCGATGAGGTCCTTGGTGCTGGTCTTGCCGGCCGAGCCGGTCAGGGCGACGAGGGTCGCGCCGAGCCGGCGTACGACGTGCCGGGCGAGGGCGCCGAGGGCCGTCTGGACGTCCTCGACGACGATCGCGGGAACGCCGACCGGGCGGGAGGCCAGCACGGCGACCGCGCCGGCCTCGGTCACCGCGCGGGCGTAGTCGTGGCCGTCCACGCGCTCGCCGACGAAGGCGGCGAACAGGCTGCCGGGCACCACCTCGCGGGAGTCCCGGACGACCGGTCCCGTGACCTGTACGGACGGATCCGGTATGTCGTGCGTCTGCCCGCCGACGACTTTTGCGATCTCGGCGAGGGAGAGGGCGATCACAAGTTCATCCCCTGGGTCTTCTGGATTTTCATCCCTGGGTCTTCTGGATGGCTTCGCGGAGCACCTGGCGGTCGTCGAAGGGACGGACCACGCCGGCGATGTCCTGGCCCTGCTCGTGGCCCTTGCCGGCGACCAGCACGGTGTCGCCGGCCTGGGCGCGGCCCACGGCGGCGGCGACGGCGGCGGCCCGGTCCTCGAAGAGGAGCACCTCGCCGCGCTCGTGCGCGGGCACGGAGGCCGCGCCCTGGAGCATGGTCGCGAGGATCGCCAGGGGGTCCTCGGAGCGGGGGTTGTCGGAGGTCAGTACGGCCGTGTCGGCGAGCCGGGCCACGGCGGCGCCCATCGGGGCGCGCTTGGTCTGGTCGCGGTCGCCACCGCAGCCGAGGACGACGTGCAGCCGGCCCTTGGTGACCTTGCGCAGCGCCTTGAGCACCGACTCCACGGCGTCGGTCTTGTGGGCGTAGTCGACCACCGCGAGGTAGGGCTGTCCGGCGTCGACGCGCTCCAGGCGGCCCGGGACGCCCGGGACGGCGGCGATGCCGTCGGCGGCGGTCTGCGGGTCGAGACCGGCCGCGGCGAGGGCGACGACGGCGGCGAGGGTGTTCGCCACGTTGAAGGGGCCCGGCAGCGGCGACTTGGCGTGCACGCGCTCACCGTTCGGGCCGAGGACGGTGAACGTCGAGTCCATGGGCCCGACCTGGACGTCCTGGGCGCGCCAGTCGGCGTCGGGGTGGCCCTCGGCGGAGAAGGTGACGACCGGCACGGTCGCCTCCTTCGCGAGCCGGCGGCCGTACTCGTCGTCGGCGTTGACCACGCCGAGCCTGCTGCGTCGCGGCGTGAACAGCTGTGCCTTCGCCTGGAAGTAGTCCTCCATGCCGGAGTGGAACTCCATGTGTTCCGGGCTGAGGTTGGTGAAGACGGCGATGTCGAAGACGCAGCCGTCGACCCGGCCGAGGACCAGGGCGTGGCTGGAGACCTCCATGGCGACCGCCTCGACGCCCCCTTCGCGCATGACGGCGAACAGGGCCTGGAGGTCGGTGGCTTCCGGCGTGGTGCGCTCGGACTTGATGCGCTCGTCGCCGATGCGGATCTCGACGGTGCCGATGAGGCCCGTCGAACGGGCGGTCTTCAGGCCGCCTTCCACCAGGTAGGCGGTGGTGGTCTTGCCGGAGGTGCCGGTGATGCCGATCTGGAGCAGGTCGCGGCCCGGGTGGTGGTAGATCGTGGCCGCCAGCTCTCCCATCCGGCCGCGCGGGTCCTCGACCACCAGGACGGGCAGCCCGGAGGCGGCGGCGCGCTCGGCGCCCGTGGGGTCGGTGAGCACGGCGACGGCGCCCAGGCTCGCGGCCTGGGTGACGAAGTCGGCGCCGTGCAGCCGGGCGCCCGGGAGGGCGGCGTACAGGTCACCGGGGCGGACCGCGCGCGAGTCGTGGGTGATCCCCGTGACCTCGGCGGCGGTTTCCGGCGCGGTGACACCCAGCTGGCCTGCGAGCTCCGCGAGGGGTGTGGCGGGAAGCGTCGTCGGCCGGGGCAGTCCCGGATATGTCACGGGTTGGCCCTTCTGGGTGATGGGGGACTGATCAGCGTGTGGCACGGCGGTGAGCGTACCGGGCGCACCCGCTCCGGAGCGAAGTGAGGGCCTGTGGGCGCCTTGGTTCCCGGGGTCCGGGGTGATCGTTGTCACGAGCTGGTTCCTGGTGTTTCCGAGGTGCTGATCAGGGCTTGTAGTCGACGGGCAGGTTGGCGGCCTTCGCGCCGGTCGGCGGGACCTGGAGGGTCTTCAGGGCGAACTCCATCACCTGCTTGTAGATGGGGGCGCAGATCTGGCCGCCGAAGTAGCTGCCCGAGGTGGCGTTCTGGATGGCGCAGTAGACGGTGATCCGCGGCTTGTCGGCGGGGGCGAAGCCG
This sequence comes from Streptomyces sp. NPDC046870, assembly GCF_040704595.1. Lineage (NCBI taxonomy): Bacteria > Bacillati > Actinomycetota > Actinomycetes > Kitasatosporales > Streptomycetaceae > Streptomyces > Streptomyces sp. NPDC046870. The sequence continues at coordinate 111,784 of NZ_JBEYXM010000023.1, forward strand.
GCGAAGGACGACGTGTAGCCGCGGTAGCGGCCGGTGAGCGGGTCCACGCGGTTGGCCGTGCCGGTCTTGCCCGCGACCCGGTACCCCGGGATGCGCGCCTTGATGCCGGTGCCCTGGCCGTCGTCCACGACGGACTCCAGCATCTGCGCCAGGCTCCTGGCGGTCTTCTCGCTGACGACCCGTGTCCGGTCGGGCTTCGGAGCGGGGTCGAAGCGGCCGTCGGCGCCCTTGGTGCCGCGCACCAGGGTCGGCTGGACGCGGACGCCGCCGTTGGCGATGGTCGAGTACACGGAGGCGGCCTGCATCGCGTTGATGGAGAAGCCCTGGCCGAAAGGGATCGTGTACTGCTGCGAGGTGGACCACTTCTGCGGCGGCGCGAGGATGCCGGCGGTCTCGCCGGGGAAGCCGAGTCCGGTGGGGCTGCCGATGCCGAACTTGCGCAGGTAGGAGTAGAGGACCTTGTTGGCCTCGGGCTGGGTCCTGGCGAGTTCGCCGGCGGCCAGGATGGTGCCGATGTTGCTGGACTTGGCGAGCACGCCGTTGAGGGTCAGGTTCCAGGTGCCGTGGTCGACGTCGTCCTGGAAGAGCCGGTCGCCGCGGTGCAGCCGGTTGGGTACGACGACGTGGGTGAGCGGGGTGGCGACGTTCCGCTCCAGCACGGCCGCCATCGACATCACCTTCGCGGTGGAGCCGGGCTCGTAGGCGTCCTGCACGGCCGCGTTGCCCATGGCGTCGCCGTCGGCCTTGGACAGGTCGTTGGGGTCGAAGCCGGGCGAGTTGGCCATGGCCAGGATCTGGCCGGTACGGGTGTCCTGGACGATGACGTAACCCCGGTCCGCCCGGGACTTCTTCACCTGCTCGCTGATCGCGTTCTGGGCGGCCCACTGGATGTCGCGGTCGATGGTCAGCTCGACGTCGGAGCCGGGCACGGCGGGGGTCTCGGTGGACCCGGCCGTCGGCACCTGGCGCCCGCCGGCCTGGGCGTAGCGGACCTTGCCGTCCTTCCCGGACAGCTGTTTGTCCAGCTGCTGCTCGATGCCGCCGCCGCCCTGGCCGTCGGCGTTGACCCAGCCCAGTATCCCGGCGGCCAGGTCGCCGTTGGGGTACACGCGCTGGCTGCTGGGGTCCGCGAAGACACCGGCCAGCACGTTGACGGTGGTGTGGTCCGTCTCCGACTTGTTGCTGAGCGCGGTCTTCAGGTCCTTGATCTGCTTCCAGACCTGCGGGGTCTGCCGGGTGGCGAGCCGGGTGTAGCGGGAGTTCTTGTTCGCGGGGCGCAGCTTCCTGACGAGCGTGGCCTGGTCCTGGCCGAGGATCGGCGCGAGCAGGGCGGCGGCCTTCTCCGGGCCGTCGGAGATCCGCAGCTGCGTGCGGCCGAACATCGTCGGGTCGGCCGTGATGTCGTACGCGTCCTCGCTGACGGCGAGGGCGACGCCGTTGCGGTCGGTGATCTCGCCGCGCTCGGCGGCCAGGGTGTGCACCACGTACCGGTTCTGCTCGGCCCGCGCCGTGTAGGAGCTCGCGTCGACGGCCTGGACCTGGAGCAGCCGCACCACGAAGGCGAGCAGCACCAGGGTCAGGGCGAGGCTGACCAGCCGCAGCCGGGGCCGGGGGCTGCCGAGCCGGAGCGGGCGCGACACCGGGGGCCGGGCACCGGCGGAGCGGCGGACCGGCCGGGCAGCGGGCGCGGGCTGCCGCCGGACGGCACCCCGCGGCCGGGGAGGCTTGGCGGGCCCGGGCACGCGGCGGCGCGGCGGTTGCCTGTCGGACACTTCCGTCACCTGCCGGGGGTCGGGGTGGGCTGGGGGATCGAGCGCGGCGTCATCGCGCCGGCCGGGGCCGGCGTCCGGGCCGCACGCCGAAAGGCGACCGGACAACGGCGCCCCGCGCGCGGGGCCGCCGGCCGTCCCTGACACCCGGACCGGCCGCCGCCACCGCGGCGCGGCACCTTCCGGGCCGGCCGGCGACGGGCGCGCGGCGACGGGCACGAGGAGCCGTGTCCGCCCGGTGCCGGCGGGCCGGAGCGGGCGGGCCCGGGCACGCGGCGGCGCGGCGGTTGCCTGTCGGACACTTCCGTCACCTGCCGGGGGTCGGGGTGGGGAGGGACTGGAGGGTGGCGGGCGGAGCGGGGGGCGCGGCTGCCGGGTCGCCCGGCGGCTGGGGCGGCACGGCGGGGGCCGGGGCGGCGGGCGGGGCCGTGGGGAGGGTGGCGCCGGCCGGGGTCATCGGCCCGGAGGCGGCCGGGGTGAGCGGCCCGGGGCCGGCCGGGGCCGTGAGGGCGGCGGGCTCGGGCGCGGCGACGCCGGGAACGCCCTTGACGGTGCCGTCGGGGCCGAGGAAGGCCGGGTCACCACCGGGGACCATGCCGAGTTCGCGGGCGCGGCGCTGCAGGGCGTCCGGGGACGAGTAGGCGTCGATGTCGCGCTGGAGGGCCTGTTCCTCGTCGGTGAGGCTCTTCGTCCGCTTCTGCAGGTCGGCGAGTTCGAACGAGCCCTCGCTGAGCGCGGAGTTCAGCACCAGCAGCCCGATGAGGCCGCCGCCGAGGAGCACGACGACGAGCAGGACGAACGGGGTGCGGGCCGCCTGGGCGCGGCCGGCCGGGAAGAGCCGGGCCAGCCGGGCGGCCCTCCCCTTCAGCTCGGGTTTCCTGCTCACTGCTCCCCCGGTGCGTGCGGGACACCGCTCCCCCGGTGGGCGGGGGAACCCTTCCGACCCGTCTCGCTCACTCGACGTCCTCCCGGATGCGCTCGGCACCCCGCAGTCTGGCCGGCGCGGCCCGGCGGTTCTCGGCGATCTCTTCCTCGGTGGGAAGTTCGGCACCACGGGTGAGCAGCTTGAGCCGCGGCTGGTACCGCTCGGGCACGACGGGCAGCCCGGGCGGCGCGGTGGTGGCGGCCCCGGCCGCGAACACCTGCTTGACGAGGCGGTCTTCGAGCGAGTGGTACGACAGCACGGCGATGCGCCCGCCGACGTCCAGGGCCTTCACGGCGGCCGGGATCGCCCGCTCCAGGACCGACAGTTCGCCGTTGACCTCGATGCGCAGCGCCTGGAAGGTGCGCTTGGCCGGATTGCCGCCGGTGCGCTTGGCGGCCTGCGGCAGCGCGTCCCGGATGAGTTCCACCAGCCGCGCGCTGTTGCTGAACGGCTCCTTCTCCCGCTCCCGGACGATCGCGGCGACGATCCGCTTGGCCTGCTTCTCCTCGCCGTACGCCCGCAGGATCCGCACGAGTTCGCCGGCCGGGTAGGTGTTGAGGACCTCGGCGGCGCTGATCCCGGTCGTCTGGTCCATGCGCATGTCCAGGGGCGCGTCCTGCGCGTAGGCGAAGCCCCGGCCGGCCTCGTCCAGCTGCATGGAGGAGACGCCGAGGTCGAACAGCACACCCTGCACGCGCGCGATGCCGAGCCGGTCCAGCACCTCGGGCAGCTCGTCGTACACGGCGTGCACGAGGGTGGCGCGGTCCCCGTGGGCGGCCAGCCGCTCACCGGACAGCCGCAGCGCCTCCTTGTCCCGGTCGAGGCCGATCAGCCGCACCCCGGGGAACCGGACGAGCAGCGCCTCACTGTGCCCGCCGAGGCCGAGGGTGCAGTCGACGACCACCGCGCCCGGCTGCTCCAGGGCGGGCGCCAGCAGATCCAGGCACCGCTGGAGCATCACCGGGACGTGTCGACTCTGGCTCAAGGGGGCCTCTCAGGATCCGGCGCAGGATACGCACCGCCGCGGGTCCCCGCCAGCTCGTGAAGGGACGGCCTGCCGGCGCCGGAAGCGTCAGCCGACCGGGAGCGGGAGGAGGCCGAGCCGTACGTACGCGCCGCGCGCGTGGGGAGACGGCCCGGGCGCATGCCGGGGTCTCCGGGGGTTTCACCAGCGGGAAGAGCCACGCCTCCCGCTTCGCGCCACTTTAGTCCACCCTGTCTCGCGGTCAATCAACCGGCCTGCGCGTCGCGCACCGCGCACGGGCCGGAGCGGTCATTCGAACGGATTCATCCGTCCGGTCGGGTTCGCCCTCCGTGTGGGTTAGCTCACAACACGCCACGATGGCGATTTTTGTCCCCTCTCACAACACGCCGGAACCCCGGGTGACCAGTAACGTCGTCAGCATGACGACTTCTGCAGCAGTGCCCACTGGATCCGAAGGCGCCATACCGGCCGGAGACACCGTGACCGACCGTCTCGTGGACGCCAACCGGCGGTACGCCGAGGCGTTCACGGATCCCGGCATGGACGCCAGCCCCGTTCTGCACGTCGCCGTCGTCGCGTGCATGGACGCCCGCCTCGACCTGCACAAGGCCCTCGGCCTGCAGCTCGGCGACTGCCACACGATCCGCAACGCGGGCGGTGTGGTCACCGACGACGTCATCCGGTCGCTGACCATCAGCCAGCGCAAGCTCGGCACCCGCAGCATCGTGCTCATCCACCACACCGGCTGCGGCCTGGAGGCGCTCACCGAGGACTTCCGCACCGAGCTGGAGATGGAGGTCGGCCAGCGGCCGTCCTGGGCGGTGGAGTCCTTCCACGACGTGGACCAGGACGTGCGCCAGTCCATGCAGCGGGTGCGCACCTCGCCGTTCCTGCTGCACACCGACGACGTCCGCGGCTTCGTCTTCGACGTGCGCACCGGTCTGCTGCGCGAGGTCGACCCGGCCTGATCCGGGGGGCCGGGCCACCGCCCCGGTACGCGTTCGGCCGTCCCCGTATCGAAAACGCGGTCGAAAAGTCGTAAGACCGGCATCGTGCGGGCAGTTGTCCACAGGCGAGTGACACGAATCGGTAACGGCAGCAAGAATGCGGGGTGTGACGTCACGCGGAACTTTTCCCGCGTGGTGTCCGTGTTTCGGGGTGGGCCGGTTTCGCACGAGAGCGTCGGCCCGGAAAGAACGGGCCGAGGAGGGCCGGGTGACGACCTATGACGATCGAGCGAGCCTCACTGAGCTGACCGCCACGGTGGAACGGGTGCGCGGTTCGGTGGAAGGCGTGATCGAGGGCAAGCCCGAGGTCGTACGACTCGCGCTGACCGTGCTGCTCGCCGAGGGCCACCTGCTGATCGAGGACGTCCCCGGGGTGGGCAAGACGATGCTCGCCAAGGCCCTGGCGCGGTCCATCGACTGCTCGGTGCGGCGCATCCAGTTCACACCGGACCTGCTGCCCTCGGACATCACGGGCGTGTCCATCTGGGACCAGCAGCGCCGGGACTTCGAGTTCAAGCCGGGCGCCATCTTCGCGCAGATCGTGATCGGCGACGAGATCAACCGCGCCTCGCCCAAGACCCAGTCCGCGCTGCTGGAGTCGATGGAGGAGCGGCAGGTCACCATCGACGGGCAGACGTACGAACTGCCCAGTCCCTTCATGGTGGTGGCCACCCAGAACCCGGTCGAGATGGAGGGCACCTACCCGCTGCCCGAGGCCCAGCGCGACCGCTTCATGGCCCGCGTCTCCGTCGGCTACCCGAGCGTGGAGGCCGAGTTGCAGATGCTCGACGTCCACGGCGGGGTCAGCCCGCTGGAGGACCTCCAGCCGGTGGCGCACGCGCACGAGATCGTGAAGCTGGTCGAGGCGGTCCGCGGGGTGCACGTCGCCGAGCCGGTCCGGCGCTACGCGGTCGAACTGGTCGCCGCCACCCGCACCCACCCCGACCTCAGACTCGGCGCCTCCCCGCGCGCGACGCTGCACCTGCTGCGCGCGGCCAAGGCGTCCGCGGCCCTCGCCGGCCGGGAGTACGCGCTGCCGGACGACGTCCAGGCGCTCGCCGTCGCCGTCCTCGCCCACCGTCTGCTGCCCACCGTCCAGGCCCAGCTCAACCGCCGCACGGCCGAGCAGGTGGTGCTGGAGATCCTCCAGCACACCCCGGTGCCCACCGCCCAGCCCCCGGCCCCGCAGAACGGCTTCGGCGGTCTCGGCCGTGGCGTCCCGGCCTATCCCCAGCAGCCCCCGCGGGGTCTGTGATGAGCTCCGGGGGGGCCGGGCCGGCGGAGGCCGACCGCGGGGAGGCGGGCGGGATCCGTACGGCCCTGGCGGGCCTCACCACCCGGGGCCGCTCCTTCCTCGCCGCCGGGATCGCCGCCGCGATCTGCTCGTTCGTGCTGGGCCTGAGCGAGCTGCTGCGGGTCGGCCTGCTGCTCGCCGTGCTGCCCCTGCTCTGCGCGGCCGTGCTGTACCGCACGCGCTACCGGGTCGCCGCGAGCCGCCGTCTCGCCCCCGCGCGCGTTCCCGCCGGCAGCGAGGCGCGGGTGCATCTGCGCATGGACAACGTCTCCCGGCTGCCCACCGGCCTGCTGATGCTCCAGGACCGGGTGCCGTACGTCCTCGGGCCCCGGCCGCGCTTCGTGCTGGACCGGGTCGAGCCGGGCGGCCGCCGCGAGGTGTCCTACCGGGTCCGCTCGGACCTGCGGGGCCGCTATCCGCTCGGCCCGCTCCAGCTGCGGCTCACCGATCCCTTCGGCATGTGCGAGCTGACCCGCTCCTTCTCGACGTACGACACCCTGACGGTGATCCCGCGCGTGGAGCCGCTCTCCCCGGTCCGCTTCGGCGGCGAGGCCACGGGGTACGGCGAAGGCCGGCAGCGTTCGCTGGCCCTCGCCGGCGAGGACGACGTCATCCCGCGCGGCTACCGCTACGGCGACGACCTGCGCCGGGTGCACTGGCGGTCCACCGCGCGCTACGGCGAACTGATGGTGCGCCGCGAGGAGCAGCCACGGCGCTCCCGGTGCACCGTGCTCCTGGACACCCGCGGCGGCGCCTACGAGGGTGCGGGCCCGGACTCCGCCTTCGAGTGGGCCGTCTCCGGTGCCGCCTCCGTGCTGGTGCACATGCTGGAGCGCGGCTTCTCGGTACGGCTGCTGACCGACACCGGCAGCGCGGTGCCCGGCGAGGGCGCCGACGGGTTCGCGGGCACCGGCCAGGAGACGGCGGACGCGGCCGGGCTGATGATGGACACCCTCGCGGTGATCGACCACTCCGACGGCACCGGGCTGTCCCGCGCGTACGACGTGCTGCGCGGGGGCAACGAGGGGCTGCTGATCGCCTTCCTCGGCGACCTGGACGAGGAGCAGGCCACGACGGTCGCCAAGATGAGCCGGCGCAGCGGCGGCGCCGTCGCCTTCGTGCTGGACCCCGACACCTGGACCCGGGAGGCGACCGACGTGCCCCGCCCGGGCGACCGGCACGAGCAGCGGCTGCGGATGCTGCGCGAGGCGGGCTGGACGGCCCTGAGCGTGCCGCGCGGCGCCTCGGCCGACGAACTGTGGCGGCGGGCGGACCGGGAGCGCTCCGGGCTGACCGGCGTGACCGGGGAGGCACGGTGATGAGCGGGCGGGCACGACTGGCACTGTGCGCGGCGGCGGCCACCCTGATGGCCTCCTGCGCGCTGCTGCCGCTGGTCACCGAGCCGACCTGGCTGCTGCAACTGGTCCCGCTGGTCGCGATCCAGACCGGAGTCGGGGCGGCCGCCCGGCGGGTGCCGCTGGGGCGGACGCTGACCGTGGCGGCGCAGACGCTGGTCACCCTGATGCTGCTGACCCTGGTCTTCGCCCGGGGGCACGCGCTCCTCGGGCTGATCCCCGGCCCGGACACGTTCCGGTACTTCGCCGGCCTGCTCCAGCAGGGCTCGGACGACGTCAGCCGGTACGCGACACCGGCACCGGTCACCGACGGCATCAAGCTGATGCTGATCGGCGGCGCGCTGGTGATCGGCCTGCTGGTGGACACGCTCGCGGTGACGCTGCGCAGCGCGGCCCCGGCCGGGCTGCCGCTGCTCGCGCTGTACTCGGTGGCCGCCGGCCTGTCCGGCGGCGGCGCGGACTGGCTGTGGTTCCTGGTGGCGGCGGCCGGCTATCTGATGCTGCTGCTCGCGGAGGGCCGGGACCGGCTCGCGCAGTGGGGCCGGGTCTTCGGCGGCGCGCCCCGCACCCCGGGCGGCCCGGAGGGCGCCGTGGCACCGCTGCGCACCGGACGCCGGATCGGCGCGGTGGCGCTCGGCGTGGCCCTGGTGGTGCCGCTCGCCCTGCCCACGATCAACGGCGGCCTGCTGGACGCCGCGGGCGCCGGTGTGGGGGTAGGGGGCGGCAACGGGGGCACGATCTCGGCGGTCAACCCGCTGGTGTCCCTGCGCGACAACCTCAACACGAACGACGACCGCCAGGTGCTGACGCTGCGGACGGACACGAACGACATCTCGGACCTGTACCTGCGGATCGTCTCCCTGGACGACTTCGACGGCACCACCTGGAAGCCGGCCCAGCGGCACGTCGTCGGCGTCCCGGACAAGCTCCCCACACCCGTCGGCCTGGTGTCGGACGTCGACCGCGGCAAGGTGACGACGACCGTCACGGCGGCGGACTGGTACGCGCAGGACTGGCTGCCGATGCCCTACCCGCCGAGCGATGTGAAGATCAGCGGCCGGTGGCGGTACGAGCCCGTCGGGATGACCCTCGTCGGCGACCACGGCCAGACCACGCGCGGCGAGACCTACCAGGTGACCAGCCTGGACGTGCGGCCGACGGCGGAACAGCTGGCCGCCGCGCCGCAGCCGCCGGCCGCCCTGCGGCGCGAGTACACCAAGGTGCCGCCCTCGCTGCCGAAGGTGGTGGCCCGCACCGCGCAGGAGATCACGGCGGGCGCGAGCAGTCACTACGAGCAGGCCGTGAAGCTCCAGGACTGGTTCGCGGTCAACGGGGGCTTCCAGTACGACACCTCGGTGGAGGTGGGCCGGGGGCCCGGCGCCATAGCGAACTTCCTGAAGAAGAAGCAGGGCTTCTGCGTCCACTTCTCCTTCGCGATGGCAGCGATGGCACGCACCCTCGGCATCCCGGCCCGGGTCGCGGTGGGCTTCGCGCCCGGCACCCCGCAGGCCGACGGCACGGTCGCGGTGAGCCAGAAGGACGCGCACGCGTGGCCCGAGCTGTACTTCGAGGGCGTGGGCTGGACCCGCTTCGAGCCGACCCCGACCCGGGGCACCACGCCGTCGTACACCCAGTCGGACACGCCGGGCAGCTCGCTGCCGGACGAGGCGCTGCCGTCCAAGGGGGCGTCCTCGCAGCCCTCGGCCGCGGCCTCGCCGAGCGAGAGCTGCGCCGGTGAGCTGCGCAGGCTCCAGGCCTGCGGCAGCGCGTCCGCTGCGGCGGTCCCGGTCCACGAGGACGGCGGCGACGGCTGGTGGCGGTGGCCGCTGACCGGGCTGGGCGCGCTGCTGGTCCTGGCGGTTCCGCTGTCGCCGCTGCTGTGGCGGGAGCGGATGCGCGGGCGCCGGCTGGGCGGGCACGACCGGACGCCGGGGGGCGCGGCGGCGCACACCCTGGCGGCCTGGCAGGAGCTGACCGACAGCGCCTGGGACCACGGCATCGCGCCGGACGAGTCGCTGACTCCGCGCAAGGCCGCCGACCGGATCGTGCGGCTCGGCCATCTCGATCCGGCGGCCGGGGCCGCCGTGCACCGGGTGGCGGACGCGGTGGAGCAGGTGCTGTACGCGCCCGCCCCGCGCCCGGCCGCGGGAACGGCACAGGACGTACGCCGGGTGACCGAGGGGCTGCGGGCCACGGTGAGCACCGGGACGCGGTTGCGGGCGCGGTTCCTGCCGCGCTCCTCGGTCCGGGTGCTGTGGACGCTGTCGGCCCGCTGGTCAGCCCTGCGCACCCGCCTCACGGCGGCCCGCCCGACCCTGCGCCGTCCGTCCGGGCAGCGAAGCTGAAACCGCGGCGCCGTCCGTGCGGGCAGCGCAGCACGGACGGCACGACCGGCGCGGGCGATACCGGTCGGCATGGGCTGACGCGAGGGTGAACGCCCCGACGTGGAGCCAGGCTCGGACGACACCGGGCCGGGCGCGCGGGCCGACGCGAAGGGGAACGCAGCCAGCACGGGGCCGGGCACGGGCGACACGGCTGGCATGGGCTGAACGCGCCCGACGCGAGGCCAGGCTCGGACGACACCGGGCCGGGCGCGCGGGCCGACGCGAAGGGGAACGCAGCCAGCACGGGGCCGGGCTCGGGCCATGCAGGGTTGGGCGCGCGGGCCGACGCGAGGGGAGCGCGCGGGCTGACGCAAGTGCGAACGTGGTCGCGTCGGCGGAACGTTCGCGGTGTCGACGCGCGCGGCGCGGCTGGACGAGGCCGGTGTGGGCGGCGTGGCTCAGCGGCAGCGCGGCTCGCGCCGAGGGCCCGGGCACGCGTGAGGGGCGGCCACCGGCTGGTGGCCGCCCCTCACGGATGTCTGCGGTCCGGCGCCGTGGGAGGCGCGGCGCGGTCAGTGACCCTGTTCGTCCCGGCGGCGCTGCCAGCGCTGCTCGATCCGGTCCATCATGGAGCGCTTCGGCCGTGCCTGGCGGCGCGGGCCGCCCGGGGGCTGCTCACCCGGCTTCGGCGCCTTGCGCCAGCCGGTGACGGCGAGCACGGCACAGCCCAGCATGACGAGGAAACCCACCACGCTGACCCAGATCAACTGCGCGACCATTCCGGCCATGAGGAGCGCGATACCCGCGAGGAAGCCTGCGACCGCCTGGTAGACCCGCCGCCGGGTGTACGTCCGCAGCCCGTTTCCCTCAAGCGCCGACGCGAACTTGGGGTCTTCGGCGTACAGCGCTCGCTCCATCTGCTCAAGCATTCGCTGCTCGTGCTCAGAGAGCGGCACGGAGTCCTCCTCATCGTGCAGTCGCCGGGGGCGACCCGGGGGGTCCCTTCAGGATAGGCAGGGAATCGCCCCCGTGAAACCCGCCCCTCTACGCCAATTGGCCAACCGGAGTCCGTCATGGCCGTCCGACTCGCTGAGGCTTCCATTCCCCGGCGGCCGACCCGTCATGCCGGGCGGTGTACCTCGATCATACGGCGCAAACCCCACGATCGGGCGGCTTGTGGCGTACTCCATCCGCGCACGAGGCGCTGATCAGCGGCTCGTGCCGGCCGTGCGCCCCCCGTCCCCGGATGCGCTCGCGTGCCGAGGGTGATCTCAGGCCTCGCGAGGACCCGCGGTCTCACCGAGCACATGGAGCTGGGTGGCGACGGAGTGGAACGCGGGCAGCTCGGCCGCCGCGGCCTCCAGCTTCAGCAGCGCGTCGAGGGCACCGGGCTCGGTGTCCACCAGCACCCCGGGGACCAGGTCGGCGAAGACGCGCACGCCGTGCACCGCACCGACCCGCAGACCCGCGCCCTCGACCAGCGCGGTGAGCTGCTCGGCGGTGAAGCGACGGGGCACCGGATCGCCGGCGCCCCAGCGGCCGTCGGGGTCCTGGAGCGCCTGCCGGGCCTCGGTGAAGTGGCCGGCCAGGGCGCGGGCGAGGACGGCACCGCCGAGGCCGGCCGCGAGCAGGCTGAGGAGGCCCTCGGGGCGCAGCGCGGCGACCGCGTTGCGGATGCCCTCGGCCGGGTCGTCCACGTACTCCAGGACGCCGTGGCACAGGACGGCGTCGTAGCCGCCGCGCTCGACCACGTCGAACAGACCGTGCGCGTCGCCCTGGACCCCCTTGACCCGGTCGGCCACACCGGCCTCGGTGACGCGGCGCTCCAGCGCGAACAGCGCGTTGGGGCTGGGGTCGACCACGGTGACGCGGTGGCCGAGGCGGGCGAGGGGCACGGCGAACCTGCCGCTGCCGCCTCCGGTGTCCAGGACGTCCAGCGACTCCCGGCCGGTGGCCTTGACCCGGCGGTCCAGGGCGTCCTGCAGGACCTCCCAGACCACCGCCGTGCCGAGAGAGGCGCGGGGACGGGAGGGGTCGGAGCGCGGCGACGTCGTCCGGGGGTGATGGTGGGAGACGGGCGGGCGCATCGGGTCCGACACGGCAGTTGACTCCTCGGCGGGGCGGGACTTCAGGCGATGTCCACCCTATTGCCTCCACGCCGTGCCTGGTCACCGCGACGACGCCGGGCCACGCGCGCCTCTCCGGGGGGCGTCGTGGCCGTCCCGCGTCCGGTCAGCCCGCGTCCGGCAGATCGCCTCCCGGACCGGCTCCCCTCCCCCGGCCGCCTCCCCTCCTCGGGCCTTCACCGCCGCTGCCGGCTCCGTCGTCGACGGCGGCGGTGTCACCGGCGGAGTCCTGGCGGGGCTGGGGCAGGACCGGCTGGAGGACCAGCATCCGCTCCACGATGCGGAGGAACATCTCCACGTCGCGTATCAGGTCGTCCGCGTCCCGCTGCCCGGCCGCTCCCCGGATGCCCGCCTCGGCACGGGCCCGGCGCGCGGCGCCGGAGGCGAACAGCGCGCTCCACTCGGTCAGTTCCGGGGCGATCTCGGGGAGCACCTCCCAGGCGCTGCGGATACGGGCCCGGCGGCGCGGGGAGGTCTCGGGCCGGCCCCGGGCGGCGAGCACGGCGGCGGCGGTGCGCAGGGCGGCGAGGTGGGCCGTCGCATAGCGCTCGTTCGGCGTCTCCAGGACGGTGGCCTCCTCCAGTCCGGCACGGGCCTGGGCGAGCAGGTCGAGGGCGGCGGGCGGGGCCGTGGCCCGGCGGAGCACGGGGTGTACGTCGCTCGCCGGGCCGGTCAGTGAGGGGGCAGGGCCGGTGGCGCGGCGCCGGCGGGCGGCGGCTGCGGACGAGTGGGCCATGACGAACCTCCTGTCGTCTGGGTGACGGCACGAATGCCGTATGTGCCCATCGTGCGGTATGCCACTGACAATCCGTTCTGACCTGCGCTTTTGCCTCGATCGTAGGTTCGGGCGTATTTTTGCACTGACCAGTCAGTTCAATTACGGCCTACGCGGCAGGGGGGCTTGTGGACGACGCACACGCAACGGTCGGCGCGGACGGAACCGGCGCCGCGGCCGGCGCCGGTGTCAGGACCGAGGCGCTCGGACTCAAGGGGCCGCGGGGCTGGGCCTTCCGCGGCGTCACCCTGGACGCGGGGCCCGGCTCGCTGATCGCGATCGAGGGACCGTCCGGCTCCGGCCGCACGTGTCTGCTGCTCGCACTCACGGGACGGATGAAGCCCACCGAAGGAGTGGCCGCCGTCGCCGGGTTCAAACTCCCCCGTCAGATGGCGGCCCTGCGCCGTGTCGGCGCGGTGGCGAACGTGACCGGCGTGACCGACCTGGAGCCGGCCCTCACCGTCGGGGAGCACCTGCGCGAACGGGCGCTGTTGCAGCACCGGTTCGGTGACTCCCTGCGCCAACTGCTGCGCCCCCGCGCCCAGCGCGCGTACGAGGCACGACTGCGGGTCGACGCGGCCCTGGCCGCCGCCGGACTCGACCTGGAGACGCTCCCGAAGGGCTCCCGGACGGCCGTGCGCGACCTGGAACGGCCGCAGGAACTGCGCCTGTCCCTCGCGCTGGCCCTGCTCGGCCGGCCCCTGCTGCTCGGGGTGGACGACGTCGACATGAAGCTCTCGGACGCCGAACGCGCCGAGATGTGGGACCTGTTGCGCTCCCTCACGCGCGCGGGCACGACCGTCCTGGCCGTGTGCCGCACCGCTCCCGAGGACTGCGTCAGCGTCTCGACCGAGCCGGAGAAGGAGGACGCCGGTGATGCGCTCACCGAGGCTGGCCGCGCTTGAGCTGAGGCGCTTCGGGCGCGGGAGGCTCCCCCGGGCCGCCCTCGTCGCCCTGCTCGTGCTGCCCCTGCTCTACGGCGCCCTGTACCTGTGGTCGTTCTGGGACCCGTACGGCCGTCTGGACCGCATCCCGGTGGCCCTGGTGAACGACGACAAGGGGGCCACGGCGGGCGGGAAGAAGATCACCGCCGGTGACGACATCGTCGACGGGCTGCGCGACAGCCGGACCTTCGAGTGGCACGAGGTCTCCGACGCGCAGGCCCGCGCGGGCGTCGAGGACGGCACCTACTACCTGTCGCTGACCATGCCGGCCGACTTCAGCAGCCGGATCGCGTCCAGTTCGGGCGACTCCCCGGAGACCGGCGCCCTGCGGGTGCGCACCAACGACGCGAACAACTACATCGTCGGCCAGATCTCCCGCACGGTCTTCAACGAGGTGCGCTCGGCCGCGTCCACCAAGGCCTCCCGGAGCTTCCTGGACAAGATCTTCGTGTCCTTCTCCGACATCCACGACAAGACCGTCACGGCCGCGCGGGGCGCCGACAGGCTGAACAGCGGGATCGGAAAGGCGGAGAAGGGCTCCAAGGACCTCGCGGACGGTCTGAAGGACGCCAAGGGCGGCAGCGGCAAGCTGGCCAAGGGCCTGAAGAAGCTCGACACCGGCTCGGGCGACCTCCAGGAGGGCTCACGGCAGGTCGCCGACGGCACCCAGGCGCTCGCCGACAAGGTCGACGGCGTCTACGCCCAGGCGGGCCCGTTCCTGAAGCACAACGAGAAGACCATCGGGGACACCGCGCGGCTGGTCTCCGACTCGGCCAAGGCGGTCAAGGACAACCTGGACGTGCTGGTGAAACTGGCGCCGGGTGCCGCGAAGACCGCGCACGCCTCCTCCGCCGTCCTGGACGAGGTGTACGGCAAGCGCTGCGAGGGCGCGACGGTCCCCGACCCGGCCTGCCCCGAGCTGAAGCGGGCCAGGACGGCCGCCGCCGAGGTGGCCACCGTCGCCGACGACCTGAACACGCTGATCGCCGACCAGGACGGCGACCTGAAGACGATGGGGGAGAACCTGGGCGCGCTCCAGAAGCAGGCCGACGCCCTCGCCGAGCGCGCACCGCACCTGTCCGAGGACGTCGAGGACGCCGTCAAGAAGATCGACGAGCTGAACACCGGGGCCCACCAGGTCGCCGACGGCGCCGAGAAGCTGCACACCGGGCTGGGCACCGCCCACACCGGCGCGGTCGCCCTCGACAAGGGCATCGGCACCGCGGAGTCGGGCGCCGAGACCCTCAGCGGCGGCCTGTACAAGCTGTCCGACGGGTCGGGGAAGCTCGCCGGCGGACTGCACTCGGGCGCGAGGAAGATCCCGGACTACGACAAGCAGGACCGCGACCGGCGCACCGGCGTGATGGCCGACCCGGTCCAGCTCGCCTCGCACGACCTGCACAGGGCCCCGAACTACGGCACCGGCTTCGCGCCCTACTTCATCCCGCTGTCGCTGTGGGTCGGCGCGATGGTGGCCTACATGCTGATCCCGCCGCTCAACCGGCGGGCGCTTGCGGCCGGCGCCTCCGCCTGGCGGATCGCGTTCGCCGGCTGGCTGCCGGTGGTCGCGGTGGGCGTGCTCCAGGTGACCGCCCTGATGGCCGTGCTGCACTGGGCGGTCGGCCTCCAGATGCTGCGGGCGACCGGCACGATCGGCTTCCTGTTCCTGGTCGCGGCCTGTTTCGCGGCGATCGTGCAGTGGCTGAACGCCCGCTTCGGCGCGGCCGGGCGGATCCTCGTGCTCGCGCTGCTGATGCTCCAGCTGACCTCGGCGGGCGGCACCTATCCCGTCCAGACCAGCCCGGGCTTCTTCAACGCGATCCACCCGTTCCTGCCCATGAGCTACATCGTGGAGGCGCTGCGCCGGCTGATCACGGGCGGCGGGCTCGGCCCGGTGTGGCTGGCGTGCGGCGTGCTCGGGGCGTTCACCGCCGGCGCCCTCGCGCTGACCGCCCTCGCGGCCCGCCGCCGCCAGGTGTGGACCCCGGCCCGGCTGCACCCGGAGCTGAGCCTGTGATCCGGGGCGAGCGCCCGCACGCGCGCGTACCTGTGAGAATCGGGACCATGGAAAGCAGCAGCGCCAGGGCCGGCGGCAGCACGCGCCGCGAGGCCACCCGGCAGAAGCTCTACGAGGCGGCCGTCACGCTCATCGCCGAGCAGGGCTTCTCCGCGACCACGGTGGACGAGATCGCCGAGCGGGCCGGGGTCGCGAAGGGCACGGTCTACTACAACTTCGCGAGCAAGTCCGTTCTCTTCGAGGAGCTGCTCAGGCACGGCGTCGGCCTGCTCACCGCCTCCCTGAAGGAAGCGGCCGAGCAGGCGGCACGCGAGGGCCGCGGCAAGGTGGACGCGCTGGACGCGATGATCCGCGCGGGCCTGGTCTTCATCGACCGCTACCCGGCCTTCACCCAGCTGTACGTCGCCGAGCTGTGGCGCACCAACCGGGCCTGGCAGTCCACCCTGATGGTGGTGCGGCAGGAGGCGGTCGCGGTGGTGGAGGGCGTGCTGCGCGAAGGCGTGGCGGCGGGCGAGTTCAGCGACGAGATCGACGTCCAGTTGACGGCGGCGGCACTGGTCGGCATGGTCCTGGTGGCCGCGCTGGACTGGAAGTCGTTCCAGCCGGAGCGCTCCCTCGACGACGTGCACGCGGCCCTGTCCCGGCTGCTCCAGGGGCGGGTCAGCGGCAAGGTCTGAGCGGTGCGCACGGCCTGAGGGGTGTACGCGGAGGGCGCCGGTCCGCTGTGGACCGGCGCCCTCCTCTTCCCCGTTTCGCCACCGGGACTCCCCCGTTCTCCCCCGTTCCTCCCGGTGACTCCCCCGTACTTCCCTCCCGTACGGGCTCCCCCGTCGCGGACCCCCGTGGTGGTCGTCCCCCGAGGCCCCCGTGTCTCGCTTCCGCCGACGGATCGGCGGAAGGAGCGGCCAGGGGGCGGGCGCCGTTCCGCCGCCCCGTGCCGGCGGTGCCGGGCCGCGCCCCTCTGCCGTGCCTCCACTCTCCCGTCCGCACGTCTCCCGGCCCATCCGCGCGCGTACTCATCTGGCCGTCTGAGTACGTGTACTCAGCCGTCCGCGCGCGTGCCCACGCCTGTGGTCCGGCGCCTGACTACGATCGCGTGCGTGTCCGTACTCCCTCTGGTCTTCACGAGCGGCTGGGCCAGCGGCGTCAACGCCTACGCGGTGGTGCTGCTGCTCGGTCTCTTCGGCGCGGCCGGGGTCGCCGACGACGTCCCGCAGACGTTGCAGCGCCCCGAGGTGCTGATCGTCGCGGGCGTGCTGTTCCTGTGCGAGACCGTCGCCGACAAGATCCCCTATGTCGACTCGCTGTGGGACTCCGTGCACACGGTGGTCCGTCCCCTCGCCGGTGCCTGGGTCGGGGCGCTGCTCGCCGGGCAGAGCGGCTCGCTCTCCGATGTGGCGGCCGGCCTGATCGGAGGTTCGACGGCGCTGGCCAGCCACGCCGTGAAGGCGGGGACGCGGATGGCGGTCAACACCTCGCCCGAGCCGTTCAGCAACATCGCGCTGAGCCTCGCCGAGGACCTCGGGGTCGGGGGCATCGTGACGTTCGCGGTGTTCCACCCGGAGGCGGCGGCGGTCGTCGCGGCCGTCCTGCTGGCCGGCGGGATGCTGACCCTGCTGTTCCTCGTCTCCCGCATCCGCCGCTTCCTGCGTCGCCGCGCCCAGCGCCGGGAGGAGCGGCGTCTGGCCTCGCGAGCCCCTTGACCTGCGCCGCAGCCGCCCCGCGGCCGGGCTGTCGGTGGCGGTCGATAAAGTCACGGGCATGGCACGGATTGCGGTGATCGGCGCCGGGATGGGCGCGATGGCGGCTGCCGCCCGGCTGGCCGTCGCGGGCCACCGGGTGACGGTGTACGAACGGACGGAGACCTACGGCGGCGCGGTGCGCCGGTTCGAGCGGGACGGGTTCCGCTTCGACACGGGCCCGGGACTGCTGACGCTGCCCGCCGTGTACCGCGACCTGTTCATCAAGACCGGCAGGGAACCGCTGGAGGACCGCGTCGAGCTGGTCCAGGTCGACCCGTCCGCGCGGCACGTCTTCGCGGACGGCACGGAGGTGTCGCTGCCCAACGCCTCCCGCGCCGGCGTCGTCGCGGCTCTGGACGAGGCGCTGGGCGCGGGGGCGGGCGAGCGCTGGGGCGACTTCCTGGTGCGGGCCCGCGAGGCCTGGGACCGCACCCGCCGGCCGCTGCTGGAGGAGCCGCTGTGGCCCAACTGGCAGGTGCTGGCCGACAAGGAGCCGTATCCCGGCACCACGTACAAGCGGCTGCTGGGCAGGCGCCGCGTGGTCAAGCTGTTCGAGATCGGCAGGCGGGAACTGCGCGACCCCCGGCTGGCGCAGCTGCTGGACGGGTACGCGCTCGCGTACGGCGTCGACCCGGGCACGGCCCCGGCGAGCGCGGCCGTGCTGCCCTACATGGAGCACGCCTTCGGCACCTGGTACGTGCGCGGCGGCATCCGGGAGCTGGCGGACGCGGTGTACGAGCGGTGCCGGGAACGGCGGGTCGAGTTCGTGTTCGGCGCCGAGGTGACCCGCGTCCTGGAGAAGGACGGCCGCGCGGCCGGGGTGGAGCTGAGCACCGGCACGGTGGCCGAGGCGGACTTCGTGGTCGGCCAGGGCCCGTGGAGACTGCGCGACCTGACGGGCCGGCAGGTGTACGGCGCCGAGGCCGTCGAACCGGAGCCGGAGGACCGGTATCCGGGCCGGGTGGTCGTGTGCCTGGCGCTGCGCGGGGCGCGGGAGCCCGGCGCGGTGCACCGCACCGTGGTGCACGCGGCCGACGACGAGGGCGATCTGGACCTGTTCCGGCACGGGATGCTGCCCGACCTGCCGACGACCGTCGTCGACCGGCCGGACGACCCGGCCCTGCGCCCCGACGGGGAGCACGAGAGCGTGGTGCTGACGGCGACGGTGCCCTCGGCGACGGAGTACGACTGGGCGGCGCCCGGTGCCGCCGACGCCTTCGCGGACCGCATGGCCGCCGCCGCCGAGCGGGCCGTGCCGGGGCTGCGCGAGCGGGTGCTGTGGCGCGAGGTCCGCACACCGCTGGACACCGAGCGGGAGACGGGAGCCGGGGGCGGTGCCGTGCCGCCGCCCGCGCTGGCCGCGCCGGAGGGGGTGCTGCATCCGGCCAACTCCACGGCGCTGCCCGGCCTGTTCGCCGTCGGCGGCTGGTCCCACCCGGGCGGCGGCCTCCCGCACGCCGGCATGTCGGGCGCGCTGGTGGCCGGCCTGATCGTGGAGGGCCCGGAGTTCCGCGGCTCGCAGTGAACGGGCGCCGGTGAACGGCGGGTTCACTCTGGACGGACCCGCGGGCAACGGGCTCCCGCCGGGCGGGCCCCGGGCTGCCCGTGAGCGGGTGGGCCCGGGCGCCTGACCGTCAGAAGCGGTACTGCTCGTCGTAGCCGGCCCCGGACTGCGGCTGCTGTCCGCCCTGCTGGTGGGGGTACGGCTGTTCCGGCGGGAGTTCGCCGCCGTAGGTCTCGTCGGTGCGCTGCTGCGGCACCCACACCCCGCCGGCCGGGGTCTCACCGTGACCGCCGGTGGCGTACGGGTCCTGCGCGTAGCCCTGCTGCTGGCCGTACTGCTGGCCGTACCCCTGGTCGTAGGAGCCGTAGGGCTGGCTGCCGATGTACGGGTCGGAGTAGTTGGCGTACCCCTGCTGGGCCGCGCCGCCGTAGTCGTACCCCTGCTGCTGGCCGTAGCCGGAGTAGTCGTAGGCGTAGCTCTGCTGGTCGCCCTGCGGGGCGGTGTGCGCGTGCGCGGGGTCGCCGTAGACGCCGTAGTTGCCGGTGTCGTCGGGAAGGGGCTGCGGCTCGTAGACGGCGGTGGTCTCGGCGGCGGGGTCGGCCGCGCGGGCGGCGGCCGGGGTGAAGACGTCGTCGCGGTCGTAGTCGTCGTCGAAGTCGCCGTGCGCCTGACCGTGGCCGTAGGGCCCGTGGCCGGTGGCGCCGGGGTCGCCGTCGTCGGCTGCCGGGGCGGACTCGGGGCCGGCGCCCTGCGGGTCCGGCGCGTGCCGGTCCGCCCGGCCGCGGCGGCGCTTGCTGCCGGTCGCGGCCTCGGGGACGGGCCGCTTGACCGCCCAGCCGGAGGCGAAGCCGCGGCGGAACGACAGCGTGACGTAGGTCTGGCCGACCGCGAAGGCGATCGCGCCCAGCCCGATCACGATGACGGACGGCATCAGCACGCCCACCACGACGCCGAGGAAGCCGCCGAAGGCGAGGAGGCGCCAGCGCAGCCGCGCCTTGTACTGCAGCAGCACCTCGCCCAGCAGCCACAGCGCGACGCCGCCGAACGCGATGTAGAGGACCGTCCAGCCCATGTACGCCCCTCTCCCAGTGGCCGCTACGCAGTGTGTCGTATCGCGATGCGGCCGGTCTAGGCCTGCGGGGGGTGGTGCAGGCCCAGGTTCTCGTAGATTTCCAGGGTCGCCGTGGAGTTGTTGAGCGTGATGAAGTGCAGTCCGGGCACTCCCTCGGCCAGCAGCCGCGCGCAGAACTCCGTGGCGAAGTCGATACCGATGGAGCGTACCGCCGCCGGATCGTCCTTCGCTGTGAGGATGCGCTCTTTCAGGACGTCCGGGACATGGGCGTTGCTGAGCTTCGGCAACCGTTCCAGCATCTTCACACTGGTGACCGGCAGGACTTCCGGGATGACCGGGGTCCCGCAGCCCGCGGCCGCCACGCGGTCGCGCAGGCGCAGATACGACTCCGGCTGGAAGAACATCTGCGTGATGGCGTAGTCGGCACCCGCACGGCACTTGTCCACGAAGTGGGCGACGTCGGTGTCCCAGTCCGCGGAGCGCGGGTGCATCTCCGGGAACGCGGCGACGCCCACGCAGAAGTCGCCCGACTCCTTGATGAGCCGGACGAGTTCGGCCGCGTAGGTCAGGCCGCGGGGGTGCGGCACCCACTCGCCCATCGGGTCGCCGGGCGGGTCGCCGCGCACGGCGAGCATGTTGCGGATGCCGGCGTCCGCGTACTGGCCGATGATGTTGCGCAGTTCGGCGATGGAGTGGTCGACCGCGGTGAGGTGGGCGACCGGGGTGAGCGTGGTGTCCGCGACGATCTGCTGGGTCTCCTTGACCGTGCCCGCGCGGGTGGATCCGCCGGCGCCGTAGGTCACGGAGACGAAGTCGGGGGCGACCGCCTCGACCCGCCGGAGCGCGCTCCACAGGTTCCGCTCACCCTTCGGGGTCTTCGGCGCCGAGAACTCGAACGAGTACGTCGTCTTGCCGGTGGCGAGGATGTCGCGCACGGTGCGTGCGCGATCAGTCCTGGTGGATGCGGTTCCGAGGGCCATATCGGCAGGTTAGCCAGGGGTCGGCGGTCCCCCAACCGGATGCCGGTAATTTGCCCGATTTGCCGCTCTCCTGTCCAGCAGATGGACAGAACGGCCCCGGAACCCGCCGTTTCGGAGGCTCTAGGGTCTTTCGTTTGGATCAGGCCGGATCAGGGAGCGGGGTCTGGTGCCGTGCATCGCAAGGCGGAGGAGGGCGCCATGGCGGAGCCATGGCA
>NZ_JBEYXM010000024.1:0-121582 GCF_040704595.1 Streptomyces sp. NPDC046870
GTCGGCTATCAGGCACACGATCCCCAGGGGCACGAGGACGCCAGTCTCACGCTCAACGGGCTGATCGACTCGGTCCGGTTCACCGGTCACATCGGCGTGGTGGGTGTGTTCCTGCCGCAGGATCCGGGCGGCGAGGAAGCCCAGGGTGAGCTGGAGGCCCAGGGCAAGGTGCCGATCGACTTCGGGATGATGTGGTTCAAGGGCCAGCAGATGGGGACGGGTCAGGCGCCGGTGAAGAAGTACAACCGGGCGTTGCGGGACCTGATCGCCGGCGGGAAGGCCAAGCCGAGTTTCGTCGTCTCCCACGAGCTCGGCCTGGACGAGGCCCCCACCGCCTACGAGCACTTCGACGCCCGTGACGAGGGCTGGACCAAGGTCGTCCTGCACCCCGACGGACACGGCAACGGCCACAAGAAGTAGGGAGCACAGGGCCGCCGCCCGCCTGCCCTCCCAAGACCGGGCCGGCCGACCAACGGCGTCCGACCCCGGCTCCGGCCGGGGTCGGACGGCAGCCGCCGCCTGCGCTCCTGTACCTGGCAGCGGCGATCGACCGTGTCCGGCTCACCACCGCGGCGCCGGTGGGTGACGGAAGCCGAGGATTGGATGCGGGCCACGCGGAAACTCCGCCGTTGTCCACTCCGCACCTCTCACCTCGCCCGAGCGGCCCGCCTTCCGTTCACCTCACCGCACGTGGGGAGCACTCATGAAGACAGACACCCGTTCCACCTCCCGCCTCCAGCACGATCCGCTCGTCCGCGGCCTCGGCTGGGCCAGCGCGCTCCTCGGCGTGCCCCAGGTCGTCGCCCCGGCCGGCTTCGCCCGGGCCCTGGGCGTCGGTGACGCCGTCCGGCACCGCTCGGCGACGACCGCCGTCGGCGTGCGCGAGCTGGCGGCGGCGTCCGGGCTGCTGGGGCGACCGCACCCCGCCTGGCTCTGGGGCCGCGTCGGCGGCGACCTCATGGACCTGACGATGCTGACCCGCGCCCTGAGGAACCACAACGGCCGCGGCGTGGGGCGCACCGTCGCCGCGACCGCCGCGGTCACCGCCCTCACGGTCACCGACGTCTACGCGGCCGTGACCCGCACCCGTAGGAGCACCCCCATGGAACTGACCGCGACCACCACCGTCGGCCGGCCCCCGGACGAGGTCTACGCCCTCTGGAGGGACCTGGAGCGGCTGCCAGACTTCATGGCGCACCTGGAGGAGGTGCGCGTCACCGGGCCGCGCACCAGTCACTGGCGGGCCAGCGCGCCGTTCGGCAAGACGGTCGAATGGGACGCCGAGACCACGCAGGAAGTCGCCGGCCGGCTGATCGCCTGGCGGTCGGTGGACGGCGCCGACATCGACAACTCCGGCGAGGTCCGCTTCGAGCCCGCCCCCGGCGGCCGGGGCACGGAGATCCGGGTGACCCTGCGCTACGACCTGCCCGGCGGGGCGCTGGGCCAGGCCGCGGCGCGCTACTTCGGGGAGGAACCGCACCAGCAGCTGGACGACGACCTGCGCCGCTTCAAGCAGATCGTGGAGACCGGCGAGGTCGTCCGCTCCGAGGGCGCACCCGGCGGCAAGCGGGCCCGCGGCGAGTTCCCGCAGCACCCGGCGCGACCGCTGACCGAGGAAGAGCTGAAGGAGGCCCTCGCATGAAGGCGAACTGCTGGACGGGACGCAACTCGGTCGAGGTGCAGGACGTCCCCGATCCCTCGATCATGAACAGCCGCGACGCCATCGTGAAGATCACCTCGACGGCGATCTGCGGCTCCGACCTCCACCTGCTCGACGGCTACGTCCCCACCATGCAAAAGGGCGACATCATGGGCCACGAGTTCATGGGGGAGGTCGTCGAGGTCGGCTCCGGCATCAGCGACGGCACACTGCGCGTCGGGGACCGGGTCGTCGTGCCGTTCCCCATCGCCTGCGGCGCCTGCGCGTCCTGTCGCGCGGAGCTGTACTCCTGCTGCGAGAACACCAACCCCAACGCCGGCATCTCGGAGAAGCTGTTCGGCCACCCCACCGCCGGCATCTACGGCTACTCCCACCTCACCGGCGGCTTCGCCGGCGGTCAGGCCGAGTACGCCCGCGTGGTGCTCGCCGACGCCAACGCCCTCAAGATCGAGTCGGACCTCACGGACGAGCAGGTGCTGTTCCTGTCCGACATCCTGCCGACCGGGTTCATGGGTGCCGACATGTGCGACATCCAGGAAGGCGACGTCGTCGCCGTCTGGGGCGCCGGTCCGGTCGGCCAGTTCGCCATGGACAGTGCCCGGGTCCTGGGCGCGGAGAAGGTCATCGCGATCGACAAGGAGACCTACCGGCTCGACATGGCCGCCTCCCAGGGCTACACCACCATCAACTTCGAGGACACCGACGTACGCTCGGCCCTGCTCGAGCTCACCGGCGGCCGGGGCCCCGACAAGTGCATCGACGCGGTCGGCCTGGAGGCCACCCACGGCGCCTCCCACGTCCACCTCTACGACCGCGCCAAGCAGGCGGTCCGCTCCGAGACGGACCGGCCGCACGCCCTGCGCCAGGCCATCATGTCCTGCCGCAGCGGCGGCGTCGTGTCGGTCATCGGCGTCTACGGCGGGCTGATCGACAAGTTCCCGGCGGGTGCCTGGATGAACAGGTCCCTGACCCTGCGCACCGGGCAGTGCCACGTGCACAAGTACATGAAGCCGCTGCTGGGCATGATCGAGCAGGGCAAGATCGACCCCACCCGGATCATCACCCACCGACTGCCCCTGACCGAGGCACCGACCGGCTACGACCTGTTCAAGAACAAGAAGGACCACTGCGAGAAGGTCGTCCTCACGCCGTGAGGGGCCCCGCTCCGATGAAGTCCACGTGGGAAAGGGTGTGGCCGGCACGCCAGCAGGCTGACGCCGAACCGGCGTGAGCCGCGGACGAACGACGCTCTGCCCCAGGTGGGCAGGGGTGAATGGGTTGCCCGAGCGGCCTAAGGGAACGGTCTTGAAAACCGTAACTTCACGTCGGGTCAAGGGGGTTGCAGCCGCACCCGCGTTCGGGCACGCCGCCCCCCGGGTGCCATCGGCACCGGGGTCCTGACCAGGGATTCCCCGACCGGACCACCTCGGTTCGCTGTCCAGGCTGAGGGGTGGTCCGGTCTCTTTTGTGTGCGCCCGCCGATCGCGACATGGGCGGCGAGCGACGGGCGTCAGGGAACCGCACGCCCTCCGCGGCGCGGAGGAGAGGTTCGGCCACGGGATCGAGTCCCGTTGCCGACTCGCCCTTATGCACTACCGCCCGCTTGCCGGGATACCTGACATCGAGGTGCGCACCCATGCCACCACAACCGCCCGCGTGGTCGGGGGCCGGCTCGCAATCTCGGACGAGTCAACGGAGCTTCGGTTCGTCCAGCCGGAGGAGATCGATCAGCTGCCGATGCACCACACGCAGCGGCTCCGGATCCGGCACTTCATGGAGCACCGTGAGCGGCCCTACCTCGGCTGATCGCTCCACAGTGATCGTGGGTCGAGCCAGGGACAGTGGACCCCGTGGGGACCACAGCACCCGCACGGCGCCCGATCCCGGTACGCTGTACCCGCTCCGCCCCAGGTGGGCAGGGGTCAAGGTGGGTTGCCCGAGCGGCCTAAGGGAACGGTCTTGAAAACCGTCGTGGCGCGAGTCACCGTGGGTTCAAATCCCACACCCACCGCACGGGAGAACGGCCCCTGACCAGCACCGCGGTCAGGGGCCGTCGTCATGCGCGACACCCCTCGGCGCCCGCTGGTTCCCATCCGGCCGGGCACGGGAAGGGCACGGCCGGCCAGGCTGGGAGGTCACCCCATGGCGGCCCCGTCCGGCCGTCGGCGTCCGGCCCTCACGGCAGGTGTCCCGTCAGCCGGGCCGCCGACGCGATCGTGGCGCGGGCCTCGCGTTCGGTCAGGCCGGTGTCGCGGGCGGCGGCCACGAGGGGGTCCGTCAGGGCGGGTCCGAGACCGTTCTCGTAGGCGCGGCAGGCCGCCCAGAACAGGCGGGTGTTGCGCTGTCCCTCGTGCGCCGCGAGCACGAACTGGACGAGTCCCTGGCCGTGGCCTCCCATGGCCGGGCGGGTGGGGTGCGGCGCGCGGGGCGGGGGGAGGAGGAGCCGCAGGAGGGACGGCGGGCAGGCGGCCGGGGCGAGGTCGGCCGTGCCGGGCACGGCCGTGTAGACGCCGTGGTCGGTGCGGGAGCCGGGGCCGACGAGATAGCCGCCGGCGCCCCGGATGTCGATGCCGGGGGCGAGCCGGCCGGCCGAGTTCGGCACGACGGTGTCGGGCGGGCCGGTCAGCCAGAGGTGGCGGCCGCCGCTGGGGGTGCGGACGACGACCGTCTCCGGGATCGTGAACAGATGGCGCAGGGCCAGTTCCCTCAGGGCGGCCGAGGAGTCCGTGCCGGACTTGGTGTCCAGGTCGACGCCGATCAGGTGGTACGGGGGCAGCCCGCAGGCGATGCCGTAGCCGGTGGCCCAGGGCGCGGCGGCGAAGAGCTCGCGGATGCGGCCGGGGTCGGTGGAGGCGTCGTACACGCCGTGGCCGAAGCGGCCGCACCCACCGTGGCAGGGCCGCCCCGCCGGGGCCGGGTCCTCGCGGTGCGGGGAGCGCAGGGCCGGGAGCTTCGTCCGGGACAGGGGGATCACGGCCAGTCCGCGTTCGGCGGCTGACAGGGCGTGCGCGAGGGCCAGCGTCGTGGCCTGCCGGTCGATGGTGGCCATGCTTCTATGTTCGTACACGCGTTCGAAAATGGGAAGGGCGGGACAGGGTGACGCGCCGGTACCAGGCGGAGGGGCCCGGAAGAACGCCGGAACGATTCACCCCTTATGTCGCTTGAGGTCGGGATAAGACGTAGAGAGTGGTCTGGGAGTGGATGCACGGAAAAGCGGCGATGAGGGTTTATCGACTTGTCATCACGCTTGCGTGCGAATCGCGGCTTCCCGCACGGTTCTCCGAAGCCCCGGTGGGCAACTGTGGAGGCGCGACGTCGTCCACGACAGCCGGGGCGGTCGGCCAACCGCCCCGGCGACAGCCGATGGTTCACGCGCTCGCGGCCCCAGGGCCGCAGAGTGATTGATTCTGGAGGAACACATGGCAAGCATCCGTACCGCCCGCGTTCTCGCCGCCGTCTCCGCTCTCCCGCTCGCGGCCGCCCTCTTCGCCGGCGTCGCGACGGCGGACAACGGCGCCCTCGCGGACGACGGATCGAACTCGGGCGTGGCGGCGGTTCTCGGCAGCGGGGTCGGTGACGACAACAGCGGCAACTCGTCCACCACGAACCAGAACGCGGCCGGCTCCGGTGCCTCGAACCGGAGCAACACCGCCCAGGTCAACGGCTCCGCGTTCACGGCCGTCCGGCAGGGCGACGAGAACGTCCACGTCCACTTCACCCCGCTCTGGTGAGCCGGGGGCGAGGGCTCTCGTGAGGTGGGCCCTCGTGGGGTGTGCTTCGGGGTCGCGAGACGTCGGCGCGGCGGTGCCTCGGTGCCGCCGCGCCGGCGTTTCCCACGCCCCTGCGGGGCCGGCTCGGGGGCGTACCCGCGCGGTTGAACGGCGTCGCCGAGTCGGTCCGCCGGCTGCGGGGAACGGTCGTGCACCAGGGCCCGGGGCGGCCCGCACCCCGGTGAGGGCCGGTACCGGGGTGCCGGCGTCCGGCCTGGTCCTGACGGCGGACGGGCGATCTCCTCGGGGTCGTACCCGCAGACGGGTCACACCCGCACTCCACCTTCAGGAGGTGGAGGCAGCCCCACCCCTACAACCTGAGGGGGACTCGCCTTCGGGACCTGCGGCCGATCCGCGCCCCGGGCCGCCCTCCTAGCGTGGAGCCATGACCACACCCGTCTGCACCAGCGCCTCGGCCGCCGCCGCACCCGGGCGGCAGACGCCCGCCTACCCGTCGTTCGCCTCGTACGTGCGGGCCCGTCAGCCGGTCCTGCTGCGCACCGCGCGCTCGCTGACCGCGAACCCGAGCGACGCCGAGGACCTGCTGCAGACCGCGCTCGCCAAGACCTACGTCGCCTGGGAGCGGATCGAGGACCAGCGGGCGCTCGACGGCTATGTGCGCCGGGCACTGGTGAACACCCGTACCTCGCAGTGGCGCAAGCGCAGAGTGGACGAGTTCTCCTGCGACGAGCTGCCCGAGCCGGAGCCCGTGCCCGGCGGCGACGACCCGGCCGAGCGGCAGGCCCTGCGCGACGCCATGTGGCGGGCGGTGCTGCGGCTGCCGGCCCGTCAGCGGGCGATGGTGGTCCTGCGGTACTACGAGGACCTCAGCGAGGCCCAGACCGCCGAGGTGCTCGGCGTGTCGGTGGGCACGGTGAAGTCGGCGGTGTCCCGCGCGCTGGGCAAGCTGCGCGAGGACCCCGAACTGGAGCTGGCCCGCTAGGGTCTTGCGCTCGGATCCTGCCGGGCTCCTCCGCCCCCGGCCGGGATTTTCCTGCGCCCAGTGACCCACCCCCTAGTGACATACCGCGCGGTATGTGCGCAGAATCAGCGCACCCCCCTACTACCGCGTAGGCAATGTCGCCCGGGAGGAACGCCGTGCTGGCCACCATGCAGGACGTACCGCTGCTGATCTCCAGGATCCTGACCCACGGGTCGACGGTCCACGGCTCGTCGCGGGTGACCACCTGGACCGGGGAACCCGAGCCCCACCGGCGCACCTTCGCCGAGATCGGGTCCCGCGCCGCCCAGCTGGCGCACGCCCTGCGGGACGAGCTGGGCGTGACCGGCGACGACCGGGTCGCCACGCTCATGTGGAACAACTCCGAGCACGTCGAGGCGTACTTCGCGATCCCGTCCATGGGCGCGGTGCTGCACACCCTCAACCTGCGGCTGCCCGCCGACCAGTTGGTGTGGATCGTCAACCACGCGGCCGACAAGGTCGTCCTCGTCAACGGCTCCCTGATCCCGCTGCTCGCGCCGCTGCTGCCCAGGCTGCCCACCGTCGAGCACATCGTCGTGTCCGGACCCGGCGACCGCGCCCCGCTCCGGGACGTCACCGCCCGGGTGCACGAGTACGAGGAACTGCTCGCCGGCCGGCCGGCCGGCTACGACTGGCCCGAGCTGGACGAACGCCGGGCCGCCGCCATGTGCTACACCTCCGGCACGACCGGCGACCCCAAGGGCGTGGTCTACAGCCACCGTTCCATCTACCTGCACTCCATGCAGGTCAACATGACCCAGTCGATGGGCCTGACCGACCAGGACACCTCCCTCGTGGTCGTCCCGCAGTTCCACGTCAACGCCTGGGGCCTGCCGCACGCCACCTTCATGACCGGCGTCAACATGCTGATGCCGGACCGCTTCCTGCAGCCCGCCCCGCTCGCCGAGATGATCGAACGCGAACGGCCCACCCACGCGGCGGCCGTCCCCACCATCTGGCAGGGCCTCCTCGGCGAGCTGCACGCCACACCGCGTGACGTCTCCTCCCTCACCCAGGTCACCATCGGCGGCTCGGCCTGTCCGCCCTCCCTGATGGCGGCCTTCGACGAACTCGGCATGCGGGTCTGCCACGCCTGGGGCATGACGGAGACCTCCCCGCTCGGCACGGTCGCCCGCCCGCCGGCCCACGCGGCGGGCACCGACGAGGAGTTCGCCTACCGCCTCACCCAGGGCCGCTTCCCGGCCGGCGTCGAGGCCCGCCTCACCGGCCCCGGCGGCGAACGCCTGCCCTGGGACGGCGCGTCGGCGGGCGAGCTGGAGGTGCGCGGCCCCTGGATCGCGGGCGCCTACTACAACGGCCCCGGCGCCGAACCCCTGCGCCCCGCCGACAAGTTCAGCGAGGACGGCTGGCTGAAGACGGGAGACGTCGGCACCATCTCCCCCGACGGCTTCCTCACCCTCACCGACCGAGCCAAGGACGTCATCAAGTCGGGTGGCGAATGGATCTCCTCCGTCGAGCTGGAGAACGCGCTGATGTCCCACCCGGACGTCGCCGAGGCAGCCGTGGTCGCCGTACCGGACGACAAGTGGGGCGAGCGCCCGCTGGCCACGGTCGTCCTGCGGCCGGGCGCGACCGCCGGCTTCGAGACCCTGCGCGCCTTCCTCCTGGAGGAGGCCCACATCGCCAAGTGGCAGCTCCCCGAGCGCTGGACGGTCGTGGAGTCGGTGCCGAAGACGAGCGTCGGCAAGTTCGACAAGAAGGTGCTGCGGCGGCAGTACGCGGACGGGCGGCTGGACGTCACCCGGCTCTGAAGACCCCCGCGGGCCGCCTCCCCGGAAGGAGACGGCCCGCGGACCCTCGTCGGTGACGGGGTGCTAGGGCCGACGAAAGGCCCTAGTTCGTGCCGATGCGGGCCAGCAGGTCCACGATCCGTGACTGCACCTCACCGCTGGTCGACCGCTCGGCGAGGAACAGCACGGTCTCGCCGGAGGCCAGGCGGGGCAGGTCCGCCGGGTCGACGGCGGCGGTGTAGACGACCAGCGGGGTGCGGTTCAGCTGCCCGTTCGCGCGCAGCCAGTCCACGATCCCGGCCCGCCGGCGGTGCACCTGCATCAGGTCCATCACCACCAGGTTCGGCCGGAACTGCCCCGCGAGCGTCACCGCGTCGTTGTCGTTCGCGGCCCGCGCCACCTGCATCCCGCGCCGCTCCAGCGTCGCGGTCAGCGCGAGCGCGATCTCCGCGTGCTCCTCGATGAGCAGCACCCGCGGCGGATGCTGCTCGCTGTCCCGGGGAGCCAGCGCCTTCAGCAGTACGGCGGGATCGGCGCCGTACGCCGCCTCACGTGTCGCCTGCCCGAGCCCGGCCGTGACCAGTACCGGCACCTCGGCGGCCACGGCGGCCTGCCGCAGCGACTGCAACGCCGTCCGTGTGATCGGACCGGTCAGCGGGTCCACGAACAGCGCGGCGGGGAAGGCCGCGATCTGGGCGTCGACCTCCTCGCGCGAGTGCACGATCACCGGCCGGTAGCCACGGTCGCTCAGCGCCTGCTGGGTCGTCACGTCCGGCGCGGGCCACACCAGCAGCCGGCGCGGGTTGTCCAGCGGCTCCGGGGGCAGCTCGTCGTCCAGCGGCTGCGGACGCGGGGTGTCCGCCACCTCCACGGCCCCACCCGGACCGTCCAGCGGCTCCGGCCCCTCGGCGGCGTCGGGCCCCGGTGCGCCTATGGCGTACGACCGCCCGGCGCCCTCGGTGCCCTGCGCCGGCCGCGCCTGCCCACCGAGCGAGGGCTGCGGCACGGGCGCCGGGGCGGTGGGCGAGGGGTGTGCCGGGGACGGCTGCCCGGCGAGCGGGTTCTGGCCGCCGAGGGACGGCTGCCCGGCCGTCGCGGGGTGCGCGGGCGCGGGTTCGGCGGCCGGGTGCGGCCGGGCCGCCTGGTCCTGCTGCTCCTGGCCCGCGGGGGCCGGGTCGGGGCGGGTGCCCAGCTTGCGCCGCCGGCCCGAACCGCCCGGCGCGTGCGGCGGCGGGGTCGCCGTCGGCTGCTGCACCTGGGCGGCCTGCCGCGCGAACGGCACGCCCTGCCCGAGCGTACGGACGCTGATCGCCCGCCCCTGCGTCGAGTCCGGGTCCACGGGGCCGCCACCGGCGGCTTCGGCGGGCAGCGGCATCGCGACCCGCTGCGGCCGGCCACCGGCCGGGGCGCCGGGGGCGGGGATCCCGCTGCCGGAGGTGTCCCCGGAGCCGGGCCACTGCTGCGGGACGCCGGCGGCAGGGGTGCCCGGAGCCTGACCGGGGACTCCCGCACCGGAGGTGTCCCCGGAGCCCGGCCACTGCTGCGGGACGCCGGGCGGCACCGGGGCGGCTTGGGCCCCCTGCGCCCCGGCGGGCGCCTGACCGGTGCCGGCCTCGGCGGGCAGCGGCAGCGCACCCGGGGACGCCGCGGGCGTACCGGCGGCCGGGACGCCCGACTGGGCGGGAGTGAGGTGGGGGGCGGTGCCCTGGCCCTGCGGGGCCGGGCCGGGCACGCCCTGGACCGGCGTGCCGTGGGTGGGCGTGGCCTCGGCGGGCGCGGAGTGGCCCGGCGTCCCCGGGGCCGGCGCGGCGGCACCGGGCTGGGCGCCCGGGCCCGCGGGCACGGCACCCTGCGCCTGGGCGACGGGACCGGCCTGGACGGGGCTGCCCTGCGCCGGAACGCCGTGCGCCGGGGCCCCCTGACCGGGGGCCGGCGGTACGGCCGTACCCTGCGGGACCTGGCCGGAAGCGGCCGGTGCCGGAAGGGGCTGCGGCGGGGTCTGCCCGGGCGCGGGCGCCACCGCCTGGGCGGCCTCGGCGGGCTGGACCACGGCCCGGCGGCGCCGGCCGGTCGGGGCGGTGGTGGGATGCGGCTGCGGCGGGGTGTGGTCCTCGGCCTGGTCGAGCGGTACGGCGTCGTGCCGGCCGTCGTCACCGGCGACGCCCTGCGCGGGCACCGGCATCTGGGCGGGAACCCGCACCTGACCGGGCAACGGCCCCGCACCGGCCACCGGACCGGCGACACCGGGCCCGTCGGCGGCGGGACCCGCACCGGGTGCGGCCGGGGCGACGGCGCCCGGAGGCACGGGTGCACCGGCACCCGGGGGGACGGGGGCCGTGCCGACGGGGGCCACAGGGCCACCGGCGGGGACGGGAGTACCGGGAGCCACCGGGGCACCGGCGGGGACACCGGCTTGCGGGCCGGCAGGCGCGACGGGAACTCCGGCACCCGGAGCCGTTCGACCCCCGGCATCCGGAGGGACGGGGGCGCCCGCAGCGGGAGCCGCCTGGTTCCCGGCACCGGGAGGCACCGGAACACCGGCACCGGGAGCCACTAGGCCGCCGGCCACGGCGACCCCGGCACCCGGGCCCGTACCGTTCCCCGCACCCGTACCCATGGCGTCGGCCGCGTGGCCCTCCGGACCCGGGCCGTCCGGGGACCGGTCCGCCTCGGCCGGCGGCAGGGCGAAGACCGTGCGGGCACCGCCCGCCTCCTGCGCCGCGGCCCGCTCCGCCGCCGCGGCCCGCTCCGCCGCCGCGGCCAGCGCCCGTCGGCGCCGTCCCGTCGGCTGCGCACCGTCGGCCGGAACCGCCTCGCCGCCCTGTGCCGGCACCACGGATGCACCCTCGGCCGGCACCGCCCGCGCACCCGGCTCGCCACCCGCCGCCGGAAGCGCCGGAGGCAGCGCGGCCTGCGGGGCGCCCGAGTCGCGGCGGGCACGTCGGCCCGTCGGCACGGGCACGCCCTGCGGAGGCACGGTGCCACCGAGTCCCGTACCCGAGGCGGCGGCTCCCGCGCCCTGCTCGGCGGAGGTCATCACGGACCCCTCGGACACTCCCTCGGCGTTGTCCGCGGGCCGGCCGCGGCGGCGCCCGGTCCCACCGGACGCGCTCTCCGCGCCCTCGGCCGGGAGCGCGGCACCGTCCTCGGCCGGCGCGGCGGCACGCCGCCGGCGCCGTCCGGTCGGCGCGGGCGCCTCCGGGTCACCGGTGTCGCCCGCGTCGGCCACGTCACTGTCCAGGAAGGCGTCCGTGGAGGACCGCCGGGCCCGCCGCCGGCCGCCGACGGGACCCTGCCCGGCCGCACCGGCGTCGTCCGTGCCGCCCTCACCGCCGTCGGGCACCCGCACCGCGACCGGCGCCGCGGCGGCCGTCGCCGCCCCCGCCGCGACCGCGCCCGCCCCGCCGCCGAGCGGTACCTCGAGCACGTACGCGCTGCCGCTCATGCCCGGCACCTCGTGCGTCTGGAGCACACCGCCGTGGGCCCGCACGATCCCGCGCACGATCGGTTCGTGCACCGGGTCCCCGCCGGCGTACGGGCCGCGCACCTCGATCCGCGCGACCTCGCCGCGCTGCGCTGCGGCCACGACGACGGTGTTGTCCAGGTAACCGCCCGCCGAGACAGGCGTGTTGCCGGTGGCGTCGACCCCGGCGACGTCCGCCACCAGGTGCGCCAGCGCGGTGGCGAGCCGCTGCGGGTCGACCTCGGCCTCGATGGGCGGCGCGTGGACGGCGAACTGCACGCGTCCCGGCCCGATGAGCTCGACGGCACCGTCCACACCGGCGGCGACGACGGCGTCCAGCATCACCTTCGTACGGGTGATGTCCTCGCTGCCGGCGTCCAGCCGCTGATAGCCGAGGACGTTGTCGATGAGGGTGGTGATCCGCGAGTACCCGGCGGAGAGGTGGTGCAGCACCTGGTTGGCCTCGGGCCACAGCTGCCCGGCGTCGTCGGCGGCGAGCGCGGACAGCTCGCGGCGCAGCTCGTCCAGCGGCCCGCGCAGCGACTGCCCGAGCAGCGTGAGCAGCTGTTCGTGCCGCCCGGCGAGGGCCTCGTACCGGTCCTTCTCCCGCTCGGCGAGCGCCGCGTACCGCTCCTCGCCCGCCGCGAGCTCCTCCGTGTGCTTCTCGCGCAGCTCCTCGACCTCGGCGACGTGCTGCTGGCGCAGCGCGGTCAGGTCGGAGGCGTGTTCCTCGGAGAGCCGTTCCAGCTCCTCGGCGTGCGCCTTCTCCAGCGCGGCCTTCTCCTCCACCAGGGCGTCGTACGGCCGCCGGTCGGTGAAGGTCATCACGGCGCCGACGAGCTGGTCGCCGTCGCGGACCGGCGCGGTGGTCAGGTCGACCGGCACCTTCCGGTCGCCCTTGGACCACAGCACCTGCCCCCGCACCCGGTGCTTGCGTCCGGAGCGCAGGGTGTCGGCGAGCGGCGACTCGTCGTACGGGAAGGGAGAGCCGTCGGCGCGGGAGTGCAGCACCAGCGTGTGCAGCTCCTTGCCGCCCAGCTCACCGGCCCGGTACCCCAGTATCTGGGCGGCGGCCGGGTTGACCAGCACGATCCGTCCGTCGGTGTCGGTGCCCACGACACCTTCCGCCGCCGCCCGCAGGATCATCTCGGTCTGCCGCTGCGACCGGGCCAGCTCCGCCTCGGTGTCCACGGTCCCGGACAGGTCCCGGACCACGATCATCAGCAGCTCGTCGCCGGTGTAGCCGTAACCGTCGTACGCCTGCTGCCCGTTCTCCAGGTTCGCGCTGGTGACCTCGACCGGGAACTCGGCCCCGTCGGTCCGCCGCGCGACCATCCGGGTCGGTTTGGTCCGTCCCGTGGGATCCATGTGATCGGGCCGCCGCATGGAGCCCGGGATGAGCCGGGAGTCGAACTCGGGCAGCAGATCGAGCAGCCCGCGCCCCACGAGAGCCGTGCCGGGCGTCTCGAAGGCCTCCAGCGCGATGGTGTTGGCGTTGACGACGGTTCCGTTGGCGTTGACCAGGACCAACGCGTCCG
This sequence comes from Streptomyces sp. NPDC046870, assembly GCF_040704595.1. Classification (NCBI taxonomy): domain Bacteria; kingdom Bacillati; phylum Actinomycetota; class Actinomycetes; order Kitasatosporales; family Streptomycetaceae; genus Streptomyces; species Streptomyces sp. NPDC046870. The sequence continues at coordinate 13,165 of NZ_JBEYXM010000024.1, forward strand.
GCAGCGCGTCGAGTATGGCTGCGAGGCGAGCAGCGCCTCGGGATGGCCTGCTGCTCACGAGACGCCTTCCTCCCTGTTACCGCACCTTGCCGACCGCTCGGGCCATCTTGCCAACCGGCCCGCGACGTGTCACGCGAGGGAGTCTAAGCGCACGGGTCCCGCCCGCGGCGCCGGATGAGAGGGAGGTCCCACGAGGAAGTGACGGCGAACGGGTGACCGTATGCGCCGGCTCCCCGACTCCTCCCCGGGACCTTTACGGAACCGGTGCGTCCGTCCACCGCCCGCTACGCCGGCCCGCCCATGCGCGGCAGCAGGGGGACCATCCGGTCCCACCGCCCGATCTCGCACCCGTCACCGCGGTCGTACGAGGCGTCCACCGGGCGTCCGGCCCAGGTCCCGGTGACACGGGCGGTGGCCGGGCCCCCGTAGAGCATGGTGCAGGCGGTGCCGTCGGGGACCGGCGCGAAGGGGTCCCGCCCCCACCGCGTGTGCTCGTCGAGCACCCGGCAGGCCCCGGCGACGTCCGGATGCCGGCCCGCGCCGGGATGGCAGCGCACCTCGTACGTCCCGTCCCGCCCCGCCCCGGCGTGCCGGACGACGACGGTGAGGTGATCACCCTGGTCCTCCGGCCGGTCCGGCGGCGGCACGGCGCCGGCCGCGGCGGCGGGCAGGGCGGTGAGGGGGACGAGGGAAGCGGCGACGGAGAGCGACGCGAGCAGAAGGCGCCGCCCGGCGCCCGGCAGCACAGAGTCCATGCCCCTTCCAACGCGCCCCCGCCCCGGACGTTGCGCCCGGAGCTCTCCCGGCCTCTTCGCCCGCCCGCCCCGCCGGAGGGATAGCCCTTTGCCCTGCGGCCCAGGTGCCTAGTACCGTGGGGGGCGATTGGTGACGCGGCGCTCGCCTGTGTCATCATCTGCACGCACCACTCGCGCGCTCGCGTGAGCGGTTGTGCTGGAGGCGTCGCCTAGTCCGGTCTATGGCGCCGCACTGCTAATGCGGTTTGGGCCTTAAAGCCCATCGAGGGTTCAAATCCCTCCGCCTCCGCCCCGATCCCGAAGCCCCGGTCCCCAGGACCGGGGCTTCGGCGTTCACCGGCCTCCGCCGTCTCGGCACCCCTCGTCGGCGTTTTCGCAGGTCACAAGGGGTGCGCGGATCGGATTTCACATGACGGCGGCAGTCATGTAATGTTCTTCCTGTCGCCGCGAGCGGGCCGAAAGGGCCGGGAGCGGAGGCAAAACAAAAGAACAAGCACTCGTAGCTTAACGGATAGAGCATCTGACTACGGATCAGAAGGTTGCAGGTTCGAATCCTGCCGAGTGCACACGGATTGAAGGCCCCGGAGAGATCCGGGGCCTTCGACGTATTCCCTCCCTCGCTCGGAGTCGATCGACCTCAGGCCCGGGCGGGAGGAACTCCGGGAGGTCCGGCACCTCTTCGAACGCCTCCTCCACGCGGTGGTCCTCGTGGACCTGCCGAACAGGGACCCGCTCGCTCGCTCGTGCCTCGCAGTCGTCCCGGTCGCCGAGGACAGATCGAGCCCTGCGCAGGAAGATGGAGACCGGGCGTGCGTGCCGGGCACGGGGCCGTCACCGTCTCGGCTCCGCCGTCTCCACGCGGCCGTGGAGCCGCGGCGCGGCCTTGCGCACAAGAACGCCACCCTGACCTCAGCTGGAGGCAGCCATGGGCGCAGTTCTCGGTGACGTGCTGGGTTTCGCGGCCGGCGTCGCGGTCAGCCCGCTTCCGGTCATCGCCCTCATCCTCATCCTCGCCACGCCCCGGGGACGTCTCAACGGGATTCTCTTCACCGCCGGCTGGATCCTCGGGCTCGCGGCACTGGGCGCCGTGATGCTGGCGATCGCGTCCCCGGCGGGTGCCTCCGCGCACAAGCACCCGGCCACCTGGGTCGGGGCGCTCAAGCTCGCTCTCGGGCTGCTCCTCCTCTGCTTCGGTGCCCGGCAGTGGCGGCGGCGCCCGAAGGACCCCGCGCAGGCGAGGCTGCCGAAGTGGATGGGCGCGGTCGACCGTCTCACACCGGTCAAGGTCTTCGGACTCGGCACGGGCCTGGCCGCACTCAACGCGAAGAACGCCCCGCTGACCATCGCCGCGGGGTCCGCCATCGGCTCGGCCGGTCTTCCGGTCGGGCAGCAGATCGCATCACTGGCGGTCTTCGTCGTGATCGCCACGCTCGGCCTGCTGGTCCCGCTCGGCGTCTTCCTGCTCGGAGGGGGACGGGCCAGGACCACGCTCGGGAACTGGAAGGACTGGGCCGCCCAGCACAATGTCGCCGTGATGGCCGTCCTGTTCTTCGTCCTCGGGCTGAAACTGCTGGGGGACGGCATCTCCGTCGTCACCTCCTGACGGGCCACGCCCTTCGGCGGGTTCCGCGGTCAGCACTCCTCGGCCGGGTCGTCGCGGTTCAGCTTCTCCAGGTATTCGTGGGCCAGGCTCGTGGCGCGGGTGAACCAGTCGGTGATGATCGCCAGTTCCTCCGGGGAGTAGTCGGAGAAGAGGGCCGTCAGGCGCTTGTAGTGGCCCGCGTACACCGCCTCGACGCGGGCGACGGCGTCCGGCACGGCGGCCACCCGGACCCGGCGGCGGTCGGAGGGGTCGGGGCGGCGGGTGACGTAGCCGGCGCGTACCAGGCGGTTGAGGATGCCGGTCACCGCACCGGTGGTGACATGGGCGCGGGCCGCGAGGTCGCCCGCCGTCAGCAGGTCGTCGCCGGCCTCCAGGACGAAGCCGAAGCAGGTCAGGTCGGTGACGTTCAGTCCCAGCCGCCGGGCCAGCTCCTGCTGTCCGATGAGGTGGGCGGCGATGAGGTGGTCCATCGCCGACAGCGCCTGGGTCGGAGTGGCGGGCGGGCGCGGCGTGCCGTGCATCTGTGAAAATCCCTTAGGTCGTGAGATATTCGGGGTGTAAATTCCTTAGCCCGTGAGGGAACTGGGTTCGTCCCCCGGAGGCGGTTCCATGAGTCTGTACGACGAGGGTCACACGATCGCCGGCTGGACCGGCGTCGCCATCGCGACCGCGGGAAGCGCCGTGGTGGGGCTGGGCGTGTGTACGGCCTCCCTTTCCGTGGCCGGCGCCGGGCTGGCCGTGGTGGCGGTGAGCGTCCTGGTGACCTGGGCCCTGCATCTGTCCGGCTGGGGCAAGCCGCCCGGGGTGCGGCCGCGCGAGCAATGGGGGATGCGGGTCCGGGACACGCGGGCGCGGGACGGGCACCCGGGGTGCGTCGGATGCCGGCTGGCGGGGCGGGGGCGGAAGCGGTCGGCCGAGGCGCTTGTCCCGACGCCGGGTGCGATTCCTGCCGAATCGATCCCTCTGTCCCCTATCGAGTGAACGGGCTTTCTTCGAACGACAGTTGCCGATCGCCGACCCTAGCTTCCGGGGTGGAGGTGATGCTCGGTGAACGAGCAGAACGACACCCCGCCGGAGCAGCCGGCGGGAGCGAAGCGGGACGCGATCGACATCAACGACTTCGTGTTCGCGGCCACGGGGGCGCGGGTACGGAGGCTGACGCTGCCTGACGGGGAGCACTGGTTCCCGGCGACGGATCTGGCGGGCAACCTGGGGTACGCGAACACGCGGCAGGCCCTGGGCATGCACGTCTCCGCAAACTGGCAGAGCACCCTGCGTGAGATTGCACAAGGCGTCTGTACAGCAGACACCCTGCGCAAACTTGCAGGTCACCGGCTCCAACGCTCGATGAAGATGGTGAATCTCAAGGGGCTCATCCAGCTCGTCAACGCCTGCACCAAGCCCGAGTGCGCCCCCTTCAAGGCGTGGGTTTGCGAGGTCATCGAGACCGTCCAGCGAGACGGTTCCTACTCCCTCGACCCCGCCCCCGTACAACCCGCCCCGGACGGCGCCACCGCCTACCTCATGCCCCGGCAGGTCGCCGACGCGATCGTCCGGCTGGAGGAGCGGAACATCCGGGCGGACGAGGAGCTGGCGGTCGCGCAGATCGAGCGGATCGAGCAGATGCGCCGGACCAACGAGCACCTGGGGCGGGTCACCGATCAGCTGGACCGGACCAACGACCGGCTCGGCCGCGTCGACGACCACCTCGGGGCTCTCGTCGACCGGGTCGGTGGGGTGCACGACGTCCTCGGACGGATCGCCGACACGCTGGACCTCGTCGCGGACCGGCTGCGGCCGCCCGGGCCCGTCCGTCCGGCGGTGACCCCTCAGCAGCTCCTCGCGACCTGGCGGGCGAAGAACCTCGTCGTCACCGAGGACGTGCACGCCGTGGCCGCCTGTCTGGCCCCGGCGCTGGTACGCGGGCCGGTGCACTGCCGGCTGGAGGAGATCGCGGACCGGACGGGGCTCACGCTCGACCGGGTCCACGACTGCGTGCGCATGCTGATCAAGCGGGGCTGCATGCGGCAGACGGGAGTGGGGGCCGGGGGGATGCCGGTGTACGTGCTGCCGTAGCCGAGTGACGGAGGAAGGCCCGAAGCCGCAAACCAAAGTTGCGGCTTCGGGCCTTCGCTCACCGTACCCCCACCCGTCGCCCTCGGGCCGTTGTCAGACCCACGTCCTACCCTCACGAGTGATGGCACAGGTCTGGAAGTGCGCGGGACTGCGGTGGGCGGCAGGTGGTCCGGTGCTGGAGTGGGACGGCGGGCGGCGCAGTGCGCTGCCCCGGGGGAAGCGGGTCGCCTTCGCGGTGCCGGAGGGAGGCGTGCGCGAGTGCGTGGGGGCGCGGGGGCATGCCTGTCCGGTGCGGGCCGCCGTGCCGGGGCGGAGCACGGGGGCCCGGTGCGAGGAGTGCGCGCGGCTGGACCGGGCGCACTCCGTGGCCGCCGACACGATCGCCGACGATCCACGGCCGTACCGCGTGTACCTGGCGTGGTTCGGGCCGGGCATGGTGAAGGTCGGCATCACCGCCGTCGAGCGGGGTCCGGCGCGGCTGCTGGAGCAGGGCGCGGTCTGCTTCAGCTGGCTCGGCACCGGTCCGCTGATGGCCGCCCGGCGCACCGAGGAGCTGTTGCGGGCCGCGTTGCGGGTGCCGGACCGGATTCCGTACGCCGAGAAGCGGGCGGTGCGGTCGGCGCTGCCGGGGACGGAGGCGGAGCGGGCCGCCGAGGTGCGGGGGCTGCACGCGCGGGCCGTCGCGCTCGCCGGGTGGCCGGAGTCCCTGCGGCCCGAGCCCTGTGAAGTGGTCGACCACGTCGGGGTCTTCGGGCTTGGTGCGGGGCCGGAGGCGTTCGGGGAGGTGGTCGCACTCGTGCCCGGCGCAGGTGTGAGCGGTGAACTGGTCGCGGTCGCCGGACCCGACCTGCATCTGGCGGTCGGGGGTCGCGGCGCCGTCGTGCTGGACACGCGGCTGATGACCGGCTGGGAGCTGCTGCCGCCGGAGTCGGTGGCGGCCGGATGCGCCTTTCCCGTGCGGGAGTTCAGGAGGGAACCGGACGGGCTGTTCTGACCCGTGTGTTCCCTGGGAGGCGCCTGTGGGTTTCTCAGGGAAATCACAGATTCGTGAAAGCGTGTTCTCAGAGGGCGCCGACAAGGTGTCCAGCATGACCACGACCTCGCCCCAGGGGCGCACCGAACTGCTGAGGCCGGACGGGAGCCCCGTCCGGGTGCTGGTGGTGGACGACGAGATGTCGATCACCGAGCTGCTGAGCATGGCTCTTCGCTACGAGGGCTGGCAGATCAGGAGCGCGGGCGACGGGCAGGGGGCCATCCGGACGGCCCGTGAGTTCCGGCCCGACGCCGTCGTGCTCGACATGATGCTGCCGGACATGGACGGGCTGACCGTCCTCGGCCGGCTGCGGCGTGACCTGCCCGATGTGCCGGTCCTCTTCCTCACCGCCAAGGACGCGGTGGAGGACCGTATCGCCGGGCTCACGGCCGGCGGGGACGACTACGTCACCAAGCCGTTCAGCCTCGAGGAGGTCGTCGCGCGGCTGCGCGGGCTGATCCGCCGGTCCGGGGCCGCCGACCGGCGGTCCGACTCCGTGCTCGTCGTGGGTGATCTGACCCTGGACGAGGACAGCCACGAGGTGTCGCGGGGCGGCGAGAACATCCATCTGACCGCCACCGAGTTCGAGTTGCTGCGCTTCCTCATGCGCAACCCCCGGCGGGTGCTGAGCAAGGCGCAGATCCTGGACCGCGTGTGGTCGTACGACTTCGGCGGGCAGGCCAATGTGGTCGAGCTGTACATCTCCTATCTGCGGCGGAAGATCGACGCCGGGCGGGAGCCGATGATCCACACCCGGCGGGGGGCCGGTTACCTGATCAAGCCCGCCGCGTCGTGAGCGGACGGCGCCTGCCGGGTCCGCAGCGGCGGCGCAGGCGACGGGCCGGACAGCCGCGCACGCTGCGGACGCGGCTCGTCGTCGCGTCCGTGACGCTGATCGCCGTGGTGTGCGCCGTGATCGGCACGGTCACCACGCTGGCGCTGCGCTCGCACCTGTACGAACAGCTGGACAGGCAGGTGACGGAGGCCGGCAAGCGCCTGTCCGGGCCCATGAAGCCCGGCGGCATGAACGACTCCGGGCCGGCGGACCGGCTCACCGGCTTCGTCAAGGGGCCGACGCAGCCGAAGACCATCGCCGCCGAGGTCGGGCCCGGCGGCACGGTCACCCGGGCGGTCATCGCCAGGCGCCCCGACACCGACAACGGCCCGTTCCAGCGCAACGACGTCGTCGCCCTCAGCGACGAGCAGAAGGCCGCCCTGAACAAGGTGCCCGCCCGGGGCACGCACACCGTCGTCATCCCGGGCCTCGGCGAGTACCTGGCGCGGTTGTTCACCGGAGCCGAGGGCACCTACTACGTCGCCCTGCCCACCGAGACGGTCGGCAACACGATCAGCACCCTGATCCTCGTCGAGATCAGCGTCACCGCCGCCGGTCTCGTCGCCGCCGGCATCGCGGGCCATGTGCTCGTCGGCGTCGCCACCCGCCCCCTCCGCAAGGTCGCCGCCACCGCCACCCGGGTGTCCGAACTGCCGTTGCACACCGGCGAGGTGAACCTCAGCGAGCGGGTCCCGGAGTCGGAGTGCGATCCGCACACCGAGGTCGGCCGGGTCGGTGCCGCGCTCAACCGCATGCTGGACCACGTCCACGGCGCCCTGCACGCCCGGCAGCGGAGCGAGACGCGGGTACGGCAGTTCGTCGCCGACGCCAGCCACGAACTGCGGACGCCGCTCGCCTCCATCCGGGGGTACGCCGAGCTGACCCGGCGCGGGCGGGAGCAGGTGGGCCCCGACACCCGGCACGCGCTCGGGCGGATCGAGTCGGAGGCGGGGCGGATGACCCTCCTGGTGGAGGACCTGCTGCTGCTCGCCCGGCTGGATGCCGGGCGGCCGTTGCAGTTCGAGCAGACCGATCTCGTCCCGCTCGTCGTGGACACCGTCAGCGACGCCCGCGCGGCCGGCATGGACCACCTCTGGCGGCTCGACCTGCCCGACGGGCCGGCGCCGGTGCCGGCGGACGCGGCCCGGTTGCAGCAGGTGCTGGTCAACCTGCTGGGCAACGCCCGCAACCACACCCCGCCCGGTACGACGGTCACCGCGCGGGTGCAGCGGCGGGGGCCGTGGATGTGCGTGGACGTCGAGGACAACGGGCCGGGAATCCCGGCGGAGCTGCTCCCGCACGTCTTCGAGCGGTTCGCCCGCGGGGACTCCGCGCGCTCGCGCGCCACCGGGTCCACGGGTCTCGGGCTCGCGATCGTGCAGGCCGTGGCCGCCGCGCACGGCGGTGCCGTGACCGTGGACAGCGTCCCCGGCCGCACGGTGTTCACCGTGCACCTGCCCGCCCTCGGCCCGGCCGTGCCCCGGCAGCGCCCCGGAGCGGGCCGGCGGCCGGACTCACAGGCACAGCACAGTGCGAACACACGGGTGCGACAGGGCAGTTGAGAAGAGTCGGTCCCATGCGAACCGACTCTTCTCCCGGCACCCTGCCGGCGCGGGAGCACCTCCCGGCCGGAGACGCCGGTACCCCTGTCCTGGACGTAGTGGTCCCCGTCCACAACGAGGAGAAGGACCTCCAGCCGTGCGTCCGCAGACTGCACGAGCACCTCACGCGGACCTTCCCGTACGCGTTCCGCATCACGATCGCGGACAACGCGTCCACGGACGCCACCCCGCTGGTGGCGGCGCGGCTGGAGGCGGAGTTCCCGGAGGTCGCCGGCTTCCGCCTGGAGCAGAAGGGACGCGGACGGGCCCTGCGGACCGTGTGGTCCGCGTCCGAGGCGCCGGTCCTCGCCTACATGGACGTCGACCTGTCCACCGACCTCAACGCCCTGCTGCCGCTGGTGGCGCCGCTGATCTCCGGTCACTCCGACCTGGCGATCGGCTCCCGGCTCGCCCGCGCCTCCCGGGTCGTGCGCGGCCCCAAGCGGGAGTTCGTCAGCCGGGCCTACAACCTGATCCTGCGCGGCTCGCTCCAGGCCCGCTTCTCGGACGCCCAGTGCGGGTTCAAGGCGATCCGGCGCGAGGTGGCGCAGGTGCTGCTGCCGCTGGTGGAGGACACCGGGTGGTTCTTCGACACGGAGATGCTGGTGCTCGCCGAGCGGGCCGGGCTCAGGATCCACGAGGTGCCGGTCGACTGGGTCGACGACCCCGACTCCACCGTGCGCATCGTGAGGACCGCGGCAGACGACCTGAAGGGCGTGTGGCGGGTCGGCAAGGCGCTGACCACCGGTTCGCTGCCGCTGGACCGGCTGACCCGGCCCTTCGGTGACGACCCGCGCGACCGTGAACTGACCGGCGTGCCGCGGGGACTCGCCCGCCAGCTGGTCGGCTTCTGCGTGGTGGGCGTCCTGTCGACCCTCCTCTACCTGCTGTTGTACAGCGCCTTCCGGCAGTTCTGCGGCTCGCAGCCCGCCAACGCGCTCGCGCTGCTGGTCTCGGCCGTGGCCAACACGGCCGCCAACCGCCGGCTCACCTTCGGGGTGCGCGGCCGGGGCGGCGCGGTACGGCACCAGGCGCAGGGCCTGGTCGTGTTCGGCATCGGTCTCGCGCTGACCAGCGGTTCGCTCGCCGCCCTGGACGCGGCCACGGACAGCCCGGCGCACTCCACGGAACTGGCGGTGCTCGTCGCGGCCAACCTGGCGGCCACCGTGCTGCGGTTCCTGCTCTTGCGCGCCTGGGTCTTCCCGGAGCGGAGGGAGTCCGTCCCGTGCCCGCCGGCCGCCCCGCACACACCGGCCGCCCCAGCCCACCGTACGACGGCTCCGTCCGCCCCGGCCCACCGCGCGACCGCGCCGCTCCCGCAGCGGCCGTACCGGACCACCCAGTTCCGCGCCGGTGGAGCCGCGGACGGCAACTGGAGCGGCGGCACCGACGCGACCGCGCGGCCGCAGCAGGTGCGCCCTCATGACACCGACCCGGGGGATGCCCGATGACCACGCACGACGACCCGCCGACGACCGGGCACGGCGCCGCGGCCGACTGGGGCCCGCCCCCGGCAGCGCCCCCGCCGGGCCCCCGGGCCGGTGAGCCGCGGCAGCCGTTCGTACGGAGACTGTGGCGCGGCCGGCCCGAGGACCCCCGCTGGGTCCGCCCGGCCCTCCTCGGCCTGCTGGCCACCACCCTTCTGCTGTACCTGTACGACCTCGGCGCGTCGGGTTACGCCAACTCCTTCTACTCGGCGGCCGTCCAGGCGGGCAGCACGTCCTGGAAGGCGTTCTTCTTCGGCTCGCTGGACGCGGGCAACGCGATCACGGTGGACAAGCCGCCGGCCTCGCTGTGGCCGATGGAACTGTCGGTCAGGGTCTTCGGCCTGAACTCGTGGGCGATCCTGGTACCCGAGGTGCTGATGGGCGTGGCGGCGGTCGCCGTCGTGTACGCGGCCGTGCGCTTCCGGTTCAGCCCGGTGGCCGGTCTGGTCGCGGGTGCGGTGCTGGCGCTCACGCCGGTCGCGGCGCTGATGTTCCGGTTCGACAACCCGGACGCGATGCTGGCCCTGCTGATGTCGGTGGCCTGCTACCTCGTCCTGCGGGCGCTGGCGGACGGCCGTACGAAGTGGCTGGTGTGGGCCGGGGTCGTGATCGGCTTCGCGTTCCTCGCCAAGACGCTCCAGGCGTTCCTGATCCTGCCGGCGCTGGCGGTCGTGTACGCGGTGTGCGCGCCGGTGTCGCCGAGGAAGCGGTTCGGGCAGCTGGCCGCGGCGACGGTCGCACTGGTCGTCTCGGGGGGCTGGTGGGTCGCGGTCGTCGAGCTGTGGCCGGCGTCGTCCCGCCCGTACATCGGCGGCTCGCAGAACAACAGCTTCCTGGAGCTGACCTTCGGCTACAACGGGCTCGGCCGTCTCAACGGCGAGGAGACCGGAAGCGTGGGCGGCGGTGGCGGCGCGGGCGGCTCCGGTATGTGGGGCGAGACCGGCTGGGACCGGATGTTCGACTCCGGGACCGGCGGCCAGATCTCCTGGCTGCTGCCCGCCGCGCTGATCCTGCTCGTCGCCGGTCTGGTGGCCACGCGCAAGGCCCGCAGGACGTCCGTCACCCGTGCCTCGTTCCTGGTCTGGGGCGGCTCGCTGCTGATGACCACGGTGGTCTTCAGCTACATGGCGGGCATCTTCCACCAGTACTACACCGTGGCCCTCGCCCCCTACCTCGCGGCCGTCGTCGGCATGGGCGCCGGACTGCTGTGGGAGCGGCGGCGGGAGCCGTGGGCGTCGATCGCGCTCGCCGCGTCCGTGGTCGCCTCGGCGGCCTGGGGGTACGTGCTGCTCAACCGCACCCCCGACTATCTGCCCTGGCTGAAGTGGCTGGTCCTGATCGGCGGTCTGACCGCGGCGCTCGGCCTGGTCTTCGCCGGCCGCATCTCCCGGCGACTGGCCCTCGGCGCGGCGGCGGCGGGGCTCGTGGCCGCGCTGGCGGGACCCACGGCGTACACCCTGAGCACGGTCCAGGAGGGCCACACCGGTTCGATCGTCACGGCGGGCCCGGCGGGCGCGAGCGTGACGGGCGGCCGGGGCGGAGGTCCCCGTGGCGGTGTGCGGGGCGGCTTCGGCGGTGAACTGCCGGGCGGTCAGGGGCGGCCCCAGCAGGGCAATGGTTTCCCGGGCGGCGGGGGCTTCGGCGGGGGCGCCCCGGCGCAGCCGGGTCAGCAGGGGCAGCGCGACGGCACCGGCTTCGGCTTCCCCGGCGGCGGCCGGACGGGTGAGGGCGGTATGGGCGGCGCCGGTGGTGTCGGCGGCCTGCTGAACGGCGCGAGCGTGTCGTCCGAGGCCAGGAGGCTGCTGGAGCAGGACGCCTCGCGGTACACCTGGGTCGCCGCGTCCGTCGGCTCCCAGAACGCGGCCGCCTACCAGCTCGCCACCGGTGACCCGGTGATGGCGATCGGCGGCTTCAACGGCACCGACCCGTCCCCGACGCTCGCCCGGTTCAAGAAGTACGTCGAGGAGGGCAGGATCCACTACTTCATCGCCGGCGGCGGCGTGGGCGGCGGCAACAGCGGCACCGCCTCGCAGATCAGCTCGTGGGTCCAGAGCACCTTCAAGAAGGTGACGGTGGGATCGGCGACCTTCTACGACCTCACGCGGAAGGCGAGCGGCTGAGGGCGGCCGGTTGGCCGGGACATGCGTTGTACACCGTATAGCCACGGCTATACGGTGTACGGCATGTCCGCTCCCCAAGGCCACCCCCGACGCTGGCTGATCCTCGGCGTCATCTGTCTCGCGCAGCTCACCGTGCTGCTCGACAACACGGTCCTGAACGTGGCCATCCCCTCCCTGACCCGGGAACTCCACGCGGAGACCTCCGACATCCAGTGGATGATCAACGCGTACTCCCTGGTGCAGTCCGGTCTGCTGCTCACCGCGGGCAGCGCCGCCGACCGCTACGGCCGCAAGAAGATGCTGATCGCCGGGCTCGCCCTGTTCGGCGTCGGCTCGCTCGTGGCCGGACTCGCCGGCGGCACCGGTCAGCTGATCGCCGCGCGGGCCGGCATGGGCGTCGGCGGCGCGCTGCTGGTGACCACCACGCTGGCCGTGGCGATGCAGATCTTCTCCCCCGAGGAGCAGCCGAAGGCGATCGGCATCTGGAGCGCGGTCAACGCGCTGGGCTTCGCCGGCGGTCCGCTGATCGGCGGTTTCGTGCTCGACCACTTCTGGTGGGGTGCCATCTTCCTGATCAACATCCCGGTCGCGGTGCTCGGCCTGGTCGCGGTGGCGGTGCTCGTACCGGAGTCGAAGAACCCACGCGGTGACCGCCCGGACCTGCCGGGAGCGGTGCTGTCCACCATCGGCATGGCCGCGCTGGTGTACGCGATCATCTCCGGGCCGGCGCACGGCTGGACGTCGGCGCGCGTGCTCGGCACGGCGGCCGTGGCGGTGCTGGTGCTGGGCGCCTTCGCCTGGTGGGAGAGCAGGACCGACGAGCCGATGCTCGACCCGCACTTCTTCAGGGACCCGCGGTTCACGGGGGCGGTCGCCGGGGCCGTGCTCATCGTGTTCGGCATGGGCGGCGCGTTGTTCCTGCTGACACAGCACCTCCAGTTCGTGCTCGGGTACGGGCCGCTGGAGGCCGGCCTGCGGACCGCTCCGCTGGCGCTGACCGTGGTGGCGCTCAACTTCACCGGGCTGTCGGCGAAGTGGTCGGCGCGGCTGGGCACGCCGGTGTCGATCGCGCTGGGGATGGTGTGCATGGCCGGGGGCCTGGTGTCGATCGCGGAGGTGGACTCCGGGGGTTACGCGGGGACGCTGCTCGGGCTGCTGCTGATCGGTGCGGGGTGCGCGGTGGCGAATCCGGCGATGGCGCACGCCATCATGAGGGCGATTCCCCCGGAGAAGGCGGGGGTGGGCGCCGGGATCAACGGCACGCTGGCGGAGTTCGGGAACGGGCTCGGCGTCGCCGTGCTGGGCGCCGTGCTCAGCTCTTCCGTGGCGTCGGGGGAGCCGTTGTCGGCCGCGCTGGGCGCGGGTCAGCTGGTGGGCGCCGTCGCGGTGCTCGTCGGGGGCTTCCTGGCCGCCGGACTGCTCCGGCGGGCGGAGAGGGTGTCCGCCTAGCAGTTCGGGGGATGGGGTAGTCGGGCGACTGTGGGTGCGTTGTGGCTGGTCGCGCAGTTCCTCGCGCCCCTAGGTTGGGACAGTGAGCGCAAACGAGGAAGGGCCGCCGGTGGCGAAGGCAGCAGGTCGGTCGGCGCGGGACAGCGTGTGGCTGGAGGGAAGGGCCCGGCGCGGTGGGCGCAGTGGGCAGCCGTCCGGGCTGGACCGGGAGCGGATCACCGCGGCGTCCGTGCGGCTGCTGGACGCCGAGGGCCTCGCCAAGTTCTCCATGCGGCGGCTGGCGGCCGAGCTGAACGTCACGGCGATGTCCCTGTACTGGTACGTCGACACCAAGGACGACCTGCTCGAACTCGCCCTCGACGCCACCTACGCCGAACTGCGGCTGCCCGACCCGGAGAACGCGGACGAGGACTGGCGGGAGCAGCTGCGCGCGCTGGCCACCGCGTACCGGGGGCTGCTGATCCGCCACCCGTGGCTGTCCCCGCTGGCGGGGCGTTTCCTCAACATCGGCCCGAACTCCCTGGCGTTCTCCCGGGTGGTGCAGCGGGTCGTCCGCCGGGCCGGGCTGCCCGCGCACGGGGTGACCGGGGCGATCTCGGCCGTCTTCCAGTTCGTGTACGGCTTCGGCACGATCGAAGGTCACTTCCGCACCCGGATAGCCGACACCGGGCTGAGCGCCGACGAGTACTTCGAGCAGGCCATGTCCCTGGTGGACGAGGTCCCCGGCACCGCCGACGTGATGAGGGAGTCCAAGGACCTCATGGCGGCGCGCGGCGGCGACACGGTGGCCGAGATGCTGGACCGCGACTTCACCTTCGCCCTGGACCTGCTGGTCGCGGGAATCGAAGCGATGGTCACCCGCGGCTGACCACCCGTCCGCCCGCCGCGCGTCACGACGGCAGGCCGGGGCGGGGGTTACTCGGAGACCAGCCGGGCCGGGAAGCCGCCCGTGGCGATCGGGCCCCAGCGGTCCGGGGTCACCCGGATGATGGACTTGCCCTGCTTGATCATCGCCTGGCGGTACTCGTCCCAGTCGGGATGTTCGCCGGCGATGTTGCGGTAGTACTCGACCAGCGGTTCCACCGAGTCGGGCGTGTCGATGACCTCGGCCGTGCCGTCGATCTGGACCCAGGGGCCGTCCCAGTCGTCGCTGAGGACGACCAGGGTGACCCGGGGGTCCCGCTTGGCGTTGCGGGTCTTGGCCCGCTCGGGGTAGGTCGAGACGACGATCCGGCCGGAGTCGTCGACGCCGCAGGTCAGCGGGGACGCCTGGGGGGAGCCGTCGGCCCGGCGCGTGATCAGCAGGGCGCGGTGCCGGGGACGCACGAAGTCCAGCAGCTCGTCCAGCGACACACGGGTGTTGGTAGCGATGTTCGGTGCCATGGAGGGCAGCCTAGGGGCAGCGCGTGCCCCGGTGGCTGACCCTGCTGTGCCTATGTCTACGCCTGGGGCAGGGAGTCGCCCTGCACGGCCTGGATGTCCAGCTCCACCTTCAGCGTGGTGCCGATGGCGGCGATGCCCGCCTGGAGGACCTGGTTGTAGTTCATCGCGAAGTCCTCGCGGTGCAGTTCGGTGCTGGCCCGGAACGCGGCGCGGGTGCCGCCCCACGGGTCGGCGCCGGTGCCGAGGTAGGCCAGGTCCAGGTCGACGGGTCGTACGACCCCGTGCAGGGACAGTTCGCCGTGCACGGTCCAGCGGTCGGGGCCGGCCTGGGTCAGTCCCGTGGACCGGTAGGTGATCTCGGGGTTGTTCTCGACGTCGAGGAAGTCCGCCGAGCGCAGGTGCGTGTCCCGCATGCCGTTGCCGGTGTCGATGGACGCGGCTCTGATCACCGCCTCCACCCGGGACTTGGTGACGTCGTCGGGCGCGATCTCGATCGTGCCGCCGAACTCCGTGAACCGGCCGTGCACGCTGGAGATGCCCAGGTGCTGGGCGACCGCGGCGACGGAGGAGTGCGCCGGGTCGATGGTCCAGGGGCCGGGCGGCGGCAGTTCGGTGCCGCCCTGCCGGGCCAGCGTGACCGTGCCGACCTCGGCCCGGCCGCTCGCGGTGACGATCGCGCTGGACGCGGCGGGCGCGTAGCCGACGGCGGTCACGATCACGGTGTACGCCCCCGGCGCCAGCTCGGTGGTGTCCCGTACGGCCCCCTCGGCGTCCGCCTCGGCCCGCAGCACCTGCGTACCGGTCATGTCGGTCACCGTGACGACCGCGTGCGACACGGCCCACCCGTCCCGCGTACGGATCTTCGCGGTCAGTCCCATCCCGTTTCTCCCTGCGAAATGCTCAAAAAATGGTCGTATGAGACCGGCCCGTGGCGGGCGCGCCCTCCGCTCAGGGCACGCGCCGCCACGGGCCGGGGGTGAACTACTCGCCGGGGTGGGCGAGTTCGATGTCGTGGCCGTCGACTCCGGTGCCGGAGACGGTCAGGGCCGTGGCCACGGGCGGGTAACCCGTCGCGATGACGGTGTACTCGCCGCTGTCCAGGTCGGTGAAGGCGTACGCCCCGTCCGAGCCGGTGGTGGCGGTGCCGACCACGTTGCCGGCCTGGTCGACCAGGGTCACCCGGGCGTCGGCCAGCGGACCGTGCGGGGCCCGGACGACACCCTGGAGCCGGGCGCCGGCGTCCAGGTCGACCTCGATCCGGGTGACACCGGTGGCGCCGACCTCGACCGGCAGGGCGCGCGGCCGGAACCCGCTCGCGTTGACCGCGACGGTCACGGTGCCGGGCACCAGGTCGGTGAGGGCGAAGTCGCCCCCCTCGCCGGTGGCGGCGGTGGCCAGCAGGTCACCGCGCACATCGGTGACGATCACCATCGCGTCCTTGACCGGCAGCGCGCTCCCCGCGGCCCGGACCACACCGGTCAGACCGCTGGTGCCGCTGAGCAGGATGTCGTACGACAGCGGTTCCTCGCCCACCACGACGGTGGAGGCCTGCGGCTGGTAGCCGTCGGCGGAGGCGATCAGGACGTAGCTGCCGGTGCCCGGCGCGTCGAGCGCGTAGGAACCGTCGCCCTGGGCGACCGCGCGGCCCAGCTGGCGGCCGGACAGCGAGATCAGGGTGACCGCGGCCTGCGGGACCGGGGCGCTCTCGGCGCCGCGGACGAAGCCGTGCACCGGGGTGCCGCCGGAGCCGGCGGGCTCGGCGACCGTGGCGACGGCGGCCATCGGCCGGGTGGCGGTGGCCGTGCCGTCGGAGGCGGCCTCGGTGGAGGCGGCGACCGCGGCCGGGACCGGTGCGGCGACCGGGGCCTGGGCCTCGGCGACGGCGGGCGTGGCGGCCGGGTCGGTCACCGGGGCCTCGCCCTCGGCGGCCTGCGCGAGCGCGCCCTTGGTCTTCAGCGGGACCTCCTTGATGAACAGCGTGATCAGGAAGGCGACGGCGGCGAGGCAGCCGGCGATCAGGAAGACGTCGGCGATGCCGTGGCCGTAGGCGCTCTCCAGCAGGGTCCGGATGGGCTTCGGCAGCGCGTTCATGTCCGGGATGGTGTCGGTCGAACCGGAGCCGCCGGCCAGGGCCTTCTGGTACTTCGGGCTCAGGTCGGCGACGCCGTCCTGGACGTAGTGGGTGATCCGGCGGGACATCACGGCACCCAGCGCGGAGACGCCGACCGCACCGCCGAGGGAACGGAAGAAGGTGACCGTGGAGCTGGCCGAGCCGAGGTCGGCGGGGGAGACCTGGTTCTGCGTGGCGAGGACCAGGTTCTGCATCATCATGCCGATGCCGAGACCCAGCAGCGCCATGAAGACGGCCATCTTCCAGTAGGCGGTGTCGTACCGGATGCCGCCGAGCAGCAGCAGGCCGGCCGTGACCAGCACGCCACCGCTGACCAGCCACGCCTTCCAGCGGCCGGTGCGGGTGATGAACTGACCCGAGACGGTCGAGGAGACGAACAGGCCGCCGATCATCGGGATGGTCAGGACGCCCGACATGGTCGGGGACTTGTCGCGGGCCAGCTGGAAGTACTGGCTGAAGAACACCGTGCCGGTGAACATCGCGACACCGACGAACAGCGAGGCGAGCGACGCCAGCGTGATCGTGCGGTTCCTGAACAGGCGCAGCGGGATGATCGGCTCGCTCGCCTTGGACTCGACGAGCACGAACAGCGCGCCGAGGACGATCGAACCGCCGACCATCGCGTAGGTCTGCCAGGACAGCCAGTCGTACTTGTCACCGGCGAAGGTGACCCAGACCAGCAGCAGGGAGACGGCGGCGGAGATCAGGGTCGCGCCGCCCCAGTCGACCTTGACCTCCCGCTTGACCACGGGCAGGTGCAGGGTCTTCTGCAGCACGATCAGCGCGAGGACGGCGAAGGGGACGCCGACGTAGAAGCACCAGCGCCAGCCCAGCCAGGAGGTGTCGGTGATGACACCGCCGAGCAGCGGGCCGCCGACGGTGGCGACGGCGAAGGTGGCGCCCAGGTAGCCGGAGTACCGGCCGCGCTCACGCGGGGAGATCATCGCGGCCATGACGATCTGCGCCAGGGCGGACAGACCGCCCACGCCGATGCCCTGGAACACCCGGAAGGTGATGAGCATGCCGGGGTTCTGCGACAGACCGGCCGCCATCGAGGCGACCACGTAGATGATCAGGGCTATCTGGACGAGAGCCTTCTTGCTGTACAGGTCGGCGAGCTTGCCCCACAGGGGAGTGGCCGCGGTCATCGACAGCAGGGCGGCGGTGACCACCCAGGTGTAGGCGGACTGGCCGCCGCCGAGGTCCCCGATGATGTGCGGCAGGGCGTTGGAGACGATCGTGGACGACAGGATCGCCACGAACATGCCGAGCAGCAGCCCGGACAGTGCCTCCATGATCTGCCGGTGGGTCATCGGGGCGTCGCCGTGGGAGCCTCCCCCGTGCTTGGCGTGAGCCCGCACACCGGCTGGTGTGGTCGTTGCCATGGGCTTCCTTTTCTTACGTGCTTGCGGGTGTACGGGTGGTCTGTTCGTCTACGGGAGCGGGAAGCCGCAGCGGGGCGGACCGGCAGTCTCCGAATGACGCGCGTAGACGCGTCATCAGCCGGATCAGCTCGTCGACGTCCTCGTCGGTCCAGTCCGCGAGCCGCTCGGCCAGCAGGTGCGTGGTCCGCCGGGACAGGTCGTCCAGCTGGTGCAGGCCCGTGGGCGTCAGACGCAGGATGCGCGAGCGCTTGTCCGCCGGATCGGGGTGCCGCTCGATCCAGCCGCGCGCGGCGACGTGCGCGACGTGCCGGCTGGTGACCGACATGTCCACGGCGAGCAGCTCCGCGAGCTTGCTCATGCGCATGTCGCCGTGGCGGCCGAGCAGGGTCAGCACGGCGGCCGAACCGGCCGGGCAGTCCGGCGGCAGGATCCGCCCCATGTCCCGTTTCACGGCTCCGACGGCACTGAGCTGACGCGCCAGCTCTTCGAACTGCGCCTGCTCGGCCATCACACCTCCCGTATTCGTTGCTTGGGGCAACCATAAGACTGCTTGGTTGCTGAAGGCAAACAAGCGAGGGGTCGGCGGCGCAAAAACTTGGCAAAGGCAAGTATTGCGACCGTAAACACCCAGGTGACTGCGGGTGGCGTGCCCCCGTCTGTCCCGGTGGCCCCGCACTTGGGTCGGTCACCGGGATTCGCTAGGGTCTCGGGCCATGGCTAACACCCAGGGCCCCCAGGGCAATTACGACCCCGCAGGCAGCACCCAGATGTTCCGCGCGTTCGTCGACGAGGCCCCCCAGGGCCCCCAGCAGCAGGCGGCCTCCTCCGGCCCCCGGGTCGGGCTGATCATCGGCGTGATCGTGGCGCTCCTGGTGGTCGCCGGCGTCGCCTATCTGGCGGTCAAGTAGGACTCACTCCCACCGGACGGAGACGTCCCGCGTCTCGATCGCGCGCCGAAGGTCACCGGCACCGAACGTGCCGCCGGGTGCCCGGGCCGAGGGGGTGCCGGGGCTGCCCTCGCCGGTCGGCGTGCGCGGGCGGTGGGACCGGTCCGCGGGGGACGTCCCCCGCGGTCGCCGGACCGTTTCTCCCAGCTTCTCCCGGCCGAGCGGCACCAGGAACACCGGTCCGGACGGCGCTACGGCGCTCGGGCCGCCCAGACACACGACGGCCGCCGACGCTGCCGTAACGGCGCCTCGGCGGCCACGCGTCCATGTCGTCGTACGAACCGTCCCAGTACGCAGCGTCCGGGCATGGTGACGGACACCTCGTCAGGCAGGCAGCGGACGGCCGGCGTCAGTCCGAGATCAGACCCTCCCGCAGCTGCGCCAGCGTCCGGGTCAGCAGGCGGGAGACGTGCATCTGGGAGATGCCGACCTCCTCGCCGATCTGCGACTGGGTCATGTTGGCGAAGAAGCGCAGCATGATGATCCGGCGCTCCCGAGGCGGGAGCTTGGCCAGCAGCGGCTTGAGGGACTCCCGGTACTCCACGCCCTCCAGGGCCGTGTCCTCGTAGCCGAGCCGGTCGGCGAGCGAGCCCTCGCCGCCGTCGTCCTCGGGGGCCGGGGAGTCGAGGGAGGAGGCGGTGTAGGCGTTGCCGACCGCGAGGCCGTCGACCACGTCCTCCTCGGAGACACCCAGCACGGCGGCCAGCTCGGTCACCGTGGGGGAGCGGTCCAGCTTCTGGGACAGCTCGTCGCTGGCCTTGGTGAGGGCCAGGCGCAGCTCCTGGAGCCGGCGCGGGACGCGCACCGACCAGGAGGTGTCACGGAAGAACCGCTTGATCTCGCCCACGACGGTCGGCATCGCGAACGTCGGGAACTCCACGCCGCGTTCGCAGTCGAACCGGTCGATCGCCTTGATCAGGCCGATGGTGCCGACCTGGACGATGTCCTCCATCGGCTCGTTGCGCGAGCGGAACCGCGCGGCCGCGTAGCGGACCAGCGGAAGGTTCAGCTCGATCAGGGTGTCCCGGACGTAGGCCCGCTCGGGGCTGTCCTCGCCCAGCGTGGCCAGGCGCAGGAACAGCGAGCGGGACAGGGTGCGGGTGTCGATGGTGGCCGTGACCTGCGCGGCCGGGACAGCTTCGGCGGCCGGTTCGGCGGCCGGGGACGGCACGGCTTCGAGGGCCGTGACACCCTCGAAGCCGTCGAGGACGTCGAGAGCGTAGAGCTCCTTGGGCGCTGCCTCGCTCATCGCGGGCGTCAGCACCTTAGAGCTGCCCTGGTCTGCGGACATGCCACCCCCTTTGGGTCGCGGGACGGTCGCGGCGGCGCCCTCCTGTGCGAGCAACGCAGCCTTCACCTGAATACCGGCGCCGGAGCTCCGGCAAACGCGCTTCCCGCAGAATGTCACATGTCGGCAACGCGCTGTACCGACATGTCGACACGTGAGATCCGAAACGGCCCTGCAAACAAGGGGTCTGACGGCCTTTCGGGCCCGAACTGTCGGCAACAGCGCTGGTGAGCGATTCGCCCGCGCCGGTTAACGCTCGATCAGGTTTGCGATGCAGTGGCGTTCGGGGCGTGCTTCCGTGCGCCCGCCGTGCATCAGCCGCCTCGGCGTCCGCTGCGGTTATGCGTCGATCCGGTTCGCGGAACGCAGCCGCTGGAAGCTACGGGCGAGGAGGCGCGAGACGTGCATCTGCGAGACGCCGAGCTCCGCGCTGATCTGTGACTGGGTGAGATTGCTGTAGTAGCGCAGGAGGAGGATGCGCTGCTCCCTCTCGGGGAGCTGGACGAGGAGATGGCGGACCAGGTCGCGGTGTTCCACGCCGTCCAGGGCCGGGTCCTCGTAGCCGATCCGGTCGAGCAGTCCGGGCAGGCCGTCGCCCTCCTGGGCGGCCTCCAGCGAGGTGGCGTGGTACGAGCGTCCCGCCTCGATGCAGCTGAGCACCTCGTCCTCGCCGATGCGGAGCCGCTCGGCGATCTCGGCGGTGGACGGCGAGCGGCCGTAGAGCGTGGTCAGGTCCTCGGTGGCGCTGTTGACCTGCACCCACAGCTCGTGCAGCCGGCGCGGGACGTGGACCGTGCGGACGTTGTCCCGGAAGTACCGCTTGATCTCGCCGACCACGGTGGGCATCGCGAAGGTCGGGAACTGCACGCCCCGGTCGGGGTCGAAGCGGTCGATGGCGTTGATCAGTCCGATGGTGCCGACCTGGACGACGTCCTCCATGGGCTCGTTGCGGGAGCGGAAGCGGGCGGCGGCGTAGCGTACGAGCGGGAGGTTCGCCTCGATCAGCGCTCCGCGCACCCGGTTGTGCTCCGGCGTGCCGGGGGTGAGCTCCTTCAGTTCGGCGAACAGCACCTGGGTCAGGGCCCGGGTGTCCGCGCCGCGGCGCTTCTCGGGGGCCGGCGGGGTCGGAGTGGGCGCCTCTTCGTGGGGCGGCGCAGTACTGGCCGACACGGTCAACGCCACCTCTTCATCGGTCAATCATCCGTCAAAAGCGGTCATAGCATCACAAGACATGTGCACTGTGTGCAAGCACCGCATAACCCCGTGTTGTGGTTCAAACTCCTATGAGTTGGGTACGCATCGCCGGAAAAACCCCTCCCCGGAACCACGAAAAACCCCTCGCCGGAACGGCGAGGGGTTCACGTCGCTGCGGGGCTCAGAACTCGTAGTCGGCGATCACCCAGGTGGCGAACTCGCGCCACAGCGCGACGCCCGCCTGGTGGGCCGGGTGCTCCAGGTAGCGCTTGAGGGCGTCGGCGTCCTCGACGGCCGAGTTGATCGCGAAGTCGTAGGCGATCGGCCGGTCGCTGATGTTCCAGGCGCACTCCCAGAAGCGCAGCTCCTCGATCTGCCCGCCCAGGGCCCGGAAGGCCTCCACGCCCGCCACGACCCGCGGATCGTCGCGCCCGACGCCCTCGTTGAGCCTGAACAGGACCAGGTGGCGGATCATGGGGCGTACCTCAGTTCTTTCCTCCGTGGGCGACCCAGGTCATGAAGTCGCCGATGGCCTTCGCGGCGTCCGATATGCCCTCGAAGCCTATCTGGACGTAGTCGGCCGCCTTGGCCGGATCCGTGATGATCACGTACAGCGCGAAGACCACGAGCACGTACACGGCGATCTTCTTGGCGTTCACCGCCACCGCGGCCTCCCCTGTGCCAGTGCCCCTCGGGCCCCTGCTGCCTGCCGGCCGCGAGTGTAACGTTCACGCCTTCGCGTACGTCCGACGGTGCGCCGCCGGACGCGGATCGTGTCGACGACGCACGAAAGGCCCCGCCGGTCGACGGGGCCCTTCTGTGAGCGGTAGCGGAGGGATTTGAACCCTCGGTGACTTGCGCCACACTCGCTTTCGAGGCGAGCTCCTTCGGCCGCTCGGACACGCTACCGAGGGAGACCCTACAACACAGGGGGGCGTGGTTCGAAATCGGTATCCGGCGGCGGCTCAGCGGTCACGGAAGAACGCGGTGAGGAGCCGGGCGCACTCCGCCGCGAGCACGCCCTCGATGACCTCCGGCCGGTGATTGAGCCGGCGGTCGCGCACCACGTCCCACAGGGAGCCGGCGGCACCCGCCTTCTCGTCCCGGGCGCCGTAGACCACCCGGTCCACCCGGGACTGCACGAGCGCGCCCGCGCACATCGTGCACGGCTCCAGCGTGACGACGAGCGTG
Organism: Streptomyces sp. NPDC046870; assembly: GCF_040704595.1. Lineage (NCBI taxonomy): Bacteria > Bacillati > Actinomycetota > Actinomycetes > Kitasatosporales > Streptomycetaceae > Streptomyces > Streptomyces sp. NPDC046870. The sequence continues at coordinate 35,643 of NZ_JBEYXM010000024.1, forward strand.
CAGCCGGTCAGCCGCCACTCCCCGAGCCGGGCGGCGGCCCGCCGGATCGCGAGGACCTCGGCGTGGGCCGTGGGATCGCCGGTGGCCTCACGCTCGTTGTGCCCGGCACCGAGCACCGTCGTACCGTCCGGGGACAGCACGACGGCGCCGACCGGGACGTCCCCGTCCCGGACGGCCAGCCCGGCCTCGTCCAGGGCGAGCCGCATCGCGGCGCGCCAGGGGTCCCGCACCGGGTCAGGCGTGCCCTGCGTCCGCTGTGGCGTGGTCAGCGGACGGTCTCCAGCACCTCCGAGGCACCGAGGGCCTCGGCGATGGTGTTCAGCGCGTCGTCGGCGTCCAGGGCGCGCAGTTCCTTCTCGCTGATGCCGAGGTCGTCGAGGATCTCGCTGTCGCCCACCGGGCTGTGCGGCACCGCGTCGGTGGCGGCACCCTCCTCCTCGTCGTCGTCGGACTCGCCGTCCTCGGTACCGTCGAGGTCCAGGGAGTCCAGGTCCGGGCCGTCGTCCGCGCCGGGCTCCCGGCCGAGCAGCTCGTCGGTGAGCAGCAGCTCCCCGTACGCGCTGCGCCGGGCGGCGGCGGCGTCCGAGACGTAGATGCGAGGGTCCTCCTCGCCGTCCACGCGGACGACACCGAACCAGGCGTCCTCCTGCTCGATCAGGACGAGCACCGTGTCCTCGTCGGGAGAGGCTTCCCGGGCCAGGTCGGCCAGATCCGACAGGGTCTCCACATCGTCGAGCTCCGTGTCGCTCGCTTCCCACCCGTCTTCGGTGCGCGCGAGCAGTGCGGCGAAGTACACCGTGACTCTCCCACTGGTCATAGGCGTGCCGGTTGGGGGTCCCCCCGGCGGAGGTACTTGGGCGGAGAGAGCTGGGCTCCGAGCCCCACCCACTCGGAATCGTGGCAGAAAGAAGGCCTCCAGGGGACGTCTTCGGCTCCCTGTGTCTGGCTGTTTCGATCGTGGATCCGTGATCGGCTCACCAGCGCGCTCATTGCCGCCACCTGCGGATCGTACGCGGCTTTTCCCCGCGTTCACGCACGGCCGACTCCCGACACCGGCGCGGGCGTGGCTCCCGCGTCCCGCGAACGGGCCCGCGACTACCAGCGGAACGTGCGCATGCGCATCGCGTGGCGCAACCGTGCCGCCTTGGCGCGCCGGGGCTGGACCCGGGCGCGCAGCGCACGCGCCTCGGCGAGTTCGCGCAGGAACTGCGCTCGGCGGCGCCGGCGCTCCGTCTCGCTCTCGGGCTTGTCGGAATCGGTCCGCGCGGAGCGCGCAGCGGGGCCGGCCGTGTCGCCGGTGGGCCCGGAGGCGTCCGCGGGCAGGTCAGGCAGGTCAGACACGTCACACCACCCCAGTCCGTCCTTCCCACTTTCCCCCGGATGGCCGGTTTGACGCCAGCGCGAGGGCGGCTCGGGGCGCAGGTACCGTTAGGGGCATGCGTCTCCATGTCGTCGACCACCCCCTGGTCGCCCACAAGCTCACCACGCTGCGCGACCAGCGCACCGACTCCGCGACCTTCCGGCGACTCGCCGACGAACTGGTCACCCTGCTCGCCTACGAGGCCACGCGGGACGTGCGCACCGAGGCCGTCGACATACGGACGCCGGTCGCGGCCACCACCGGGGTGAAGCTGGCCCGCCCGCGCCCGCTGGTGGTGCCGATCCTGCGGGCCGGCCTCGGCATGCTGGACGGCATGGTCCGGCTGCTGCCGACGGCCGAGGTGGGCTTCCTGGGCATGATCCGCAACGAGGAGACGCTCCAGGCGTCCACGTACGCCTCGCGCATGCCGGAGGACCTCTCGGGCCGCCAGGTGTACGTCCTCGACCCGATGCTGGCCACGGGCGGCACGCTGGTCGCGGCGATCCAGGAACTGATCAAGCGCGGCGCCGACGACGTCACGGCGGTGGTCCTGCTGGCCGCGCCCGAGGGCGTCGAGGTCATGGAGCGGGAGCTGGCGGGGACGCCGGTCACCGTGGTCACGGCGGCTGTCGACGACCACCTCAACGAGCTCGGGTACATCGTGCCGGGGCTGGGGGACGCCGGGGACCGGCTCTACGGGGCGGCGGAGTAGGTCTTCGCCCATCGGAGGGCGGCCCGGTCGCCGTTCGGGGGTGCGGGGGCGCGAGCGGTTCTCGCGCGATGCCCCGCGCTCCGTTCCGGAGGTTGCTCAGCAGCCCTTCTTCGGGGAGGCCGGGGGCTTCGGCGCGGTCAGGGCCGTCAGCGCCTGCTTCGCGGCCGCCGGCTCCGACAGTCCCTTGAAGGCGTCGCCGATGACGAGGTCGACGTCGGTCCCCTTGCGGATGTCGGCGCGCGCCTGCGCGCCAGCCAGCTGGGTGCCGAGGACGCGCAGTGAGGTGTCCTGCGCGGCGGCGGAGCCGAGGAGTATCCCGGTGCCCTTGACCTTCTTGTCGTACTGCTTCGACGCGTTGCCCACGTCGCCGATCTTGAAGCCGCGTTTCTTCAGCTCGTCCGCGGTGCTCTTGGCGAGCCCGGGGCGCTTGGTCGCGTTGTAGACGTTCACGGTGATCCGGCCGGGTCCAGGCAGGGCGTGCACCCGGGCCGCGGGGGCCGCTTCGGTCCTGGTCCGGCAGCCCGTGGTGGAGCCGCTCGCCGTGTACTTGTCGCCGCCGCCGCTGAAGACGTCGACGAGCTGGAGCGTGCCCCAGCCGATCAGGCCGAGCGCGGCGGCGGACGCCACCACGACGGCCACGAGCCTGCCGCGCCGCCGGGGCGGACGCATCCGAGGGTATTTGTCCCCCGTGATGCGGTACTGGCCGCCCATGCCGGGGGGAGTCAGCATGCTCATGGGCGCAGCGTAGTGCGCGCGAGCGGCGATGCCTATCAGATGATCAGTCGATGCCGCTCGATGCCGTACAGCGGAACCCGAAAGGGCCAACGGCCCTGTCGCGCCGGGTCAGTCGAGTTCGAGCACGCGGGCGTGCAGCACCTGGCGCTGTTGCAGGGCGGCGCGGACGGCGCGGTGCAGGCCGTCCTCCAGGTAGAGGTCGCCCTGCCACTTCACGACGTGCGCGAAGAGGTCGCCGTAGAACGTCGAGTCCTCCGCCAGCAGGGTCTCCAGATCGAGCTGCTGCTTGGTGGTCACGAGCTGATCGAGGCGGACCGGGCGCGGCGCGACGTCCGCCCACTGCCGGGTGCTCTCCCGGCCGTGGTCGGGGTACGGCCGGCCGTTTCCGATGCGCTTGAAGATCACACGGAAAGCCTACCGGCCAAGACGTTCCGGGCGCAGCCATGGCGGCGGAGTGCGAGGCTTGAAAAGATGGATCAAATCGGGCATACGGGTGTCTACAGGGACAGGGGTCGGAGATGAGTGACAAGGAGCCCGTGGCGCCCGCCGGCCCGCAGGGAGCGTCCGCACTGCCCGCGGCGGCCCGGAAGATCGCCTCCGGGTACGCCTTCACGGGCCCCGCGCTGGATCTCGGCGCCCTCCTGTGGGACGGGGCGTGTCGCGCCGACGCGCCGGTCCGCATCCCGCTGCCCGTGCTCAACCGGCACGGACTGGTGGCGGGCGCCACCGGCACCGGCAAGACCAAGACGCTCCAGCTGATCGCCGAACAGCTGTCGGCGCAGGGCGTGCCGGTGTTCCTCGCGGACGTCAAGGGCGACCTGTCCGGCATCGCCCGGCCGGGGCAGCCGAACGAGCGGGTGCGCAAGCGGTCCGCCGACGTGGGCCAGGAGTGGGCCCCGGCCGGCTTCCCGGTGGAGTTCTTCGCGCTCGGCGGCCTCGGCCACGGCATCCCCGTACGGGCCACAGTCACCAGCTTCGGCCCCCTGCTGCTGGCGAAGGTGCTCCAGCTGAACCAGACCCAGGAGCAGTCGCTCGGCCTGATCTTCCACTACGCCGACACCAAGGGCCTGGAGCTGATCGACCTCAAGGACCTGCGCGCGGTCGTCGCCTTCCTCACCTCCGACGAGGGCAAGGCCGAACTCAGGGACATCGGCGGCCTGTCCGGTGCCACGGCCGGGGTGATCCTGCGCTCCCTGACGGCCTTCGAGGCGCAGGGCATGACGGACTTCTTCGGCGAGCCGGAGTTCGGCACGGCGGACTTCCTGCGCAGGGCGGAGGACGGGCGGGGCATCGTCTCGGTCCTGGAACTCGCGGCGGTCCAGGACAAACCGCTGCTCTTCTCGACGTTCCTGATGTGGCTGCTCGCCGACCTCTTCCACGACCTGCCCGAGATCGGCGACGCCGACAAGCCCGAGCTGGTGTTCTTCTTCGACGAGGCGCATCTGCTGTTCGACGACGCGTCCAAGGCGTTCCTGGAGTCGATCACCCAGACCGTCCGCCTGATCCGCTCCAAGGGCGTCGGCGTCTTCTTCGTCACCCAGACGCCCAAGGACGTGCCCGGCGACGTCCTCGGCCAGCTCGGCAACCGCGTCCAGCACGCCCTGCGCGCCTTCACCCCCGACGACCACAAGGCCCTGCGCGCGACCGTGCAGACCTTCCCGAGGTCGGCGTACGACCTGGAGGAACTGCTCACCGGGCTGGGCACCGGCGAGGCCGTGGTGACCGTGCTCAGCGAGACCGGCGCGCCCACCCCGGTCGCCGCCACCCGGCTGCGCGCCCCGCAGTCCCTGATGGGTCCGGTGGACCCCGGCGAACTGGACCGGGCGGTCCGTGACTCCTCGCTCCACGACCGTTATGCACAGGCTGTGGACCGCGAGTCGGCGTACGAGAGGCTGAGCGCCGCCAGGTCTGCGGAGCCGCCGCCGAAGCAGGCTCCCGCGCGCGCTCGCGAGGAGGAGCCGTCACTGGTGGAACAGGTCGTGGGCAGCGGGATGTTCAAGTCGCTGGCCCGTTCGGTCGGCACCCAGCTCGGCCGTGAGATCACCCGTTCCCTCTTCGGCACCGCCCGGCGGAGGCGGTAGCCCGCCCCCGCCGGTGCCGGTCAACGGTCCCGTTCCTCGGGCGACCGCTGGGGTTCCGGTGTGCGCTGGTCCGGCCGGGGCGCCGTACCGCGCCGGGCCTCTGCGCGCAGCAGGGCGCGCAGGACGGCGTAGGGATCCTTGGGCATGGCTGTGCTGCTCCTTGCGTCGAGCCGAACTGACCTCGCGGACAACGCGGGTCTGTCAGCAGCGCAGGACCACGGTGCGCAGCAGGGGCGCGGTGTGCGGCGCCCGGGGCGCGGCGGGACGCGGGCGGGCCGCCCGGACAGCGGGCTCCGGGACGGTCAGGGGTGAGAGCCGCTCGGGCGCGTCGGCCCGGTGGAGCGCGCGGACGGGCGGCCGCAGGGCCGTGTCGAGGACGTCGTGCTCGGCCGTCTCGGCGGCCACGGCGAGATCCGGCGCCGCCTGGGCCGGCACGTGCGCGCCGGGCACCCACAGGGCGAGAAGCAGCACGAGGACGCGTAGCCAGGTACGGCCCCGGGGCGTGCTCCTGCTCCTGCTCACACCGGCTTTCTTCCCGCGGCACGCGGACAGCGCAGCACGCGGGGGGCGAGATCCACCCGTCCGGGGGACGAGGGAGGCGACCGGCGCCGTACGCGGCGACCGGCCCCGCCTGCACGCGCGGGCGCCGGTGGTCACACCGTCTGCGGTACGCGGTGCGCCCGGCTGCGGATGCCGAACGCGGTCACGATCTCCACGATCCCCACCGCGACCAGCCAGATGCCGCTGACGAGGGTCAGCACGGCGACCGAGTCGAGCGGCGAGTCGATGAGCACGATGCCGGCGATGAAGGTCAGGATCCCGAGGAAGATCTGCCAGCCCCGGGCGGGCATCCGGGAGTCGTGCACGGCGGCCAGGGTCTGCGTGATGCCGCGGAACAGCCAGCCGATGCCGATCCACAGGGCGAGCAGCAGGATCGACTGCATCGGCCCGCGGAAGCAGAACAGGCCCAGCAGGATGGACAGCGCGCCGCTGATGAAGGCGAGGACGCGCAGCGAGGTCGCCCGGTGCGTGCCGAAGGCGGACACCAGCTGGAGGACCCCGCTGTACAGCAGGTAGAGCCCGAACAGCACACCGGCGGCCACCAGGGACGGGCCCGGCCAGACCAGCACCAGGACACCGAGCACCAGGGAACCGATGCCGGTGAGCAGGACGACCTGCCAGGCGGCCCGGGACAGGGCGTGCAGCGGGCCCTCGAACGGCGGCTCCGGTTCGTGGTGGGTGGTGCCGGGTGCCGCCGCGGCGGGATGGCCGCCCGGTGAGGCTCCCGCGTGGACATGCCGGTCGTCGTACGCCCGGTCCCGCTCGGGACCGCTGCTCGGTACCTCGCTCATGCCCCATGCTGAGACCGGCCGCGCGGCGGGGGCCAGCGGGGTGCGCCGAGTGGGTGACGGGGGCACGGGGCGGGGCGACGGCGGCCGTCCGGCGTGGGCCGTGCGAGGTCGGACGCCCGGATGTCCGTCGAGCCGCGGTCGCCGGCGACGTGGTGCGGCACCACCGGCGGGGTGTGCGCGCCGACGCCGGTGCCGACAGGGCGGCGCGGGCCGGAGGTTCGCGGTCCACGGCGAGGGAGCCGTGGCGGCGCGGGCGATCTCCTCGGTGACGGTGAACGGGTCCGGGCCGCCGGCGACGACCTGGTGCGCGCCCTCGGCGTCCTCGGCGACCGTGCCGGCCGGGGCCTGGCGGGGGCGCGGCTTACCTCTTCGCCGCCTTGGCCGCCTTCGCCGCCGCCTTCGTCTCCTGTTTGTGGGCGCGGACCTTCGCCAGGGAGTCGGGGCCGGTGATGTCGGCGACGGAGCGGAAGGACTCCGGTTCGCCGTAGGCTCCGGCGGCCTCCCGCCAGCCCTCGGGTGCGACGCCGAGCCGCTTGCCGAGCAGGGCCAGGAAGATCTGTGCCTTCTGCTTGCCGAAGCCCGGCAGGTCCTCCAGCCGCCGCAGCAGCGCGGCTCCGCCGTCCACGCCCCGCCAGACCGCCTCCGCGTCCCCGTCGTAGTGCTCGACGAGGTACTGGCACAGCTGCTGGATCCGCTTCGCCATCGAGCCCGGGTAGCGGTGCACCGCGGGCTTCTCGGAGAGCAGCGCGGCGAAGGCCTCGGGATCCATCGCCGCGATCTCGTGCGCGTCCAGGTCGTCCGTGCCGAGCCGGTCGGCGATGGTGCGGGGCCCCTTGAACGCCCACTCCATGGGGATCTGCTGGTCCAGCAGCATCCCGGTCAGCGCGGCGAGCGCGGAGCGACCGAGCAGCGCGTCGGCCGCGGGGTCCTGGGCGAGGTGCAGGGTGACGTCCATGCGTCGATGATCCCGCGCGCGGGGTGGCTCCGCCCGCCGGGCGGCCACCCGCCCCCGGTGGCCTCCCGCTCGGCCGTCGCCGCTCACTCCGTGCGCCAGTACCCCAGGGCGTGCACCCGGTGCCTGGGCACACCGAGGTCCTTGCGGACGTAGGCCGCGAGCGCCCGGGTGGTCGCCGTGTCGCAGGCGATCCAGACGTACGGGTGCGGGGTGCCGGCGAGGACGGCGGGCAGCTCGGCGCGGACCCGTTCCACCAGATGGGCCCCCGCGTCGCGGCGCGGTACCGCCCGCATCTCGTGCGAGCCGGGCCCGGTACGGCGGGGCAGCCCCGCCGGGTCCCCCTCGAACCAGACGGTGGCCGGGGCCCGGCCCAGCGCGCCGAGCAGCGAGTTGAGCGCGGGCAGCGAGGCCGGGTCGCCGATCGCGGCGACGTGGGAGGGCGCCGGTTCGGGCTCCCGGAAGCCGGTGCCCTGGACGGTGGCCTCGATCGTGTCGCCGGGCCGCGCGGCCCGCGCCCAGTCGGAGGCCGTGCCCTCGTGCAGGGCGAACTCCAGGCCGAAGGTGCCGGCGGCCGGGTCGGGGTCGACCAGGGTGTAGGCCCGCTGGTGGGGCCGGCCGTCCGCGGAGAACCACAGCCGTACCCACATGGTGGGGTGGACGCCGGTCGCGGCGAGCAGCCCGCCGTCGCTCAGCCGGAGCCGCCGGTACCGCGGCGTCACGTCCTGCGCTTCGAGCACGGTCAGCGTGAAGTCCTTGGCGCCCAGCAGTCTGAGGACCGCGCCTTCCCAGCCCCGCCCCTGCCCCATGACCCCTCCACCGTTCGCGTACGATTCCGCCACAGAAACTTAGGCAAGGCTAACCTAAAGAACAGAGTGCAGGAGATCCCGGGTGACCATCGAGACCTACCGCGACGCCTGGGGCATCCCCCACCTGCGGGCGTCCAGCGCCCGTGCACTCGCCCGTGCGCAGGGCCGGGTCACCGCCCACGACCGGGCCTGGCAGCTGGAGGTCGAACGCCACCGCGCCCAGGGCACCTCGGCCGCCTTCCTCGGCGCCGAGGCGCTCTCCTGGGACGTCTTCGCCCGCCGGGCCCGGCTCGACGACACCGCCCGCCGCTGCTTCGCCGCGCTGCAACGGCGGGACCCGGAAACGGCCGACTGGGTACGGGCGTACGTCGACGGGGTCAACGAGGGGCTGCCCGCCGGCGCCGGCCGCACCCCCGAGTTCGCCCGTACCGGTCTGACGCCCGGCCGCTGGCAGCCGTGGACGCCCCTCGCCGTCTGGCTCGGCACGCACATCCTCTTCGCGGGATTCCCGGCCAAGCTCTGGCGCGAGCGGGCGGTACGGCACCTCGGCCCCGGGGCGGTCGGCCTGTTCGCCACCGACGGGACCGGCACGGCGGGCAGCAACGGCTGGCTGGTCACCGGCGACCGCACGGACACGGGGTACGCCCTCATCGCCGGCGACCCGCACCGCTTCATCGAGGACCCCGGTGTCTACCAGCAGATCCGCCTCTCCTGCCCCGAGTTCGACGTCGTCGGCCTCGCCGTGCCCGGCGTCCCCGGCATCGCCCACTTCGGCCACACCGGCACGGTCGCCTGGGCGGTCACCAACGCCATGGCCGACTACCAGGACCTCTACCGCGAACGGCTCCGCCGCACCGGCGCGGGCATCGAGGCCCTGGGCCCGGACGGCGCCTGGCACCGCGCCGCCCGCCACACCGAGACCGTCCGCATCGCGGGCGAACCTCCCGTCGAGATCGAGATCATCGAGACGCCCCGGGGCCCGGTGATCGCCGGGGGACCGGAAGGACTCGAGGCGATCGCCGCGGGGCCGGTCTCCCCGGCACCGTCTCCCCCTGCCCGGGTGGCCGCCGACGCCTGGCCGGCCCACGCCACCACCCCGGCCGGTACGTCCGGGCGCCGGACCGGTGGACCCGCCGGGCCGGGCCCCGCGGGTGGACCGGAGGACGCCGACGGCGCGGCCGAGGCACTCGCCCTGCGCTACCCGCCCCGCGTGACGGAGGACCTCGGTTTCAGCGCCCTCCTCCCCCTCCTCCGCTCCCGCACGGTCGCCGACGTCGACACCGCCCTGGACGCCTGGCGGGAGCCGGTCAACGTCGTACAGGCCGCCGACACCGCCGGGGGCACCCTGCACCGCGTCGCCGGCCACGTCCCGCTGCGTGCCGGGGCCAACCGCCTCAAGCCGGTCCCCGCCTGGGAACCCGGCCACGAATGGCGCGGCGCGCACGAGACGCCGTACGCCCGCCCGGCCACCGAGAACGGCATCGCGGTGATGGCCAACGCCCGCGGCCTCGCCGCCCCCCTCGGCGTCGAGTTCGCCCCGCCCCACCGCGCCACCCGCATCCGCGCCCTGCTCGAAGCGCGCCCCACCTGGACCGCCGACGGCATGCCCGCGATCCACACCGACACCCACCTCGGTTCCGCCGCGGCCCTCCTGGACCACCTCGCCGCCCTCACCGGCCTCGGCCCGGCCGCGGCGGCCCTGCGGGACCGTCTGCTCGCCTGGGACCGCCGGATGGCGGCGGACAGCACGGACGCGGCGGCGTACGCGGCGGTGCGCGGCGCGGTCGTACGGCACCTCGCCGCGCACCCGGTCCTCGCCCCGCTCGCCGAGCCCCCGGCCTACCCGGACGTCCTGCTGCCCTGGCTGGCCCTCGTCCCGCGCGTCGGCCACGCCCTCGAACACCTCCTGCGCGCCGGGGACCTGTACGGGATCGACCGCGCGGCAGCCGTCCGCAGCGCCCTGGAGGAGGTCGCCGCCGCGCCCCCCACCGGACCCTGGTCGGCCACCCACCGCCTGGCCCCCTGGACGGCGCTCCGCCGGGCCCCCGGACCCGGCGCGGACGGACCCGGTCTCGCCGGCGACCACGACTGCGTGCTGTGCACCTCCGCCGTCCCCGGTCTCACCGACCGCGCCGCCCGCGGCCCGGCCGCCCGCTTCGTCTGGGACCTGGCCGACCGCGCCCACAGCCGCTGGGTGGTCCCGTTCGGCGCCGACGGCGTACCCGGCGCCGCCCACCACCGCGACCAGCTCCCGCTGTGGGCCGCCGGAGAACTGGTCCCCGTGGTCACCGACTGGACCCGGCTCACGCCCGAACCCGCCAACGCGCCCGAGGAAACCCAGGAGACCGAGGAATCCGATGACTGATCCGCACGTCCAGCACGTCGACGGCTACGGCACCGTGCGCATCCGCCCCCTCGACCCGGAGGGCGACGCGGACCTGGTCCACGCCTGGACCGGCGACGAACGCGCCGTGTTCTGGGGGATGAACGGCCTCACCCGGGCCCAGGTCGCCGAGATCTACGCCCACATGGACACGCTCGACACCCACCACGCCCACCTGGTCACCGTGGACGGTGAACCGGCCGCGCTCCTCCAGACGTACGAGCCGTCCGCCGACCGGGTCGGCGAGTGCTACGACGTCCGCCCCGGCGACCTCGGCGTCCACCTCCTCCTCGCCCCCGCCGGCCCCGCCGGCGCGCGCCCCGGCTGGACGTCCGCCCTGCTCACGGCGATCACGTCCTACGTGCTGCTGGTCCTGGACCGCCGGCGGATCGTGATCGACCCCGACGTGCGCAACGCCAAGGCGATCGCCCGCTTCGAACGCCAGGGCTTCGAACGCGGCCCGGTCGTCGTCCTCCCCGAGGTCGACCTGCCCGACGTGTACCTGCCGGAGAAGCACGCGCAACTCGCCTTCCTGGACCGGGCGGCGGCCTTCCCCGGGTGACGCCGCCCGGCGAGCCGATCGCCTTACCCGGCGCAGGGTCCGTCCGGCCTGGTGAGCACGCGGCCGGTTCCCCCCGTACCTACAGGGAGGCAGGGGTGCACGGGCGGGAACGGAGGCTGACGGTGCTGCGCGACGCGGACAACGAAGGAGCCCACGGCGAAGACCGTGCGCGAGCCCGGGACGGCGGCCGGCGACCGCGAGGAGGGCGCGGCCCGTCGCGGGGCCCGGCGGGGACGTTCCTGCTCGTACTCCTCCTGCCCGCTCTCCTCCCCGCCCTCCTCCTCGGCACGGCGACGCCCGCCTCCGCGCACGCCGTCCTGCGCGCCACGGACCCCGCCGACGGAACCGTCCTGCGCACCGCCCCCCGTCACGTCACCCTCACCTTCACCGAGTCGGTCGGCCTGCTCACCGACTCCTTCCGGGTGTACGACCCCGGGAACCGGCGCCTGCGCACCGGCCCCGCCGGCCACGCCGCCGGCCGCTCCGACACCGCCCGCGTCACTCTCCCCGCCCGGCTCGCCACCGGGACGTACACGGTCGCCTGGCGGGTGGTGTCGGCCGACAGCCACCCGGTGTCCGGCGCGCTGACCTTCTCGGTGGGAAAACGCACGGCGGCCCCGGCGGCCCTGCCCCGGGAGCGCGCGGAGAACGGGGCCACCACGGCCCTGCACACCATCGCCCGCTACCTCGCCTACCTCTCCCTGGCACTCCTGCTGGGCACCGCCGCGTTCGTGGCCTACTGCCGCCCGCCGACGACGGCCCACCTGCGCACCCCCGCCCTGGCCGCCGCGGTGACGCTCGTCGCCTCCACCCTCGCCGTGTACCTGCTGCGCGCCCCCTACGAGGAGGCCGCCTCACCGACGACCGCCTTCTCCCTCTCCGCCCTCACCCACACGGCGACGACCCGCCCCGGCCGGCTCCTGCTCCTCCGCCTGGCCCTGCTGCTCCTGGCCGCGGCCACCGTGACCCTCCTCAGGACCCGCCGCGTCAGGCTCCCGCGCCGCGCCACCCTCGGTGCGGCCACCGCCCTCGCCGTCGCCCTGGCCCTGACCTGGTCGGCGTCCGACCACGCCTCGGCGGGCATCCAGGTCCCGGCGGCGATCGTCTCCTCCACCCTGCACCTGCTGGCGACGGCGGCCTGGCTGGGCGGCCTGGCCGCGCTCCTGTGGACCCTGCGGCGCGCCCCGCGAACGGCCACCGCCCTGCCGGCCTCGGTCCCGGCCCGCTTCTCCCGGCTGGCGTTCACGTCGGTGGTGGTCCTGGTGGTCACCGGCGTCTACCAGTCCTGGCGCGGCCTCGGCTCCTGGCAGGCGCTGATCGGCACGACGTACGGCCGCACGCTCCTGGCGAAGCTGGCGGCGGTCACCGCGCTGCTCCTCGCGGCGGCCTGCTCCCGTGCCTGGACGGCCCGCCTGACCCGGCCGGCGCAGGCCGCCGTCCGCGCCCGTGTCCCCGAACCGGCCACGGGCCCCGCACTCCCCGCCCTCCCGCCGGAACCACCCCCGGCCCCGCCCCTGCACCTCCTGCGCCGCTCGGTCCTCCTCGAAGCGGTGGCCGCCGCGCTGGTCCTTGCCCTGACCACCCTCCTGACCAGCACCGTCCCCGGCCGTGCGGCGACGGAGTCCGCCCCGGCCGCGCCCTCCGCCGCGGCGGGCGTCCAGACGGCCTCGGTCCTCACGATCCCCTTCGACACCGGTGCCCCCGGCGGCCACGGCAAGGTCCAGATCACCCTCGACCCCGGCCGCGTCGGCACCAACTCGCTCCAGGCGGTGATCTACGGCCCCGACGGCGGCCTCGCCACGGTCCCCGAGCTCCGCGTCACCCTCACGCTCCCGGCACGGCGCCTGGGCCCCCTGGACACCGGGCTCACCGACCGCGGCGGCTACTGGTCGGCCCCCGCCTTCACCGTGCCCCTCCCCGGCACCTGGACGTTGAAGGCGACGGTCCGCGTGTCGGACCTGGAGCAGGTGACGGTGTCGGCACCGGTGCGGGTGACGCGGTAGGGGCGAGGGGCCGGCGGGGTCAGGGGGTGTGCAGGAAGAGCTGCGGGGACCAGCCCGTGCAGCTGCCGGGCCCCGCCTCGTCGACGGCGCCGGCGCACGCCCTGACCTTGAAGTTCCAGTCGCCGCGCGCGGGCGCGTCGACCGTGGCGACCCGGTACTCGCCCATGCGCAGCTGCCAGCTGTACCAGCCGAGCCGTGACGGATACGTGTACCGGACCTCGTAGTAGGAGTAGCGCGGGCTGGAATAGCCCCCGTAGTACACCCGCAGCGTGTTGGCGCACCCGTCGAAGCGGGCGCCGGCGTACGGGGTGTCCGCGTAGGTGAACCGGTTGGGGGCCCCGCCCAGGTTGGTGCCGCCGCCCGGCGGATACGCGTCCTGGGACGCGCACGGGCTCGCCGCGGCGGAGGCCGGCACCGCGGACGCCGTACCGCCCACGGAGACGACGGCGACCGCCAGGGCCACGGCAGCGGCCACCACAGGCAACGAACGCCCCAAGGCCCTCACCTCCAGCGAAAGAACCTCGAAGACCACAGTGCACTTCCGCCCCAGGGGCCGCATCCGGAGGCCGGGCAGCGGGCGTCCGCCCGGGGCAGGCGCTCGGGCCGCACCGGACGGGCGGCGCACCATCGGTCTGCCTGATCCGCTGATCGAAATTCTCCGCCGGCATCAGGAAGCCCGGGAGCGGGAGCGGATACGAACACCGACTTCCACGTCTGGAAGAGGCTTCTGCGGGACGTGGGCGTACGAGCCGGCCGCAAGGTCGCGCAGCAGGTCGGCGACACGCTGTGGGAGCTCCGGAAAACGAACTGGGACGGACAACGTCGAAGGGCCCCACCGCGAACGGTGGGGCCCTTCGACATCGTGCCCGGTGAGGCACTGGCGGAGGATACGAGATTCGAACTCGTGAGGGGTTGCCCCCAACACGCTTTCCAAGCGTGCGCCCTAGGCCTCTAGGCGAATCCTCCGCCGGAAACATTACATGACCGAGGGGAGTGCTCGCGAACTCGTTCCCGCAGGCCGTCCCGGGGTGGGGTCGCGGGGCCGGCCGGGTTCGGACCGGTGCCCGCCATCGGGTACTGTGGGGCACAGCCCCTCACGCGGCGCTATCTGACTGAACTCCCCCAGGGCCGGAAGGCAGCAAGGGTAGGTCGGCTCTGGCGGGTGCGTGGGGGGCCCTTGCGTTCCGGGCCCGCGGGCGTGGATCCCGGGCGGGGCCGGTTGTCAGTGGGCCCCATTAACCTCGTATGCGTGTCGTCTCTCGCGCTGTACCGCCGCTATCGCCCGGAGACCTTTGCCGAGGTCATCGGGCAGGAGCATGTCACCGACCCGCTGCAGCAGGCGCTGCGGAACAACCGGGTCAACCACGCGTACCTGTTCAGCGGTCCGCGCGGATGCGGCAAGACGACCAGCGCGCGCATCCTGGCCCGCTGCCTGAACTGTGAGCAAGGTCCCACCCCGACGCCCTGCGGCGAGTGCCAGTCCTGCCGCGACCTCGCGCGCAACGGACCCGGGTCGATCGACGTCATCGAGATCGACGCGGCCTCTCACGGTGGTGTGGACGACGCCCGTGAGCTGCGCGAGAAGGCCTTCTTCGGTCCCGCGAGCAGCCGGTACAAGATCTACATCATCGACGAGGCCCACATGGTCACGTCGGCCGGTTTCAACGCGCTGCTCAAGGTCGTCGAGGAGCCGCCCGAGCACCTGAAGTTCATCTTCGCGACCACCGAGCCCGAGAAGGTCATCGGGACCATCCGCTCGCGGACCCATCACTACCCGTTTCGGCTGGTGCCGCCCGGCACCCTGCGGGACTACCTCGGCGAGGTGTGCCAGAAGGAGGACATCCCGGTCGAGGACGGCGTACTGCCGCTCGTCGTGCGCGCGGGCGCCGGCTCCGTGCGGGACTCCATGTCCGTCATGGACCAGCTCCTCGCCGGCGCCGGGGCGGACGGTGTGACGTACGCCATGGCCACCTCCCTCCTCGGCTACACCGACGGCTCCCTGCTCGACTCCGTCGTGGAGGCCTTCGCCACCGGTGACGGAGCCGCCGCCTTCGAGGTGGTCGACCGGGTCATCGAGGGCGGCAACGACCCGCGCCGCTTCGTCGCCGACCTGCTGGAGCGGCTGCGGGACCTGGTGATCCTCGCCGCCGTGCCCGACGCCGTGGAGAAGGGGCTGATCGACGCCCCGGCCGACGTCCTGGAGCGGATGCAGGCCCAGGCCGAGACCTTCGGCGCCGCCGAGCTGAGCCGCGCCGCCGACCTGGTCAACGAGGGCCTGACCGAGATGCGCGGCGCCACCTCGCCCCGCCTCCAGCTGGAACTGATCTGCGCCCGCGTCCTGCTGCCCGCCGCCTACGGCGACCAGCGGTCCCTGATGGCGCGGCTCGACCGCCTGGAGCGCGGTGTCGGCTTCTCCGCCGGCGCGGGTGCGCCGGCCATGGCGTACGTCCCCGGTCCCGAGGCCCACGCCGGCGCTCTCGCACCGGGTGCCGGTCCGGGTGCCGGTGCCTCGTCCGTGCCGTCCGGTGGAGGGCCCGCGGCGGCTCGCGCGGCGGTCCGGGCCGCGGGACCGGCCGGGCCCGGTGCGCCCGCCGCGGTTCCGGCCGGTCCGGGCGGCCCCTCCGGTCCGGCGGGACCGGGTGAGCCGGCTGCGGTCGCCCCGGCGGCTCCGGCGCCCGCGCCCCCCGCCCCCGCCCCTGCGCCCACGCCCGCCGCCGCTCCCGCCGCCCAGGCTCCGGCCGCCCCCGCTCCCGGCGCCTGGCCCACCGCCGCACCCGCCGGCGGCGGCCGACGCCCCGGTGGCTGGCCGACGGCCACCACTCCGGGCGCCGGGCAGGGGCCGAGCCAGGGTGCCGGGCAGGGACAGGGCCCCGGCCGCGCGGCCCCGGCCCAGCCCCAGCCGGCCCCGTCCGCGCCGCCTGCCGCCCCGGCCCCGGCGCCCCAGGCTTCGGCCCCGGCCGCCCCCGTCGGCGGCCTCGACCCGCGCGCGCTCTGGCCGAACATCCTGGAGGCCGTCAAGAACCGCCGCCGCTTCACCTGGATCCTGCTCAGCCAGAACGCCCAGGTGACCGGCTTCGACGGCACGACCCTCCAGCTCGGGTTCGTGAACGCGGGCGCGCGTGACAACTTCTCCGGCAGCGGCAGCGAGGACGTGCTGCGGCAGGCACTGGCCGAGCAGTTCAACGTGCAGTGGAAGATCGAGGCGGTCGTCGACCCGTCGGGCGGCGGCTCCGCCCCACCGGTCGCGGGCGGCTACGGCGGAGGCGGCGGCTACGGCGGCCCTCCCGCCGGTGGCCACGGCGGCTCCCCCGGCGGCGGTGGCTACGGCGCCCCCGCCGCACCCCGCCCCGGAGCCTCCCAGCCGTCCCCGCCGCCCTCCGCCGCCCCGCAGAGCGGCACCCCCGCCCCGCCCGCCCCGGCACCCCGGCCCGCAGCCGCGCCCGAGCCGCCGCCCGTCTCCCCCGAGGACGACATCCCGGAGGACGACGACCCCGATCTCGACGAGTCGGCGCTCTCCGGCCACGAGCTGATCGTGCGGGAGCTGGGGGCCACGGTGGTCGAGGAGTTCTCCAACGAGTGAGGGCCGCGGTGCACGGGGAACGGCCGGGAACGGGCTCCCTTTGGAGGAAAGTCCAACAAACCCGGCGCCCGGGCTTCGGCGACCTTGCCATTAGGCTGACCCCGTGAAGGTCCTCGTCATCGGCAGCGGCGCCCGCGAACACGCCCTGTGCCGCTCCCTGTCCCTCGACCCCGACGTCACCGCGCTGCACTGCGCCCCCGGCAACGCCGGCATCGCCGAGGTCGCCGAGCTGCACCAGGTCGACGCGCTCGACGGTGCCGCGGTGACCGCGCTGGCCACCGGCCTCGGTGCCGACCTGGTCGTCGTCGGCCCGGAGGCCCCGCTGGTCGCCGGTGTCGCCGACGCCGTCCGCGCCGCGGGCATCCCGGTCTTCGGCCCCTCCGGGGAGGCCGCGCAGCTGGAGGGGTCCAAGGCCTTCGCCAAGGACGTCATGGCGGCGGCCGGCGTGCCGACCGCCCGGTCCTACGTCTGCACCACCGCCGAGGAGGTCGCCGAGGCCCTCGACGCCTTCGGTGCCCCCTACGTCGTCAAGGACGACGGTCTCGCCGCCGGCAAGGGCGTCGTCGTCACCCCCGACGTCGAGGCCGCCAGGGCGCACGCGGCCGGGTGCGAGCGCGTGGTGATCGAGGAGTTCCTCGACGGCCCCGAGGTGTCCCTGTTCGCCGTCACCGACGGCGAGACGGTCGTGCCGCTCCAGCCCGCCCAGGACTTCAAGCGTGCCCTGGACGGCGACGAGGGCCCGAACACGGGCGGCATGGGCGCGTACTCGCCGCTGCCGTGGGCCGACCCGAAGCTGGTCGACGAGGTGCTGGAGACGGTGCTCCAGCCGACCGTGGACGAGATGCGCCGCCGGGGCACGCCGTTCTCCGGGCTGCTCTACGCCGGTCTCGCGATCACCTCGCGCGGGGTCCGGGTCATCGAGTTCAACGCCCGCTTCGGCGACCCGGAGACCCAGGTCGTGCTGGCCCGGCTGCGGACCCCGCTGGCCGGTGTCCTGATGGCCGCCGCCACCGGCAACCTCGCCGACCTCCCGCCGCTGCGCTGGAGCGAGGACGCGGCCGTCACCGTCGTCGTCGCCTCGCACAACTACCCGGGCACCCCGCGCACCGGCGACCCGATCACCGGTCTGGACGAGGTGGCCGCCGAGGACGCCCCGCACGCGTACGTGCTGCACGCCGGCACGAAGCGGGACGGCGACGCGGTCGTCAGCGCGGGCGGACGCGTGCTGTCCGTCACGGCCACCGGCCAGGACCTGTCCGAGGCGCGCGAGCGGGCGTACCGGGCGGTGGACCGGATCCGGCTCGACGGCTCGCAGCACCGCACCGACATCGCGGCGAAGGCCGCCCAGGAGGCGCGGACACAGGCGTGACCACGCCGGTACGGCTCCCTCGTACCGCCCCTCGCACCCCCTTGAGGCCCCGGAGGCGATCCGGGGCCTCATCTTTGCTTTCTGTCACCCAGCTCTGACCAAAGCCATTCCATCGAGTGAGCAATCGCCCATATGGCTGACGGGGGCCGGGGCCCCAACTAGGGTGCCGCGCAAGCGTTCCGGCACTTGGCCCACCGGCATTGCGATGTCAGTGGCGGGTGCCACAGTGGGGGAGTGAGCAAGACCAGGGCAGCACGCGATCGCCAGGGAGGGGGCGAGATCGGCACGTGAGCGGAATCGGTGTGGAGGCGGGCGCGCAGGCCGCGCGCTCCCGGGCCGTCGCCGTGCTGCGGGTCCGGGGCCGGGCGCTGGCCGTGGCACTGCTGCCCGCGGGCACCGAGGTGATCCTGCTGACCGGCGTCTCCACCGGCCGTCTCGTCGGCCCGGGCTGGGACGCCGCCCGCTGGGTCGTCGGCGTGCTCGCGGCGCTGGTCCTGCTGGCCGCGGCCGGTATCGCGGTGGTCGTGGCCCGGGCCCGCCCCGCCATGAGTCCCACGGTGCCGATCCCGGAGGGGTCCGCCCCCGACCTGTACCGGATGGTGCGCGACCTCGCGGACCGGCTGGACGTGCCGGTGCCCTCGGCCATAGCGCTCACCCCGGACTGCGACAGCTGGCTGGAGGACCGGGCCCATTCGGCCCACGGGCCGCCCCCGCGTCCGGCGCCCGACGAGATAGCGGACCCCGGCCGTCGCCGGACCCCGGTCGCACCGGTCCTCGTCATCGGCTCCCCGTTCCTGTGGTGGATGCGCGTGGGTGAGCTGCGCGCGGTCCTCGCCCCGGTCATCGCCGGTACGGGGCCCTCGGCGCACCCGGACATAGCCGCCGCCCGCCGCTTCGTGCGCGGGCTGGACGCGGCCGTGGCCGTCGCCTCGGACAGCGGCCGCGGTCCGCTGACCCGCGGGGTGTGCGCCGCCCTCGGCTGGGTGGCCCGGCTGCTGCTGCGCGGCTGCCGGGAACACGCCACCCAGATGGAGCGCGGGGTGGCGGCGGCGGCCGCCGAGCGCGCCCAGACGGTGGACTACGGCCTGCGGATCGTCGCCCAGGAACAGGTCGGTCTCGCGTACGCCGGCTGGGACCGGCTGCTGACCAGGGTGGCGTTGCCGGCCTGGCGCATGGGGCGCTGGCCGTCCCGGCTCGACGCGGGGGTGGTGGCGGCGCTCACCGAGCTGGCCCGCCGGGACCGGCTCGCCGAGGGCTTCGCCTCCCGGCTCGGCGAACGGCCCGCGTGCGATCTCCTGGAGGAGCCCGGCGTGGTCGACGAGGCCACCTCCCTCCTCGCCGCCCGGCTCTTCCACGGGGGTCCCGCCGAGCCGGGCCCCGACTGGGCGCCGGTGGACTGGCAGGCGTACCCGGAGGAGGTCGTGGACCGCACCTGGCGCGCCGAAGCCGCCCGTCTGCACCGCGTCCTGGACACGCTGGGCGTCCGCCCCTCCCTGGACCCCGAAACCCCCGACCCCGGCGGCCCCACCCTGGCCCGGGTCCTGGACCACCTCACCGCCACGGCCGACGGCGAGGTCTGGGGCACGGTGGACGACGACCCGGAGGCGGGCGCCCCGTATGCCGGGTCCGGCGGCCCTTCCACGGCGGCCGACGCGATGGCTTCCGGGGCTGACGCCGCCGGTACAGGGGCTGCGGACGCCCCGGCCACCGCGGCCGGTGCTTCCGGAGCCGACGGCTCCACTCCCGGTGCCACGCGCGCCTCGGTCCCCGGCCCCTCCGGTCCCCGGGCCGCCGGCCATGCCGACACCGCCCCCGTCACTCCGGAGCCCGGGCCCCCGCTCCCCTTCGGGGAACCCGGGGAAGAGGAGGACCCCACCACCGAGCGCAGTGCCGCTCTCGCCGCCGGGCTGAGCGCCGAACTGGCCCGGGAGGAGGCCGCCGTGGTGGACGGAGACGCCGGGGGACGGCGGACGCCCGAGAGTGCCGAGTGGGACGACTTCGCCTGCGGGCTGCCCCCCTTCCCGCTGCAACCCCAGCGCACCGCCCGCGAACTGCTCGCCGAGCACGTCACGGCGATGGTGTGCTGCGCGGCCGTGGACACCGCCGGCGCCGTCCCCGCCCTGGACTGGCTGGACGGCCCCTCCCTGCTGCTGGGCGGTGAGCGGGCCGCCGACCTGGCGCCCAAGGTCCTCACCCTCATCGAGGAGGGGGACCCGGGTCCCCTGCGCGACTGGCTGGCCGCGTCCGGCATACGCCCCGAGAAGCCCGTACGCCTCGTCTGACCGGACGGTGAGCCGGTCCGCCCGAGCCGCCCCCGTACCGGAAAAGCGACTTCCAGTTCAGGTCAATTCACAACGACTAGTGACCGTCCCCGTGCGTTATGTGATGTGCTGGGACCGACCACGCCTTTGGCAAGGGCACGCGACATACGACAGTACGGCCGAGCACACCGAGCACAGCGAGACCAGTGAGCACCGGCGAGACAGGCACGGGGGCCTGATGAGGGAGGGGAGCGACCATGGCCTCGGACCACATCCGCCGCTGGGAGTCCGGAGCACTCGCGCACGCCGTCACGGACCCCTTCGGTCAGGGCCCGGTGCCCTGGCTGCGCGGCAGTGAGACGTACTTCGACGACACCGGCCACGTCGTGCCGTGGTACGTCGACCCCAGCCCGCAGCAGCTCACCGGCGGCGACCGCGCACGCGTCCCGGCGCCGCGCGCGTCCGGGTCCGGCCCCCGCTCCGCGGACGATGTGCACCGCCAGATCAAGGGCTTCACCTCGAACGGCGCGGTCGCGCCCGGCGAGGCGATCGACTTCCACGTCACGGTCGACCCGCCGCAGCAGTTCAGCGTGGACATCTACCGCATCGGCCACTACAGCGGCGACGGCGCGTCCAAGATCACCACCAGCCCCCGCCTCTCCGGTATCGTCCAGCCCCCGCCGCTGGCCGCCGATCGCACGGTCTCCTGTCACCACTGGTGGCTGTCCTGGCGCCTCCAGGTGCCCTCCTACTGGAGCATCGGCGCCTACGTGGCCGTCCTGACCACCGCCGACGGCTACCGCTCCCACGTGCCGTTCACGGTCCGCGACGACCACCCCGCCGACCTCCTGCTGCTGCTGCCGGACATCACCTGGCAGGCGTACAACCTCTATCCGGAGGACGGCCACACCGGCGCCAGCCTCTACCACGCCTGGGACGAGAAGGGCCGGCTGCTGGGGGAGGCCGACGCCGCGACCACCGTCTCCTTCGACCGGCCGTACGCCGGCGCCGGCCTGCCCCTGCACGTCGGCCACGCCTACGACTTCATCCGCTGGGCCGAGCGCTACGGCTACGACCTCGCCTACGCCGAGGCCCGTGACCTGCACGCCGGCCGGATCGACCCCACCCGCTACCGGGGCCTGGTCTTCCCGGGCCACGACGAGTACTGGTCGGTGCCGATGCGCCGGGCCGTCGAGGACGCCCGCGACCGTGGCACCTCGCTGGTCTTCCTCTCCGCCAACACCATGTACTGGCAGGTGGAGCTGGGCCCGTCCCCGTCCGGTGTCCCCGACCGGCTGTTGACCTGCCGCAAACGCAAAGGTCCCGGACGCCCCGTGCTGTGGCGGGAGATCGACCGGCCCGAGCAGCAGCTGGTCGGCATCCAGTACGCGGGCCGGGTCCCCGAGCCGCATCCGCTGATCGTCCGCAACGCCGGCCACTGGCTGTGGGAGGCGACCGGCGCCCACGAGGGCGACGAGATCCCGGGTCTGGTCGCCGGTGAGGCGGACCGTTACTTCCCGCGCACCCCACTGCCCGAGCACGACGAGCGCATCCTCCTCGCCCACTCCCCCTACACCGACAACGACGGCGTCCCGCGCCACCAGGAGACATCGCTCTACCGCGCCCCGTCCGGTGCCTGGGTGTTCGCCTCCGGCACCTTCGCCTGGTCCCCGGCCCTGGACCGTCCCGGCCACGTGGACACCCGGGTCCAGCGCGCCACGGCGAACCTGCTGGACCGCATCTGCAAACGCGACTGACACCGCGCTCCCCGGTCCCGGCGCCCGGACCCGCACCCCCGGGCGCGCCCTATCACCCCCATACGGGAGAATCGAGGCATTGGACAGAACCACGGGGAGGAACCGTGTCCGGATTCGTAGAAAAGCCCGAGCCGATCGAGGTTCCGGGCCTGGTGCACCTGCACACCGGGAAGGTGCGGGACCTGTACCAGAACGAGGCGGGCGACCTCGTGATGGTCGCCAGTGACCGCATCTCCGCCTACGACTGGGTGCTGCCCACGGAGATCCCCGACAAGGGCCGTGTCCTCACCCAGCTCTCCCTGTGGTGGTTCGACCAGCTCCGCGAC
The DNA here is from genome assembly GCF_040704595.1 of Streptomyces sp. NPDC046870. Taxonomy (NCBI): domain Bacteria; kingdom Bacillati; phylum Actinomycetota; class Actinomycetes; order Kitasatosporales; family Streptomycetaceae; genus Streptomyces; species Streptomyces sp. NPDC046870. Next base: position 57,885 of record NZ_JBEYXM010000024.1, read on the forward strand.
CTCGCCAGGAACCACGTCGTCAGCACCGAGGTGCCCGAGGGCGCCCCGGCCGACTGGGCGGGCCGCACGCTGGTCTGCAAGTCCCTGAAGATGGTCCCGGTGGAGTGCGTGGCCCGTGGCTACCTCACCGGCTCCGGCCTCGCCGAGTACCAGCAGTCCCGTACGGTCTGCGGCCTCGCCCTCCCCGAAGGCCTCGTCGACGGCTCGGAACTCCCCGCCCCGATCTTCACCCCGGCCACCAAGGCCGAGGTCGGCGAGCACGACGAGAACGTCTCCTACGAGGAGGTGGCCCGCCAGGTCGGCGCCGAGACCGCCGCCCAGCTGCGCCAGGCCACGCTCGCGGTGTACTCGCGCGCCCGGGACATCGCCCGCGACCGGGGGATCATCCTGGCCGACACGAAGTTCGAGTTCGGCTTCGAGGGTGACACCCTCGTCCTCGCCGACGAGGTCCTCACCCCGGACTCCTCCCGCTTCTGGCCGGCCGACCAGTGGCAGCCGGGCCGCGCGCAGCCGTCGTACGACAAGCAGTTCGTGCGGGACTGGCTGACCTCGCCGGAGTCCGGCTGGGACCGCAGGAGCGAGCAGCCCCCGCCGGCCCTGCCGGAGGAGGTCGTGGCGTCGACCCGGCGGAAGTACGTGGAGGCGTACGAGCGGCTGACGGGCACCAGCTGGTCGTAGGGCATGAAGAAGACCCCGGTCCAGTGGACCGGGGTCTCATCCCGAGCGGACGACGAGGCTCGAACTCGCGACCTCAACCTTGGCAAGGTTGCGCTCTACCAACTGAGCTACGTCCGCGTTGCGCCGTGGCGCGAGAGCAACTATACCCAACCTCGCTCGCGTGCGAGACGCACTGCCGTGTGACGGTTCTCGGCGCCGAGCTTCGTGACCGCCGAGGAGAGGTAGTTCCGCACGGTTCCCGGTGACAGCCCGGCCCGCTCGGCTATCTCCGCGACCGGCGCCCCGTCGGTGGCGAGCTCCAGCACCTCGGCCTCGCGCGCGGTCAGCGGCGAGTCCCCGGCGGAGATCGCGTCGGCGGCCAACTCCGGGTCCACGTAGCGGTTCCCGGCGTGCACGGTGCGGATGATCTCGGCGAGCCGCCGGGCGCTGACGGTCTTCGGGACGAACCCGCGCACACCGGCGGCCAGTGCGCGTTTCAGATGCCCGGGCCGGCCGTGCCCGGTGACGATGAGCACCTGGCAGCCGGGCAGTTCGGCACGCAGGGATGTGGCGACGCTCACACCGTCGGTGCCGGGCATCTGGAGGTCCAGGATCGCGACGTCGGGCTGGTGCGCCCGGGCCATGGCCAGCGCCTCGGGCCCGCTCGCCGCCTCCGCGACGACCAGCAGATCGTCCTCCAGGGAGAGCAGGGCGGCCAGCGCGCCCCGGATCAGGTGCTCGTCGTCGGCGAGCAACAGGCGTACCGGTGCGCTCACCGGGCGACTCCTCTCACATCGGTCACGGACTCCGCAGAGCCCAGGGGCACTTCCGCCACCAACCGGAACCGGTCCCGGCCGGCTCCGGCGAATCCGGCCTCCAACGTCCCGCCCACGGCGGCCAGCCGTTCCCGCAGTCCGGCCAGTCCCGATCCGCCGCCACCGTCGGCCGCCACGGCGCCGTCGTTCTCCACCGTCAGCACCGCCAGCCCCTCGCGCACCGTCAGTCCCACCGCGCAGTGGCCGGCGTCGCCGTGCCGCAGCACGTTGGTGGTGGCCTCGCGCACCACCCAGCCGAGCGCGGACTGCACCTCCGCGGGCAGCCCGCCGGTCTCCGCGCGGACCTCGCAGTCGATCCCCGCCGCCGTCAGCACGCCCTGCGCACCGGCGAGTTCCACACCGAGGTCGGCCTCGCGGTAGCCGCGGACGACGGCCCGCACCTCCCGCTGGGACTCCTGGGCGATGCGCTGCACCTCGATCATCTGCTCCACGGCCTCCGGCCGCCCCCGCCGGGCCAGTTGCACCGCCAGTTCGCTCTTCAGGGAGATCACGGAAAGGTTCCGCCCCAGCACGTCGTGCAGGTCGCGCCCGAACCGCAGCCGCTCCTCGGCGACGGCGAGCCGGGCCTCCACCTCGCGGGCCCGTTCCGCCTCCCACAGCACGGCCAGGGTCCAGGCGCCGCAGCGGCAGGCGAGCAGCGAGAACACCGTCTGGAAGGCGACCATCACACCGGTCACGAGGATCCCGGCGCCGTCGGGGTCGGCGAGCCCGACGGCCCCCATGAGCAGCACCGCGAGCAGGGCCGCCGACCGCAGGAACACCCGTACCGGGACGGTGAGTCCGTAGACCACGCCGAACGGCAGCAGGGCGGCGCCGATCGCCAGCCGGACCGTCGCCTGGTCGGCCGCGTCCAGCGCGGCCAGGGCCACGAGCAGTGCCAGCACCAGCCCCAGCAGGACGGCCGGGACGCCGTGGGCCCCGGCCGGCAGCCGGGCGCGCCCCAGGTAGTGGTCGAGCGCGGGCCGGGTCAGCCGGTTCGAGGCCGCGCACTGCAGGGCCGTCACCAGGACGATCAGGGCGCCGAGGACGAGGGCCACGGGCCGGTGGCCGAGCCCGCCGACCAGGGGGAGCAGCAGCCAGCCGAGCGAGAAGAACCAGGTCGTGCCGTACCAGGTGACGACCGTGTACAGCTCGACCCGCTCCGCCTTGCTGCGCTCCCGCCAGTGCCGTTGCTGCCACCGCCGTATCCGCCCCACCACGCGCGTCCCCCGTCCCTCAGCGCCGGGGTTCCCACCGGAACCACCGCCGTACAGCAAACACCGCCACCACGGTCCAGGCCAGCGCGGTCGCGAGCGCGCCGAGCACCTCGTACGCGCTCGCCCCGCCGGTCCAGCCCGCCCGCACGAGCCGGATCGCGGGGGACAGCGGGAGCAGCTCGCAGACGGAGGCGAGCCTCTTGGGCATGGCCTCGGTGGGGAACGCGATCCCGGAGCCGGTCATCGACACGAACACCAGCGGGAGCGCGGTGACCTGACCGCTCTCCACGGTCCGGGTGACGGACGCGGTGAGGGCGGCGAGCGCGGCGCTCAGGACCAGTCCGGCCACCAGCCCCAGCAGGGTCAGGTAGGGCGCCCTGGGCGCCCCGGCGTCCAGCAGGACCGCGCAGCCGACGCCCAGCACCAGTGCCTGTGCCAGGCCCAGGGCGACGGCGGGCAGGGCGGTGCCGGCGAGGATCTCGGTGTCGGTGAGTTCGCCGGTGCGCAGCCGTTTGAGGACGAGTTCCTCGCGGCGGGCGACGTAGGCGTTGACGAGCGAGGTGTAGACGGCGAAGAGGAAGGAGAAGCCGATGGCGGCCGTGAGCATGGCCGTGCCGACGCTGATGCCCAGCTTGTGCAGGTCCAGCTGGTCGAGGGCCGGGCGCACGCTGAACGGCAGCGCGAGCGGTACGACGAGCGCGGTGAGGACGACCCCGCGGTTGCGGCCGAGGAGGGCCAGCTCGGCCCGCGCCAGCGCCCGCAGCCGCCGTACGGAGGGTGCCGGGGTGTGCGGGGTCGTGCCGCTCATGCCGCCGCCTCCTCGTCCCGGGCGATCCCGAGGAACGCCTCCTCCAGCGAGGCGGACCGCACGTCCAGGCCGCGCAGCTCGACACCGGCCCGCTCGGCCCAGACGAGGACGGCGGTGGCGGTCCGCTGGAGTTCGCGGGTGCGCAGTCGTACGACCCGGCCCTCGCTCTCGTGCCCGCAGACGCCGAGCTCGGCCAGGGGCGGCAGGTCGCCGGGGAAGTAGCCCTCGGGCAGTTCGAAGGACATGCGCGAGGGGCGGCCGGCGGTGACCTCGGCCGGAGTGCCGCAGGCGGCGATGCGGCCCTCGTGCAGGATGGCGAGCCGGTCGGCGAGACCCTCGGCCTCCTCCAGGTAGTGCGTGGTGAGCAGCACGGTGGTGTCCGCGTCGCGCAGCCGGCGCACCAGTTCCCAGGTGTCCCGGCGGCCCTCGGCGTCGAGACCGGTCGTCGGCTCGTCGAGGAACAGCACCTCCGGGTCGCCGAGCAGGGCGAGCGCCAGGTCCAGGCGCCTGCGCTCCCCGCCGGACAGCTGCTTGACCCGTACGCCCCGCTTGCCCGCGAGCCCGACCAGCTCCAGCACCTCCGCTTCCGGCCGGGCGCCGTTCGTGCAGCCGGCCCACATCCGCGCGGTCTCCGCCACGGTCAGCTCGGCGGGGAAGCCGCCTTCCTGGAGCATGACGCCGGTGCGGGGCCGTACGGCGGCCCGCTCACGGTAGGGGTCGTGGCCGAGCACCCGGACCCGGCCGGCGGCCGGCGCGGCGAGCCCTTCCAGCAGTTCGACCGTGGAGGTCTTTCCGGCTCCGTTGGTGCCCAGCAGGGCGAAGATCTCCCCGCGCGCCACGGAGAAGCTGATTCCGCGTACCGCCTCGAACCCGCCCCCGTAGACACGCCTGAGGTCGGTGACCTCGATCACGTGCTCGTGTCCGTCGATGTCCATGACACCAGCGTCCCGGCGGGCCGCGCCGGCCGGCAGTGCGCGGTGTCACGGTTCGGCATGACACATGTCAGAGGTGCCCCACCGGGTACACGAAAAGACCCCGGTCCGGTGGACCGGGGTCTCATCCCGAGCGGACGACGAGGCTCGAACTCGCGACCTCAACCTTGGCAAGGTTGCGCTCTACCAACTGAGCTACGTCCGCACTGCTGCCGATCGGCTCCCACCGATCGGTGCGAGCACCAGCCTACCTGATCCACAAGCGTGGTCGTGTCGGCGGTGCAGAGCGGGTGACAGGAATCGCACACTGCGCCTTCCCCCTGGAAGGGGGATGTTCTACTACTGAACTACACCCGCACGGTCCTCGGGATCCGGCCCGTCGGCCTCGCCCCTCGGCGTGTCCCAGACATTAGCTGATCAGCAGGGGGGTAGCGCAAGTCGGCTCCTCCCGAGGTCCCGAATGCCCCAAGTGCACGGTCCCCAGGGCTCTCTGACGGACCCTGGGGACTCGCCCCTTCGCGGGCTCACTGCGCGGCGCTGAACGCCTCGTAGACCTTCTTCGGGATGCGCCCGCGGGCGGGGACGTCCATCTTGTTGGCCTGGGCCCAGGCGCGGACGGCCGCCGGGTCGGGGGCGACCTCCGTCTGCTTGTACGCCTTGCCGGACCGCGACCGCTTGCGGCCGGCCTCGACGTAGGGGGCGAGCGCCTCGCGGAGTTTCTCGGCGTTGCTTTCGTTCAGGTCGATCTCGTACGACTTGCCGTCGAGTCCGAAGGCGATCGTCTCCGCCGCTTCCGAGCCGTCGATGTCGTCAAAGAGAGTGACCACGACCTTTTGCGCCACGAATAATCGGTCCCTTCGTGCAGCACGTCGTTACAGCTCAACGCCGACGACGTGCCGAGTATCGGCTATTGCCAATTCATTTGTACAGTGCCCGGCAATGCAAAGTGAAGCCCGACTAAATCCGTCCGCGCGTCCGGGTGCAATAGGTGCCGCGGACGGACTGTGGAACTTTCCCAGAACTTTTCGCGGGTGGGTGGCTTCGACACCCGATCGTGATGCGCCTCACGTACTTTCCTCCAACTCTACCCGCGTAGAAATTTTGTGCGGGTAGTCTGAAGGAACCTGCTCAGCACCACACACCGGGAGTGCCAGTGGCACGCGTCGTAGTCGACGTCATGCTCAAGCCGGAGATCCTCGACCCCCAGGGCCAGGCGGTCCAGCGTGCGCTGCCGCGCCTGGGTTTCGAAGGGATCTCGGACGTACGTCAGGGAAAGCGTTTCGAACTGGAAGTTGACGGGCCGGTCGACGAGGCCGCGCTCGCCCGCATCCGCGATCTTGCGGAATCCTTCCTCGCCAACACCGTGATCGAGGACTTCACGGTCAGGGTCGACGAAGTCGCGGAGGCGGCCAAGTGACCGCTCGTATTGGCGTCGTCACTTTCCCGGGGAGCCTGGACGACCGCGACACCCGGCGCGCGATCCGTATCGCCGGGGCGGAACCGGTCGCCCTGTGGCACAAGGACAAGGACCTCAAGCAGGTCGACGCCGTCGTGCTGTGCGGCGGTTTCTCCTACGGCGACTACCTGCGGGCCGGCGCCATCGCCCGCTTCTCGCCGGTGATGGAGCCGCTCGTCGAGCAGGCCAAGGCCGGACTGCCGGTCCTCGGCATCTGCAACGGCTTCCAGATCCTCACCGAGGCCCACCTCCTCCCGGGCGCCATGCTCGGCAACGACCACCTCCACTTCATCTGCCGCGACCAGAAGCTGCGGGTGGAGAACGCGGAGACCTCCTGGACCGCCGACTACCGCGCCGGCCAGGAGATCCACATCCCGCTGAAGAACATGGACGGCCGGTACGTCGCCGACGCGTACACGCTCGACAAGCTGGAGGCGGAGGGCCGCGTCGCCTTCCGCTACCTGGACTTCAACCCGAACGGCTCGCTCAACGACATCGCCGGCATCACCAACGAGGCGGGCAACGTCGTCGGCCTCATGCCGCACCCCGAGCACGCCGTCGAGCCGCTGATCGGTACCGGCCGTACCGACGGGCTCCCGTTCTTCACCTCGATCCTCAAGAAGCTGGTGGGCGCATGAGCCGGACGCCTCTGGACACGGTCGAGCACGCGGCCGCGACCCCCGACGTCGAGCTGCCCTGGGCCGAACTCGGCCTGAAGAAGGACGAGTACGAGCGGGTGGTGGAGATCCTCGGCCGCCGCCCCACCGGCGCCGAACTCGCCATGTACTCGGTCATGTGGTCCGAGCACTGCTCGTACAAGTCCTCCAAGGTCCACCTGCGCCAGTTCGGCGAGAAGGCGCCGCAGAGCGACGCGCTGCTCGTCGGCATCGGCGAGAACGCCGGCGTGGTGGACGTCGGCCAGGGCTACGCCGTCACCTTCAAGGTCGAGTCGCACAACCACCCGTCGTACGTCGAGCCCTACCAGGGCGCGGCCACGGGTGTCGGCGGCATCGTCCGCGACATCATCGCGATGGGCGCCCGCCCGGTCGCGGTCGTCGACCCGCTCCGCTTCGGTGCCGCGGACCACCCCGACACCAAGCGCGTCCTGCCCGGCGTGGTCGCGGGCATCGGCGGCTACGGCAACTGCCTGGGCCTGCCCAACATCGGCGGCGAGGTCGTCTTCGACGCCTGCTACCAGGGCAACCCGCTGGTCAACGCCGGTGCCATCGGTGTGATGCGGCACGAGGACATCCACCTCGCGAAGGCCTCCGGCGCGGGCAACAAGGTCATCCTCTACGGCGCCCGGACCGGCGGCGACGGCATCGGCGGCGCGTCGATCCTCGCCTCCGAGACCTTCGACGACGCCAAGCCCTCGAAGCGGCCCGCCGTGCAGGTCGGCGACCCCTTCCAGGAGAAGCTGCTCATCGAGTGCACCCTGGAGGCGTTCCGGGAGAAGCTGGTCGTCGGCATCCAGGACCTCGGCGCGGCCGGTCTGTCCTGCGCCACCTCCGAGCTGGCCTCCAACGGCTCCGGCGGCATGCGCGTCACCCTGGACGACGTCCCGCTGCGCGACTCCACGCTCTCGCCCGAGGAGATCCTCATGAGCGAGTCGCAGGAGCGCATGTGCGCCGTCGTGGAGCCGGACAAGGTCGACCGCTTCCTGGAGATCTGCGAGAAGTGGGACGTCATCGCCACCGTCATCGGTGAGGTCACCGACGGCGACCGGCTGGAGATCTTCTGGCACGGCGAGAAGATCGTCGACGTCAACCCGCGCACGGTCGCGCACGAGGGCCCGGTCTACGAGCGCCCCTACGCGCGCCCCGAGTGGCAGGACGCCCTCCAGGCCGACGACGCGAACAAGCTGCCCCGCCCGGAGACGGGCGAGGAGCTGAAGGCGCAGGTCCTCGCGCTGGTCGGTTCGCCGAACCAGGCCTCCAAGAAGTGGATCACCTCCCAGTACGACCACTTCGTGCAGGGCAACACCGTCCTCGCCCAGCCGGAGGACTCCGGCATGATCCGCGTGGACGAGGAGACCGGTCTCGGCGTCGCCATCGCGACCGACGGCAACGGCCGTTACGCCAAGCTGGACCCGTACACGGGCGCCCAGCTGGCGCTGGCGGAGGCCTACCGCAACGTGGCCACCACCGGCGCCAGGCCCCTCGCGGTCTCGGACTGCCTGAACTTCGGCTCGCCCGAGGACCCGGCGGTGATGTGGCAGTTCGCGGAGGCCGTGCGCGGTCTCGCCGACGGCTGCCTGCAGCTCGGCACCCCGGTGACCGGCGGCAACGTCTCGCTCTACAACCAGACCGGCGAGGCCGCCATCCACCCGACCCCGGTGGTGGCCGTGCTCGGCGTGATCGACGACGTCGCCCGCCGCACCCCGGTCGCCTTCCAGGAGGAGGGCCAGCTGATCTACCTCCTCGGCGACACCCGGGAGGAGTTCGGCGGCTCGGCCTGGTCCCAGGTGATCCACGACCACCTGGGCGGTCTGCCCCCGCAGGTGGACCTGGAGCGCGAGCGCCTGCTGGCCGAGATCCTGATCTCCGCCTCCCGCGACGGCATGATCGACTCCGCGCACGACCTGTCCGACGGCGGTCTGGTGCAGGCCGTGGTGGAGTCCGCGCTGCTCGGCGGCAAGGGCGCGCGTCTGGTCGTACCCGACGGCCTGGACGCCTTCACCTTCCTGTTCTCCGAGTCGGCCGGCCGCGCGATCGTCGCCGTGCCGCGCTCGGAGGAGGTCCGCTTCAACGACATGTGCGGTGCGCGCGGCCTGCCGGCCACCCGTATCGGTGTCGTGGACGGCGACGCGGTCGAGGTGCAGGGCGAGTTCACCCTCCCCCTCGCCGAGCTGCGCGAGGCCCACGAAGGCACGATCCCCGCGCTGCTGGCGTAGCGCGTCGAGGGGCCACGGCCCGTACGGCACGCCGAAGCCCCCGCCCGGACCCACGTCCCGGCGGGGGCTTTCCCGTTCACCGGGCGTGGTCCCCTCTCCATGCCCGGCGGGTCGGCGGTGAAGGTTCGGGAAGTCTCTTCGGCCACAGGCGTGACCGCGCGCGGCGCGGGGAAAATGTGGCTTGCCGACCCACCTGTGCCTGTGGGGGAGTTGGGCAGTAGGCGACATCCGTGAGTGAGCCCGGGGGAGCGGCCGGATGGAGATCAGGTTCGAGGCGGCCGGAGCCGCCCGCGAGGAAGAACTGCTGTCCCTGTACGACTGGCTGGCGGCGGACCGCGCGCTGCGCGGCCAGGTCCGGGTGACCCGGGTCGCCGAAACCGGCGCGGGCACCGGGCGGATGGGCCCGGGTGTCGACCTGGTCCTCGCGGTGCTGTCCGCCGTCAGCGGCCTGGGGCAGCTCCAACTGTCGTACCTGGCCTGGCGGCAGAGCGTCCGGCCACGGGCCCGTGTCACCATCGACATCACCGGGGCCGACCCCGACCGGGTGGCCGAACTGCTGCGCGGCTTCGGGCAGGACGGGGACGACGCGGACGGGGAGCCGCGGTGAGCGACGCCCCACACCCCGGGACGGCCGAGAACCCCGGCCGGATCGACCCGGACCGCTCCGCCTGCGTCCTGATCGGCGTGGACGACTACGCTCACCTGGACCCGCTGCGCAGCGTCAGGCTCAACCTCACGGAACTCCGGGCCGTACTCACCGAACCGGACATCTGGGGCATCCCCGACGACGGCCGGCGGATCCGTACGGTCTCCAACCCCACCTCACCGGCCGAGCTGGTCCGCCCGATCCGGGAGGCCGCCGCGCTCGCCCAGGACACCCTGATCGTCTACTACGCCGGTCACGGCCTCAAGGACCGCCAGGAACAGCAGCTGCTGCTCACCCTGCCCGACTCGGTGGAGGACCAGCCGGACACCTGTGTCCGGGCCGGCGACGTCCGCCGTGCCATCCGCGACACCGGCTCCGCGCTGCGCCGGGTCCTGATCCTGGACTGCTGCTACAGCGGGCAGGTGCTGACCGAGATGACGGACGGCCACCGGCACGTCGTCGAGATGGCCGTGTCGACGCTGGAGGACGTCGAGGGCTCCTACGTCATGACGTCCGGGCCGCGCGACCGGCCCTCGCACGCCCCCGACCCCAAGCGCTGCACCCTGTTCACCGGCGCCCTGGTCGGCGTCATGCGCGAGGGGTTACCGGGCGGCCCGGAGATGCTGGGCCTGCACGACCTCTTCCTGGAGGTCAAGAAGCGCATCCGCACCCACAGGCCCGAGGTGCCGCAGAAGCCGCAGGACCAGGACAGCAACGGCGTCGGCGCCCTCGGCTTCGTCCACAACGCCGCCGTACGGTCCCGCTGGTCCCGGTACGAGCCGCCGCCCGAGCCCACCCGCTGGCAGCGCGTCCGCACCCCGGTCCTGTCGCTGACGGCCGGCGTCCTGGGTCTCGCCCTCGGCCTGGGCGTCCCGCCCCTCGTCGACTGGTGGCACGACAACCACCCGGCGGCCGCCGCCGGTCCCTGCGCGGTCCCCTCGCCGTCCGACCCGGCGGCACCCCGCGCGGTGCTCCTCGACCACTCCGACGCCCTGGACAAGAAGAACGTCTACTACGAGAAGATCGCGGGCCTGTCCGCCCTGGCCCTGGTCTCGCAGGGCAAGGACGTCAGGGCGCTGGCCCTCGCCGACAACTCCCCGGGCCGGGTCTGGCCGCTCGACCTCGGATCCCCCTTCGAGCTGGACCCCGTCCCCGCCACGTCGGTGCCGCTCCGCCGCGCCGACGGCACGAAGTTCCCGATCGACGGCGACTGGTACGACGGCGAGGGCATGGTCATCGAGAAGAGCGGCAAGACCATGCTGATCGCCTCCGAGACCGGCCCGGCGATCCGCCGCTTCGATATCGCCACCGGCCGGCAGATCGGCAAGGACCTCCCCATCCCGAAGGAACTGCGCTTCTGGCCCGAGGGCGCCGCGCAGACCGGCCGCAGCATCGAGTCACTGGCCGTCTCCCCGGACGGCCGCCATCTGTACGCCGGCTGGGAGGCACCCCTGGCGAAGGACGGCGACCAGCGCGGCCGGGGCATCATCCGCATCCAGCGCTACACCGGAACGGCCGGCGGCGCCTACACCCCGGACGGGCAGTACGCGTTCATGGCCGACGACGGCATGTACCTGTCCGAGCTCAACGCCATCGACGACGACGGCAACCTCCTCGCGCTGGAACGCCAGTACACCGCGGGACTGGGCTCGGAGATCCGGATCGTCCAGCTCTCCCTCGCCCACGCCCAGAACGTCACCGGACTGACCTCCCTGTGGCACCAGCCGCCGAAGATCTTCGCCGCCGACGAACTGGTCGTCGACCTGGCCACCTGCCCCGTGGGCGGCCGTGGCCAGGTCACCGCCCCGGCCTCGTCCGCCCGGTACCCGCTCCTCGACAACGTCGAGGGCATGGCCCTCGGCGCCCCCTGGACATCCGGTCACTACAAAGGCTGGCACCCGCTGTACCTGGTCTCCGACGACAACGACAGCGACGACCAGATCACCCGTCTCTACTCGTTCGCGGTGAAGCTGCGCCCCTGAATCGCGCCGGAGCCGCGCCCATGACTAGGGTCACCGCCATGCCCACGGCCAGGAAACGCACCAGGACCTACGACTCCGCCAAGACCCGTACGGCGGTCCTCGCCCAGCTCACCCACGTGCGGGACGCCGTCCGCGCCCTCGGCCCCGACCAGCTCGGCCGGCCCACCCGGCTCGACGCCTGGACCGTACGGGACCTGCTCGCGCACATCGGCATGGCCGTCACCGCCGTCCAGCGGGCCCTGGAGCGGCCCGCCCCGCCCCGGCAGACCGTCACCGTGGTCGAGTGGGCGTTCTCCACCGGGTCGCGCGCCGGTGCCATCGCCGACTACACCCGGGGTCTCGCCGCCGCCCACCCGGACCCCGGCGCCCACCTCGCCGACGTCGACCGGAGCCTGCGCGCCCTGCTGGCCGAGCACCCCGGCAGCCGGCTGCTGGACACCAGCGCGGGCGCCCTGCCGCTGGACGACTACCTCGTCACCCGCGCCGTCGAACTCGTCGTCCACACCGACGACCTGAACGCCGCCGTCCCCGGTCTCGAAGTGCCGTACGACCGGCAGGCCCTGGCCGCCGCCACCCGGCTGCTCGCCGACGCCCTCGCGGTGAAGGCGCCCGGCGGCACCACCGAGGTGCGGGTGCCGCCGTTCGCGGTCGTGCAGTGCGTCGAGGGCCCCCGGCACACCCGGGGCACCCCGCCCAACGTCGTGGAGACCGACCCGCTGACCTGGATCCGGCTCGCCACCGGCCGCACGGCCTGGGCCGACGCGCTGGCCGCCGCCCAGGTCAGCGCGAGCGGGGAGCGCGCGGACATCGGGGGGCTGCTGCCGGTCATGGCGTAGCCGGAACCGGGGGCCGCCCGGGTACGTCGAACCACCATGAACCGGTACAAGCAGCGCGTGACCCTGGCGGTGGCCGCCGTGCTTCTCCCGTTCACGGTGGCCTGTGGCGGCGAGAAGGCGGAGAGTGGAGCGGTGAGCGTCCAGCAGCCGGTGACCGGGATCGACTGGCGGGTCGACGGCATCACCGTCGGCGCCGCCACCCGGCACGCCCCCGCCACCGCCCGTCTGCGCATCGACGAGGACGGCAAGGCGGGCGGCAACCTGGGGTGCAACCACTTCAGCGCCCGCGCCACCGTGCGCGGGGACCGCATCACCCTCGGCGACCTGCGCACGACCAGGATGGCCTGCGGCGAGGAGCGCATGGACTTCGAACGCGCCCTCGCGCGCATCCTCACCACCGGCACGCTCACCGCCAAGGCGGACGACGGCAAGGCGACGCTCACCGACGGCGACGGCGACCGCGTCCACCTCAGCCGGACCGCCTCCGGATGATGTGCGACACCTCACTCGGGAAGCCGGCGAAGACGCCCGTGACCGGCCCGTACGGCCCGCCGGGAGCCCTCGGCCACCGGTGAAGAACGGGCCTGAGCAGGGCAAACGCCAAATCCCCCAAGGTGATCCGGACCGGTCGGACCGTTATGGGCGCGCATCCCCAATTCGGACCAGTGGTCGACCTCGCCTACACTCGGTTGCGTGCCACGTGGTGACGGTCGACTCAATCACGATCTGCTTCCCGGCGAGAAGGGCCCCCAGGACGCTTGCGGCGTCTTCGGCGTCTGGGCTCCGGGTGAAGAGGTCGCAAAGCTCACGTACTTCGGGCTCTACGCCCTCCAGCACCGGGGTCAGGAATCCGCGGGAATCGCGGTCAGCAACGGCTCCCAGATCCTCGTCTTCAAGGACATGGGCCTGGTCTCCCAGGTCTTCGACGAGACCTCGCTCGGTTCGCTCCAGGGTCACATCGCGGTCGGACACGCCCGCTACTCGACCACCGGCGCCTCCGTGTGGGAGAACGCCCAGCCGACGTTCCGTGCCACGGCGCACGGTTCGATCGCGCTCGGCCACAACGGCAACCTGGTCAACACGGCGCAGCTCGCCGAGATGGTCGCCGACCTGCCCAACGACAACAACAGCCGCTCCACCCGGGTCGCGGCCACCAACGACACCGACCTGCTGACGGCCCTGCTGGCCGCCCAGGTCGACGAGGACGGCAAGCCGCTGACCATCGAGGAGGCCGCCCACGCGGTCCTCCCGAAGGTCAGGGGCGCCTTCTCCCTCGTCTTCATGGACGAGCACACCCTCTACGCCGCCCGTGACCCGCAGGGCATCCGCCCGCTGGTCCTCGGCCGGCTGGAGCGCGGCTGGGTGGTCGCCTCCGAGACCGCCGCGCTGGACATCACCGGCGCCAGCTTCGTCCGCGAGATCGAGCCGGGCGAGTTCGTCGCCGTCGACGAGAACGGCCTGCGCAGCTCCCGATTCGCGGAAGCGAAGCCCAAGGGCTGTGTCTTCGAGTACGTGTACCTGGCCCGCCCGGACACCGACATCGCCGGCCGGAACGTCTACCTCTCCCGCGTGGAGATGGGCCGCCGGCTGGCCAAGGAAGCCCCCGTAGAGGCCGATCTGGTCATAGCGACCCCGGAATCCGGCACCCCGGCCGCCATCGGCTACGCGGAGGCCTCCGGCATCCCCTTCGGTGCGGGTCTCGTGAAGAACGCGTACGTGGGCCGTACGTTCATCCAGCCCTCGCAGACCATCCGCCAGCTGGGCATCCGGCTGAAGCTGAACCCGCTGAAGGAAGTCATCAAGGGCAAGCGCCTGGTCGTCGTCGACGACTCGATCGTGCGCGGCAACACCCAGCGGGCCCTGGTCCGTATGCTCCGCGAGGCCGGCGCCGCCGAGGTCCACATCCGGATCTCCTCCCCGCCCGTGAAGTGGCCCTGCTTCTTCGGCATCGACTTCGCCACCCGCGCGGAGCTGATCGCCAACGGCATGACCATCGAGGAGATCGGCACGAGCCTCGGCGCCGACTCCCTGGCCTACATCTCCATCGACGGCATGATCGAGGCGACCACGATCGCCAAGCCGAACCTGTGCCGCGCCTGCTTCGACGGCGAGTACCCGATGGAGCTGCCGGACCCGGAGCTGCTCGGCAAGCAGCTGCTGGAGACCGAGCTGGCGGCCGGTCCGGCCGCGACCGCGGCGACCGACGCGATCCGCCGCCCGTAAGTTCTGCCGTACGACACGAAGGTTCTCACCCCATGTCTGAGACGACTGGTGCCAGCTACGCAGCCGCGGGCGTCGACATCGAAGCGGGAGACCGCGCCGTAGAGCTCATGAAGGAGTGGGTGAAGAAGACGCAGCGCCCCGAGGTCCTGGGCGGCCTCGGCGGCTTCGCCGGGCTCTTCGACGCCTCCGCGCTCAAGCGCTACGAGCGCCCGCTGCTCGCCTCCGCCACGGACGGCGTCGGCACGAAGGTCGACATCGCGCGCCGGATGGGCGTCTACGACACCATCGGCCACGACCTGGTCGCCATGGTCATGGACGACATCGTGGTGTGCGGCGCCGAGCCGCTGTTCATGACCGACTACATCTGCGTCGGCAAGGTGCACCCCGAGCGTGTCGCGGCCATCGTCAAGGGCATCGCGGAGGGCTGTGTGCTGGCCGGGTGCGCCCTGGTGGGCGGTGAGACGGCCGAACACCCCGGACTGCTGGGCGAGGACGACTTCGACGTCGCCGGCGCCGGTACGGGCGTCGTGGAGGCCGACCGGCTGCTCGGCGCGGATCGCATCCGCACGGGTGACACCGTGATCGCCATGGCGTCCTCCGGGCTCCACTCGAACGGGTACTCCCTGGTCCGCCACGTCCTGCTGAACAGGGCGGGTCTGGCCCTGGAGTCGGAGGTGGCCGAGCTGGGCCGCACCCTCGGCGAGGAGCTGCTGGAGCCCACGAAGATCTACTCGCTGGACTGCCTGGCGCTCACCCGCACGGCCGAGGTGCACGCCTTCAGCCACATCACCGGTGGCGGGCTCGCCGCGAACCTGGCCCGCGTCATCCCGGACGGGCTGCACGCCGTGGTCGACCGCTCCACCTGGACCCCGGGCGTGATCTTCGACCTGGTCGGGACGACCGGGAACGTGGAGCGCCTGGAGCTGGAGAAGACCCTCAACATGGGCGTCGGCATGATCGCGATCGTCCCGGAGGAGTCCGCGGAGGTCGCCCTCGCGACGCTGGCCGACCGGGGCGTCGACGCCTGGGTCGCCGGTGAGATCACCGAGCGGGGCGAGAAGACGACCGGCGCGGAGCTGGTGGGGGACTACGCGGTCTGACCTCGCGGACAGCACAAGAGCCGGTCGGTGGCTGTGCCACCGACCGGACTGGTGCTCAGTGCAAGGTCAAGCGCCTCGACGGTGCTGTGCGGGACCTTCGTCCTCGTCCTCGTCGTCGTCCTCATAGAGGTCGGCGTAGCGGGAGTACAGGTCGTCGTCGTCATGCTCATCGTCCGTGAAGCGGTCGCCGTTCGGCGACTGGTTCGACGTCGATGCGCCCAGCTCCTCGGCCAGGCGTGACAGGTCCGTCCCGCCGCTGTTGTACTTCAGCTGGCGGGCGACCTTCGTCTGCTTGGCCTTGGCCCGGCCGCGCCCCATGGCTCGACCCCCTCAACGACGGGGCTCGACGGCCCCAGAGTCTGACACGCGTTCATGATCTGGAACGGACTCTCAGAGAGAGGCCGGTCCGTAGGGCTTCCACGGTACCTGAGCCCGCGCCCATACGGTACGTCGCCCGCAGCACGCGCGTCTGCCCAGGACCTTCGAGGCGCCCTGTCCTCGCTGGTCAGTGGCGATTTTAACCACTTATCGGGGAACGACCCGCCGGTGGGAGTGAGAGTTCTCTCGAAGTTCCCGCCGACGGGTACCGCTCATGTGTGCGATCGGTCAGTGCGCGACGAGGGTCGCGCGGGCGTCGGCCATCCGCTGCTCGGCGATCCGGTCGGCCGCCGCGGCCGGCGGAATGCCGTCTTCCTTCGCACGAGCGAATATGGCCAGCGTGGTGTCGAAGATCTTCGCCGCCTTCGCCCTGCACCGGTCGAAGTCGAACCCGTGCAGCTCGTCGGCCACCTGGATCACTCCGCCGGCGTTCACCACGTAGTCCGGGGCGTAGAGGATCCCGCGGTCGGCGAGGTCCTTCTCCACGCCCGGGTGGGCCAGCTGGTTGTTGGCCGCGCCGCAGACCACCCTGGCGGTGAGCACCGGGACGCTGTCGTCGTTCAGCGCGCCGCCGAGGGCGCAGGGTGCGTAGATGTCGAGTCCCTCGACCCGGATCAGGTCCTCGGTGGTGGCGACGGCCGTCACCCCGACGGGGTACTGCTCGACGATCCGCTGGACGGCGTCCACGCGCACGTCCGTGATCACGACCTCGGCGCCCTCGTCCCGCAGGTGCTTCACCAGGTGGTGGCCGACCTTGCCGACGCCGGCGATGCCGACCTTGCGGCCGCGCAGCGAGGGGTCCCCCCACAGGTGCTGGGCGGAGGCGCGCATGCCCTGGTAGACGCCGAAGGCGGTGAGCACGGAGGAGTCGCCGGCGCCGCCGTTCTCGGGGGAGCGGCCGGTGGTCCAGCGGCACTCTCGGGCCACCACGTCCATGTCGGCGACGTACGTGCCGACGTCGCACGCGGTGACGTAGCGGCCGCCGAGGGAGGCGACCATGCGGCCGTAGGCGAGGAGCAGCTCCTCGGTCTTGTCGCGCTCCGGATGGCCGATGATCACGGCCTTGCCGCCGCCGTGGTCGAGCCCGGCCATGGCGTTCTTGTACGACATGCCGCGCGCGAGGTTGAGGGCGTCCGCGACGGCCTCGGACTCGGTCGCGTACGGGTAGAAGCGCGTGCCGCCGAGGGCGGGGCCCAGGGCGGTGGAGTGGATGGCGATCACGGCCTTGAGGCCGCTGGCGCGGTCCTGGCAGAGCACGACCTGCTCATGGCCGCCCTGGTCCGAGTGGAACAGGGTGTGCAGGACATCGGCAGGCGCGCCGGTTACGTCGGTCACTGTGGTGACTCCTGTGTACTAGCGGCGAGTGGGGTTCGGTCCCCGTGCGGGTGGCGGGAAACCGTGGCATGAGCGTAGAGCCTCGGTTCCCTCACCGTCCGCGCAGTGTTCAGGATCACTCTCCGAGGCCCTCTGTGCACGTATGGGCGTGACACGATTTGCAGTGGTTTCGAGCCGGGTCCGATGGGGAGGGAGCAGGCGTGCCGAAGGTGTCCTCCGTGGTCGTCCCCTATGCCGCGTACCTGCGCGTGTACGAGCCGCTCGGCGCCTTCCCGGAGCCGGAGCGCGGCCACTGGGAGCGCTACGCCCGCCGCTCCGACCGCCCCTCGTACCAGGACGAGCTGCGTCGCTCCCTGGCCGGCCTGCTGCCGGTCCCGCCGATCGCGGTGCCGGTGCACGAGAGCGGCGACGCCTTCGTGCTGGAGGTCGACGGGGTGGTCTGCGTGTGTCCCTGGCGGACCCGGCTGCGGGGCTGGCAGGCCCTGGAGGAGCTGGCCGGGGAGCTGCCCCCGCCGGTGCTGGACGCGGTGCTGCCGCCGGTGGTGCGCCGGCAGGCCGCCCAGGACTACGAGCGCTGGCTCGCCCGCAACCCGGACGCGCGCCCGTGGATCCGCACGGCGACCTGGCAGGTGCCGCTGAACTGGTTCGTGCTGGTCTCGGACGAGGAGCGGCGGTACGACAAGGGGACCGCCGACGTGCCCCCGGTGCTGCGCTACCGCACGCCGATGGTGCAGGCCCGGCGCCGGGTGGCGCGGGCGCTGCGCACGCTGAAGGACGCCGTCGAGGAGGGCCCGCTGATCGACGGCCTGGTCGACGTCGGCCGCTGGCTGGAGGAGTTCCACCCGCGCTCGCTGGTGGAGCTGGACTACGGCGGCCTGGTGCACGTGCTGCCGGCCGGCGAGCTGGAGGGCGACCACTCGGCGGCGGACGTGGCGGCCGGGATCGAGGCGCTGCGCCGGGGAGACGGGGCGGCGGCCGGAGAGGCGTACGGGCGCCTCGTGGAGCGGTGGCGGGCGGTACGGGACCGGCGCTCCGCGAACTGAGTGAGGTACGTCACGGTCAAATGGGTGATGGAGGACGTACGTTCTACCCACCCGGCCATCTGACGGGGCGTCGGACCCGATCCGGACGTACGTCCCAAGGGTGATGGACGGCACTTACCCGGCTCTTGCGTCTCTTGGCATCCCTCGTGCCAAAATAGGACAAGGAGTCCGGGGAGGACTCCATCCGTCCAACTGTGTTCCATGATGGGCGGATTCTCAGCATTGCACGCTTTGGGGGGTCTGGTGACCTCTGATCGTCCTGTGACTGATCGTCACAGTGGCGTGACTGTCCGCTATGGCATGGTCCATCGGCTTCCGTCGCTGATGAACACCTGGGAGGGCAATTCCATCGGTTTGGCCGACGCGGCTGGACAGATGGTGTAGTTGTAGTGCCGAGGACAAGCCGTTCGTCCTATAACCGACTCGACTCGCGTCCGCCATTTCGGGCAACGCGGGTCAAGGTGCAGAATTTAGAGGAAAGAACCGAGAAGGTTCGGTTCTCCCGAGGAGGCCGCTCATGACCGCTCGCACCCCTGATGCCGAGCCGCTGCTGACCCCGGCTGAGGTCGCCACCATGTTCCGCGTCGACCCCAAGACGGTCACGCGGTGGGCGAAGGCCGGCAAGCTCACGTCCATCCGTACGCTCGGCGGGCACCGCCGTTACCGCGAGGCCGAGGTCCGCGCCCTGCTCGCGGGAATCCCGCAGCAGCGCAGCGAGGCCTGAACAACTTCATAACCGGGCAAGACGGTCGGTTCCCCCAACCGGCCGAGGCGCCCGAAACCCTGGCTCCAAGCGACGCGGGACCTGCCCCAACAGGACCCTCGCCCAGGCCGAAGAGAACGTCATAGGCAAGCTGTACAGGGTGCGTCGTCGATCGCGCTGGACTCCGCCGGGTCCAGCGCGATCTTTTTTGTGCGCAGGTCGGGGGGTGTGGGTGGCGCTTGTGAGCGTCCCTGTCGGAGTCTGGGGAGGGGTGTCGGAACCGCTGTGTGCGACCTCTGGGAGCGGTGCAATTGCACATATTAAATTGACCCGTTGTATGAGGGGGGTAAGTACCGCTGTTTCAAAAACTCATGCGGTGACTCCCGTCACACGCCCGGACGCTTGTTGCTCGCGGCCCGCATGCGTTAGAGGAGCGTCCGTGCGGGGCGCGCGCCCCAGACTCCCACGCCTGTAAGGAGGTTGGGGCCGGCGGGGGTCAGACGCGACGGACGGCCGCGCCGTCCTCGGGGGCCTCCTGCTCGGCCTCCCGGGCCTGCGGGGCGCCGTCCATCGCGAGCCGCAGCAGGCGGTGGCAGATCGGACAGTGGCGGGTGAGGTGCCGGTAGGACGAGGCGGCCGACAGATGCGCCCTCAGGAGCGCCCGCGTCTCGTGCCTGACCGACGCCGTCATACGCCACCTCCGGGGCCGTGCAGAGGGAACGAGCCCTGCTCCCTGAGTACCGGCGGAATGGGACGCCGTCAAGACGGCGCGTGCTCCGCCGGTTCGGCCGCTCCGCGGGGCGCCGGCGCGGACGGGCCGGTTCCCTGCCCGACGACACGCCCGGGGCCCACTGCCCTCCGTGGGGTGCGGACCGCCGGCTGGGCTTGGTGGAGGACACGACTGAGGCCCGCTGTCCCTTGCGGGACGCGGGCCTCGGTGTGGGTGCGGTCCTGGCGGTGTTTGCCGTGTCGGGATGGCGGCTCCGCCGCGGGCGCGGCCTCTGGCTCGGGTGCGCCCGAGCCCGCTGCCCTCCGTGGGGTGCGGGTCTTTGGCTGGGCTTGGTGGGGATACGACTGAGGCCCGCTCTCCCTTGCGGGATGCGGGCCTCGGTCGTGATGCGGTCCTGACGGGATTTGAACCCGCGGCCTCCACCTTGACAGGGTGGCGAGCACTCCAAACTGCTCCACAGGACCTTGCTCGCGGCGCTTTTTCCTGCGTTGCGCTGCGAGAAGAGACTGTACAGGAGGGCGAGGCCCCTGGTCGAACTCACCCTCCGTGCGGGAGCGGTTACGGCACGGCCGCGTCGATCGCCTTGACGATCCGCTTGTCGGAGACGGGGTACGCCGTGCCCAGCGCGTGGGCGAAGTAGCTGACCCGCAACTCCTCCAGCATCCAGCGGATGTCCAGGACGTCGGCCGGCACCGGGCGGCCCTTCGGGAGCTGTTCCAGGAGCCAGGCGTACTCGTCCTGCATCTCGTGGACCTTCTCCATGCGCGTGGTGTCCCGTTGGACGTTCGTCGGCATCTGCTGCAGGCGCCGGTCCGCGGCCACCAGGTAGCGCAGCAGGTCCGGCAGGCGCCGTATGCCCGCCCAGGTGACGAAACCGGGCTTCACAAGGGCGTCCAGCTGCTTGCGGACGTCCGTCAGGTTCGCGAGCAGGGCCGGGCTGCTCACGGCCTTCAGGCGGCGCTCACAGGCCTGCCAGGCGGCGAGGACCTGCTGCACCTGGGCGACCGTACGGACGGTGGTGTCCACGATCTCCGCGCGCACCTTGTCGTACAGCTTCCGGTACGACTCCTCGTCCCACGCCGGCCCCCCGAAGTCCGCGATCAGCTTGTCCGCCGCGGCCATCGCGCAGTCGTCGAACAGGGCCTGGATCGAGCCGTGGGGGTTGGCCGAGAGGGCGAGTTTCTGGGCGTTCGTCAGCTTCTCGGACGCGAACTTCGCGGGATTGACCGGGATGTTGCGCAGGATCAGCCGGCGGGTGCCCTTCCACATGGCCTCCGCCTGTTCCGCCTCCGTGTCGAAGAGGCGGACGGAGACCGTGTCGCCGTCGTCCACCAGTGCCGGGTAGGCCTTGACCGGCTGGCCGGCCCGGCGTGTCTCGAAGACGCGGGTGAGGGTGCCGATCGTCCAGTTCGTCAGGCCCTTGCGCTCCAGGGACTCCCCGCCCTCGCGGGACGCGGTCGCCGCCGCGGCCTGCGACAGGGCCTGGCGTGCCTTCGGCTTCAGCCGGAGCTTCAGCGCCTCCAGGTCCTTGTCCTCGGCCAGCTTCCGGCGCCGCTCGTCGACGATCCGGAACGTGATCTTCAAATGGTCGGGGACCTTGGCCCAGTCGAAGTCCTCCGCCTCGAACGGAACGCCGACCATCCGCTTCAGCTCGCGCGCCATCGTGACGGTCAGCGGCTCCTGGAGGGGCACCGCCCTCTCCAGGAACGCCTTCGCGTAGTTCGGCGCCGGCACGTAGTGGCGGCGGATCGGCTTCGGCAGGGAGCGGATCAGTTCCGTCACCACCTCCTCGCGCAGGCCCGGGATCTGCCAGTCGAAGCCCTCGTCCGTGACCTGGTTGAGGACCTGGAGCGGGATGTGGACCGTCACACCGTCGGCGTCCGCACCCGGCTCGAACTGGTACGTCACCCGGAACTTCAGCTGCCCCTGCCGCCAGGTGTCGGGATAGTCGGCCTTGGTGACCGCCTCCGCCGACTCCCGGATGAGCATCTCCCGCTCGAAGTCCAGGAAGTCCGGCTGCTCGTGCCGCTTCCGCTTCCACCAGGAGTCGAAGTGGGCGCCCGAGACGACGTGTTCGGGCACCCGCTGGTCGTAGAAGTCGAAGAGCGTGTCGTCGTCGACCACGATGTCCCGGCGCCGGGCGCGGTGCTCCAGCTCCTCGACCTCGCTGAGCAGCTTGCGGTTGTCGGCGAAGAACTTGTGGTGCGTGCGCCAGTCGCCCTCCACGAGCGCGTTGCGGATGAACAGCTCGCGGGAGACCTCGGGGTCGATCCGGCCGTAGTTCACCTTCCGCTGGGCGACGATCGGCACGCCGTACAGCGTGACCTTCTCGTACGCCATCACGGCCGCCTGGTCCTTCTCCCAGTGCGGTTCGCTGTACGTCCGCTTGAGCAGGTGCCCGGCCAGCGGCTCGACCCACTCCGGCTCGATCCTGGCGTTGACCCGCGCCCAGAGGCGGCTCGTCTCCACCAGCTCGGCCGACATCACGAACTTCGGCTGCTTCCTGAACAGCGCCGAGCCCGGGAAGACGGCGAACTTGGCGTTGCGGGCGCCCAGGTACTCGTTCTTGTTGCCGTCCTTCACGTCCTTCATCCCGATGTGGGAGAGGAGGCCGGCGAGGAGGGAGACGTGGATGCGGTCGGCGGGGGCCTCGTCGTCGTTGAGGTGGATGCCCATCTGCTTGGCGACCGTGCGCAGCTGGGTGTAGATGTCCTGCCATTCGCGGATGCGCAGGAAGTTCAGGTACTCCTGCTTGCACATCCGGCGGAAGGACGACGAGCCGCGCTCGCGCTGCTGCTCGCGGACGTACCGCCACAGGTTGAGATAGGCGAGGAAGTCGCTGGTCTCGTCCTTGAAGCGGGCGTGCTGCTGGTCGGCCTGGGTCTGCTTCTCGGCCGGGCGCTCGCGCGGGTCCTGGATGGACAGCGCGGCGGCGATGACCATGACCTCGCGGACGCAGCCGTTCTTGTCGGCCTCCAGGACCATCCGGGCCAGACGGGGGTCGACGGGCAGCTGGGCCAGCTTGCGGCCGGTCTCGGTGAGCCGCTTGCGGGGGTCCTTCTGCGCCGGGTCCAGCGCGCCCAGCTCCTGGAGGAGCTGCACGCCGTCGCGGATGTTGCGGTGGTCCGGCGGGTCGATGAAGGGGAACTTGTCGATGTCGCCGAGGCCGGCCGCGGTCATCTGGAGGATGACGGAGGCCAGGTTCGTCCGCAGGATCTCCGCGTCGGTGAACTCCGGGCGGGCGAGGAAGTCGTCCTCGGAGTACAGGCGGATGCAGATGCCGTCGGACGTACGGCCGCAGCGGCCCTTGCGCTGGTTGGCGCTGGCCTGGCTGACCGGCTCGATGGGCAGCCGCTGGACCTTGGTGCGGTGGCTGTAGCGGCTGATCCGGGCGAAGCCGGGATCGATGACGTACTTGATGCCCGGCACGGTCAGGGAGGTCTCGGCGACGTTGGTCGCCAGAACGATCCTGCGCCCGGTGTGCGGCTGGAAGACCCGGTGCTGCTCGGCGTGCGAGAGCCGGGCGTACAGGGGCAGCACCTCGGTGAAGCGGTACTTCCTCTTCTCCAGCGCGTCCGCGGTGTCCCGGATCTCCCGCTCGCCGGAGAGGAAGACGAGGATGTCGCCCGGGCCCTCGGCCTGGAGTTCCTCGACGGCGTCGCAGATGGCGGTGATCTGGTCCCGGTCGGCGTCGTCCGAGTCCTCTTCGAGGAGCGGCCGGTAGCGCACCTCCACGGGATACGTCCGCCCGCTGACCTCGACGATCGGGGCGTCGCCGAAGTGCCGGGAGAAGCGCTCCGGGTCGATGGTGGCCGAGGTGATGACGACCTTCAGGTCGGGCCGCTTCGGCAGCAGCTGGGCGAGGTAGCCCAGCAGGAAGTCGATGTTGAGGGACCGCTCGTGGGCCTCGTCGATGATGATCGTGTCGTAGGCGCGCAGCTCGCGGTCGGTCTGGATCTCGGCGAGCAGGATGCCGTCCGTCATCAGCTTGATGAAGGTGGCGTCCGGGTTCACCTGGTCGGTGAACCGCACCTTCCAGCCGACGGACTCGCCGAGGGGCGTCCTCAGCTCCTCCGCGACCCGCTCGGCGACGGTCCGGGCGGCGATCCGGCGGGGCTGGGTGTGCCCGATCATGCCGCGCACGCCCCGGCCCAGCTCCAGGCAGATCTTCGGGATCTGGGTGGTCTTGCCGGAACCGGTCTCACCGGCCACGATGACGACCTGGTGATCGCGGATGGCGGCCGCGATCTCGTCCTTCTTCTGGCTGACCGGCAGCTGTTCGGGGTAGGTGACGGCGGGCACGCGTGAGCGCCGCTCGGCCATCCGGGCCTCTGCCTTGCCGATCTCGCCGTCGATCTCGGCGAGGACGGCGGCACGGGCCTCCGGCTTACGGATCTTGCGTGCGCCCTCCAGCCGCCGCCCGAGCCGGTGCGCGTCGCGCAGCGACAGCTCGGTCAGACGGGGTGCGAGGGTGCCGAGGGCGGGAGCGGGATGCGTAGACATACGCGATCCAGGATCTCACCTGGGGCGAAAAACAAGCGAACGATTTGACCGGGGCGTGATGTCACGGCATGACCTAGCGTGGTCGATATGCCTGATTCCCTCCACGGAGACCACGGCCGCCCCCCGACCCGCGCGGAGCGCTGGGCGGCGTTCAAGGCATCCCCCTTCCTCCCCGCCACGGTCCTGCTCCTGATCATCTCCGTCGCGGCCGGCTTCTTCGCCGGGTCCTACACGTACGCCATGGCGAACCCGACCCCGCACAGCATCCCCACGGCGGTGACGGGCGCCTACGACCAGCCCGGGGCCCGCCGGTTCGTCGACGGCATGGAGAAGGCGCTCGGCGCCTCCCTGAAGCTGCGGCCGTACGACAACCGGGAGGACGCGGTACGGGCGGTGGACCAGCAGGAGGTCTTCGCGGTGGTCGACGCGCCCTCCGGTGGCCGGACGATCACCGTCGACGTGTCGGGGGCCTCCGGCGCGACGGTGGCGCAGGTGCTGGGGGAGGCGGCGTTGAAGGTCGGCAAGGCCACCGGCGTCACCGTGGTGCTCCACGACCTGAAGCCGTTGCAGAAGGGCGACCCGAGAGGACTGGCCATCTTCTACATCTCCCTGGCCGCCGTGATCATCGGATTCGTCGGCGCCATCCAGCTCAGCGTGCACGCGTCGGCGCTCAATCCGCTGGAGCGGATCTGCTTCACCGTCGCCTATGCCGTGCTCGGCGGGTTCACGATCGCCGCGGTGGTGGACTGGCTGCTGGGGGCGCTACGGCTGCCGTTCGTGGAGTCCTGGGCGATCCTCACCTTCACGATGTTCACCTCGGGCATGGTCTTCACGATGTTCAACACCCTGTTCGGGCGCTGGGCCATGCTGCCGACGTGGGGGCTGATGGTGCTGCTGGGCAACCCGTCGTCCGGAGGTGCCGTCTCCTGGCCCCTGCTGCCGTCCGTGCTGGGGACCATCGGCCGCTGGCTGCCGCCCGGTGCCTCGGTGAACGCCCAGCACACGGCGGTGTACTTCCGCGGGCACCAGCACGCGTTCCCGTTCCTGGTGCTGGCGGGCTGGGCGGTCGTCTCCTGCGCGGTCTTCCTGATCTGGCGGCACCGCCACCCGGGCGGCAGACCGAGGCAGCCGGCCCACGCCGCCTAGGGGACGCGCTGGGCGGGCGGGGCCGGCGGGGTGTCCTCGGTGTGCCGGCGGGCCGGGCCGTTGCCGAGGGCGATCGACCTCGCGGTGTTGGAGACGGCCTTGATGCCCAGGTAGGCCGTGGTCGTGCTGCTGACAGCGGTGAACGCGGCGGTGAGGATGCCGACGATCACCGCCTTGTCCCCGTCGAGCTGCCACACACCGAAGACGGCGACCGCGGCGATCGCCAGATTGCTGACGACGACCGCGAGCAGCCCGTACCGGGCACGGTCCTTCTCCAGCTCGGTGTCCTGCGCGACTCTGCCCTGGTCCCGGCCCATGTCTCCCCGCTGAACGTGGTCCCGATACAGAGAGCCCCTCTCCAGGGATCCTGGAGAGGGGCTCAAGCCCTGATGAGGGCGGTTGTGGCTGGGGCCGGGGTCGAACCGGCGACCTTCCGCTTTTCAGGCGGACGCTCGTACCAACTGAGCTACCCAGCCACGGTGTTTCACGTGAAACACCAGCGGTCCTGACGGGATTTGAACCCGCGGCCTCCACCTTGACAGGGTGGCGAGCACTCCAAACTGCTCCACAGGACCAAGCTTGCGTGCAACAGTGTCGCACACGGTATTGCGTGCCCCCAACGGGATTCGAACCCGTGCTACCGCCTTGAAAGGGCGGCGTCCTAGGCCGCTAGACGATGAGGGCTATCGGCCCGCCTGGGCGCTTCTCAGCGCGTCGGGGACGTGAGAAGCATATGGGATGGCGAGGGGTATCGCCAAAACGGTTTACGGCGAGGTGCTGGGAGGAGTCGGGGAAGGGGACCGTGAGGTGCCGATGGCGCCCGGTTGGTTGTCGTCCGCCAGATGACGGCTGACCTCGGCCGTCGTCAGCCCCAGGCCGCCCAGCTTGATCGCGTCCCAGGCCTGCAGCCTGCGGCTGTCCCGGTCGAAGTAGAGGATCGACGCCTCGATCGGGGCCGGGTACTCGTGCTCCACCGCCCGCAGTCCGCTGCCACCGGTCGAGCCCTCCATGCGCAGCCGGGTGCCGTACCGCAGCAGCTCCGTCCCCTCGTGGTGCAGATGCCCGCACAGCACCAGCGGCACCGTGCCGTCCGTCTCCCGGGCGGCGGACGGCTCGTGCGCGACCGCCACGTCCACGGGGGTGCCGGCCGTCCGCTGATCGCGCAGGGCGCTGGCCAGCCGGTCGCCCGCCAGCTGCTCGGACGCGGCGCTGCCGGGCGCCGTCGAGCGGTCGGGGGTGAACTGCGGATCACCGATGCCCGCGAACCGCAGGCCCGCCACCGTCTCCGCCCGCCCGTCGTCCAGGACGTGCACGTTCTTCATGCGCTCCAGGTAGTGCTGGGTCGTCCGCGAGTCATGGTTGCCGCGCACCCAGACGTACGGCACGCCCAGGTCCCGGATCGGGTCGAGGAAGCCGTTCTCCGCCGCCGTACCGTGATCCATCGTGTCGCCGGAGTCGACGATCACGTCCACCTTGTACTGCTCCACCAGCGAGCCGATGATCTTCCAGCTCGCCGGGTTCAGATGGATGTCCGACACGTGCAGGACGCGGATCGTGGAGGGGTCCGGCCGGTAGGCGGGGAGGGTGGAGGTGACGTCGTAGAGCTTCGTCACGTTCGTCACCAGGCGTGCCAGCTCCTTCTGGTACACGTCGAACTCCGTGACGATGCTGCGGGCGTTGCCGACCACCGACGGCGCCGAGCTGAGCAGTCCGGAGAAGCGCGGCTCCAGGACCGACTTCGGGTTCCAGGTGGCGTACGCCGACGCGGCGGAGGCGGCCAGCAGGGCCAGGGCCAGCCCGCCGGCGGCCACGGCCCGGCGCGGGCGGCGGTACACGGCCAGCCCGAGAGCCGTGGCCCCGGAGACCACGGCGACGCAGGAGCGCACGGCCAGGTCCAGCGTGCCGTGCTCGACGTCCCGGGTGACCTCGTCCTGAAGACCGGAGAGCCGCTCGGGGTGGTCGACCAGCGCCTGTGAGCGCAGTGGGTCCAGCTGGTCGACGTTCACGTCCAGGCGGACCGGCGCCACGTGGCTGTCGAGGCTGAGCGAGCCCAGCGGGGACACGTTGATCTTCGTGCCGCCGCTGAGGGAGGGGCGCAGCGCCATCGTCGTGTCCATCGGGCCGACCGGGGCCCGGACGTTGCCGACGACCAGCAGACCCAGCCAGGCGCCGACGAGGACGACCGTGGTGAGCCCCAGGGCCCGCAGCCAGGGGCTGGGGCGGGCGGCGAGTTCCAGGGCGGGCAGGGGATGGCGGCGGGCGGGACGTGGGCGGTTCGGGGTCCGGTTCAGCATGGTGCTCAGGGCTGCGACGGGGACGCGGGACGTGCCATTGGTGCCGTATGCCCAGGTCCACTGGTGGATATGCGGCGGTGTTACCGGACAATGACCCTGTGCTGGAGATGACGCGCGAGGAGTTCGAGGAACTGGTCGCCGAGGCGCTCGACCGGATTCCGCCGGAGCTGACGCGGCTCATGGACAACGTGGCCGTGTTCGTGGAGGACGAGCCGCCCGCCGACGACCCCGAGCTGCTCGGGCTCTACGAGGGCACCCCGCTCACCGAGCGGGGTGAGTGGTACGCCGGTGTCCTGCCGGACCGGATCACCGTCTACCGCGGGCCCACGCTCAGGATGTGCGACAGCCGCGAGGACGTCGTCGCGGAGACCGAGGTGACCGTGGTGCACGAGATCGCCCACCACTTCGGAATCGACGACGCCCGCCTCCACGCCCTCGGCTACGGCTGAGCACGCCGGGGCACGCGGGCGATGAGGCGTGCGCGATGCTCGTGGCCGCGGGGCCGGGCGTCCGGTTCAGATGGGCTGATGACCGCACGGGCCCGCGTGTGCTCACGGGCGGTGGGGATCGAGTCGCACGGCCCGGCACGCCGCCATGTGCGGTGGAGGGGCGGGTACCCGGCGTGGGCGTCGGTGCGGACCGGGCGCGTGTCCTCCTGCGGGCGGCTGGAGTTGGGGAGGTTGACTCCTTTCCTTGCCCCCGGAGGTGGCCACCGTGCGCCCCTTGTACGTACCCGTCCGTCTCGCCGTCGCGGCACTGGCCGTCACCGCCGCCGCCGGCTGTGTGAGCGTGGGCGACGACGCGGGCAGGGCCCGGCCCTCCCACTCGGCAGGGCAGCACGGCGGTGAGGTGCCCGGCGGCGGCCCGGTGGCCGGCGCGGGCGGCTTCGCCGGGGAAGGCGGCGGGGCCGGTGACGGCAAGCACGGGCACGGCGGCAGGGCGAAGCGGGGGAAGAAGGACCCGGCGTCGGCCACCCCGTCCGCCGCGCGCAGCGCCTCCCGCGCGCCGGCCGAGCCGGGCGAGACCGCCGAGCCCGGCGAGCCGGTGCCGACGAACGCGCCGCCGACGCCCCCCGCGACCTCCGCCCCGCCCGAACCGCCGGCCTCCACCCCGCCCCCACCCGTCACCGAGCCCCCGTCGGCCGAGCCCTCCTCGTCGGCGCACGAGGAGACGGGCCCCCAGCTGGTCCAGCGGGAGCCGGCACCGGCGGCGGGCGTACCGGCGTAGACGCGTGCGCGGCGGAACGGCGAGTGTGAGCTGTGCCTCTGCGGCTCCATTTGCCTTCGGGGGTGGTAGGTGCGTATGGTGGTAGATCGTTTGATCCCATTTGCCCGGCGCCACCACAGAGCGCGCCGTGTGGCGCGTACTCTCCTTTGCCGTGGCGGACCGCATTGAGGCGGTCGTGAGCGATTCACGGAGTTGACGGGCGCGTGCCGAAGAGACTCCGGAAGGTTTCGCATTCGCATGTCCGTGTCCAGTACTGACCAGTTCGTCGTGTCCGAGAACGAGATCGAGATCGAGAACACCACCGAGATCGAGAACGCACTCGTCGACGAGACGACCGAGGTCACCCAGGCCCCCGAGGCCGCTGACACCCCCCAGACCACCTTCGCCGACCTCGGCCTCCCCGAGGGCATCGTGCGCAAGCTCGCACAGAACGGCGTGACGACCCCCTTCCCGATCCAGGCCGCGACCATCCCGGACGCCCTGGCCGGCAAGGACATCCTCGGCCGTGGCCGCACCGGCTCCGGCAAGACCCTCTCCTTCGGCCTGCCGACCCTGGCCCAGCTGGCGGGCGGCCGTACCCAGAAGCACAAGCCCCGCGCGGTCATCCTCACCCCGACCCGTGAGCTGGCCATGCAGGTCGCCGACGCCCTCCAGCCGTACGGCGACGTCCTCGGCCTGAAGATGAAGGTCGTCTGCGGCGGCACCTCCATGGGCAACCAGATCTACGCCCTGGAGCGCGGTGTCGACATCCTCGTCGCCACCCCGGGCCGGCTGCGCGACATCATCAACCGCGGCGCCTGCTCCCTGGAGGACGTGCGGATCGCCGTCCTGGACGAGGCCGACCAGATGTCCGACCTGGGCTTCCTTCCCGAGGTCACCGAGCTGCTCGACCAGGTGCCGGCCGGCGGCCAGCGCATGCTCTTCTCCGCCACGATGGAGAACGAGATCAAGACCCTGGTCGACCGCTACCTGAACGAGCCCGTCCTGCACGAGGTGGACGCGGCCCAGGGCGCGGTGACGACCATGTCGCACCACATCCTCATCGTGAAGCCCAAGGACAAGGCGCCGGTCACCGCCGCCATCGCCTCCCGCAAGGGCCGCACGATCATCTTCGTCCGCACCCAGCTGGGCGCCGACCGCGTCGCCGAGCAGCTGCGCGAGGCCGGCGTGAAGGCCGACGCGCTGCACGGTGGCATGACCCAGGGCGCCCGTACCCGCACCCTGGCCGACTTCAAGGACGGTTACGTCAACGTCCTGGTCGCCACCGACGTCGCCGCGCGCGGCATCCACGTCGACGGCATCGACCTGGTGCTCAACGTGGACCCGGCCGGCGACCACAAGGACTACCTGCACCGCGCGGGCCGCACCGCCCGTGCCGGCCGCACCGGCACGGTCGTGTCGCTGTCCCTGCCGCACCAGCGGCGCCAGATCTTCCGTCTCATGGAGGACGCCGGCGTCGACGCGGCCCGCCACATCATCCAGGGCGGCGCCGCCTTCGACCCGGAGGTCGCCGAGATCACCGGCGCCCGCTCCATGACCGAGGTCCAGGCCGAGTCCGCCGCCAACGCCGCCCAGCA
Organism: Streptomyces sp. NPDC046870; assembly: GCF_040704595.1. Classification (NCBI taxonomy): domain Bacteria; kingdom Bacillati; phylum Actinomycetota; class Actinomycetes; order Kitasatosporales; family Streptomycetaceae; genus Streptomyces; species Streptomyces sp. NPDC046870. The sequence goes on from NZ_JBEYXM010000024.1 coordinate 88,386, forward strand.
GGCCGAGCGCGAGGTCGCCCAGCTCACCAAGCAGCTGGAGCGCGCCCAGCGCCGCGCGACCGAGCTGCGCGAGGAGGCCGACCGGCTGGTCGCCCGGGTCGCCCGCGAGCGTGGCGACGACCCGGAGGCCGCGGTGGCCGAGGCCCAGGCTACGGCGGCGGAGCAGCTCGCCGTGGCCGAGGAGCCCGTGCAGCGCGAGACCGAGCGCGAGGAGCGTCCGGCGGCCTCGGCGCCGTACGAGCGCCGGGAGCGGCGGGGCTTCGACCGCGATCGTGGCTCCGAGCGCCGTGACGACCGCCGCGACGACCGGGGTGGCCGTTCCTTCGAGCGCCGCGAGGACCGCGGCGAGCGCCGTCCGTTCGACCGCGACCGCGACCGGGACCGTGGTTTCGAGCGTCGTGACGACCGTCGTGACGACCGTGGTGGCCGTTCCTTCGAGCGCCGTGACGACCGCCGTCCCTTCGACCGCGACCGGGACCGCGACCGTGGCTTCGAGCGTCGTGACGACCGTCGTGACGACCGCGGTGGCCGTTCCTTCGAGCGCCGTGACGACCGCCGCGACGACCGGGGCGGCCGTGGTTTCGAGCGCCGTGACGACCGCGGCGAGCGCCGTCCGTTCGACCGTGACCGCGGTGGCCGTTCCTTCGACCGCCGTGACGACCGGGGCGGCTTCCGCCGGGACGAGCGCGGTGGCCACCGGGGCAGCGACCGTCCGTTCAACCGCGACCGCCGCGACGACCGCCCGGGCTTCCGGTCCGCCGGTCACGACCGCCCCTACGGCCGTCGTGACGACCACCGCGGCACCGGCTCCTTCGGCCGCCGCGAGGACAAGCCGCGCTGGAAGCGCAACGGCTGACACGGCATCGGCTGACGCCGGGTGAGACAGGGCGAGGGCCCGTACGACACTGTTCGTACGGGCCCTCGCGCGTACCCCGGCCATCGATTTCCGGTCACCGAGTGACGCATGTCACGCACCCGGTGAGGGAATTGCTGGGGGCATGACAGATGACGTGAGCGCCGGTGGCCTGTCGGACGAGGAACGGCTGGCCCAGCTCGGCTACACCCAGGTCCTCGCCCGCCGTATGTCGGCGTTCTCGAACTACGCCGTCTCCTTCACGATCATCTCGGTGCTGTCCGGCTGCCTGACCCTGTACCTCTTCGGCATGACCACCGGCGGTCCCGCGGTGATCACCTGGGGCTGGGTGGCGGTGGGCCTGATGACGCTGCTCGTGGGCCTGTCCATGGCCGAGATCTGCTCGGCCTACCCCACCTCGGCGGGCCTGTACTTCTGGGCGCACCGCCTGGCGCCCCCGCGTTCGGCGGCGGCCTGGGCGTGGTTCACGGGCTGGTTCAACGTGCTGGGCCAGGTGGCGGTGACCGCCGGCATCGACTTCGGCGCGGCCTCCTTCCTCGGCGCCTGGCTGAACCTCCAGTTCGGCTTCCGGGTGACCCCCGGCCGCACGGTGCTGCTGTTCGCGGCGATCCTCCTCCTGCACGGCCTGCTGAACACCTTCGGCGTCCGGATCGTCGCGTTCCTGAACAGCGTGAGCGTGTGGTGGCACGTCCTCGGTGTCGCGGTGATCGTCGGCGCGCTGGCGCTCGTCCCCGACCACCACCAGTCGGCGTCCTTCGTCTTCACGCACTTCGTCAACGAGACGGGCTGGGGCAGTACCCCGTACGTGGTGCTCCTGGGTCTGCTGATGGCCCAGTACACCTTCACCGGCTACGACGCCTCCGCCCACATGACCGAGGAGACGCACGACGCGGCCACCGCGGGCCCGAAGGGCATCGTCCGCTCCATCTGGACGTCGTGGATCGCGGGCCTCGTCCTCCTGCTGGGCTTCACGTTCGCGATCCAGTCGTACGACGGCGCCCTCACCTCCCCCACCGGCGCACCGCCCGCCCAGATCCTCCTGGACGCCCTCGGTGCCACGGCCGGCAAGCTCCTGCTGCTGGTGGTGATCGGGGCCCAGCTCTTCTGCGGCATGGCCTCGGTCACGGCCAACAGCCGTATGATCTACGCCTTTTCGCGGGACGGCGCGCTGCCCTTCTCCCACGTCTGGCACACGGTCAGCCCGCGCACCCGGACCCCGGTGGCGGCGGTGTGGCTGGCCGCGCTCGGCGCCCTGGCCCTGGGCCTGCCGTACCTGATCAACACGACGGCCTACGCGGCGGTGACGTCCATCGCGGTGATCGGCCTGTACATCGCGTACGTCATCCCGACCTTCCTCCGCGTCCGCAAGGGCGCCGCGTTCACCCCCGGCCCCTGGCACCTGGGCCGCTGGTCCCGCCCCATCGGGGTGATCTCGGTGATCTGGGTACTGGCGATCACCGTCCTGTTCATGCTGCCGCAGGTCTCCCCGGTCACCTGGAAGACGTTCAACTACGCCCCGGTCGCCGTCCTGGTCGTCCTCGGCTTCGCGGCGACCTGGTGGCTGGCCTCCGCCCGCCACTGGTTCCTCGCCCGGCGCCCCGTCCCGGCTCCCATCCCGGCCGAAAAGTAACCATCCCTCCATACCGGCGCCACCCGACGGGGCCGTGTCCCCGATACCCGATCGGCGACACGGCCTCGTCCGGCTATGCTCGGACAGGCAACATCGCACGGGCCGTTAGCTCAATTGGCAGAGCAGGGGACTTTTAATCCCTTGGTTGTGGGTTCGAGTCCCACACGGCCTACCGTCCGCGGACCCGGGGGTCACCCCTCGCGTCGCGCGGCACAGCGCCCGGGACGGCTTCGGCCGGCTCGGGCGCCGTCGTGTTCGGCAGGAGCCTCCACCGCCGGGTACGCCCGTGCCGGCCCCTCCGTCGTCAGTACCTCTGCGCCTTGGCCAGTTCGGCGGTCAGATGGGGCTCGGGAGGCTTGTGGCTGATGGCGTAGCGCTCCGCCTTCTGCCCCGGCTTGACGTTCTGCGCCCCCACGACGACGGTCTCCACGACCTTGCCGTGGGAGTCGCTGAAGTCCACCTGGACCGCGAAGGACGCGGGCTTGTCGCTGCGGTTGGTCATCGTGACGAGGAGCGCGCGCACGTTGTGGGTCTGCGACAGGGGGACGCCGGTCATGGAGACGTCGTTCGTCGCGTTGCCCCGCCCCTTCACCTTGGCGAGCTGCTTCTGGGCCTCCGCACGGGCGCGTTCGGTGTCCGCGGACACGGACGCCTCGAACTCGGAGGCGCGGGCGGAGGCGGACGAGGCCGCGGCGGAGGCGGAGGCGCTGGCCTCCGCCTTCCTCGACTCCGCCCAGGACGACATGCCGGACGGCACGGTGCCGGAGAAGTTCGACGTGGCGGGTGCGGTCGGGGTGCGGGTGGTGGCGCCGCCGCCGTTGTCGTTGCCGGTGCCGCAGGAGGCGAGGGCCAGCACACCGGTGAGCGCCGCGCCCATGCCGTACACGAGGGGTCTCGGGCGCGGGCGCGTGGCGCGGGACGGCTCGGTGTCCTGGCCGGTCACGTTGGATTCCGACACGGCGACCTCCACGGTGATGCGGGCGGGCGGCGGGCACGGTGCCCGGTCGGTCCTGGTACAGACCACAAACATGGTCATACAAGGTGGTGTCCCGCGCGATCCGGCACAGAAGCCCGTGGACAGCCCTGGACGGCGCAGAACGGTGCTGTTCCTGCCCGATCCGGCCGGGGCGGCCCCCGCTACCGCGCCCCGTACGCCCTGAGGAACGCGCTCACCCCGGCCCTGAGCAGGCGGTCCGTCTCCGCTTCCGGCAGGGGCAGGACGCCGTAATGGGTCGTCTGGATGATGCGGTGGGAGATCAGGGCCGTGAAGTGGCCGGCGGCCACGCCCGCGTCACCGCGCAGGTCCAGCAGACCGGCGTCCTCCAGGCGGGCCATCGCCTCGGTGAGGGCCCGGCCGACCGGTTCCGGGCCGGCCTCGTGCCAGGCCTCGAGGACCTCGGGCGGGACGTGGTCGGCCTCCGCGTGGATGTGCCGGACCAGGGCGAAGTGGTTCGCGTAGTCGGTCATGAGCCCGTGGAAGGCGCGGGCCAGCGCCACCAGGTCACGTTCCAGGTCGCCGGGGTGCGGAGGGCGCTCCGGGTCCAGTACGGCGTGCAGGCGTGCCAGTTGGGCGTCCCGGACCTCGCTCGACGTCCAGGTCACGACCGTCTGGAAGAGCTGGGCCTTGCCGCCGGGGAAGTGGTTGTAGAGCGTGCGGGTGGAGACGTCGGCCGCGGCGGCGAGCGCGTCGACCGAGGCGCGGGCGTAGCCCTCGCGGCCGAAGACCGTGCAGGCCGCGCTCGCGATGGCCATCTGCTTCTGCAGCTTGCGGGGTGACACCTCGCCCCGTGCCCGTGCCGGCCGGGACTCGTTCGTCTCGCCCACGCCTGCCGCCCTTCCGTCGTGACCGGGCCACCCTAGCCGAAGTACAACGGGCGTTGTAATTCGTACAACGCTCGTTGTACTTTCAGGGTGAGGCGGTCACCGGAACCGGTCACCGCCGAACCGGCAATCGCCACAAGGGGGACAACTGTGTCCGTTTCCGATGCGCTTCGCGTCACCGTCATCGTCGGCAGCGTGCGTGAGGGCCGGCTGGGGAGGGCCGTCGCCGACTGGTTCCTCACCACGGCCGCCGCCGACCCGGGCCTCGACCTGGACGTCGTCGACCTCGCCGGGGTGGACCTGCCGCTGGTGCTGCCCGGGTGGGGCGGCACCCCGAGCCCCGAGGCCGTCGCCGCGCTGCGGGACGTGTCACCGAGGCTCGCCGCCGCCGACGCGTTCGTGATCGTCACCCCCGAGTACAACCACAGCTTCCCGGCGGCCCTGAAGAACCTCATCGACTGGCACCACCGCGAGTGGCAGGCCAAGCCGGTCGGCTTCGTGTCGTACGGCGGTCTCGGCGGCGGGCTGCGCGCGGTGGAGCAGCTCCGGCTGGTCTTCGCCGAACTGCACGCCGTGACCGTGCGCGACTCGGTCAGCCTGCACGGACCCTGGTCCGGCCTGGGCGAGGACGGCACCCCGCGCGACGCCGACGTGTGCGCGGGCGCGGCCAAGGGCATGCTCGGCCAGCTCAGCTGGTGGGGCCGGGCGCTGCGTGCCGCGCGCGCCGAGCGCCCCTACGCGGGCTGAGGGGCGGCTGCGATGAGCAGGCTCCGGTCCGCCGGTTCCGCCCGGCCCGCTCCCCCCGCCGGCGTGGCGGGCCCCACCGCCTCCCCGGCCGTCCTCTACCGGGTCGTCACCGTCGTCGTCCTCGGCACGATCATGTCCGTGCTGGACATGACGATCGTCAACGTCGCGCTGCGCCACCTCTCGGAGTCCTTCGGCGCCCCGCTGGAGACCATCCAGTGGACCGCGACCGCGTACACCCTCGCGCTCGCCGCGGTCATTCCGGCCGCCGCCTGGGCGATGGGCCGCGTCGGCGCCAAACGGACGTACATGACCGCGCTCGCCCTGTTCACGCTGGGCTCGCTGCTCGCCGCCTGCGCCTGGGACGCGGGGAGTCTGATCGCGTTCCGCGTGGTCCAGGGGCTGGGCGGCGGCCTGCTGCAACCCGTCGGCATGGCGATGGGCATGCGGGTCGCGGACCGGGCCCGGCTCGGCCGGGCGATGGGCCTGCTGGGGCTGCCCATCCTGATCGGCCCCGTCGCCGGACCGGTGCTCGGCGGCCGGCTGGTGGACGCCGCGTCCTGGCACTGGATCTTCCTGATCAACCTGCCCGTCGGCGCCCTGGCCCTGGTGCTGGCGGCCCGACTGCTGCCCCGGGACGCCCCGCAGGCCCGTGGCCGGGACCTGCCCCGGCTGGACGTTCCCGGTCTGCTGATGCTCTCGCCCGGTCTGGCCCTGCTGCTGTACGGCCTGGCCCGGGGCGGTGAGCGCGGGGACTTCACGGCACCCGGCGCGCTGCTGCCGACGCTCGCCGGTGCCGTCCTCGCGGCGGCCTTCGTACGGCGGGCGCTCACCGTCCGGGCGCCGCTGCTGGACCTGCGGCTGCTGCGGGACCGCACCTTCGCCGCCGGCATCGGCACGCTGGCCCCGTTCACCTGCGGCTACTTCGGGTCGATGCTGCTCGGGCCGCTGTACTGGCAGCAGGAACGGGGCCTGAGCGCGACGGCGGCCGGGCTGCTCGGGGCGCCGGCCGGGCTCGTGGTCGGGGTCACGATGCAGGTCGCGGCCCGCCGGATCGACACGGCGGCGCCCCGCCGGCTGATCACGGCCGGCTGTGCGGTGGCCGCCCTCGGAATGGGGCTGATGGCCTGGCAGACCGGCACGGCGGGGGTCGCGCCCTGGCGGATCGTCGTCGCGGGCGCGGTCATGGGCGTCGGCGCCGGGATGACGCTGATGCCGGCGATGACCACCGCGACCCGTGGCCTGCCCCCGGACCGGCTGCCCGGGGCGAGCACCGCGCTGAGCATCAACGCCCAGCTCGCCGCGTCGGTCGGTACGGCCCTGCTGTCGGTGGTGCTGGCCGCGGCGGGCCCGTCACCGGACGGCTTCCGGCTCACCTACGCCGTGACGGCCGCCCTGCTCGCCGCCGCCGTCCCCTCCGCCCTCCGGCTCCCCTAGCCCGCCGTCAGCTCCGTCAGCTCGGTCAGTTCCGCCAGCGGCAGGGTGTGCTGGGTCTGCAGCACCTTCGCGCGCAGGTAGCGGACGTTGTGGGCGGTGGTGAAGACACCGGTCGGCACCCGGTCCCGTACCGCGATCCCCAGCGAGCGCAGCTGTGCGGCCTTGTCGGGGTTGTTGGAGAGCAGGTCGAGCTCGGTGATGCCGAGGGCGCCGAGCATCTGGGCGGCTGCCGTGTAGTCGCGGGCGTCCTCCGGCAGGCCGAGGGCGGCGTTCGCCGCGTAGGTGTCGAGCCCCTCGTCCTGGAGGGCGTACGCGTCGAGCTTGTTGTAGAGGCCGATGCCCCGGCCCTCCTGGCGGAGGTAGAGCAGGACGCCGCCGCGGCCGGCGATGCGCTCGACCGCCTCGCGCAGCTGCGGTCCGCAGTCGCAGCGGGCCGAGCCGAAGACGTCCCCGGTCAGGCACTCGGAGTGCAGGCGCACCAGCGGGACCGGGCCGGGCTCGCCGAGGACGACGGCGAGGTGTTCCCTGCCGTCGGCGAGGCCGTGGAAGGTGACGAGTTCGGCGTCGGTGCCGTAGCCGTCGGCGAAGCGCAGCGGTACCCGGACGCGGGCGCGCGGGGTGGCGACGGGGATGTCGGGCATGCGGGTCCTCCGGGACGGTTGCTTCAGATTTGAAGCAGTGGTTCGGACGGACCCTACTCCTGCTTAAAAGTTAAAGCAATTGCCGGACCCGGCGGCCCGGCCCGCTCAAGAGGACGCCGGGGGCGACGAGCACGACGAACGGCGGCGCCAGGGGACGTCCTCGGTACCGGACCGGTCGTCCTCGCCCTGCAGCCCGCGCGCGATCCCCGTGCAGATCTCCTCCAGCTGCCCCACCTGCTTCGGGGTGAGCCGGTCGAACAGGGTGCTGCGGACCGTCTCGACGTGCCCGGGTGCCGTACGCTCCAGGACGGCCACCCCCTCGTCCGTCAGCACGGCGAGCGAGCTGCGCTTGTCCCGGCGGCAGTTCTCCCGGCGCACCAGGCCGTCCCGCTCCAGCCGGGTCACCGCGTACGTGAGCCGGCTGCGGGTGATCTTCAGCGTCTCGGCCAGATCGGTCATGCGCAGCCGCCGGTCGGGGGCGTCGGAGAGGTTGGCCAGCACCGAGTAGAACAGGTGCGGCATGCCGCCCTCCTGCTGGAGCTGCCGGTCGATGGCGTCCTCCAGGAGACGGGAGGCGGCCATGTAGGCGCGCCAGGCGCGCTGCTCCTCGGGCGTGAGCCAGCGGGTCGTCATGCCCCCAGTGTAAGTTTGTTTAAAAGTTGAACCAAGCTCGTCCGCCGGACGGGTGAGTCCGCCTCCGGAAGAGAGGGCGCCGATGCCCCTGCCGTACGTGCTGCTGTCCGCCGCCGTCTCCCTCGACGGCTATCTGGACGACACCGGCCCCGACCGCCTGCTGCTGTCCGGCCCGGCCGACTTCGACCGGGTCGACGCGGTACGGGCCTCGGTCGACGCGATCCTCGTCGGCGCCGGGACGATCCGCGCCGACAACCCCCGCCTGCTGGTCAACTCCGCCGAGCGGCGCGCGGACCGGGTGGCGCGGGGCGAGCCGGAGTACCCGCTGAAGGTCACGGTCACGGCCACCGGCGACCTCGATCCGGACGCCAGGTTCTGGCACACCGGCGGCGACAAGATCGTCTACACCACCGACCGGGGCGCCGAGCAGGCCGCCCGCCGCCTCGGGCGCAGCGCCGACGTCGTCCCGCTCGGTCCGGACCTGGACTGGCGTGCCCTGCTGGAGCACCTGCACGACGTGCGCGGTGTCGGCCGCCTGATGGTGGAGGGCGGCGGCACCGTCCACACCCAGCTGCTGCACCAGGGCCTCGCCGACGAGCTCCAGCTGGTCCTGGCCCCGCTGTTCGTCGGCGATCCCGAGGCGCCCCGCCTGTTCGGGCCGGGGGCCTACCAGCCCGGACGGCTGCGCCTGCTCGACACCCGCCGGATCGAGGACGTCGTGCTCATGCGGTACGCGCCGACGGCCCCCGGCACCGGGGCGGTCGCCACCGCCGCCGACCGCCACTGGCTGCGGACCGCCTGTGAACTGGCGGCGCAGTGTCCGCCGTCCAAGACGGCGTTCAGCGTCGGTGCGGTGGTCGTGGCAGCCGACGGTACGGAGCTGGCCCGGGGCCATTCGCGGGAGGGTGGCGATCCCGTCGTCCACGCGGAGGAGGCGGCGCTCGCGAAGATCGACGCGGACGACGCGCGGCTGGCCGGTGCCACCGTGTACAGCAGTCTGGAGCCCTGTGCGCGGCGTGCGTCCCGCCCGGCACCGTGTGCCGAGCTGATCCTCCGGGCGGGGGTGCGCAGGGTGGTCACCGCCTGGCGTGAGCCGGACACGTTCGTGGCGGGGGCCGACGGAAGCGGGGTCCTGGCCGCGGGGGGCACACGGGTCGTGGTGCTGCCCGAGCTGGAGGAGCCGGCCAAGGCGCCGAACGCCCACCTGCTGTGAGCGTCCGCCCGCCCGCCGGGGGTGCCTGGCGGGCGGGCGCGGGGGTGCGTCGTGACCGCCCGCGCGGCCCCCGCGCCCCGCGGGCGCCGAAGAGGGGCCGGAAACGACTCAGGGCCCGGAATCCTGGGGATTCCGGGCCCTGAGCCTTCAGTAGCGGGGACAGGATTTGAACCTGCGACCTCTGGGTTATGAGCCCAGCGAGCTACCGAGCTGCTCCACCCCGCGTCGTTGTGACTCCAGTGTACGCCATGCGCGGGACCGCTCGCACACCCCTTTCGGACCACACCGGTCGCCGCCCGCCCCGGGGCCCGGAAACCTGGAGGTACGTCGGACAAGCGGGAGACACGCGGTGCGCCCTGGAAAGGTGGAGGAGAGCCCGTACGCCAGGGCGGGCGGCCGGCTCCCCGGCGACCCCGTGCCCGACCCGGGGCTCGGTGACGAAGCCGTGCCGGTGGGCGCCCGCCGCCGCCCCGGCCCCCGTGCCCTGGCCCGCACCCTGCCCGCCCTGCTCGTCGTCTGCGGCGTCCTGTACGGCCTGCTCACCCCGGACGACTTCACCGCCGTCCCGTTCTTCACCGCGGCGCCGCTGGTCGCCGCGCCCCTGTCCTCGCTGCGCACCACCGTCCTGACCGGTCTCGTCTCCCTCGCCGCCGCCTACGCCGTGCACACCGACGCCGGGGCCCATCCCACCGTGGGCACCCTCACCGACGTGGTCACCGTCGCGACAGTCGCCCTGCTGGCCGTCGCCATCAACCGGGTGGTCCGCCGGGGCGACCGGCGGCTCGCCTCCGCCCGCGAGATCGCCGAGGCCGCCCAGCGGGCCGTCCTGCCGGAACCGGACGAGCGGATCGGCGGCTACGAGATCGCCGCCTGCTACGAGGCGGCACGGCAGGACGCGTTCATCGGCGGCGACCTGTACGCCGTACAGGACAGCCCCTACGGCGTCCGGCTGGTCGTCGGGGACGTGCGCGGCAAGGGCATGGGCGCCGTCGCCGCGGTGGCCGTGGTGATCGGCGCGTTCCGGGAGGCGGCCGAGCAGGAGGCCACGCTGGAGGCGGTCGCCGAGCGGCTGGAGCGGGCGCTGGCCCGCGAGGGCACCCGGCGCGACGGGATCGACGCCTTCGAGGGGTTCACCACCGCGGTGCTCGCCGAACTCCCGCACGGCGACGGCGCCGTACGGATCGTCAACCGCGGCCATCCGCCGCCGCTGCTGCTGCACGCCGACGGCACCCTGCGGACCCTGGCCCCGGCCGAGCCCGCGCTGCCGCTCGGCATGGGCGACCTCGGCATGTGGCCGGACCGCGCCACCGAGACCGCCTTCCCGAGCGGCGCGACCCTGCTGTTCTTCACCGACGGCCTGTCCGAGGCGCGGGACGCCCACGGCCGGTTCTACGACCCCGAACGGCGGCTCGCCGGACGCACCTTCGCCGGCCCGGCCGCACTGGTCGGCCGGCTCGCCGAGGAGGCGCGCCGGCACTCCGGGGGCGGCATGGCCGACGACATGGCGCTGCTCGCCGTGCGGCGCCCCTGACCGTCACCGCAGGTGACCGGACGACCGCCGTGCGCATAACGTCTGAGTCACCATCAAAACCGAAAGTGACTGCTGAACGAGTCCGATGCTCGGTCAACTCGCCCCTTTTGACGGGGTAGTGGCCGATAGCTCCGCTGGTGAAGACGCGAATGATCAAGCCGAACGGCTTGGAAAGTGACTGTCGGGTCTATTAACGTTCGATAACGCAGCGCGGTCGTCACAGCCGTCACAAGAGGCGGCTCCGTGCGCACGCGCCGAATCCCGCAAGGGAGCCGGGGAACCACCACCCTGGGGTGAATCACGCGAATGCCGTCGTGAACTCGCGGAGTCCACGACCGGTATACGCGCGTAGGAGACCTTCCTGCTCCGAACCCGTCAGCTAACCCGGTAGGCGAAAGGAAGGAAAGGAGTACGCCCGCGTGGCGTCCAACCGGCCTGCCCCAGAAGCCCCGTTCATACCGGCACAGCGCGAGCCCGAGACCTTCGGGTACGGCGCCTACCGCGCCGAGGAGGGCCCCTGGGAGGAGTGGAACCCCACCGAGGAGTCCGTCGCCCCGGTGCGCGGCCGGCATCGCGTCGCCAAGCAGCGCGGCGGCTTCGCGCGCAGCTCCACCGTCCTGGGCGTCGGCGTCATGGCCGCCGTCGGCGCGGGCGGCATGGCCAGCGCCAACACCGGCAAGCCGCCGGTCTCGATCTCCCTGCCGGACCTGCCCTCGGTCGGCTCCCTCTTCCACGACGACTCGGCCGACGCCCACCCGGCCGAGGCCGCCACGGCCACGCTGAGCACCGTCGGCGTGACCACGGCCGCCGGCGAGGACAGTGCCGACGCGGGCGAGGCGCTGCGCAACCGGATCATGGCCCAGGCCGAGCAGCAGCAGGGCCAGGCCGAGAGCAGGGCCACGGCCGCCGCGGTCGCCGCCGCCGAGAAGCAGAGCGCCGACGCCGCCGCCCAGGCCGAGCAGAAGGCCGCCGCCCAGGCCGCCGCGGCCAAGGAGAAGGCGGAGGCCGCCGCCGCGAAGAAGGCCGAGGAAGAGCGGCTGGCCAAGCTGGCCGAGCAGTACACGCTGCCCACCTCCTCGTACACGATCACCTCGACCTTCGGCCAGGCCGGCGGGATGTGGTCCTCCGGCTACCACACCGGCCTCGACTTCGCCGCCCCCACCGGCACCCTGATCAAGGCCGTGCACAGCGGCACGATCACCGAGGCGGGCTGGGCCGGCTCCTACGGCTACCGCACGATCCTCACCCTGGACGACGGCACCGAGCTGTGGTTCTGCCACCAGTCCTCGATCAGCGTCTCCGTCGGCCAGAAGGTCACCACCGGCGAGGTCATCGGCCGCGTCGGCGCCACCGGCAACGTCACCGGGCCGCACGTCCACATGGAGGTCCACCCCGACGGCCAGGCCACCGGCATCGACCCCATGGCGTGGCTGCGCGGCAAGGGTCTCAACCCCTGACGGTCCCGTCCCGCGCGGGATCTTTGCGAGATCTTGACGGGGACTCCGCCCCGGCGGTGGGATGCGATCACCCACCGCCGGTGTTGCCATGACGTATGACGTCACTTCGTAAACTCGGCCCGTCCGATCTCGAGGTCTTCCCGCTCGCCCTCGGCGGCAACGTCTTCGGCTGGACCGCCGACGAGCAGACCTCCTTCGCCGTCCTCGACGCCTACACCGCCGCCGGCGGCAACTTCATCGACACCGCCGACTCCTACTCCGCCTGGATCGAGGGCAACCAGGGCGGCGAGTCGGAGACGATCATCGGCAAGTGGGTCAAGGCACGCGGCAACCGCTCCGAGGTCGTCATCGCCACCAAGGTCAGCCAGCACCCGGAGTACCAGGGCCTGTCCGCGGCCAACATCAAGGCCGCCGCCGACGCCTCCCTGCGCCGCCTGGACACCGACCACATCGACCTCTACTACACCCACTTCGACAAGCCCGAGGTGCCGGTCGAGGAGATCATCGGCGCGCTGGACGAGCTGGTGAAGGCCGGGAAGGTCCGGCACATCGCCGCCTCCAACATCAGCCCCGAGCGGCTGCGGGCCTCCCTGGACTTCTCCGACCGCGAGGGCCTCGCCCGCTACGTCGCCGTCCAGCCGCACTACAACCTGGTCTCCCGGGACACCTACGAGGGCCCGTTGCAGGACCTCGTCGCCCGCGAGGGGCTGTCCGCCGTCCCGTACTTCTCCCTCGCCTCGGGCTTCCTCACCGGCAAGTACCGGCCCGGCACGACCGTCGACAGCGCCCGCGCCGAAGGAGCCCAGAAGCACGCGGAGTCCGAGCGCGGCCAGAAGGTCCTCGCGGCCCTCGACGAGATCGCCGCGGCGCACGGGGTCCCGGTCGCCACGGTGGCCCTGGCCTGGCTCGCCGCCCAGCCCACGGTCACGGCCCCGATCGCCTCGGCGAGGACGGTGGAACAGCTCCCGGCGCTGCTGGGGGTCGCGGAGCTGGAGCTGACGCAGGCCGAGGTGACCCGGCTGACGGAGGCGTCCGCCTAGGGTCTCTCGTTCGGATCATGCCGGGCTGATCCGAACGAGAGGCCCTACGTCCGGTACGGGTTGTACGCGGGATACGGCACCGCCGGATACCCGTACGGCGCCGGCCCCCAGAACACCGGCGCGGGAACCGACGCCCTGCTCGCGTACTCCAGCGCGGGCCGGGCCACGTCCCTGCGCTTCCACAGCTCGTCCAGCAGCTCACGCTCCCGGACGACGAAGTCGGGGCCGGCCTTGCCCCGGCGCCCCCGGTGCCGCAGGAACGCCAGCGAGGTCGCGTACGCCTCGTACCGGGCCACCTCCCGCGCCGCCTGGCGCCCGTGGTGGTGCCGGGCGTAGTCCCGGGCCATCCGGCGCGCACGCATCGACCCGAGCGCGAACGGCTCGGCCGGGCCCAGCCACCCGGCCAGCACGTACGTGGGCAGTTCGGCCCGCACGGTCCGCAGCTCCCGCTGCCGGGTCCAGACCACGAGCCAGGTCACCACCGCGAACACGGGCACCATGAAGCCGCCGTAGACGGCGAAGAAGCCGTACTCGCCGAAGGTGGAGGAGCCGTTCCAGAAGGCGTGCATGCTCATCGCGAGCAGCAGCCCGCAGACCGGCAGCAGCACCCGCCGCACGTGCTGCCGCTCGGCGGACAGCGCGGCGACGCCGAAGCCGATGCCGGTGAGGACGGTGAACAGGGGGTGCGCGAACGGGGACATCACGATGCGCACGAAGAAGGTGGCGGCGGTGACGGAGGCGATGCCGCGGTCGCCGGTGAGCTGGTCGGTCCCGAAGGCCGTACCGAGGTAGAGGATGTTCTCGGTGAACGCGAACCCGGTGGCGGTGACGCCCGCTATCACCACCCCGTCCACGATCCCGGTGAAGTCACGCCGGCGGAAGAGGAACACCAGCAGGACGGCGGCGGCCTTCGCGGACTCCTCCACGATCGGCGCTATCACGGTGGCGCCCAGCGTGTCGGCGCTGGCCGGGTCCGCGGTCGAGGTGGCGATCCACTTGGTCGCGAAGCTGTTGGCCACGATGGCTATCAGCGCCGCCGCACAGGCCCCCCAGGCGAAGGAGAAGACCAGATTCCGCCAGGGGCCCGGCTCCACCCGGTCCAGCCACCGGAAGGCGGCCATCAGCCAGGGCACGGGCAGTACGGCCAGTCCGAGGCCGACGAGGAAGCCCTCCGTGCCCGTCTGCCGCCGTACGAGCGCGAGGATGACCAGGCCGGACAGGGCCAGCAGGGAACTCAGTGCCCCGTACCGCACCCACGTGCGCTGCCACCAGTGCGGGTGGCGCAGCACGTCCTCGCCGGGGCTCGGGGGGTACGTCGGAAACGGAGGACTGGTGGCCACGGCATCGACCCTAACGGTGGCGGGGCGAGGGGCTGGAGCGGATTATCGGCCCAGCTCAGCGGTGCTGTGCGGTACGCGCCGGAACAGCAGGTCGTTCACCACATGTCCCTTGTCCAGTCCCTGCCCCTCGAAACGGGTCAGCGGCCGGAACTCCGGGCGCGGCGCGAAACCGCCGTCCGGCTGGGTGTTCTCGAAGCCGGGATGGGCGGTGAGCACCTCCAGCATCTGCTCGGCGTACGGCTCCCAGTCGGTCGCGCAGTGCAGGAGCGCGCCCGGCCTCATCCGGGACGCGGCGAGCGTCAGGAACTCGGGCTGGATGAGCCGCCGCTTGTGGTGCCGCTTCTTGGGCCAGGGGTCGGGGAAGTAGACGCGCAGCCCGTCCAGCGAGTCGGGGCGGAGCATCTCCCGGAGCAGGATGATCGCGTCCCCGTTGCCCACCCGGACGTTGGACAGGCCGTCGCGGTCGGCGAGACCCAGCAGGTTGCCCTGGCCGGGGGTGTGCACGTCGACGGCCAGGATATTGGTGTCCGGGTCGCCCGCGGCCATCCGCGCGGTGGCCTCGCCCATGCCGAACCCGATCTCCAGCACCACGGGCCGGTCGTTGCCGAACAGCTCGGCGAGGTCGATCACCCGCTGCCCGTCGATGTCCAGCCCCCACTTGGGCCACAGCCGCTGCAACGCGTCGGCCTGCCCGGCCGTCACCCGGCTCCGCCGCGGCTGGAAGCTCCGGATCCGCCGCTCGAAGTGCGACCCGGCCGGATCGGCCTTGGGCCCGTCGGGAAAGCGCGGCTCGCCCTTGGCCCGGGTGTGCCGGACGGGGACACCGGGGCTGTGGGGGACCGGGGGCGGGGCGGGGGCGTTCAGGGAGTCAGACACAGTACGACCGATTTTACGGGTGCCGACGGGCCCCTACAGCGAGCCGAGCATCGCCAGCGCCCGGCGCCCGATCTCCCGCCCGATCGGCAGCGAGGCCGTGGCAGCGGGCGAGGGCGCGTTCAGCACGTGCACCGCACGCGCCCCCTCCCGGATCAGGAAGTCGTCGACCAGCGTCCCGTCCCGCAGCACCGCCTGCGCCCGCACCCCGGCCGGGGCCCGCACCAGATCCGCGGCCTCCACCGCGGGCAGCAGTCTTCGCACGGCATCCAGGAACGCCCCCTTGGACACCGACCGGCGCAGCTCACCGGCGCCGTACCGCCAGTGCCGCCGGGCGATGGCCCAGGACCCCGGCCACGCGACCGTCCCGGCCAGCTCCCGGGGCCGTACGACCCCCCAGTCGTACCCCTCCCGGGCGAGCGCCGGCACCGCGTTGGGCCCGATGTGCACGCCGCCGTCGATCCCGCGCGTCAGATGCACCCCGAGGAACGGGAACGCCGGGTCCGGCACCGGGTACACCAGCCCCCGCACCAGTTCCGGCCGCGCCAGCTCGTAGTACTCCCCGCGGAACGGCACGATCCGCACCTCGGGGTCGTCGCCGGTCAGCCGGGCCACCTCGTCGCAGTACAGCCCGGCGCAGTTCACGAGCACGCGCGCGCGTACGACGTCCCCGGTGGCGGTGAGCACGGCCACGCCCCGCTCCGGCCGCCGGTCCACGCGTACCACCCGGGCGCCGTACCGGATCTCCGCGCCGGAGGCCCGCGCCAGCTCGCCCGCGACGCCCACGAAGTCGCACACCCCGGTCGTACCGACGTGTATGGCGGCGAGGCCGCGCACCTGAGGTTCGTACTCGGTGATCTGCGCGGGTCCCAGCTCCCGCACCGGAATGCCGTTCTCCCGGCCGCGCTGCACCAGCGCGTGCAGCCGCGGCAGCTCGTCCCGCTCGGTGGCGACGATCAGCTTGCCGGTGACGGCGTGCGCGATGCCGTACTCGGCGCAGAACTTCACCATCTCGGCGGCGCCCCGCACCGCGTACCGCGCCTTGAGCGAGTCCGGCCGGTAGTAGATCCCGCTGTGGATCACCCCGCTGTTGCGCCCCGTCTGGTGCCGGGCCGGCCCCGGCTCCTTCTCCAGCACGACCACGCGCGTACCGGGCGCGGCCCGGGTGATCGCGTACGCGGTCGACAGCCCGACGATCCCCCCACCGATGACGAGCACATCACAGTCGTACGCCCCGGCCCGCACCTGCACCACCTCCGCCTCCGATAGTGCATTGCGCCACTGACAACGGCTTCAAACGCCGGGTCGTATCCGAAGGGGCGCGGCCCTACGCCGGAGCCATCAGCAGGGGGCGGGCCCGCTCCCGCAGCTCCACCACCCGCGGCTCGTCCCCGTACGGCTCCAGCCGGTGCAGGAGGTCCTTCACGTACTCCGTCGTGCGTGCCGACGAGATCCGCCCGGCCACCTCCACGGCCCGCACCCCCTGCTCGCACGCCGCGTCGAGGTTGCCGGACTCCAGCTCGGCGACCGCCGAGACGACCAGCCGCAGCCCGTGCGACCGCACGAACTCCTCCGTCGGCTTCGACAGCGCCTGCTCGGTGAACCTGCGCACCTGACGCGGTGCCTTCAGGTCCCGGTAGCACTCGGCGGCGTCCGCGGCGAACCGGTCGTACCCGTAGAAACCGAGCCAGGACGGGTCGTTGTCACCGGGACGGGACCGTTCCAGCCACCCCTCCGCCGCCTTCAGCGCCGCGCCGGCCGCCTGCGCGTCCCCCGCGCGCGCGTGCGCCCGCGCCTCGACCAGCCGGAAGAAGCTCATCGTCCGCGCGGTCGCCAGCCCCCGGTTCCGCTCCAGCGCGGCCTGCGCCAGGTCGACGCCCTCGTCGCCGAAGCCCCGGTAGGTCGCCTGCAGCGACATGGAGGCGAGGACATAACCCCCCAGCGGGACGTCCGCGGCCGCGCGCGCGAGCCGCAGCGCCTGGATGTAGTACCGCTGCGCGGCCTCCTGCTGCCCGGTGTCGAAGGCCATCCACCCGGCGAGCCGGGTGAGTTCGGCCGAGGCGCCGAACAAGGCGCGGCCGACCTCGTCGGAGTAGGAGCCGAGCAGCAGGGGAGCCGCCTCCACCCGCAGGCACTCCGGCACCATCGACGAACGCCAGTCCCCGCCGCCGTACTTGGAGTCCCACCGCCTGGCGTCCTCGGCGGCCTCCCGGAGCTTCTGCACATCGCTGTGGCCGACTTTGATCGGTGCGCCGGACCCCTCGACGGAGCCCGCCTCCCGCGCGACCGAGCTGTCGGCGGGGGTTATCAGCCAGCGCGAGGCGGGCGTCGCGTACGCGCTGACCGCGAACGACCCGGCGAGCGACTGCCAGATGCCGCCGGCGCCGGCGCGGCGGCCGGCGAGGTCGAGGCGGTACAGCTCCGTCGCGGACCTCACCGCCTGGCCCACGTCCCTCGGGAAGGCGAGGCCCACTTCGGGCGCGGGATCGGCGTCCGCCAGGCCGATCTCGTGCAGCGGCACCGGCCGGCCGAGCTTCTGGCCGATGGCGGCGGCGATGAGGTGCGGCGCCGCACCCTGCGGCACCATGCCCTTCGACACCCAGCGCGCCACGGACGTCTTGTCGTAGCGAAGCGTCAACCCGCGCTGCGCGCCGAGGTCGTTGACGCGGCGGGCGAGCCCCGCGTTGCTGATTCCCGCGAGGGCGAGAACGGCGCCGAGTTTTTCGTTCGGCCCGCGTTGCTCCCTGGACATGCGCCACCCCTCGACACAGACGGCTGCCGCGCTGGCATAACCACGCGGCATTCGTAAACCCAGCGTAGTTCGCCGCATCCCAAGCGTTAAGGGGCATTGTTCCGGTTGGCGGGATTGTGGTCCGTACGAAGGCCCCGGCCCTGTACGCACCGTGCACGGCCTGTCGCCGCGTGCCCCCGCACGTGTGGCCGTGCGCCTGTCCGTGCGCTCTTCTCCGGCCACCCGGGGAGCGGTTCCATGGCTCTTGCGTGGGTCGGCCCGCTGTACTGGATCCAGTGGGCTGGGGGACACCGCCGCCTTCATCCCCGCGGGTGGCGGACCGGTCCGGGAGGCGATGCCCGCCTCCCGGGCCGTGCGCGCGTGTGGACCTCCCGCGCGCTCCGCAGGTCCCTACGGAGCGTGCTCATCTCCGGTGCCCCTCCGTTTAATTGGCCGAAAACCGCCCCCCGTCGTGTGCGCTCAATTGCCGCTCCGACCATGCAACTTGAGGGCGCGAAGGGCGGTTTGGGGGAGCGCGCAGGGGGCGCATTCGCGCCGGGCCCGTGTGGTGCCGCCCGGCCCCCACCCACTGCGCGGACGCCGTCCGGCCGCCAACTCCCAGGCCCGCTCCGCGTGTCCCCCCTGGTTTTCCCCCGATCGAAGGCGGTGCCGCCGTCCCTCTCCCGCGCGCCCTTCATGGCAGCATGGGGTCCGGTTCGTACGGTGCACTGTTCGTCCACAGCCTGTGGAGGCGTCGATGCGGTGGTTGGTGGGTTGGAGCAGCACCGCCGCGGGCGCCGCCGGGATCGGCTCCGCCGGTGCCGTCGGATACGACGGCGAGACCCTCCACCCGGTCGGCTCCCACCTCCTGTGGGGCGACCCCGATCCGCTGTGGGCCGTCGGCGACTGGCGCCCGGACGAGGTGCGCGTGGTGCACGCCGACGCACAGCACCGGATCGCCGTCCTCGGCATCTGCGGCGCCACCGACGAGGAGCTGCGGCGCGGCCTGTTCACCGCGCGCGGGGGCGCCGTGCGCCATCTGACCACCTGGCCCGGCAGCTACACGGCCGTCGTCCAGGCCGGCCGCCGCATCACCGTCTGCGGCGATCTCGCGGGCGCCCGGCCGGTGTTCTACACCCCCTGGGCCGGCGGCACCGCCTACGCCACCGCCGCGCTGCCCCTCGCCGACCTCGTCGAGGCCAACCTCGACTTCACCCACCTCGCCGCCCTGCTCGCCGCCCCGGACGTCCCGGCCGCGCTGCGCGACAGCACTCCCTACGAGGGCGTACGGCGCATTCCGCCGGGGCACGCGCTGGTGCTGCGCGCCGGGGCGCGGGAGGTCGCCGGATACGAGCCGGTCGCCTCCCTCGCCGTGGCCGCGCCCCCGGCCGACCCCGGCCGCGCCGTGGACGCCGTCCGGGACGCGCTCGTGGAGGCCGTCCGCACCCGGCTGTCGGCACCCCGGCACGTGCCCGACCTGGACCCCGGACCGGTCCCCGGCATGGGACCGGCCGAGCGGCGGGCCGCGCGCGGCATGCCGGTCCCCGGCATCGGCGCCGACCTCTCCGGCGGCCCCGCCTCCGGCACACTCGCGCTGCTGGCCGCCGGGCTGCCCGGCAGACCGGGCACGCTCCTCGGCCACGGCACGGGCGCGGGCGAACGGCTCCTCGCCGTCACGTTCAACGATCTGGCCGTGACCGGCCGCGAGGCCGAACTCGAACGCGCCGGTGCCCTGGCCGCCAACCCCCGGCTGCACCACGTCGTGGTCACCGGCGACGAGGAGACCCTGCCGTACGCCGACCTCGAGGGCCCGCTGACCGACGAACCCGGCCCCTCCCTGGTCCAGGCGGCCCGGCACCGCGCGCGGCTCGCCGCCGGCAGCGCCGACCACTTCACCGGCCACGGCGCCCGCCAGGTCCTGGACGCGCACCCCGCCCGCCTCGCCGACCTGCTCGTGGACCGCAAACGGCGCCACCTGGTCCGGCCGGTCGCCGCGCTCGCCCGCGCGGACGGCTCCGTGATGGTCCCCGCGCGCGTGTACGGCGCGGCCCGGCGCCTCGCCCGCACCCCCTACCGGGCGGGCCTGGAGGTGCTGGCCGAACGGCTGATGCGGCGCCGCTTCGACGAGCCCAAAGGGGCGGTCGGCGCGTCCCTCGCCGCGCTGTCCTGGGCCAGACCCGGCCCGGCCGCCCGGTGGCTGACGGGGGAGGCGCTGGCTGAAGTATCGGTTCTGCTCCAGGCGGAGGCGGACCGCTCCGCGACCGGCGCACAGCGCCCGGGCGACTACCGCGCGCGTGCGGTACTCGCCCGGCACGCCGCCGACCTCCGCGTCCTGGAACAGGCCACGGAGATCCGCTCCCAGCGGCTGCACGCGCCGTTCCTCGACAACCAGGTCGTGCGCGCCTGCCGCGACCTCCCCGAGGCCCTGCGCGTCCAGCCCGGCGCCCGCGCCGCCATCCTCCGTACCGTCCTGGAGGGCGCCGGCGTCACCGGCCTCCCGCCCGGCTGGGGCGCGCCCTCCCACGCGTCCTCGGCGGCCGCCGCGCGCGCGGGGCTGCGTGCGGCCGCCGACCCCCTCCTGGACCTCTTCGCCACACCGCTGCTGGCCGACGCGGGCCTGGTGGAGGCGCGTGTCGTGCGCAAGGCGCTGCGCTCGGCCGCGGCGGGCGAGGCCCTTCCCCTGGACGGGCTGGCCGACCTCGTCTCCCTCGAACTCTGGCTGCGCCGCCTCCTCTCCCGCCGCGGCACCTGCTGGACGGGCACCCCGACCCGCTCCCGCGCGGTCCCCTCGGGGATCCAGCCGAGGCGGAGCGCGCTCACACCGGGGGCGTGAGCGGTGGGGTGGCTCAACCGGGGAGTGCGACGGGCGGCACCGGGCCCCGCGCCGCCCCCCGGAACCGAAATCCTGTGCCCCGTCCCGCACCCCCCGCCACAATGACCAGGTGCGGTACAGAATCCTGGGCGTGACCCAAGCGGCGGACGACCGGGGCACCCCCGTACCCATCGGCGGCCGGCGCCTGCGGACACTGCTCGCCGCCCTCGCCCTCCGCCCCGGCCGCACCGCCGCACCCGACACCCTCGTCGGGGAGATCTGGGCGGACGACCCGCCCCAGGACGCCCCCGCCGCGCTCCAGGCCCTCGTCGGCCGTCTCCGGCGTACCCTCGGCCGGCACGCCATCGCCTCCACCCCGGGCGGCTACCGCCTCGAAGCGGCCGAGGACGACGTGGACCTCCACGTCTTCGCACGGCTCGCCCACAGCGGCACCCGGGCCCTCGCCGCCGGCGACCCGGTCACTGCCCACCGCACCCTCACCCAGGCCCTCGCTCTCTGGTACGGCCCGGCCCTCGCCGACCTCCCCGACCGCACCGCAGCCGCCCGCCCCGAAGCCCTGCGCCTGGAGGCGACCCGCGCCCGCGCCGCCGCGGCCCTGGACCTCGGTCGCGCCCAAGAGGTCGTACCGGAGTTGCGGGAACTGACCTCCGCCCATCCGTACGACGAGCCCCTGCACGCCCTCCTCATCCGCGCCCTGCGGGACACGGGCCGCCCGGCGGACGCCCTCGCCGCCTACGAGGCCGCCCGCCGCACCCTCGCCGACTCCCTCGGCACCGACCCGGGCCCGGAACTGCGCTCCCTGCACACCTCGTTGCTGAAGCAGGAGCCCCGGGACGCCCCCGCGCAGCCGGAGACCCCCGCGCACCAGGAGACCCCCCAGCCCACGAACACCCGCACGTCCCCGGCGCCTCCGTCGCACCCCGCGCCCCCGCGACACCCCGAGCGCACCGGCAATCTCCGTCCCCGCCTGACCTCCTTCGTCGGGCGGGAACCGGAGCTGAACGCCATTCGTTCCGACTTGCACAGGGCCCGCCTGGTCACGCTCACCGGACCGGGCGGCTCGGGAAAGACCCGTCTCGCCGAGGAGGCCGCCGCACCGCTCCCCTCGGCCTGGATGGTCGAGCTCGCCCCGCTCGACCATCCGGAGGCGGTGCCCGGCGCGGTGGTCAGCGCGCTCGGTCTGCGCGAGACCGTCCTGCTGACCAACGAACTGGCGACCCCGCAGGCCGACCCCACGGCCCTGCTGATCGAGTACTGCGCCCCGCGCAGCCACCTGCTGATCCTCGACAACTGCGAGCACGTCATCGGCGCGGCGGCCGCCCTCGCCGAGACCCTCCTCACCCACTGCCCGGGGCTCACGATCCTCGCGACCAGCCGTGAACCCCTCGGCGTCCCCGGTGAGTCGGTGCGCCCGGTCGAGCCCCTCGTCCCGGAGCAGGCGCACCGCCTCTTCGCCGAGCGCGCGAAGGCCGTCCGTCCCGACGCCGACGCGGTGCTCGGCGACACCGTGGCCGTCACGGAGATCTGCCGCCGGCTGGACGGGCTGCCGCTGGCCATCGAGCTGGCCGCGGCCCGGCTCAGACTGCTGACCCCGCGCCAGATCGCCGACCGCCTGGACGACCGCTTCCGCCTGCTCACCTCCGGAAGCCGCACGGTCCTGCCCCGCCAGCAGACCCTGCGCGCGGTCGTGGACTGGTCCTGGGAGCTGCTGGACGAGCGGGAGCGGACGGTCCTGCGCGAGGTGTCCGTCTTCGCCGGCGGCTGGGACCTCGCGGCGGCCGAGGCGGTGTGCACCGGCCCGGCGGCGGACCTGATCGGCGCGCTGGTCGACAAGTCCCTGGTGGTCGCCGCCCCGCACGACCCGGACGGCACCGGCGCCGGCATGCGGTACCGCATGCTGGAGACCATCCACGAGTACGCCACCGAGCGTGCGGCCGAGGTCCCCGGGCTGCGTGCGGCGGCCGAGCGACGCCACCGCGCGTGGGTGCGGGCGCTGGTGGAGGAGGCGGAGCCGCGGCTGCGTTCGGCGGCCCAGCTGCCCTGGATCGCCCGCCTGGAGACCGAGCTGGACAACATCCGCGTGGCCCTGGACCGCGCGGTCCGGGCGGGGGACGAGGCGGAGGCGGGCGCCGTCGTCCTGGCCACCGGCTGGTTCTGGTGGCTGCGCAACCACCGTCAGGAGGCGGTGGCCTGGGTGCGGCTGGTGCTCCGCCTGGGCGTCGCCCTGGACACGCTGCCCCCGGACGCACCGGCCGACGAGGTGAGGGCGCGGACGGAGACCGCCGACCCGGTGGGCGCCTTCCTCGCCGCCCCCGGCGGGGAGGAAGGGCATCCGCTGCGCGAACTGCGGATGGACCTGCGCATGCTGGACCTGTTCCTGACCTCCGAGACGGGCACGGAGAACCTCGCGGCCGACGAGCGGGCCCGGGAGTACCTCGCGCGCGTGCGGACGGCCTACGAGGGCGGCGGACCGCGGGCCGCCCGGCTCCCGGGCATCATCTGGCCGCTGACCTCCTACTACCTGGGCGGTCCGACGGACATCCGCCCGCTGATGACGCAGTGCGTCGACAACTGCCGCCGCTACGGCGGCGACTGGGAGCTCGGGGTCGCCCTGATGTACCGCGCCCACGTGACCGTCGACTCCCCGGGCAACCTGCGGGGCGTCGACGAGGACCTGGCCGAGCTGCGGACGCTCACCCGGCGCGTCGGCGACCGCTGGATGCGGGCGCAGGTGTGCAGCGCGTCCGGCGAGGCGGCCATGACCCGGGGCCGGTACGACGAGGCGCGCGGCGAGTACGAGGAAGCGCTGCGGCTCGCCTACGAGGTGGGCGCCCATGCCGAGGCCCCGTTCCTCATAGCCCGGCTCGCCGAGATCTCCTACCGCTCCGGCGACCGGGAGGCCGCGCTGGCCGCGCTGGACGAGGCGGGAGCGGCCGCCGACCGGTTCGCGGTACCGGAGTCCGGGGCCTTCGTACTGCTCCTGCGCGCCCACATCGCCCTGCACGACAACCAGCACGCGCACGCCCGCGAGCTGTACGACGCGACCCGCGTGGTGATCCGGGACGGCACCCCGCCCCCGCAGTTCGTCGCGGCCCAGCGGATGGTCGAGGCACTGCTCGCGGCCGACGAGTCGGGGCCCGCGCACGGGCTGCCGATCCTGGCGGAGGCCCTGCGGGAGGCCGTGGACCACCAGTGCGCCGAGTCGATCACGGCCGGTCTGGTGGACGTGGCGGCCGGTCTGCTGGCCCGGCTCGGCGATCTGCCGGGCGCGCTGCGGCTGTACGCCGCCGCGGACCGCTGGCGCGACGGCCTCGAACGGCCCGAGCCGGAGCGCGGCGAGGCCGCCCGGGTACGCGCCGGGGCCCGCGCGGCCCTCCCGGCCGGCCGCCACGCCGCCGAGTGCGCCCGGGGTGCCTCCTTCGGCGTGGCGGACGTCCTGCGCGAGCTTGGTGCCGCGGTGGCGGCCGGTGCGGAATCCCGGGGCGGCCCGGCTACCGGCAGGTGAACCGGGACTCGGCCCAGTCCGCGAGCGCCGCCCGGTCGAGGGCGTTGCCGTGCGGTTCCACCACGAGCCGTACGGTCGTCCGCCCGGTGAGGTCGACGTGGACGGGGACGGCCGGGTCGCGGCCCTCGACCATGCCGGACCGCCACAGCCGTACCCCGTCGGCGTAGACGGAGAAGGAGACCTCGCCGAGGCCGAGCGTCAGGTCGTCCACGCCGGCCAGCGCGTCGTAGGCGGTGCACTGCCGGTTGAGGACGACGGTGACGGAGGAGTCGCCGTGGACGGTGGCCCCGCGCGCGTACCGCTCGCCGGCGACGGACAGGCCGTAGCGCTGCCACACCCAGCTGCTCTCGCCGAGCGCGATCTCGGGCCGGGTGCCGTCACCGGCGACGTCGAAGCGCAGCTCGCTCAACTCGTAGACGGCGGGCGCCGGCGTCGGAGTGGGCGTCGGGGTCGGCTCGGGCGTGGGTTCCGGCTTCGGCGTGGGGGTGGGCGCCGGGACGGGTTCGGGGGCCGGCTTCGCCGGGGGTGGCGGGGCGGCGGGCGTGTGGGCGGGCCGGTGGGCGGGAGCGCCGGCGGGCGTCGGCGCCGGTTCGGGAGCGGGGGCGACGGGCTTCGGCGGCGACGGGCGGGGAGGCGGTGCGGGCGCGGGCGTCCCGGGCCGTACCGCCGGCGCGGACACGGACGGGGAGGGGTCCGGCGCCGGCCGGGCGACCTCCTTCGCCGGACGGCCGTCGTTCACCAGGGCCAGCGCGACCGCGGCGGCGGCCACCGCCACCACACCGGCCGCGATGCCGGCCTTCACCGGCGCCCCGAGTCCCTCGGAGGCCGCGGCCCCGCCCCCACCGCTCGCCCCGCCGGACGAGCCACCGGCCGCGGCGGCGCCGGCCGCCCCCGCCCCCGCGCCCCCGGCCACGATCCCGAGGGCCTTGGCGTACCCGGCGGCCCCGAACCAGCCGATGACCGCGACCGGGACGACCGCGGGGATGCCGCTCGCGACCTCTTCGATCTGCGCCGCCGCCAGCCGGCACCTCGCGCACTCCTCCAGGTGCTTGCGCAGCCCCCGCTCGGCACGGACGCGCAGCTTGCGGCGGGCGTAGCCGCCGAGCTGGTCGGCGTAGCGGGCGCACTCCTCGTCGAGGGAGAGGGCTGCGCTGACGTGGGCCTGGAGGTACGCCTGCTTCAGCCCCTCGCGCGCGCGGCTGGCGAGCACCCGGGTGCCGTTGGCGTCCAGGCCGAACAGGACGGCCACCTCGCTCGGGGACTCGTCCTCCACCTCGGTGTGCCACAGCACGGCCTGCCAGCGTTCGGGCAGCGAGCGGAAGGCCCGCACGGCCATGGACTGCTCGGCCTCGCGCAGGGCGCGGACGTCGGCGGCGAGACCGAGCTCCGCTCCGGAGGAGCCGATGAACGCGGTGTCGTCGGCGGCCTGCGGGACCCGGGCGGCCTGCTGGGCGAAGAGGGCGAAGTCGTCGACGAGTTGCTCCCGCCGGGCGGATTTCGCCCAGTGGGCGGCGACCCGCCGGACGGAGGTCAGCAGATAGGCCCGTACGGCGTGTTCCGGCCCGGAGCCGCCCCGCACCGCCTGCAGCATCCGCGCGAACACCTCGGCGGTGAGGTCGTCGGCGGTGTGCCCGTCCCGGCAGCAGGTGCGGGCGTAACGCCGTACCGCGTCGGCGTGCCGTCGGTACAGCTCCTCGTAGGCGGAGTCGTCACCACCGCGCATCCGCTGGATCAGCTCGGCGTCGGCGGGCGGCGTCTCCCGGCGCGGCGGCGGCACGCCTCCCTCACGCGGGGCCGGCACGTTCCCGGCCCGGGACCCGCCGGACGGGGCCGGCCGGCCGCCTTGCTGCGGTACCTGGGGCGAGGCCGACTTCCGGGTCTCCGCGTCCCCGTCGCCACCGCGCGACCCGTCCCACCCGTCAACGCCCATCGCGGACAGCCCCCGACCCCGGCCCAGCCCAATCCGTCAGGCGTCAGCGTGCCACACCGAACTGCGCCGGGAGCCCCCGCGCGCACCCCGTCCACTCATCCGAGCGCACTTACCCCCACACCACCCCGAACACCCGTCGGGGCGCACGCCCCACAGGGGCCACCGGCACCACCCGGCCGTGTCAGGCGCACGGGTGGTGCGGTGGTGCCGCCGTGAGACGGGACGCCCCCGAGAACGAGGCCAGGTGCGGGCCGTCTACGACCGGGACCGCAGCCCCTCCAGCAGGATGTCCAGCAACCGCGCCGACGCCGCCGCCTGCTGCGCCGCGTCCGGCAACGACGGCGCCGCCGTGGCGATCACCAGCAGCACGTCCCCCACGGACACGTCCGTCCGCAGCTCACCCGCCGCCCGGGCCCGGTCCACCAGCTGCCCGACCACGTCGAGCAGCGCCCCGGCCCCGGCGTCGTCGGCCACCGCGGCCTCCTGCGCCACGAGCCGCAGCTCACCGCTCCCCGGCTGCACCCGCTGCTGAGGCACCCGGGCCTCCCCGACGAGGCCGACCGCATCACCGGCCGCACCGGACTCACCCGGACCGGCGGAGCCGACCCGCAGCACCTGCGGCGGCAGCAACCGCCCCGCCCCCGACGCCACGGAGGTCCGCAGGAACCGCGACAGCGCCGACCACGGCTCGTCCTCCTGCCCGAGCGCCGCCCGGGCCTGCTCGGTCAGCCGGGCCGTCTCCTCCTCGGCGATCCGCCGGACCAGCACGTCCTTGCTGGGAAAGCGCCGGTACACCGTGCCGACCCCGACCCGGGCCCGCCGCGCCACGTCCTCCATCGGCGCGCCGTACCCCAGCTCGCCGAACACCTCACGCGCCGCACGCAGCACGTGCTCCAGATTGCGCTGTGCGTCCACCCGCAGCGGGGTCGTCCGCGCTGCGTCCGCGCGTCCGCTGCCCACCGCCGCGCTCATCGCCTTGCCGCCGGGCGCGACGGCGGCCGCCGATGCCCAATGCGTGTCCTGAACATGCATGTGTTTCCCCCGGTAATGACGTCTCCCCCCGGAGACTCCCCGCCACTGAACGCGAGGTGCGCGGAAGCGGCATCGGTCCCGACCGGATCCGCCCGACGCGGACCCGTTCGACCACATTCCCTACACCCCGTCGACACACGAACATAGTTGAGAGGCAGTCAATTCAGAAGGGGCAGGTTCCGTACAGTGCGCCCCCCGATCGGAGTACGGGGTGTATACATCCCGATTCCCGCCCTTCGCGCCCCCTCGCCCGCCCCCGCTGACCTGGCCCCTTTCGTCCCGCGCGGACGCCGCGGCCGGCCGTGCGCACGCCCGGCCGCCGGTCACACAAATTGTCGGGGCTGTGGACAAACACCAGCGCCGGGTGCGTCATGGGATGGTGAAGGAACGTGCGCGCATTCTGGTTGTCGGCGGCGGCTACGTCGGGATGTACACGGCCCTGCGCCTCCAGCGGAAGCTGAGGGCCGAGCTGCGGAGAGGCGAGGTCGAGATCACCGTCGTCACCCCCGATCCCTACATGACGTACCAGCCGTTCCTCCCCGAGGCCGCCGCGGGCTCGATCTCCCCGCGCCACGTCGTCGTCCCGCTGCGCCGCGTCCTGGACCACTGCCACGTCGTCGTCGGCGAGGTCACCTCCATCGACCACGCCGTACGCACCGCCGCCGTCACCACCCTCGCCACCGCCGAGGAGGGCCGGACCGCCGAACTCCTCGGTTACGACGAGCTCGTCCTCGCCCCCGGCTCGGTCTCCCGCGCCCTGCCCATCCCCGGCCTCGCCGAGTACGGCATCGGCTTCAAGACCGTCGAAGAGGCCATCGGCCTGCGCAACCACGTCATCGAGCAGATGGACATCGCCTCCTCCACCCGTGACCCGGCCGTCCGCGACGCCGCGCTCACCTTCGTCTTCGTCGGCGGCGGCTACGCGGGCGTCGAGGCCCTCGGCGAACTGGAGGACATGGCCCGTTACACCGCGCGCTACTACCACAACCTCCGCCCCGAGGACATGAAGTGGATCCTCGTGGAGGCCACCGACCGCATCCTCCCGGAGGTCGGCCCCGAGATGGGCCGGTACACC
The DNA here is from genome assembly GCF_040704595.1 of Streptomyces sp. NPDC046870. Taxonomy (NCBI): domain Bacteria; kingdom Bacillati; phylum Actinomycetota; class Actinomycetes; order Kitasatosporales; family Streptomycetaceae; genus Streptomyces; species Streptomyces sp. NPDC046870. Next base: position 116,726 of record NZ_JBEYXM010000024.1, read on the forward strand.
GTCACCCAGCTGCGCCGCCGCAACATCCAGGTGCTGCTGGACACCCGCCTGGAGTCCTGCGCCGACCGCGTCGCCGTGCTCAGCGACGGCCAGCGCTTCCCGACCCGCACCGTCGTGTGGACGGCCGGCGTCAAACCGCACCCGCTGATCGCCGCCACCGACCTGCCGCGCACCGACCGCGGCCGGCTCCGCTGCACCGCCCAGCTCACCGTCGACGGCACCGAGCACGCCTGGGCCGCCGGCGACGCCGCCGCCGTCCCCGACGTCACGGCCGCCGAACCCGGCACCGAGACGGCCCCCAACGCCCAGCACGCGGTCCGCCAGGCCAGGGTCCTCGGCGACAACATCGCCCACTCCCTGCGCGGCGAGCCCCTGGAGACGTACGCGCACAAGTACGTCGGCTCGGTCGCCTCCCTCGGCCTGCACAAGGGCGTCGCACAGGTCTACGGGCGCAAACTGAAGGGCTACCCTGCGTGGTTCATGCACCGCGTGTACCACCTCAGCAGGGTGCCCACCGTCAACCGCAAGGCCCGGGTGCTCGCCGAATGGACCCTCGCCGGACTGTTCAAACGGGAGATCGTCTCGCTCGGCTCCCTCGAACACCCCCGGGCGGAGTTCGAACTCGCGGCCGGTGGAAAGCCTCCCCACAGCCCCTCCGACGACCCGAAGGGGTCGTCCTGACCGGACTCAGGAACTCCACGGCCCGCCCCGGCGTCTGACGGTTGTCGCCCGCCGCGGCCCGCTCCCTGCCAGACTGCCCTACGACGTCGGACGGGCGCCCGCCCGCCCTAGCACCCACGAGGCTTTCCCCAAGTGAACTTCACGCGCTGGAGCGCCCGGCTCCCCGGAACGCAGCGCCGCGCCACCGCGCGGACCGAGACGGCGGTCTCCCCGGACCGGCGGGGGGAAGGCTCCGTGCCCGCGGCCCGCGCCGAACAGCCCGCCGACGGCACGGCCCCGGTACCCGTCGTGGACGAACTGCCCGTGCGTGACGTCCTGGACCGCGTCCCGGCCCTCGTCGCCCTCGTGCACGGCCCCGACCACCGCATCGCCTACGTCAACGACGCCTACACCGCTGCCTTCGGCGCCCGCGCCACCGGCACGGCGGCCCGCGAGGCCCTGCCCGAACTCGTCGAACTGGGCCTGCTCCCGCTGCTCGACCAGGTGCTGCGCAGCGGCAGACCCCGCACCCTGAAGTCCCGCAAGGCCGTCGACGGCCGTTCGTACACCTTCACCTGCACCCCCGTCGCCGACGCCGGCGACCGCGACGCCGGCGTGCTCGTCTTCGCCACGGACGTCACCGACCACGCCGAGGCCGCCGAGCGCCTGCGCGCCAGCGAACGCCGCCAGCGCGAGACCGCCGTCACCCTCCAGCGCTCCCTGCTCCCGCAGGAACTGGAACAGCCCGACGACCTGCGCATCGCCGCCACCTACCAGCCCGGCGGCACCGAGGCCGCGGTCGGCGGCGACTGGTACGACGTGATCACCCTCGGCGGTGGCCGGACCGCCCTCGTCATCGGCGACGTCATGGGCCGCGGAGTGCGGGCCGCCGCCGTCATGGGACAGCTCCGCACGGCCGTCCGCGCCTACGCCCGCCTCGACCTGCCCCCGCACGAGGTCCTTCAGCTCCTCGACGGCCTCGCCGCCGAGATCGACGCCAACCAGATCGCCACCTGCGTCTACGCCGTCCACGACCCGAACGAGGGCCGCCTGGTGTACGCGTCCGCCGGTCACCTGCCGATCCTGGTCCGCGACGAGAACGGCACGGTCTCCCGCGCCGACGAACCCACCGGCCCGCCCCTCGGCACCGGCGGCTGGATGCACTCGTCCGGCTCCATCGCCCTCGGCGCCGGCTCCACGGCCGTCCTCTACACCGACGGCCTGGTCGAGCGCCGCGACGCCGACCTGGACGAGGGCATCGCCGCGCTCGAGGGCGCCCTCGCCGGGGCGACCGGAAGCCCCCAGGTCGTCTGCGACCGCCTGGTCCGCTCGGCCGGCGTCACCGCCGACCACGACGACGACGTCGCCGTCCTGGTCCTCCAGCACCCCACGCGGACGGGCCCCGACGGCGACCTCTTCCGCAACGCGGCCCTCGAACTCCTCGGCGGCGTGGAAGCGGCCCCCCGCGCGCGTGCCTTCGCCTCGGGCGTCCTCACCAGCTGGCGCTTCCCCGCCGAACTGCACGACCTCGGCGTCCTCGCCACCAGCGAACTCGTCGCCAACAGCCTCCAGCACGGCATCCCGCCCATGCGGCTCCGCCTGCGCCGCACCGACCGCCGCCTCATCGTGGAGGTCACCGACGGCGACGACCACCTGCCCAGGCGCCGCCGCGCCGAGCCCGGCGACGAGTCGGGCCGGGGCATCGCCATCGTGGCGACGATCGCCTCCAACTGGGGCTGCCGCCGCACCCCGGGCGGCGGAAAGGCGGTGTGGTGCGAGTTCGTCCTGCCGAAGGCGAAGCACTGACACGCCCGGCACATGACGACGGCCGCCACCCGTAGGTGACGGCCGTGACGCACCGCGGACTCACGCCTCCGCGCGCACCGGTCCCGTGGACGCCCCGCCCCGGGTGACCACCCGCGTCCCGCGCGCCAGCCAGGGCCGGTCCTGTACGACGGTGAGCCGCCGCCCCAGCCGCAGCGCGAGAACGGTGATCCCCAGCGAGAACAGCAGGAAGGTCACGATGTACGGCCCGTGCAGCGAGGCCGCGAGCGGCCCTCCCACGGCCGGACCGACGGCCAGCGCCAACTGCTTGACCAGCGCGAACGCCGAGTTGTACTGCCCGGCCATGCCCTCCGGCGCCAGATCGGCGACCAACGGCGCGACCGTCGGCGACAGCATCGCCTCGCCCAGACCGAACAGCGCGTACGTCGACACGAACGCGGCCGTGGCCATCTCCCGGCTGCCGTGCCCCAGCCCCGCGTACCCGGCGGCCAGCCAGGCCACGGCCCAGATCAGACCCACCGCGGCGATGACCCGGGACCGCCGGCGCCGCTCCACGAACTTCAGCACGGCGAACTGGGCGACCACGATCATCAGCGTGTTCGCGGCCAGTGCCGTCCCCAGGGCGGACGTCGATATCCCGGCCGCCTCCACGCCGTACGCGCTCAGCCCCGACTCGAACTGCCCGTAGCAGGCGAAGAAGATCACGAAGCCCAGCACGGACAGCTGCACCATCGCCCGGTTCCCGAGCAGCTGCTTCCAGCTGCCCTTCGCCGACCCCGCCGGAGCGTCCGTCAGGCGCGGCGAGCGCGGCATCCGCACGGTCGCCAGCACGCCGACCAGCAGCAGGAACACCGCCGCCTCGATCGCGAACAGCAGCGTGAACGACGACACGCGCGTGGTGTCGACGAGGTGGCCGCCGATCAGACCGCCGACGCCCAGCCCCAGGTTCTGCAGGAAGAACTGCATCGCGAACGCACGCGAGCGGGTGTCCGCCGAAGAGCAGTCCACGATCATCGTCGCCAGCGCCGGCTGCATCACGGCCTGCCCGGCCCCGAGGGCCGCGGCGGACAGCAGCACACTCGCGGCGGTGCCCGCCAGGCCGAGGCTCAGCGCGCCCACGGCCGCGGTCACCAGGGCGGCGAGCAGGACCGGCAGCGGGCCGCGCCGCACGATCGCCCGGCCGGCGAACGGCAGCACGATCAGCGCGGCCACGGCGAAGACGGCGAGCACGAGACCCGCCGTCATGGCTCCCAGACCCCGCACCTGCGCCACATAGACGTACAGGTAGGGGACGGTGAAGCCCAGTCCGAACGCGCTGAGTGCGTTGCCCACGTGGATCCGGCGCATCGCTGCGCCCATCGCCCTGGTCACGTTCACCTCTCTCACTAGTTAGACCTGAAGACTTCGAAGCTAAACTTCAATGCTAAAGAGTACATGGTCAAGGACTTCAAAGCAAAGGACAGCCGTGGGATACTGCGTCCATGGCCGACACCCCCGGCGGCGTCACCGAGCCGACGCTCGAAGAACAGATCGCCGCCTACCAGCGCGAGTTCCAGGACCTGGACCCCCAGGTCGAGAAGATCGTGTCGGCGCTGTCCCGGCTGAACCGCCGGATGAACGTCGCCTACGGCCGCCAGACCTCCGCCCTCGGCATCAGCAACGCCGAGTGGGAGGTCCTCAAGGCACTGGTCCTGTCCGGCGCCCCCTACCGAATGGGTCCGAGCGAGCTGGCCAAGCGGCTCGGCCTCACCCCGGCCGCCATGACCCACCGGATCGACCGCATGGTCACCGAGGGACTGGTCACCCGGGAGCGCGACGAGTCCAACCGCGTCCGCGTCATCGTGGAGCTGACGCCCGAGGGCCGCGAGAAGTGGCTGGAGGCGATGCGCTTGGCGACGGTCTTCGAGGAGGACCTGCTCCAGGACCTCACTCCCGCCGAGCGCGGGGTGCTCGGCGAGGTCCTGACCAGGCTGCTGCGCAGGGTGGAGCACGCCCAGCCGGACGCCGGCGGCCGGCTCAGCGACCTGGACTGACACCGCAAGAAAAGATCTTGACAGGGGGTGTTGACACGCCCCGACCCGATCCGTAAAGTTCTTCGGGTTGCCGCGGAGCCGTAACGGTTCCTCGGTAGCACCTCAGCCGCCCCGAGCGGCACCCCTCACACCTTCAGCACGTTCCCTCCTATGGGTTGATTTCGGCGCGCCCGAATTCAATTCGAATAGGGACTCGGCGGCCCGATTGGGAATCGCCGGGCGGATCCGCTAAGGTTTGAGACGTCGGAACGGCCCAACGGCCGGGAGGACGAACCCCGCTGACTGGGGATCAGACGCCGAAAGGATCTGATAGAGTCGGAACCGCCGGAAAGGGAAACGCGAGAGCGGGAACCTGGAAAGCACCGAGGAAATCGGATCG
>NZ_JBEYXM010000025.1:0-121443 GCF_040704595.1 Streptomyces sp. NPDC046870
GGGAAGAACTCGTACCACGAGCCGTACAGCGCCCGTTCACGCTCCACCAGCAACGGCATCGGATCCGACGCCGTGACCAACTCCCGCAGCGGATAGCGCGCCAGGACCGACTCCACCTCCGGCGCCAGGGCCGCGGCCAGCCGCCAGGCCGCCGGGCGGTCGTCGTCCCGCAGCGCCGCCGCCGCGTCCAGGACGACCCGGCGCCGGTCCTCCGGGACACCGCCGGCCGCACGCTCGTACAACTGCGCGCCCTCGGTCAGGACCAGTTCGGTGTCGATGCCCGCCGGAATCTTGATCCGGGCGTGGTGCCGCCAGGTGGCCAGCGGGTCCGACCAGGCCTCCACCGTGTAGGTCCAGTGGCCGGGTTCACCGGCGGTGACCGTGGCACCCCAGCGGTCGGTGCCCGGGGCGAGCTCCCGCATCGGCGTCCAGGGACCGGGCCGGCCCGCCGGGTCCCGCAGCACCACGTTCGCCGCTACGGCGTCGTGGCCCTCCCGGAACACGGTGGCCGACACCTCGAACGACTCCCCGGTGACGGCCTTGGCGGGGCGGCGACCGCGCTGGACCACGGGGCGTACGTCGAGGACGGGGATACGGCCCACGGTGGTGGCCGTGCCCGGGGAGGACCGTTCGCCGGCGGTGGCGGCGGCGGTGGACGGACCGGCGGCGCCGGCCGGTGCCGTGCCTTTCCTGCCCGTCGTCTTCTTTCCTGTGGCCTTGTCCTTACTGCTTGTCGGTGGTGCTGACGAGTGGTGCGTGGCGGGCATGACCGCTCCTGTCCGCTTCAACGAGGGTGTGGCGGATGGATATGGGGAGGTGGGTCCTGCGAGGTGCTGTGGTGCTGCTGTGGGGTGTACCGGAGGAGCCTTCCCACCCGGTTCGGGTGGGCAATCCGGCACTTTGTTAACTACTCACGCGTACGTCCGTCCACAAGACCGGCCCCCTTTTCCGAGTTCCCGCCAAGGCGGCCGTCACGCCCGCCCGACAGGCCCATGATCAGCCGAAGTTGTTCCCGACGAGCTGGGGGCCAGGGTACGGAGCCGTACGGCGGGGAGCCGGCCGAGTCCGTCGAGGAGCTGGAGATCCTCGTGGTGGACGGAGTCGGACGCCGCTCAGCTCGTCGTGGCCGTGGACGCCTGCCGGGATCCGTTCGAGACGTTCACCAAGTCGGTGGGTGACGGGTCGGCCTGGAGCAAGGGCGCCACCGGATACGAGGGCTACGACGATCCCGAGCGGCCCCGCTACGCGCACGCGTACGCCTGCGCTCGCTACGCCACCCCCGGTTTCGGCTTCGCGGTCCAAGCGTCCGCCGAGGGGCATGCCTCCGAGGCGGACGAGAAGACAGGGTTCCCGTACTTCACCAGAGCGCTCACCGAGATCGCCCGGGACACCGACGCGCCCGGATCGCTCGACGCGCTCGAACCCCTGCTCGAGCCGTGGCTCGACACCGGGCGGGAGGTCCCCTGGTGCCACGTCGTGCGAGCCGCGCACGACCAGCGGACGACGACGGAGGAGACCGTCGCGCGTCTCACCGGTTACGGCTGCCGGACGGCGTCGCAGCCGCCGGCCGGGACGTGGACGCGCGACGACGAACCGACCCTGCTGCGCGGCGCAACTCAGCACGAGCCCGCGGCCTGGCTCCCCTCGGACAGGCCCGTCACCCTCACCCACGTCCTGCACGCGGCGCAGGTACTGGCCCGCACGCCCGCTGAAGTGCCGGGCCGCCTCCGGCAGCTCGGTCACCGCCTCCCCGGTGACGTGGAGTTCACAGATCCCGCCACGCCCTGAGAACGTCCCCACCGACTGCGCGGTAACCACTACCGTCGACAGGGACGACGAGACGCACAGCGCCGTGCGTCTCACCCCGCGGCGAGGCGTCCCGAGGTGGAATGTGACTCCTCCGTCACCCAGAAGGGAGGGCCTCGTCCCTGGAGGCCACCACTCCGCGCGCGGTGCGCGCGTGGGCACGCTCCGGAAGAGGAAGTGTTCTTGGTTCTGAGCGGGCATCGGGCCGGACCGTTTACCGTCCTTCGCTCGTGGCCGGCCGCCCCGGCCGAGTCCGCCCCGAAGTCCCCCGCCCCGGATCCTGGCATCGCCTGGGACGCGAGCCTGCCGCCGTCGAGCCGGACGGCGAACCGCGCCGCGGCGATCGGCCTGCCGTCCCGCCCCCATGTCGCATGAGTCCGATTCCCCCCTGGCTCGACGGCCAGGGCATCCTCGGAGGTTTCTGGTGAAGGCGATCCGTCGGTTCACCGTCCGTCCCGTTCTCCCCGACCCCCTGCGCCCCCTGAGCGACCTCGCGCGCAACCTGCGCTGGTCCTGGCACCCGGAAACGCGCGACCTGTTCCAGTCCGTCTGTCCCGAGGGGTGGGCCGGGGCCGGCGGGGACCCGGTGCGGCTGCTGGGCAGCGTGCGGCCCGACAGGCTGGCCGAGCTGGCCGGGGACCGGCGGTTCCTGCGCCGTCTCACCGCCGCCGCCGACGACCTCGACGACTACCTCACCGGCGACCGGTGGTACCAGCAACAGGCCGACGGCCTGCCCGCCGCCGTCGCCTACTTCTCACCCGAGTTCGGCATCACGGCCGCGCTCCCGCAGTACTCCGGAGGCCTCGGCATCCTCGCCGGCGACCACCTGAAAGCGGCCAGCGACCTCGGGGTGCCGCTGATCGGGGTGGGACTGCTGTACCGGCACGGGTACTTCCGGCAGACCCTCTCCCGGGACGGCTGGCAGCAGGAGCACTACCCGGTGCTCGACCCCAACGAACTGCCGCTCACCCAGCTGAAGGAGGCCGACGGCACCCCGGCGCAGGTCTCCCTCGCGCTGCCCGGCGGCAAGGCGCTGCGCGCCCGGGTCTGGCTCGCCCGGGTGGGCCGGGTGCCGCTGCTGCTGCTCGACTCGGACGTGGAGGAGAACGAGCTCGGCGAACGCGGGGTGACCGACCGGCTCTACGGGGGCGGCAGCGAGCACCGGCTGCTCCAGGAGATGCTGCTCGGCATAGGAGGTGTGCGGGCCGTACGGACGTACTGCCGGCTCACCGGGCACCCGGAGCCGGAGGTGTTCCACACCAACGAGGGGCACGCGGGCTTCCTCGGCCTGGAGCGGATCGCCGAACTGTGCGCGGACGGGCTGGACTTCGACTCGGCGCTGGAGGCCGTGCGGGGCGGGACGGTGTTCACCACGCACACCCCGGTCCCGGCCGGCATCGACCGCTTCGACCGGGAGCTGGTGGGCCGGCACTTCGGCCCGGACGCCGAACTGCCCGGCATCGACGTGCAGCGCGTCCTGGCGCTGGGCATGGAGACCTACCCGGGCGGTGAGCCGAACCTGTTCAACATGGCCGTGATGGGGCTGCGGCTGGCGCAGCGGGCCAACGGGGTGTCGCTGCTGCACGGGCAGGTCAGCCGGAACATGTTCGCCGGGCTGTGGCCGGGATTCGACGCCGAGGAGGTGCCGATCACCTCCGTGACCAACGGGGTGCACGCACCGACCTGGGTGGCGCCGGAGGTGCTGCGGCTCGGCGTCCGGCAGATCGGCGCCCAGCGTACCGAGGACGCCTTGAGCGTCGGCCGCTCCGAACGCTGGGACGCGGTCGCGGACATCCCGGACCAGGAGGTCTGGGAACTGCGCCGCACGCTGCGCGAACAGCTGGTGCTGGAGGTGCGGGAGCGGCTGCGCGCCTCCTGGCGGCAGCGCGGCGCGGGCGACGCCGAGCTGGGGTGGATCGACGGGGTGCTGGACCCGGACGTCCTGACGATCGGTTTCGCGCGCCGCGTCCCGTCGTACAAACGCCTGACGCTGATGCTCCGCGACCGCGACCGCCTGATGGAGCTGCTGCTGCACCCGGAGCGGCCGGTGCAGGTCGTGGTCGCGGGCAAGGCGCATCCGGCGGACGACGGCGGCAAACGCCTGGTGCAGGAGCTGGTCCGCTTCGCCGACGACCCGCGGGTCCGCCACCGGATCGTCTTCCTGCCCGACTACGGCATGGCGATGGCGCAGAAGCTCTACCCCGGCTGTGACATCTGGCTGAACAACCCGCTGCGCCCCCTGGAGGCCTGCGGCACCTCCGGTATGAAGGCCGCGCTGAACGGCTGCCTCAACCTCTCGGTCCTGGACGGCTGGTGGGACGAGTGGTTCCAGCCGGACTTCGGCTGGGCGATCCCGACCGCGGACGGCGCGGGCACCGATGCCGACCGGCGGGACGACATCGAGGCGGCCGCCCTGTACGACCTGCTGGAGCAGCGGATCACCCCCCGCTTCTACGAGCGCGGGCGCGCCGGTCTGCCCGACCGCTGGATCGAGATGGTCCGCCAGACCCTCTCCCTGCTCGGCCCGAAGGTGCTGGCCGGCCGTATGGTCCGGGAGTACGTGGACCGGCTCTACGCCCCTGCCGCGCGGGCGCACCGCGCGCTGACCCCGGACACGGCCCGGGACCTCGCCGGGTGGAAGGCGCGCGTGCGGGCCGCCTGGCCGGGGGTGAGCGTCGACCACGTCGAGACGACGGCGACGACGGCCACGGCGGAACTGGGCGGCACCGTGGGCCTGCGGGTCCGGGTCGGCCTCGGCGAGCTGAGCCCCGACGACGTGGAGGTGCAGGCGGTGTCCGGGCGGGTGGACGAGGAGGACCGCATCACGGACGCCACGGTGGTCCCCCTGAAGCCGGCCGGCACCCCCGACCTGGAGGGCCGCCTGCTCTACGAGGGCCCCCTCTCCCTGGACCGCACCGGCCCCTACGGCTACACGGTCCGCATCCTGCCCACCCATCCCCTTCTGTCCTCGGTCGCCGAACTGGGCCTCGTGACGCTGCCGTCACAGGAGGTGGTGGAGGGGGCCGGGATGGTGCTGCGGTGACCTGTGGGCGGGACGGTCCGCGGCCCGGTCATGCCTCGGCCGGCGCCCCGGACAGCCTCCGCAGGACCGTCCCGCATCGCCGTGCGTAGGCGTGTTGCAGCCCCCGGGTCGCCGGGCCGCCCGCGCGGGCGTACCACTTGGCGGCCTTGCTGAAGGCCGCCACCGTCAGCCAGACCGTGCCGTCGCCGGTGCGGTCGACCACGAAGGCCTCCTCGCCGCACTCGGGGTGGCCTTCGAGGGTGCCGTAGGCCCAGCCGGCCCGGCGGTGCTCCTCGGCCGTCCATATGATGCGGCAGGGGGCCCTGATGACGCCGGCCAGGGTGACGGTGACGTCGGCGCCGGGGGCGGCGCGGTCGGTGCCGGCGTCGATGCCGACGCCCAGCGCGCGGTGCATCTCCCAGGTCAGGACCGCCTCGGCGGCCCGCTGGAACACCTCCTGGCCCTCGCCGAGGCGGGTGCGGACCAGCATGGGGTGGAAGCCGGGAGGGCAGAAGGTGAGATCGTCGCGGGTCGCACCGACCGGCTCGTAGGTGAAGGTCGCCGAGGACATGGGTCACAAGCGTAGGGCGGCACCCGGAAGAACCGCTTCCCGGGTGCCGCCCCCTCACGAGCCGGCGCGCACTAGCTGACGTTGACCGCCGTCCAGGCCGCCGCGACCGCCTGGTACTCGGCGCTGGTGGAGCCGTACAGCGCGGACGCCGCGTTCAGGGTCGCCGTGCGGGCGGCCTTGTAGTTGGTCGTCGACGTCATGTACGTGGTCAGTGCCTTGTACCAGATCTGCAGCGCCTTGGCGCGGCCGATGCCGGTGACCGCGGCGCCGTTGTAGGTCGGCGAGTTGTAGGTCACGCCGTTGATCGTCTTCGAACCGCTGCCCTCCGACAGGAGGTAGAAGAAGTGGTTCGCGACGCCGGACGAGTAGTGCACGTCCTTGCTGCCGACGGACGAGGACCAGTAGTCGGCCGAGCCGCCGTCCTTGCTGGGCTTGTCCATGTAGCGCAGCGGGGTGCCGTCGCCGTTGATGTCGATCTTCTCGCCGATGAGGTAGTCACCGGGGTCGGACGCGTTGTTCGCGAAGAACTCCACGCCGGTGCCGAAGATGTCGGAGGTGGCCTCGTTCAGGCCGCCGGACTCACCCGAGTAGTTCAGGCCCGCGGTGTTGGAGGTGACGCCGTGGCTCATCTCGTGGCCGGCCACGTCCAGCGAGGTCAGCGGGTCGACGTTGCCGGAGCCGTCGCCGTAGGTCATGCAGAAGCAGCTGTCGTCCCAGAACGCGTTCACGTAGGCGTTGCCGTAGTGCACGCGGGAGTAGGCGCCGACACCGTTGTTCTTGATGCCGTTGCGGCCGAAGGTGCTCTTGTAGAAGTCCCAGGTCTCGGCCGCGCCGTAGGCGGCGTCGGCGGCCGCGGTCTGGTCGGAGGAGGAGCTGGAGGCGGTACCGGTGCCGAAGACGTTGGTGGAGCTGGCCACCAGGGTGCCCGTGCCGGACGTCCTGCGGGCCAGGTTGTAGGTCTTGTGGTTGCCCCGCGCGCTGTCGGTGAGCTGGTAGGTCGAGCCCGACTGCACGGAGTTGAGGGTGACCGTGCCGGAGTACAGCGTCTTGCCGGTCGCGGTCTCGACGCCCTGGTACTCGTAGAGCTTCTTGCCGGTGGCCGCGTCGGTGATGACGTGCAGCTGGTTCGGGGTGCCGTCGTCCTGGAGGCCGCCGACGACGGTCTCGTAGGCGAGGACGGGCTTGCCGGAGCCGGCCCAGATCACCTTGCGGGCGCCGTCCGCGGTGGTCTTGGCGGAGCCCAGCGTCTTGGCGGCGGACACCGCCTGCTTCTCGGCCTTGGCGGCGGTGATCTGCGGCTTGAGCGAGGCCACCTTGATGGCCGCCTTGGTCGCCTTGGTGACGCCCTGGGTCTTGCCGGACTTGGCCGTGTGGACGATCAGGTCGCCGCCGAGCACCGGCAGGCCCGCGTAGGTGCGCTCGTAGCGGGTGTGGACGGTGCCGTCGGCGTCCTTGACGACGTCCTTGACGACCAGCTTCTCCTGGGCGCCGAGGCCTATCTGCCGGGCGGTGCCGGCCGCGTCGGCCTGGGCCTGCTGGATCAGGGTGGTGCGCGCGGCCGCGGACAGCGCGGTCGGGGCGGCGGCGAGGGGCTTGGCCGCGGGCTGGGCGGTGGCACTCGTGGTGACACCGGTGGCGAGCAGGGCTCCGGCGGCGACGGCGGTGGCGATGGCCAGAGTGGTGCGCTTGTGACGCGCGTAGAGGGGGCTCACAGAAGCTCCTTCTGGTGGGGGAGTCCGGGCAGTGTGGGGTTACTGCCGGAGTGATGTGGCGTTGTGAAGTTGCGGTGCTGCTGCGGCGGGTGGAGAGAGAGTGACATCAAGGGCGCGTACATGTCAGGCCCCTGACGTGATGTTGGCCGAAAGTCAACTGTCCGAGAAACGTTGCGGGCATGTGAACGGGGTGCTGTCCGAGGGTGCTCGCCCCCGGACAGCCCCGTGATCGCTGGCCCTTGGAGTGCCGTTTACGGGAAGGTCAGCTTCCAGCCGTTGAGTGTTCCGGTGTCGTACGTGGCCTGATCCTGCACCTGCAACTTCCACGTGCCGTTGGCCGGTTCGGCCGAGGCGTTGACCGTGTAGGTCTCGTTCACGTCGTCCGCCGAGTCCGAGGAGCTGAAGTTCTTCAGCCGGTAGGCGGTGCCCGACGGGCCGATCAGGTCGATCACCAGGTCACCGCGCCAGGTGTGGGTGATGTCGACGCTCACCTGGAGGTTGCCGGGCGCGTTCCCGCTGCGGCCGGAGACGGTGATGCCCGACGTGACGGCGGGGCCGTTGTCCGGCACCGGCACCGGCGTGGTGCTCTCGTACGACGTACCGCCGCCGCCCCCGCCACCGGAGCGCGAGCCGACCCCGACGCCCGCCCAGGCGTCCTGCACGGCCTTGTACTCGGCGCTGGTGGTGCCGTAGAGCTCGCCGGCCGCCGCGAGGGTGCCGGTGCGGGCGCCCGCGTAGTTGGTCGTGGACGTCCACTTGGTGGTCAGCGCCCGGTACCAGATCTGCAGCGCCTTGTCCCGGCCGATGCCGGTGACGGCAAGGCCGTCCGCCGTGGGCGAGTTGTAGCTGACGCCGTTCACGACCTTGGCGCCGCTGCCCTCGCTGAGCAGGTAGAAGAAGTGGTTCGCGGGACCGGAGGAGTAGTGCACGTCCACGCCGCCGATGCCCGAGTACCAGTTGTCCTTGGACGCGCCGTCCTTGCTGGGCTTGTCCATGTAGCGCAGCGGGGTGCCGTTGCCGTTGATGTCGATCTTCTCGCCGACCAGGTAGTCGCCGGGGTCGGCGGAGTTGTTCGCGTAGAACTCCACGCCGGCGGCCATGATGTCGCTGGTCGCCTCGTTCAGACCGCCGGACTCGCCGCTGTAGTTGAGGTTCGCGGTGTTGGAGGTGACGCCGTGGCTCATCTCGTGGCCGGCCACGTCGATCGAGGTCAGCGGCTTGGCGTTGCCGGAGCCGTCGCCGTAGGTCATGCAGAAGCAGCTGTCGTCCCAGAACGCGTTGACGTAGGCGTTGCCGTAGTGCACGCGGGAGTAGGCGCCGACACCGTTGTTCTTGATGCCCGTGCGGCCGAACGTGCTCTTGTAGTAGTCCCAGGTGAGCGCCGCGCCGTAGTGGGCGTCCGCGCCGGCGGTGGCGGCGTTGGAGCTGCTCCCGTTGCCCCAGGTGTCGGAGGACTGCGAGAACAGGGTCCCGGTGCCGGAGGTGCCCCGGTTCAGGTTGTACGTCTTGTGGCCCCCGCGCGCCCCGTCGGTGAGGGTGTACGCCGAGCCCGACTGGGTCGTGGTCAGCGTGACCTGCCCGCTGTACTGGGTGTTGCCGATGCCGCTCTTGACGCCCTGGTACTCGTAGAGCTTCTTGCCGGTGGCCGCGTCGGTGACGACGTGCAGCTGGTTCGGGGTGCCGTCGTCCTGGAGGCCGCCGACGACCGTCTCGTACGCCAGCACGGGCTTGCCGCCCGCCGCCCAGATCACCTCGCGGACGCTGTCCGCGGCCGGCTTCGTCGCGCCGAGCGCCTTCGCCCGCTGGACGGCCTGCTTCTCGGCGGCGGCCTTCGGCACGGCCGGGGTGAGCCCGGCGACCTTCAGCGTGGCGCCGGTCGCCCGGATCACCTCCATGGTCTTGCCCGACCTGGCGGTGGTCACCACCAGATCGCCGCCGAGCACCGGCAGGCCCCCGTACGTGCGCTCGTAGCGGGTGTGCAGCGTGCCGTCGGCGTCCTTGACGACGTCCTTGACGACCAGTCGCTCCCGGGCGCCCAGGCCGATCTGCCGGGCGGTGGCGGCGGTGCCGGCGTCGGCGTGGCGTATCAGCCCGGCGCGCTGCGCGGGCGTGAGCCTGACCGCCGTGTGGGCCGGGTCGGCCTTGCCGGCCCGCGGGGTCGCCGGGGCGGCGGTGGCCGCGCCGGACTGGACGGCGGCGGCGATCAGGGCGGCGACACCGGCGAGGGCGACGGTGGCGGCGCGGCGGTGCGCGGTGGGGCGGTGCGGGGTGTGGGAGGTGCGTCCGCGAGAGGAATTGCTTCTCACACTGACTCCTTCTGCGTGACCGCGGGTCGCGCGGCCGGGGAGACCGGACGGGGGGTTGGGGCGTCCGGGCAGAACAAGGCGTTACGCGAAAGCCACGTGCAGGTGCGGAGCCGGCTCACACAGAAGCGCGGAAACTGTGGGGTTGCTGTGAGTCGGCCAGGGAAGAGTGGCAGGCGATCTCGCTGCTTGTCAGGACCGCGTCACCAATTTGGCCGGAAATGGTTCGTTGTCCGGATGTCCGAGTCCGTTATGCGGACTGCCGGGCGGGCGGACACCCGCGCGGGGCGCCGGCGGATCACCGTTCGGGCGCCCGCCCGTGCCACGTCCGCCACAGCGCCGCGTACGCGCCGTCCGCCGCCACCAGCTCCTCGTGCGTGCCGAGTTCGGTCAGCCGGCCGTTTTCCATGACCGCCACCCGGTCCGCGTCGTGCGCCGTGTGCAGGCGGTGGGCGACGGCGATGACCGTACGGCCCTCGAGCACCGAGGCCAGGGCGCGCTCGGTGTGCCGGGCGGTGGCCGGATCCAGCAGGGCCGTCGCCTCGTCGAGGATCAGGGTGTGCGGATCCGCCAGGACCACGCGCGCGAGGGCGAGCCGCTGCGCCTGCGAACCGTCCGTCGGCCGGCCGCCCTCGCCCAGCCGGGTGTCGAGCCCGTCCGGCAGGCCGCGCACCCAGTCGTCGGCGCCCACGGCCGCGAGCGCCGCCCACAAGGCGGCGTCGTCGGCGGCGGGTTCGGCGATGAGGAGGTTCTCCCGCACGGTGCCCAGGAAGACGTGGTGCTCCTGGGTGACCAGCACCACCTGCCGGCGCAGCAGCTCCGGCGCCAGCCCCGCCACCGGCACCCCGCCCACCGTCACCGTGCCGGAACCGGGCCGGTCGACGCCCGCGAGCAGCCGGCTCAGGGTCGTCTTCCCGGCGCCGGACGGCCCCACCACGGCGAGCCGCTCCCCGGGACGCACCGTCAGGTCCACCCCGCCGAGCACCTCGCCGCCGCGCTCGTAGGCGTACCGCACCCCGCGCACCTCGATCCGGTCGTCCGCCGGCACCGCGGACACCCCCGCGCCCTCGTCCCGGGGCGCCTGCGCCAGCCCCTCCACGCGCGCGAACGAGGCGCCGCTGCTCTGGAGCTGCTCCACCCGCATCAGGATCTGGTCCAGCGGCTCGGTGAACTGCCGCAGGTACAGCGCCGCCGCCACCACCGCGCCGACCCCGACCGACCCCCGGGCGTGCAGCCAGCCGCCGAGCAGCAGCACACCGACCACCGGGACGGTGTACGTCACCTCGACCGCCGGGAAGAACACCGACCGCAGGCGCAGGGTGTACAGCCGGGTACGGCGGGACGCCTCCAGCGCGTCCCGGCTCGCCGCGATCCGCCGCTCCCGCAGCCCGAACGCCTCCACGGTCCGCGCGCCGGCGGCCGTCGCCGCGACGGTCTCCGCGACCTGTGAGGTCGCCGCCCCCTCGGCGAGGTAGCCGTCCCGGGCGCGCCGCAGGTACCAGCGCAGCGCCAGCTGGATCGGGGTGAGACCGAGCAGGCCGAACGCCCCCAGCAGGGGGTCGAGCGCGAACACCGCGCCCAGCACGAAGACCGCCTGCACGCTGTCGACCAGCAGCTCGGGGCCGGCGTCCCGCAGGGTCGTGCCGACGGTCGCCACGTCCGCCGTGCCCCGCGCGGTCAGGTCACCGGTACCGGCCCGCTCGACCACGGACGCGGGCAGCGCCAGCACCCGCTCGACGTACTCCTCGCGGACCCGGGCCAGCGTGCGCTCCCCGAACCGGTGCCCGACGTACCGCGCCCAGCGGGCCAGCAGGAGCTGCGCCAGCGCGCACACCACGATCCAGGACGCCAGCCGGTCCACCGCGCCGGCCCCGTGCCCGGCCCGCACCTCGTCGACGATCCGGCCCACCAGCCAGGGCCCGGCCAGCCCCGCCGCCGCGGCCAGCGCGTTCAGCCCCAGCGCGCCGGCGAACGCCCGCCGGTCGGCCGACACCAGCCGCACCGTGGCCCGCCGTACGGCCGCCCGGTCGGCGACGGGCAGCAGGGCGTCGCCGGAGGTCATGCGCGGGGCTCCTTCGCGTCCTTCGGGGGTACGGCCGCCGCGCCTGGCGGGGGCGCGGTGGTGGTCGCCGGGTCCACGGCGTCCGGTGTGCCCCCCGTCTCCCCGCCGTCGCGCGCGACCAGCGCCCGGTACGCCGGTTGCTCCGCCAGCAGGGCCGGGTGCGGGCCGGTCGCCGCGACCTTGCCGTCGGCCAGGAAGACGACCGTGTCGGCCCGGGCCAGGACCAGCGGGGACGTCGTCGTCACCAGCGTGGTGCGGCCCTCCCGTGCCGCCCGGAGCCGGCCGGCGACCGCCGCCTCCGTGTGCGCGTCCAGCGCCGAGGTCGGTTCCACGGCGAGCAGCACCTCGGGGCCGGCCAGCAGTGCCCGGGCGAGGCGCACGCGTTGCCGCTGGCCGCCGGAGAGACTGCGGCCCTGCCCGGCCACCGCCGAGTCCAGGCCGTCCGGCAGGCCCCGGACCACGTCCTCGGCCGCCGCCGCGTGCACCGCCCGGCGCAGTGCCGCCTCGTCGGCCGGGTGCGCGGCGGCCAGCACCTCCCGCAGCGGTCCAGCGAACAGGTCCGCCTCGTTGTCCGCGACCAGGACGCGCCGCCGTACGTCCGGCAGCGGGACCGCGTCGAGTCGTACCCCGCCCCAGGTGGCGTCGGTGGGGCCGTACCGGCCGAGCCGGTCGACCACGGCGGCGGCCTCGGCGGGCCGGACGGCGGCCAGGGCGGTCAGCCGGCCCGGCACCACCCGCACCCCGGACGCCGGGTCGTGCAGCTCGGCCGGTCCGGCGGGCGCCGGCAGGGTGCCGGTGTCCGGTTCCGGTTCCAGCCGCAGCAGCCGTACCGCCCGGCGCGCGGCCACCACGCCCCGGTTGAGGTCGTAGGCCATCCGGACGAAGAACGCGACCGGTCCGACGAGCACCGCCACATAGCCGTAGACGGAGACCAGCTCGCCCACCGACAGGGAGCCCTCGGCGGTGAGCCGGGCCGCCGGCCAGGTCACGACCGCGAGGAACAGGGTCGGCAAACCCACCCCGAGCGCCTGCACCCAGCTGGCCACCGCACCCACCCGGTAGCCCTGTGCCCGCAACCGCCGCGAGTCGTCGCGGAACGCGTCCGCGACCAGCCCCTTGCCGCCGAGCCCGTTGAGGACGCGCAGGCCGCCCGCGAGATCGGCGATGCGCGCGGTGAGGATCCCCTGGAGCTCGCGGTACCCGCTCTCCGCACCCTGCAGCCGCCGCGCCGGCGGCCCGGTGAGCAGCGCGATCACCGGCACCCCGAGCAGCACCACCGCGGCCAGCGGCGCGGAGATCGCCAGCAGCAGCCCGGCCACCACCGCGTAGACCACGAGCGAGCCGACCCCCGGACCCACCACGGTCAGCGCCGTCGCCAGGGTCTGCACGTCCCCGACCCCGATGGTGACGACCTCCCCGGCGCCGGCCCGGCGCGGCAGCGCGGCCCCCAGCCGCACCACGTGCCCGACCACCACCTTGACCGTGCGGAAGTTGGCGTCCATCCGGACCCGCGTCATCACCCGGTGCCGCAGGATGCTCACCCACGCGTTCAGCGCCCCGACGGCGAACATCGCCCCGGTCCACCCGGCGAGCGCCCCGAGCCGCCCCGGCAGCAGCCCGTCGTCCACGGCCCGCGCCATCAGGTACGGCTGCGCGGCCAGCAGCACCATCCAGGTACTGGCCAGCAGCGCCCCGGCCACCGAACGCCCCGGCTGGCACCGCACCAGCCACCACAGGAACCGCCAGCCGCCACGGGTGTCGGGCGTGCCCGGATCCTCGTACGCGTCGATCATCCATCCCCCGATCCGCCGCCCGTCCCCCTCGGCGCGCCCGCCCATTTTCCCCGAGGCGCCCCGTCCGGCGGAACACGGTCACCCGGCCGGGTGAGGGGGAACCGAAACCTCCGGCGCCCGGCCGGACCCGCGCCGGGTCCGGGTCCGGGCGGAGCCGGGCCGAAACTCGGTGGGCGTTGTCAGTGCCGGTCCGTACGCTCGCGGTTGATGGCCACGACACGTGAAACCACCGACCGATCCGCCGTACGGACCCTGCTCAGGCTGTGGCCGTACGTCCGTCCCGTGCGCGCCCGGCTGTTCACCGCCGCGTTCGTCGCGGTCGTCGCCTCCTGTACGGGGCTGGTGATCCCGCTCGTCCTGAAATGGATGGTCGACGGGCCGGTCGCCGGCCGCGACCCGGCGGGCGTATGGCTCGGCGCGCTGTGCCTGCTCCTGCTCGGCATCGCCGAGGCGGTCCTGTTCGGCATACGGCGCTGGCTCGTGGCCCGGCCGCTGTCGCACGTCGAGGCGGAGATGCGCGCCGCGCTGTACCGGCGTCTGCAACGGCTCCCGGTGGCCTTCCACGACCGCTGGGCGTCCGGTCAGCTGCTCTCGCGCGGCACCACCGACCTGATGCTGCTGCGCATGTTCCTCGCCTTCCCGCTGACGTTCCTCCTCGTCAACGGCGTCACCATCCTCGTCGGCCTGGTCATCATGCTGCTCCAGGACTGGGCGCTGGGACTGGTCATCCTCGGCCCCGCCGTCCCCGTGGTGTGGACGTGCGTGGTCTTCGAACGGCGGTACGCGCAGGTGGCGCGGCGCGCCCAGGACCAGATCGGCGACCTGACGACGGTGGTCGAGGAGAGCGTGCTCGGCATCCGTGTCATCAAGGGCTTCGGCCGCCACCGCAGCCAGGCGCGCGCCTTCCGCGAACTCGCCGGCCGGCTCCGGGGCACGGAGCTGCGCAAGGCCCGGCTGCTGGCCGCGATCTGGGGCGTCATCGTGACGCTGCCGGAGGTGGCGATCGGGGCGGCGCTGGTGCTGGGGGTGCTGCGGGTGGCCGGCGGGGAGCTGTCCGCCGGGACGCTGGTGGCCTTCCTGAGCACGGCGCTCGCCCTGCGGTGGCCCGTGGACTCGATCGGGTTCCTGCTGGCGATGAGTCAGGAGGCGGCGACCGCCACGGAGCGGTACTTCGAGGTGATGGACGAGGCGCCGGAGGACCGGCTGGACGGGGACGGGGCCGTGGGCGGAGGCGCCCGCTCGCACGGTGCCGCGGACCCTGCCGCCGCGCCGGGACTCCGGTTCGAGAACGTGTCGTTCCGTTACCCCGACGCACCCCCCGGCTCCCCGCCCCTGCTGACCGCCGTCGACCTGCACGTCCGCCCCGGCGAGTCCATGGCCCTCGTCGGGGCCACCGGCAGCGGGAAGACCACCCTCACCGCGCTCGTCCCCCGGCTGCACGAGGTGACCTCCGGGCGCATCACCCTCAACGGCGTGGACATCACCGCCATGTCCCGCGAGGAGCTGCGCGGCAGAGTCGCCGTGGCCTTCGAGGAACCCACGCTGTTCTCCGCCAGCGTCGGTGAGAACGTGCTCATGGGCGCCCGGGAAGCCGCCGGGAAGCCGGAGCTGGACCGGGCGCTCGCCATCGCCCAGGCCGACTTCGCGCACGCGCTGCCGCAGGGCACCGACACCCGCGTCGGCGAGCAGGGCCTGAGCCTGTCCGGCGGCCAGCGCCAGCGCCTCGCGCTCGCCCGTGCGGTGGTCGGCCGGCCGGAGTTCCTGGTCCTGGACGACCCGCTGTCCGCCCTGGACGTGCACACGGAGGCCGCCGTGGAGGCCGCGCTGCGCCAGGTGCTCGCCGACACCACCGCGCTGATCGTGGCCCACCGCCCGTCCACCGTACTGCTCGCCGACCGCGTCGCCCTGCTCTCGGGCGGCCGCATCGCCGCCGTCGGCACCCATCAGCAACTGCTGCGCGAGAACGCCGAGTACGCCCGTCTGATGTCCGGGGAACAGGAGGACTCCCGTTGACCACCACGACCCCCTCCACCCCCGCCGTCGACGACGACGGCGACGGACCGGCCCGTCGGCGCGACACGGACGACCCGGGCGGCGCGGGCGACCAGTTCGACCGGGACGTCCTGCCCAGCCCGCCCGGCGCCACCGCCGCCCTGCTGCGCTCCCTGCTCGCGCCCATGAAGGCACGGGTCGCGCTCACCACGCTCCTGCTGCTGCTCCAGCAGGCGGCGGTGCAGGCGGGCCCGCTGCTGGTGGCGTACGCCATCGACACCGCCGTACCCGCGTTCCGGGACGACCGTGACGGGCCGCTGTTCGCGGTCGCCGCCGGCTACCTGCTGTGCGCCCTCGCCTCCGGCGCGCTCCAGTTCGCCTTCATCGAGACCTCCGCCCGGGTCAGCCAGGACGTCCTGCTGGACCTGCGCGGGCGGATCTTCCGGCACGCGCAGGCGCTGAGCGTCGACTTCCACGAGCGGTACACCTCGGGCCGGCTGATCTCCCGCTCCACCACGGACGTCGAGTCGCTGCGCGAACTCCTCGACGAGGGTCTGCAGGAACTGGTGACCGTCATCCTGTCCTTCGTCTACATCTCCGCGACGCTGCTCTGGCTCGACCCCGGCCTCGGCGCGGTCGCGGTGGCGTCCTTCCTGCCGCTGTACCTGCTCGTGCGGCTCTACCGGCGGCGCGCGGCGCGGGTGTACGGGGCGCGGTCCACGGCCATCGCGGCGGTGATCGTGAAGTTCGTGGAGACGATGAACGGCATCCGGCCGGTGCGCGCCTTCCGCCGCGAGGCCGCGAACGACGCCGAGTTCGCCGTGCTGAACGCGCGGCACGAACGCACGAACGGCGACTCGCTGCTGGAGATGGCCCGCTATGTGGTCGGCTCCCGGCTGGTGGCCAACACCGCGGTCGCCGGGATCGTGCTCTGGGGTGCCCACCGGGTGGCGTCCGGCTCGCTGGAGCTGGGTGTGCTGGCGGCGGCCGTGCTGTACCTGCGCCGGCTGTACGACCCCATCGACCGGCTCGGCATGTTCCTGAACTCCTACCAGTCGGCCGCCGCCTCCCTGGAGAAGATCGCCGGGCTGCTGGCGCAGACGCCGTCCGTGCCGGAGCCCGAGCACCCACGCGAACTGCCGCCCCGCAAGGGTGACTTCCCAGGACGCGAGGTCGTCTTCGACGGGGTCCGGTTCGCCTACCGCACCGGCGGCGAGGTGCTGCCCCGCTTCGACCTGACCCTGCCCGCCGGGCAGACGGTCGCGGTCGTCGGCTCCACCGGCGCGGGCAAGTCGACCCTGGCCAAGCTGCTCGCCCGGTTCTACGACCCCTCCGCCGGGCGCGTGCTGCTGGACGGCGTGGACCTGCGCGAACTGCCGATGCCCGAACTGCGGCGCGGGGTGGTCATGGTGACGCAGGAGGCGTTCCTGTTCTCCGGCACGGTCGCCGACAACATCGCCCTCGGCCGGCCCGACGCCACCCGGGAGGAGATCGAGCGGGCCGCGAAGGCGATCGGCGCGCACGAGTTCATCAGCGCCCTGCCCGACGGCTACGACACCGACGTCCGCAAGCGCGGCGGCCGTATCTCCGCCGGGCAGCGCCAACTGGTGGCCTTCGCCCGCGCGTTGCTCGCCGACCCGGCCGTGCTGATCCTGGACGAGGCGACCAGCTCGCTGGACATCCCGGGGGAGCGGGCGGTGCAGCGGGCCATGGCGACGGTGCTGCGGGGCCGTACCGCGGTGGTGATCGCGCACCGGCTCTCCACGGTGGAGATCGCGGACCGGGTGCTGGTGATGGAACACGGCCGGATCGTCGAGGACGGCCGCCCGGACGAACTCGTCGGCGGCACCGGCCGGTTCGCGGACCTCCACAAGGCGTGGCGGGACAGCCTGGCCTGACGTGCGGGGTCCGGAAGCCCGCCGAAACCCGGTTGCCTCCGTCGGTACGCGGCTGACAGGGTTCCCGGTCATGCCTTCCTTCTCGGCGTACGACGGGACCCGGCTCGCCTACCACGTGGCCGGGGACGGCCCCCCGGTGGTCTGTCTGCCCGGGGGCCCTACGGATTCCGCCTACCTCGCCGACCTCGGCGGGCTGTCCGCGCACCGGCGGGTGATCAGGCTGGATCTGCGGGGCACCGGCCGGTCCGCGACACCGCGGGACACCGCCTCCTGCCGTTGCGACCGGCTTGTCGACGACGTCCAGGCCCTGCGCGAACACCTGGGCCTGGACCGGGTGGACCTGCTCGCGCACTGCGCCGGCGCGAATCTGGCCGTGCTGTGTGCGAGCCGCCACCCGGACAGCGTCGGCAGGCTCGCGCTGATCACGCCGAGCGTCCGGGCCGTCGGCCTCACGATCACCGGCGACCTCCGGCTCCGGACCGCGCGGCTGCGCCGGCAGGAGCCGTGGTTCCCGGAGGCGTTCGCGGCCCTGGAGGCGATCGTGGCGGGGGAGGCCACCCCCGACCGCCGGCAGGCCGTCGCACCGTTCTTCCACGGCCGCTGGGACGCGGCGGCCCAGGCCTGCCAGGCGGCCCAGGACGAACGGACGGACCCCGAGATCCTCGCTGCCTTCGGCGCCGAAGGAGCCTTCACGCCGGCGGCCACCCGCGCCGCGCTCGCCCGGTTCCCACGGCCCGTCCTCCTGCTGGCCGGCGAGGTCGACCCGGGAGCGCCTCCCGGCACCGTGGCCGAGTTCGCGGACCTCTTCCCGGACGCCGGGCTCGTCGTCCAGTCCGGCGCCGGACACTACCCGTGGCTCGACGACGCCGACCGGTTCGTGGCCGCCGTCGAGGCGTTCCTGGGACCGGCCACCGTCTCGTCGTCATAGCCCCGGGCCGTCGCCGGCCGGGGGCCGGATCACGGCACCCCCAGTTCGAACAGCGCGTACCCGGCGTACGAGCCGGACGCCAGGGCGGCGATGCCCAGCAGCGTGCACTGTACGGGCAGGCTCAGCCGGCGCATGGCGACCGCGAGCGGCAGGAACAGCGGGAAGCAGGGCAGCAGGTAGCGGGAGATGTTGGCGACGATCTGCTGGCTGCCGAGCACCAGGACCAGGGTCAGCACGGTGTACACGACCAGCACCGCTGGCGGGCGCAGCCGCAGCAGCAGCGGCAGCAGCGCGCAGGCGAGCAGGATGACGGCGACGGAGACGACGTCCGCGAAGGGGTAGGCGAAGAGGTAGTCGAACCTGCCCACGGGCACGGACGTCAGCACGTCCAGGGTCTGCGCGCCGTAGTCGAAGCTGTGCGCCCAGGCGCCCGACTGGAGGCGGAAGTAACCGCGCAGGTCGCCCATGCGGTCGCCGACCCAGAGCAGATAGCCGAGCAGCCCCAGCGGGGCGAGGGCCGTGGCCAGCAGCGGGCGCAGGGCGCCGTCCTCCCGCCGGCGCAGGGACAGCAGCGCGGCCATGCCGAGCGCGGCGATCAGCGCGGCGGCCGTGGGCCGGTTGAGGCCGGCCGCGAAGGTGAGCACGCCGGCGGTGAGCCAGCGGCGGGTGAGGACGGCGTGGCAGGCCCAGGCGGCCAGGGCCACGTACAGCGAGTCGGAGTAGACCGCCCACTCCACCCCCGAGCCCGGCCACACCGCCCACAGCCCGGCCGCCGCGAGCCCGGCCCGCCGTCCGCCGAACCGCTCGGCGACGGCGTACACGCCGAGGGCGGCGGCGAAGGAGGCGACGATGGAGACCAGCAGCCCGGCGCCGTAGGGACCGAGGCCGGTGACGGCCGAGACCGGCCGCATCAGGGCCGGGTAGAGCGGGAAGAACGCCGCCGAGTTGCCCTCCAGCGTGATCAGGCCGGTGGCGCCCGGGACCGGGACGAGCTTCGGGTCGTAGCCGTGCAGCGCGATCTGCTGGTACCACCAGCCGTCCCAGGTGGCCAGCACGTCCCAGGGGTGTGCGCCGCCGCCGAACCGCGGGTGCTTGGTGCGGTAGTCGCCGGTGGAGGACAGCAGGTACAGGAACGAGCAGAAACCGGCCAGCTTCAGCGTGCCGAACAGGGCGAGGACCGGTCCGTGGCGGCGGAGGGCGGCCCGTGGCCGGGAGACGGGCGCGGTCTCGGGGGCCGGCGTGCGGGCGCCGGGCAGGGTCGCGGTCACCGCACCGGCCCGGGCCGGCGGCGGCTCAGGGTGCGCCGCATCCGGACGATCCCGCGCAGGTCGGCCAGGGCGGTCGCCAGGATGTCGACGCTGCTGTCCGGGTCGTCCACCCAGTCCACCGGCACCTCGTGGATCCTGAGGCCCGCCCGCTCGGCGAGCACCAGCAACTCGGTGTCGAAGAACCACTCCCCGTCCCGCACCAGCGGCAGCAGCCGCTCGGCGGTCTCCCGCCGGACCGCCTTGAACCCGCACTGCGCGTCGGAGAAGCCGACGGCGAGCGTGCGGCGCAGCAGGGCGTTGTAGCAGCGGGATATGACCTCGCGCCGGGCCCCGCGCACCACCCGGGCGCCGGGCGCCAGCCGGGTGCCGATGGCCAGGTCGGAGTGGCCGGAGATCAGCGGGGCCACCAGCGGCAGCAGTGCGGTGAGCCCGGTGGACAGGTCCACGTCGAGATACGCCAGCACGGGCGCCCGGGAACCCGACCAGGCGGCCCGCAGTGCCCGGCCGCGGCCCTTCTCGGGCAGCCGCAGCGAGACCACCTCCGGAAGTTCGCCGGCGAGCCGGGCGGCGATGACCGGGGTCCGGTCGGTGCTCGCGTTGTCGGCGACGGTGATCCGGAACGGGTAGGGGAAGCCGTCCCGCAGATGCGCGTGCAGCCGCCGGACGTTGGGCTCCAGGTCCTTCTCCTCGTTGAACACCGGCACGGTCACGTCCAGGACGGGGTCCTCCTGGGGCATCGGCACGGGGGTGCGCCGGGGGGCCGCGACCGGTGACGCACTCGGTCGGACCGGTCGTACCGATCGGCTCGGTCGGATGTATGTCACGTAAGTACCTGTTTGTTCCAGTGGACAGGGCGCACGGAAGGGCATGCGCGGGCAGGGCTCGGAAGGCGGGGCTAGTCGCCCGCCGCCGCGGTGGCCGGTGGCGTGGTGCTGTCGCCCCAGGCGGTGGCCGTGGCCGTCGGCGGCCGCTGCGTGGCGGTCGTCGAAGTCTCCGGGGCGGTGGGCGGGGCGGAGGTGGTCGCGGTGTCGCCCGGTGACGGCAGGTCCGTCGGCGTGGACGTCGGCGTGGACGACGGCGTGGACGAGGAGGGCGGCGGCGGTCCCGGCGTCCCGGACGGCGAGCCTGACGGCGAGGCGCTCGGCGTGGGCGCCGGGCTCAGCGCGGGCCGGGGGTGGGGGGCGGTGGGCCGGTCGGCGGTGTGGCCGTGCGGCCACAGGAACAGGCCCAGGCCGAGCCCGGCCACCGTCAGGACGCAGCCGGCGGCCCGGCGCGCGGCGCGCACCCGGCGCCGGGCGCGGACACCCGCGCGCAGCGCCTCCCGGTGCCGGACCTCGAACGGCACCGGCTGCCGGGCCTGGTGCATGAGCCGCGTCAGCTCCCGCTCGAAACGGTCCGTGCCGTCCGGCGCGGCCATGCGGTCTTCCCCGTGATCCGTGCGGTCCCTGCGCTCCATGGGTCCTCCCTCACCCCACCGGCTCGATGACGTCGGCCAGCAGCCCGCGGAGCCGGGCCACGCCGCGCGCGGCATGGGACCGGGCCGTGCCCACCGGGCAGCCCAGTGCCTCCGCGACCTGCCGGTCGGGCAGGTCCTGGTAGTAGCGCAGGACCACGGCGGCCCGCTGCCGCGGCGTCAGCTGGGCGAGCGCGGCCTCCAGCCGGGACCGCTCGGCCACGGTCGCCGACACGTCACCGGACGCCGCCACCTCGGGCAGCTCCTCCACCGGCCGTTCGCCCCACCAGCGCCGCCGCGCCGAGCGGGCCGCGGCCCGCGCCAGCACCTTGCGCACATACGCCTCCGGCGCCTCGTCGGCGACCCTCGGCCAGACGAACCACAGCTTCACCAAGGACTCCTGCAGCAGGTCCTCGGCGCGGTGCCGGTCCCCGCCGGTGAGCAGACGGGCGAGATGGAACAACACCGACCAGCGGGCCGCCACGAACGCGTCGTACTCACCGGCCCTGGTCTGCTCCATCCCACGGTCCCCGTCCTCGCCGGCTCTTCCTCCACCAGGGGTAAGGCACTGGGCCCCCGGCGGCGCTGCACCAGGCGGGCGTGATCCGTGTCACGCACGGCTCCCGCGCAGGTTCAGGAGACCCTCAGCAGCAGCACCGTCCGCGCCGGGACCGTGATCTGCGCCCCCGCCCGGTGGACCGTGCCCGGCGCCCGGTCCTGCTCCTCCGCCGAGGTGTCCACGACCACCTCGTACCGCTGCGCCCACGGCGGGCCGGGCAGTACGAAGCCGGTCGGGCTCTCGCCCGCGTGCAGCACGGCGAGGAAGCTGTCGTCCACCACCGGAGCGCCCCGCTCGTCGCGGCCCGGGATGTCCCGGCCGGACAGGTACATGCCGAGCGTGGCGGCGGGCGCGTACCAGTCGCCCTCGGTCATCTCCGCGCCCCGCGCGGTGAACCAGGCCAGGTCGCGCAGCCCGTCCGCGGTCTGGGCGCGGCCGGAGAAGAAGGCCCGCCGGCGCAGCACCGGATGCCGGTGGCGCAGCGCGATCAGCCGCGCGGTCAGGTCGTACAGCGCCCGCCAGCCGGGCTGCTCCAGCAGCGACCAGTCCAGCCAGCTGATCTCGTTGTCCTGGCAGTAGGCGTTGTTGTTGCCGCGCTGGGTGCGGCCCAGTTCGTCGCCGGCGACCAGCATGGGCACACCGGTGGACAGCAGCAGGGTCGTCAGCAGGTTCCGCAGCTGCCTGCGGCGCAGGGCCCGTACGCCCGCGTCGTCGGTCTCGCCCTCGGCGCCGCAGTTCCAGGAACGGTTGTCGTCCGTGCCGTCCCGGTTGTTCTCGCCGTTGGCCTCGTTGCGCTTGGTCTCGTACGACACCAGGTCGCGCAGGGTGAAACCGTCGTGCGCGGTGACGAAGTTGACGGAGGCGTAGGGGCGCCGGCCGCCCCAGGCGTACAGGTCGCTGGAGCCGGAGAGGCGGTAGCCCATCTCGCGCACGTCGGGCAGGGCGTGCCGCCAGAAGTCCCGGACCGCGTTGCGGTAGCGGTCGTTCCACTCGGTCCACAGGGGCGGGAAGGCGCCCACCTGGTAGCCGCCGGAGCCGATGTCCCACGGCTCGGCGATCAGCTTCACCCTGCGCAGCACCGGGTCCTGGGCGATGACCGCCAGGAACGGGGAGAGCATGTCGACGTCGTGCATCGAGCGGGCCAGCGCCGCCGCCAGGTCGAAGCGGAAGCCGTCCACGCCCATCTCCGTCACCCAGTAGCGCAGCGAGTCGGTGATCAGGCGCAGCACCTGGGGGCGGACCACGTGCAGGGTGTTGCCGCAGCCGGTGTAGTCGGCGTACCGGCGGGCGTCGTCCTGGAGCCGGTAGTAGCCGCGGTTGTCGATGCCCTTCAGGGACAGCGTGGGGCCCAGCTCGCCGGCCTCCGCGGTGTGGTTGTAGACCACGTCCAGGATGACCTCGATGCCGGCCGCGTGCAGCGCGCGCACCATGCGCTTGAACTCGCCGACCTGCTGGCCGGTCGTACCGGAGGCCGCGTAGGCCGCGTGCGGGGCGAAGTAGCCGATGGAGTTGTAACCCCAGTAGTTCCTCAGGCCCCGGCGCAGCAGGTGGTCCTCGTGCGCGAACTGGTGCACCGGCAGGAGCTCCACGGCCGTGACGCCCAGCCCGACGAGGTGGTCGATCGCGGCCGGGTGCGCCAGTCCCGCGTAGGTGCCGCGCAGCTCCTCGGGGACGCCCGGGTGCAGCTTGGTGAAGCCCCGCACGTGCAGCTCGTAGATCACCGAGTCGGCCCACGGCGTCTTGGGGCGCCGGTCGTCGGACCAGTCGTCGTCGTCGTGGACGACGACCCCCTTCGGGACGTACGGCGCCGAGTCCCGCTCGTCGCGCACGGTGTCGGCGACCGACTGGTCCGGCCAGTCCCGCACGTGCCCGTACACCTCCGGCGGGAGGCCGAACTCGCCGTCCACCGCGCGCGCGTACGGGTCCAGCAGCAGCTTGGCCGGGTTCCAGCGGGCGCCGGTCCACGGGTCCCAGCGGCCGTCCACCCGGTAGCCGTAGCGCTGGCCGGGCATCACCCCCGGCACGAAGCCGTGCCAGATCTCGTGCGTCAGTTCGGTCAGCGGGATCTGCGTCTCCCGGCCGCCCTCGTCGAAGAGGCAGACCCGGACCGCTTCCGCCCCGGCCGCCCACAGGGCGAAGTTGGTGCCCGCGACCCCGTCCGGGCCGACCCGGAACCGGGCCCCCAGCGGGGTCGGCGCACCCGGCCACACGGCCGGGACGGGCGGTACGGCCCGCCGGGCGCCGTTCACCGCCGCCGGTTGCCCGCTCCCCGCGGCCGGCACCCCGGCCGGTGCCCGCTGCTCGGCTGCGCTCGTCACTGTCGCCCCTCTTCCCAGTGGCTCGCCCGAGAGGCGCGGCCGGCCGCGCCGGGCGGCCGGGGCGCTCCCGGCACCCCGGCCACCCGGTCCGGCCGCGCCCCGACGGCTCCGACGCGGGCCGGGGGTCCCCTGCGGGGAGACCCCCAACGTGTCGTCCTTCCCTCTGTTCTGCCCAGCGCGTGGCTCGCACTCACGTTTCCCCGGAGCGGGCCCGGTCGTTGGGTCTCGTGTGAGGCACGCAACTGGACGCGCACGGCGCGCGGGGGCCGCGCTGGCCGCCGTACTGACATGGGCGGGGCTGCTCGCGGGCTGCTCCATGGACGGCTCGGGCCCCCTGGGCATGGGCGGGCCGCTGGGCAAGCCCCCGGCTCCCGAGGACGTCATCCGGGTGAACCCCGACGACGGCAGCAAGGCCGTCCGTCCGGGTGACCGGCTACAGGTACGGGTGCCCGGCGGGCGCCTGGAGAAGGTGACCGTGGTCAGGTCGCAGGACGCGCAGGAGACCCCGGTCCGCGGGCGTATCAGCGAGGACGGGCTGACCTGGCGGCCCGACGAGGACCGGCTGGCGCTGGCCGCCCGGTACACCGTCGACGCGGTCGCGCTGGACTCCCACGGCCGCCGCTCGGCCCGGCACACCACGTTCACCACCTACGTCCCCGACCGGCGGTTCATCGCCTACGTCAGCCCCGAGAACCGCGCCACCGTCGGCACCGGCATGATCGTCTCGCTCTCCTTCAGCCAGGAGATCACCGACCGTGCCGCCGTCCAGCGCGCGGTCCGGGTGAGCGCGCGGCCCCCGGTGGAGATCCGCCCGCACTGGTTCGGCAAGGGCCGCCTGGACTTCCGTCCCGAGCGCTACTGGAAGCCCGGCACCGAGGTGACCGTCGACCTGAACCTGCGGGACGTCGAGGGCGCCCGCGGGATCTACGGCCTGCAGGACAAGACGTTCACCTTCACCGTCGGCCGCAGCCAGGTCTCCGTGGTCGACGCGGCCCGGCACACCATGGACGTCCGGCGCGACGGACACCTCCTCGCCACCGTCCCCATCACCGCGGGCGCACCCAAGCACCCCACGTACAACGGGAAGATGGTGGTGATGGACATGCTGGAGGTCACCCGCATGAACAGCCAGACGGTCGGCCTGGGCGCCGAGTACGACATCCCCGACGTCCCGCACGCCATGAAGCTCACCGACTCCGGCACCTTCCTGCACGGCAACTACTGGGCGCCGGACGCCCCCGGACAGGTCAACGTCAGCCACGGCTGCGTCGGCCTCATGGACGTCAAGGGCGGCGGTTCGGACACCCCGGCGGGCTGGTTCTTCGACCGCAGCCTCGTCGGCGACGTCATCGAGGTGGTCAACAGCAAGGACAAGACCGTCGCCCCCGACAACGGCCTCGGCGGCTGGAACATGGGCTGGAAGGAATGGAAGGCGGGCAGCGCGGTGAAGTAACCAGGTGAGGGGGCGCGGCGCGCGGCGCGGGTGCCGGGCGGAAGTTGCGACGGAACGGTGACATTCGCCTGACACCCCGCTCAAATCCTGGCAGTTAATATGCGCGCACAACGTGGTGGGGAGCGGGCCTGATCAGGGCCGCTGGAGGGGAGAACAACGTGAACACGCGGCCTGTGGCGGGGGCGTCGGCTCGGGGGCGACGAGGCCGTGGGGCACTGGCGGTCATAGCCGGCGCCCTGGCGCTGTCGCTCGCCGCCTGCGGCGGGGGCGACGACTCGGGCTCCGGTTCCGGGGACGGCAAGGGCAAGGACGCCGGCGGCCGCGAGGGCGGGCAGTCCACGGCCGCGGTCAGCATCGCGCCCGCGTCCGGCGCCACCGGCGTCGACACCAGCGGGGCGCTCAAGGTCGGCGTCGCCCGGGGCAAGCTGACCGAGGTCACCGTGAAGGACGCCAAGGGCGAGAAGGTCGAGGGCGCGATATCCGGCGGCGGCGCCTCCTGGACGCCGTCGACCCATCTGGCCGCCGGCACCAAGTACACGGTGCACGCGGTCGCCAAGGACTCCGCGGGCCGCGAGGCCGCGGAGGACTCCACCTTCACCACGCTGACCCCGAAGAACACCTTCGTCGGCTACTTCACCCCCGAGGACGGTTCCACCGTCGGCGTCGGGATGCCGTTCTCCATACGCTTCACCCGGGGCATCACCAGCCCGGAAGCGGTCGAGAAGGCCATCCGCATCAAGACCGAGCCGGCCGTCGACGTCGAGGGCCACTGGTTCGGCAACGACCGCCTGGACTTCCGCCCCGAGAAGTACTGGAAGGAAGGCACCAAGGTCACCGTCGACCTCGACCTGGACGGCGTCGAGGGCCGCGACGGCGTCTACGGCAAGCAGCGCAAGACCGTGAAGTTCACCATCGGCCGCAACCAGGTCTCCGTCGTGGACGCCAAGAAGCACACGATGAAGATCACCCAGGACGGCAAGGTCGTGAAGACCATCCCGGTCACCACCGGCAAGCCCGGCTACGACACCTGGAACGGCCAGATGGTCATGAGCGAGAAGCTCACCGTCACCCGGATGAACGGCGAGACCGTCGGCTACGGCGGCGAGTACGACATCAAGGACGTCCCGCACGCCATCCGCCTCACCAACTCCGGCACCTTCATCCACGGCAACTACTGGGGCGGCGACGCCTTCGGCAACTACAACGCCAGCCACGGCTGCGTCGGCCTGCGCGACGTGCGCGGCGGCTACGACAGGTCCGTCCCGGCGGCCTGGTTCTTCAACCACTCGCTGATCGGTGACGTGGTCGTCGTCAAGAACTCCCACGACGCCACGGTGGCCCCCGACAACGGCCTCAACGGCTGGAACATGTCGTGGGCCGACTGGAAGAAGTGAGCCTCGTCCGACGTGAGGGCCCGGTGCTGTGACCTACGGCACCGGGCCCGTTGTCGTTAGTGGCCGTTAACCTGACCCCCATGACCGTCACTCTCGAAGTCGCCGAAGGCGTCGGCACCCTGCGGCTCGACCGGCCGCCGATGAACGCGCTGGACATCGCCACCCAGGACCGGCTGAAGGAGCTCGCCGAGGAGGCCACGGACCGCGACGACGTGCGCGCCGTGGTGATCTACGGCGGCGAGCGGGTGTTCGCGGCGGGCGCGGACATCAAGGAGATGCAGATCATGGACCACGCGGCGATGGTCCGGCGCTCCCGAGCCCTCCAGGACTCCTTCACCGCCGTCGCCCGCATCCCCAAGCCCGTCGTCGCGGCCATCACCGGCTACGCCCTCGGCGGCGGCTGCGAGCTGGCCCTGTGCGCCGACTACCGCATCGCCGCCGACAACGCCAAGCTCGGCCAGCCCGAGATCCTGCTCGGCCTGATCCCGGGCGCCGGCGGCACCCAGCGGCTGCCCCGGCTGATCGGCCCCTCCAGGGCCAAGGACCTCATCTTCACGGGCCGTCAGGTCAAGGCCGACGAGGCCCTCGCCCTCGGCCTGGTGGACCGTGTCGTGCCGGCCGCCGAGGTGTACGAGCAGGCGCACGCCTGGGCCGCGCGGCTCGCCCGGGGCCCGGCCATCGCGCTGCGCGCGGCCAAGGAGTCCGTCGACACCGGTCTGGAGGCCGACATCGACACCGGGCTCGCCGTCGAACGGAACTGGTTCGCCGGTCTGTTCGCGACCGAGGACCGCGAGCGCGGCATGCGCAGCTTCGTGGAGGAGGGTCCGGGCAAGGCCAAGTTCGTCTGACCGTCAACCGTGTGAACGCCCCGAAGACTTTCGTGCGGGGTCTTGCAATTGACGCGTCGTCTCATTCTGGTCCCCCGATGGGGCGGTTCATGGGAGCCTTGGCGCAACCTTGAGCCTGCCTCGTCGAGGGGGTCGGACGATTGCCTGGAAGTGAGCCGTCGCCGCAGGTCAACCGGGCTGCGCCGGACATCGACATGCCAGCGGCATATGCCGATCGGCGGGTGCGGGACGGGGGCGTGCGGGGGGCGTATTCCTCCGGAACGGCCCCCAAGACGGCTCCGGACGGCCATCATGGGGGCATGGCGGGGCTGGAGGGCATCGAACAGCCGCGGGGAGACAGCCGTGCGGCCGCGGCGCGCTGGTCACCCGCGGTCGAGGACGAACAGGGGCTCAAGGCGCTCGAACTGTTCGGGAACCCGACGGAGGCGGAGGTCCCGCTGCCGTCCCGCCCGGAGTCCGCGGCCACCGCCCGCCGGCTCGCCCAGGTCGTCGTCCTGCGCACCTGGCGGCTCACCCCCAAACTGGCCGAGGACACCGTCCTGCTCGTGTCGGAACTCGTCGGCAACGCCGTACGGCACACCGGCGCCCGCGTCTTCGGCCTGCGGATGCGCCGCCGCACCGGCTGGATCCGGGTCGAGGTCCGTGACCCCTCGCGCGGGCTGCCCTGCCTGATGCCGGTCCAGGAACTGGACGTCAGCGGACGCGGACTGTTCCTCGTCGACAAACTGGCCGACCGCTGGGGCGTGGACCTGCTGCCGCGGGGCAAGACGACGTGGTTCGAGATGCGGGTCGCCGACCGCTGAGCCCGGCGGGGCGTCCGGTTGCTCCATCCGCGGCGCCAATCGCCCTGTTTCTTACCGATCGCCCCTTAAATGGTGCAGGTGACCCCCACCCACCGCCGTGATGTGCTGCGCACCGGCGCCGGAATCGTCGCCGGCGGTGCGCTCGCCGCCGGATGCGGCACCGGACACGCCGTCCGGCCCCCCGTCCCCGCCGCACCCGTGCGCTCCCCGTCGGCACCCCCGCCGGAACCCCGCGCCTACCCCGGCCGGCCCGCCCAGATCACCCACGGCCCCCGCACCCGCCCCCAGGTCGCCCTCACCTTCCACGGCCAGGGAGACCCCGCCCTCGCCCGCGCACTGCTCGACACCGCCGAACAGCGCGGCGCGCGGCTCACCGTGCTCGCTGTCGGCACCTGGCTGGACCAGCACCCGGACCTCGCCCGCCGCATCCTCGACGGCGGCCACGACCTCGGCAACCACACCCAGCGGCACATCGCCGTCAACACCCTGCCCGAGGCACAGGCCCGCCGGGAGATCACCGACTGCGCCGCGCGGCTCAAGCGGCTCACCGGCTCCATCGGCACCTGGTTCCGCCCCTCCCGCGCCCCGGCCGCCTCCCCGCTCGTCGCCCGGCTGGCCCGCGCCGCCGGCTACCCGCACGTGCTGTCGTACGACGTCGACTCGCTCGACTACACCCGCCCCGGCGCCGCCGCCGTCACCCGCGAGGTCCTCGCCGGCGCGCGCAACGGATCGGTGGTGAGCCTGCACTTCGGATACCCCGACACCGTCGCCGCCCTCCCCGACGTCCTGACCGAACTCGGCCGCCGCGGACTGCGCGCGGTCACCACCACGGAGCTGCTGAGCTGATGCGAACCACGAAAGCCGCCCGCCTGCTGGCCGCCGGTGCCGCCGTCACCGCCCTGACGCTGCTCTCCGCGTGCGGCGGCGGGTCCCGCGACCACGCGGACGAGCCCGTCGGCAGCATGGCGCCGGTCCAGCCGAAGGTGAAGAAGCCGCTGGTCGACGTGTTGCCGGGAATGCCACCGGTGGACGACCCGGCCGACCTCTACGCCGCCGACCGGCCGAACCGGCTCTCGCCCGTGGTCAAGGGCTTCCCCTCCCGGGTGTACGTCCCCAACACCAACTCCGACACCGTCACCGTCATCGACCCCGCCACCTACCGGATCGTCGAGACCATCCGGGTCGGCCGCCAGCCCCAGCACGTCGTGCCGTCCTGGGACCTGAAGACCCTCTGGGTCAACAACGACCTCGGCAACAGCCTCACCCCGATCGACCCGCGGACCGGCCGGGCCGGCGAGCCGGTCTCCGTGCACGACCCGTACAACCTGTACTTCACGCCCGACGGCAAGTACGCCGTCGTCATGGCCTCCATGGACCGCCAGCTGGTCTTCCGCGACGCGCACACCATGAAGGTCGTCAAGGCCCTCCCGGTCAGCTGCTACGGCGTCAACCACGCCGACTTCTCCGTGGACGGCCGCTACTTCATCGTCTCCTGCGAGTTCAGCGGTGAGATCCTGAAGGTCGACACGGCGCGGATGAAGGTGGTCGCCCAGGAGAAGCTGCCGTTGCACGGCGCCATGCCGCAGGACGTCAAGATCTCCCCGGACGGCAAGCTGTTCTACATCGCGGACATGATGGCGGGCGGCCTGTGGATCCTGGACGGCGACAAGTTCACCCGGCCCCGGTTCCTCGCCACCGGCAAGGGTGCCCACGGCCTCTACGTCAGCCGCGACTCCCGCGAGATGTACATCTCCAACCGGGGGGAGGGCACCATCTCGATCTTCGACTTCACCCGGAACCGGCTCACCAAGAAGTGGCACCTGCCCGGCGGCGGCAGCCCCGACATGGGCGGGGTCTCCGCCGACGGCAAGGTCCTGTGGCTCTCCGGCCGCTACAACGCCGAGGTGTACGCCATCGACACCCGCACCGGCGCCCAGCTGGCCCGCATCAAGGTCGGCAGCGGCCCGCACGGCCTCGCCGTCTACCCCCAGCCGGGCCGCTACTCACTGGGACACACCGGCATCTTCCGCTGAAGCAGCAGTTCCGCGCCCACCGGACGGTACCCGGCGGCCTGGAACGCCCGCAGGCTGCGGGCGTTCCCCGGCGCCACCTGGGCCCACAGCGGCTCCGCGGCCAGCTGCCGGGCGGCGGTCACCAGCAGCCGTCCGAGCCCCCGGTGCCGGGCGTCCTCGGCCACCTCGACCGACACCTCCAGCCGCCCGGCGAGCCCGCGCCCCATGACCAGCACCCCTCCGTCGGCCACCCAGGCCCGCACCTCGTCCCGGCGCTCCCGGGCGTACCGGATCCGGGGGTGCCCGGCGTCCTCGATCTCCGTCAGCGCGAGCGGGGGTCCACCCGGCAGCGGGTCGCCCACCAGCACCGCGTCGACGGTCTCGGCCCGGCGTCCGGTCCGGTCCAGGAGGGCGGTCAGGAAGCGCGGGTTCATCGTGGCCGCCAGGGGATCGCAGTCCAGGCCGCGCAGCGTCTCGTGCACCCACTCCGGGTCCTCGTCGGTGACGACCACCGAGTGCGCGGTGAAGGACAGCACCCCGGCGTCCCGCGGCGAGGGCTGCGCCACGACCGTCGTGCCGCCGTCCGCCGGCGGGAAGACACCGGCCGCCGCCGCGTCGAGAATGTCCCGCAAGGTCTCCAAGGCCCGCTCCTTGAGTCTCCACCCACTGGAAGGCCCAGACTCGCAGACATGATCGAGGACGGCACCGGACTTCTCACCATCGGCGAGCTGGCCCGCGCCACCGGACTGAGCGTGCGCACCATCCGCTACTGGTCCGACGCGGGCGTGCTCACCCCGGTGACCCGGTCCACCGGCGGCTACCGGCTCTACGACGCCGAGGGCGCCGCCCGCCTGGAGCTGATCCGCACCCTGCGCGAGCTGGGCCTCGGCCTGGCGGACGTGCGCGCGGTGCTGGCCGGCGAGCGGACCGTGGCCCAGGTCGCGGCCACGCACGTGGCGGCGCTGGACGCGCAGATCCGGTCGCTGAGGGTGACCCGCGCGGTGCTGGCCGCCGTGGCGCGACGCGGAGCGACCGCAGAGGAGATGACACTCGTGAACAAGCTGGCCCGGCTGTCCGCCGCCGAACGGCAGCGGATCATGGAGGAGTTCGTGGCGGAGACGCTGCGCGGGCTCGACACCGTGGACCCGGACGTCCGGGAACGGATACGGCGCACCGCCGTCCACCTGGCGGAGGACCCCACGCCCGAGGAGGTGGACGCCTGGGTGGAGCTGGCCGAGATGCTCCAGGACCCGGCGTTCCGGGCGCAGATGCGCCGGGCCGTCGAGTTCAACGCGGCCGACCGGCGGCCCGGCGAGCCGCGCGGGCGGTCCCTGTGGTTCGCCAGGCGGCTCGTGGAGCTGGTGGCGCCGGTCCGCGAGCGCGGCGTCGACCCCGCCGGGCCCGGCGCGGAGGAGGTGCTGGGCGAACTGTTCGGCGACGCGGACCGGGGCGAGGTACTGGAGCGCATGACGGCCGGCTTCGACGAGCGCGTGGCCCGCTACCGGGAACTGGTCGCCGTGGTGAACCGGCAGCCCGCGCCACCGCACGCCGAGGACTTCGCCTGGGTGGTCGCCGCACTCCGCTCTCGTGCGGGCCGTTAACCTGACCAGCGTCAGTACGCCAGCACGGCATCAGAAACACGAACAAAAGGGGCGGATCGGTGGCGGACATCGAGGAAGCACGCAAGCAGTTCCAGCGGATCGACGCGGACGGTGACGGATTCATCACCGCAGCGGAGTTCAAGTCCGCCCTCGCGCAGCAGGGTGACTGGAACGTCACCGAGACGGTCGCGGAGGCCGTCATCAAGACCCGCGACCTCAACGGCGACAAGGTGCTGTCGTTCGACGAGTTCTGGGCCTACCTGAGCAAGTGACCCGCCGGCGACAGGGGGTGCCCGCGCCGAGCGGCCCGGGCACCCCCTTCGTCACGCCGTAGCGCCCTCATGACGGCGCGCCCCGCGCCGGATCCGCACGCTCCAGCGCCCCTCGTGCCGCTCCAGCGCCAACGGCAGGTCGAAGCACTTGCCGACCTGGTCACCGGTGAGCACCGACGCGACCGGCCCCGATGCCAGCACCCGTCCGTCGCGCAGCAGCACGGCGTGCGTGGTGCCCGCCGGCAGTTCTTCCAGATGGTGGGTCACCAGCACCGTCGCCAGCGCCGGATGAGCCGCCCGCAGCTCCTCCAGCGCATCGATCAGCTGTTCCCGGCCGGGCAGGTCCAGGCCGGTCGCCGGCTCGTCCAGGAGCAGCAGCCGCGGCTCGGGCATCAGCGCCCGCGCGATCAGCGTCCGGCCGCGCTGCCCCTGCGAGAGCGTCGGCCACCGGGCGTCCCGCAGCGCCCCCAGTCCCAGCGTGGCCAGCAGCGCCTCGGCCCGCTCCGTCTGCTCCGGGGTGGGCCGCCACCGGGGGACCGGCTCGACCGAGTTCGTCGCCCCCGTGAGCACCACGTCCCGCACCCGCAGCGGCGAGGTCAGCGGATGGCGCGGGTCGACGTGCCCGACCAGGGTCCGCAACTCGCGCAGGTCCACCCGGCCCAGCCGGTGCCCGAGCACCTCCACCGCGCCCCGGGTCGGATGGACCACCGCCCCGAGCAGCCCGAGCAGCGTGGACTTGCCCGCGCCGTTGGCGCCGAGCAGCGCCCAGTGCTCACCGGCCCGGACGGTCAGCGAGACCTCCTGGAGGATGGGCCGCCCGTCCCGGACGACGTGCACGTCCTCGGCCCGCAGCACCTCCGTCGTCGCCTCCGTCATCGCGCCGCCCGGTTCACCGCGGACGGCACCGCGCACAAGGCGGCCGACGGGCCCGTGCCCGTGCCCCAGGCCGTGACGCCGCCGGCCCGGCACTCCGCGAAGGCCGCCGTCCCGTCCTCGGCGAAGGCGGTCAGCGGGCCGGCGCCCGTGCCCCCGTGGCCGCCGACGCGGTTCCCGGCCTCCCGGGCGCGGCGGGCGCGCACGGCCGCGTAGGGGTGCCGTGGGTGCGCGGGAAGGCGGTTGCGGTGCTCCACCGGCTCCCGTACGGCGTCGATGTCACCAGGGCCGACCATGGGGTCGGCCCCTTGGGCGCGGAGGCTGAGGGCGAGGGTCACCAGGTCGACGTTACCGGTGCGCTCACCGTCGCCGAACAGGCGGCCCGCCCCCGGACCTCGGCCGGGGGACCCCCAGGGCACCGGCCGGCACGGCGAGTTCGGCGCAGGCGACCCCGGTGCCGGGTCGTTGTGCGGATGCATCGGGAGGACCCCGGCACCGGCGACGACACCCACGCCGCGATGGCCGACGCCCTCGCCGCGGCGGACGCCCTCGCCGCGGCGGACGCCGACCGCGTGGCGACCGTCCTGCCGACGGAGCCGGACCGGACGCCGGAGCCGCTGCGCGAGCGGGGATCACGGGGCACGCGGGACGCGGCCCGGACGGTTCAGGACACCGCGCCGCGGTACCGGCCCGGCGCCACCCCGTGCTCCCGTTTGAACGCCTTGGCGAAGGCGAACTCCGAGGTGTAGCCGGTCCGCCGGGCCACCTCGCGCAGGGACAGGCCGTCGTGGCGCAGCAGCCGGGCCGCCGTCGTCATCCGCCACCAGGTCAGGTACGTCAGCGGCGGCTCGCCCACCAGAGCCGTGAACCGGCGCGCGAAGGCCGCGCGGGACAGGCCGCCGGCGGCGCCCAGTTCCGCGACCGTCCAGGGCCGGTCCGGCTCGCCGTGGATCGCGCGGAGTGCCGCCGCGACCGCCGGGTCGGCCAGCGCCGCCGACCAGCCCCGGTCCCGGCCCGCCGCCCGCTCGCTCTCCCACCAGGCCCGCAGGATGTACAGCAGCAGGGTGTCCAGCAGCGAGGTGACGATTGCGTCGGTGCCAGGCCGCCCCTCCTCCAGCTCCATCCCGAGCAGTTCCACCGCCGCCCGCAGCGAACGGTTGCCGCCCACCCGGGCCGGCAGGTGCACCACCTCGGGCAGCTCGGCCAGCAGCCGGTGCGCCCGGTCCCGGTCGAGCCGGTAGGTCCCGCACAGCGTGACGGTGTCCGGGCAGCCCTCGCGCGGTGCGTCGGGCGGTCCGCCCCAGGTGCCGTCCGGCAGCCGCCGCATCTCCCGCGGCGTCACGTCCAGCCCGCTGACCAGCGCGTGCCCCTGCCCGTGCGCCAGGAAGACGACATCCCCCGGTGCCAGCGCCACCGGCTCCCCGTCGTGCGGGACCAGCCAGGCCGAGCCGCGCAGCACCACGTGGAACCCGGCCTCGTCGGAGCCGGCCCACCGCTGGCCCCAGGGGGCGTACTGGTACCGGCGCGCGGAGTGCGGCCGGCCCGTGCGCATGGCGGCGACCACGTCGCTGAGCACGTCCATGCGGCGACTCTAACGGGCGTACGGCGACTCTAACGGGCGTACGGCAAAGGGAGACGACCGGACAGGAAACCGAGAGGGAAGGACATGGATCGTCCACGGCACGGGACTTAGCGTCGACGGCATGACAACCACCGCACGTACAGTGCTCTTCCACGAACTCGGCGGCCCCGACGTCCTCGGCGTCGAAGAGGTCGAGCTGCCCGCGCCCGGCCCGGGCGAGGTCCTGGTCACGGTGGAGGCGCTGGGCCTCAACCGCGCCGAGGCCCTCTTCCGCGCGGGCGGCTACTACTACCAGCCGACCCTGCCGGCCTCCCGCAACGGCTACGAGGCGGCCGGCGAGGTCGAGGCCGTGGGCGAGGGCGTCACCGGGTTCGCGCCGGGCGACAAGGTGCTGGCCGCCGCCAACTTCGAGCTCA
The DNA here is from genome assembly GCF_040704595.1 of Streptomyces sp. NPDC046870. Taxonomy (NCBI): domain Bacteria; kingdom Bacillati; phylum Actinomycetota; class Actinomycetes; order Kitasatosporales; family Streptomycetaceae; genus Streptomyces; species Streptomyces sp. NPDC046870. The sequence continues at coordinate 34,940 of NZ_JBEYXM010000025.1, forward strand.
GCGCCCACGGTGTGCACGCCGAACGGGTCCTGCTGCCCGCCGACGCCCTCGTCCCACGTCCCGACGGCGTCGACGCGGTCACCGGCGCCGCCGTCTGGCTGACCTACACGACGGCCTACGGCGCCCTGGTCGAGCGGGCCGGGCTGGTCCCGGGGCAGCGGGTGCTGATCACCGGTGCCTCCAGCGGGGTCGGCACCGCCGCGATCCAGGTCGTCCGGCGCGCCGGCGCCGTCCCCGTCGTCACCACCCGCACCGGGGCCAAACGGCGGCAGCTGCTCGACCTGGGCGCCGAGCACGTGATCGTCAGCGAGGACGAGGACGTGGTGAAGGAGGCCCGCAGGGTGACCGGCGGACGGGGCGTGGACATCGTCCTGGACGCGGTCGGCGGCCCCGGCTTCGCCGCGCTCGGCGACGCGGTCGTCCCCGACGGCACTCTGGTCAGCTACGGCTGGCTCGACGAACAGCCCATCCTGCTGCCCAGGCAGTGGCCGCTCACCGTCCACGGATACGCGAACTTCGTGATCACCGGGAATCCGGAGGGCCGGCACCGCGCCGCCCACTACCTCGGCGCCGGCCTCGGTGACGGCACACTGCGCCCGGTGATCGCCGAGGTCTTCGACGGTCTGGACCGGATCGCGGACGCCCACCGGCTGATGGAGTCCAACGAGCACACCGGAAAGATCGTGGTACGGATCTGAGCGCGTCCGGCACCGGCCGGGCAGCCGTCACCCGTTCGGCGCGCGGCGCGGAATAGGCCGGGATCCGGTGAGGTTGACCCGAGGACATTCCATGCATGCGCATAGACCATCCGGAGGGTCAGCCATGAAGATCGGCATCATCGGCGCGGGGAACATCGGCGGCAACCTCACCCGGCGGCTCACCGCCCTCGGCCATGACGTCTCCGTCGCCAACTCCCGGGGCCCCGAGACGCTCCGTGACCTGGCGGAGGAGACCGGCGCGACCCCCGTCCGGGCCGAGGAGGCCGCCAAGGGCGCCCAGGTCGTGGTCGTCACGGTGCCGCTGAAGGCGGTCCCGGACCTGCCCGCCGGCCTGCTGGACGGCGCGGCCGAGGGCGTCGCGGTGATCGACACCGGCAACTACTACCCGCAGCAGCGGGACGGCCGGATCGCGGCCATCGAGGACGAGGGCATCACCGAGAGCCGCTGGACCGAGCAGCACCTGGGCCACCCGGTGGTCAAGGCGTTCAACGGCACCTACGCCCAGGACATCCTGGACCGGCCGCGCCCCGCGGGCGACCCCGAGCGCATGGCCCTCCCGGTCGCCGGCGACGACGAGGCGGCCAAGCGGACCGTCCGCGGCCTGATCGACGAACTCGGCTTCGACACCGTCGACGCAGGCACCATCGCCGACTCCTGGCGCCAGCAGCCCGGCACCCCCGTCTACGGCCTGCGCGCCGGCGCGGAAGCGGTGCGCAAGGCCCTCGCGGAGGCGTCCCCGGAGCGTCCGGCGGACTTCCGGGGCTGACCCCGGCGGGGCGGAAGGGGCCACGAACCCGTCACGCGCTCGTGGCCCATTCCTTCAGCGCCGCCTTGCTCGCGAAGTCCGCGACGTCCTTGTCGTGGGGATCGCTGGTGTACTGGTGGAACCGCCACTTGGCCTTGATCCGGGGACTTCCCGCGGTGACGTAGTCGGCGATCCACAGCCCGTCCCCGGCGTAGGAGGTGGTGTCGACGTTCAGCCAGAAGTGGCGGTTGCAGTAGAGCACCACCCGGTTGTCCGGCCTCAGTTCCTTCAGCTTGCGGATGAAGCGGTCCTTCTCCGCGTTGCTCGCGTGGGTGCCGTCGCCGGTGGTCTCCCAGTCGACGGCCAGGAGATCACCGCGGCGGTCCGGGGCGTGGCTGAGGAAGTACTCGGCCTGGGCGGTGAGGTTGCCGGGCCACAGGAAGTGGTAGAAGCCGACGACCAGACCCGCGTCACGGCCGTGCCCGGCCTGGGCCGCGAGTCTGGGATTGACGTACGAACGGCCCTCCGTCGCCTTGATGAAGACGAAGGAGAGACCGCTCGTCGCGTAGGAGGAGGACTGGTAGGCGCTCACGTCGATGCCATGCAGCATGTGAAGGTTGTCCCCCGTGGGCGCCGGTGTGGAACCTCAGCTCCGGGTGGTCACGGAACTCAGGACGGAGGCGGACTTCGCCGACCAGTCCGAGGTGATCAGACTGGCGTGGTTCTTGGCCAGCAGGGCCAGGCGCGCGGCGACTTCGGCGTCCGTCGGACTGGTGGAGGAGATGGCCGGCGACACGTTGTGGGCGTCGGTGGTGATGAGGATGTAGTGGTTCGCGGAGTAGAACGACGTGTCGTAGCCGTTGTCGACGTACGTCGCCGCGTCACCGTCGAAGAACACGAACCAGGGGCGGATCGAGGCGTCGTAGCGGCTGGTGCGCGGGTCGCCGTTCGCCGCGCCGAGGACGACCGGGAAGGCCTGGGCCGCCGAGATGTTCCCGCCCGCCTTCAGATCGCGCAGGTGGTCGCCGTACTCCTCGTCCGTCCAGTAGCTGTCGAACGGGTTGGACTGCTCCACCGTGCCCGGGATCAGGTCGAAGACGAACTTGCCCTTGAGGGCGTCCCGGGCGGGCCAGGCGTCCGCCTTCGCCGCCGCGTCCAGCGTGCCGTACGTGCCGCCGAGCAGGTCGGCCGGCTTGTAGACGCTGCTGCCCAGCTTCTGCGCGACGAGCGTGTCGAACTCGTCCGGTCCGAGGCCCGCCTTGTCGTTGAAGCCGACCTTCATCTCGACCTTGACGACGATCGGCGGATGGTCGGGGTGGAGCTGGTTCCAGGCGGCCATGTTGTCCAGGCAGCTGCCGAGGTCCTGGTTGCGGCTCTTGCTGTACAGCTCGCCCGGGGTCTTCGCCGCCTCGCAGTTGTTGTCGTTGCCCAGCGGGTTGCTGTGGCTGACCCGCCAGCGGTGGCTGATGCTGTCGACGTAGACGTCCAGTTCCAGCAGCGAGGCGCCCGAGTCCAGCGCCTGGGCGAAGTAGGTGTACTTGGCCTTGTCGTACGCGTTGTGCGTGCCGATGGCCGTCGTCTCGGAGAACTTCGGCGACGCCGCGTGCGCGTTGCCCGGCACCACCACCAACGAAGCGGCGGCCCCCACGAGCGCCGCCAGCCGTCTCATCCCGCGTATCACCGAACTCCCTTTCGCTGCCGTTGAGTTGGCGGCAGCGTAGGGCCAAGCGGTTACTGTGCGGTAGCCCTTGAGAGAACATCAGGAGAGCCGCGACACCGCCGCCCGGGCACCGGGCCGCTCGCACGGCCCCCCTCCGCCGGGCAGGCCGGCTCCGGCCGGGCGTGACGGCGCCGCCCCGGCCGATGGGCGCGGCGGCGGGGCCGGACGGGTGTCCGTCATGGGGCGAGGGGCTTCACCGCTTGGTGGGGGGCGGCTTTGTCGGCCGGGTGCCGGGGTGGTCGTGGGGCGTGGCCGGCCGGTTGCGTGGGCGCCGCCGGGCATGACGGTGCCGCCCCGGTCGACGGGCGGGGCGGCGGGGACGGACGGGTGTCCGTCATGGGGCGAGGGGCTTCACCGCCTGGTGGGAGGCGGCTTCGTCGGCCGGTGCCGGGGTGGTCGTACGGCGTCGTCGGGCCCCCGCGGTGGGCAGGCCGCCGGGGCACGCCCGGACACCGTACGCCCGGGGCCGGGAGGCCGGGTCAGCACTCGATGATGTTCACGGCCAGCCCGCCCCGCGCCGTCTCCTTGTACTTCACGCTCATGTCCGCGCCGGTGTCCTTCATCGTCTTGATGACCTTGTCCAGGGACACCTTGTGGGAGCCGTCGCCGCGCATCGCCATCTTCGCGGCCGTGACCGCCTTCACCGCGGCCATGCCGTTGCGCTCGATGCACGGGATCTGGACCAGACCGCCGACCGGGTCGCAGGTCAGGCCGAGGTTGTGCTCCATGCCGATCTCGGCCGCGTTCTCCACCTGCTCGGGGGAGCCGCCGAGCACCTCGGCGAGGGCGCCCGCCGCCATGGAGCAGGCGGAGCCCACCTCGCCCTGGCAGCCGACCTCGGCGCCGGAGATGGAGGCGTTCTCCTTGAAGAGCATGCCGATCGCGCCCGCGGCCAGCAGGAAGCGGACCACGCCGTCCTCGTCCGCGCCGGGCACGAAGTTGATGTAGTAGTGCAGGACCGCCGGGATGATGCCGGCCGCGCCGTTCGTGGGCGCGGTCACCACACGGCCGCCCGCCGCGTTCTCCTCGTTCACCGCCATCGCGTAGAGCGTGATCCACTCCATGGCGTGCGCCAGCGGGTCGCCCTCGGCGCGCAGCTGGCGGGCCGAGACGGCCGCGCGGCGGCGTACCTTCAGACCGCCCGGCAGGATGCCCTCGCGGGACATGCCCCGCTGCACGCACTCGCGCATCACCCGCCAGATCTCCAGCAGGCCCGCGCGGATCTCCTCCTCCGTGCGCCAGGCCCGCTCGTTCTCCAGCATCAGCGAGGAGATCGACAGGCCCGTCTCCTTCGTCAGGCGCAGCAGCTCGTCGCCCGTGCGGAACGGGTACTTCAGGACCGTGTCGTCCAGCTTGATCCGGTCCGCGCCCACCGCGTCCTCGTCGACGACGAAGCCGCCGCCCACCGAGTAGTACGTCTTGGTGAGCAGCTCCTCGCCGTCGGCGTCGTAGGCCCACAGCGTCATGCCGTTGGCGTGGTACGGCAGCGCCTTGCGGCGGTGCAGCACCAGGTCCCGGTCGAAGTCGAAGGCGATCTCGTGCTCGTCCAGGAGCCGGATCCGTCCCTGCTGCTTGATCGCTTCCACGCGCGCGTCGGCCGTCTCCACGTTCACCGTGCGCGGTGAGTCGCCGGTCAGGCCGAGCAGGACGGCCTTGGGGGTGCCGTGGCCGTGCCCGGTCGCGCCCAGGGAGCCGTACAGCTCCGTGCGGACGGCGGCGGCCTGCTCCAGGAGGCCTTCGTTGCGCAGGCGGCGGGCGAACATCCGCGCCGCGCGCATCGGGCCGACCGTGTGGGAGCTGGACGGACCGATGCCGATCGAGAACAGGTCGAAGACCGAGATGGCCACGGTCACTCCTCAAGACAGCAGGGGGGTGGCGGGGCACCCTCGGCGGGTGCCCCACCGGGGACTTACTTGTTCAGGCCCGGGTACAGCGGGTGCTTGCCGGCGAGCGCCTTCACGCGCGCCTTCAGGGCCTCGGCGTCGTAGGACGGCTTCAGCGCCTGCGCGATCACGTCCGCGACCTCGGCGAAGTCCTCGGCCGTGAAGCCGCGGGTCGCCAGGGCCGGCGTGCCGATCCGCAGACCCGAGGTGACCATCGGGGGCCGCGGGTCGTTCGGGACGGCGTTGCGGTTGACCGTGATGCCGACCTCGTGGAGCCGGTCCTCGGCCTGCTGCCCGTCCAGCTCGGACGCGCGCAGGTCCACCAGGATCAGGTGCACGTCCGTGCCGCCGGACAGCACGTTCACGCCGGCCTCGCGGGCGTCCGGGGCCGTCAGGCGCTCGGCGAGGATGCGGGCACCCTCCACCGTACGACGCTGGCGCTCCTTGAAGTCCTCCGAGGCCGCGACCTTGAAGGACACCGCCTTGGCCGCGATCACGTGCTCCAGGGGACCGCCCTGGAAGCCCGGGAAGACGGACGAGTTCAGCTTCTTCGCGAAGTCCTTCCTGGCGAGGATGATGCCGCCGCGGGGGCCGCCCAGCGTCTTGTGGGTGGTGGAGGTGACCACGTCGGCGTACGGCACCGGGTTCTCGTGCAGACCGGCCGCGACCAGGCCCGCGAAGTGCGCCATGTCGACCCACAGGTAGGCGCCGGCCTCGTCGGCGATCCGGCGGAACCCGGCGAAGTCCAGCTGCCGCGGGTACGCCGACCAGCCCGCGATGATCACCTTGGGGCGGTGCTCCTTGGCGAGCCGCTCGACCTCGGCCATGTCGACCAGGCCGGTCTCGGCGTCCACGTGGTAGGCGACCACGTCGAACTGCTTGCCGGAGAAGTTCAGCCGCATCCCGTGGGTCAGGTGGCCGCCGTGCGCCAGGTCCAGGCCGAGGATGGTGTCCCCGGGCTGGGCCAGCGCGAAGAGGGCCGCCTGGTTCGCGGAGGCGCCGGAGTGGGGCTGCACGTTGGCGTACTCCGCGCCGAACAGCTCCTTGACCCGGTCGATGGCGATCTGCTCGGCGACGTCGACGTGCTCGCAGCCGCCGTAGTAGCGGCGGCCCGGGTAGCCCTCGGCGTACTTGTTCGTCAGGACCGAGCCCTGCGCCTCCATCACCGCGAGCGGCGCGAAGTTCTCGGAGGCGATCATCTCCAGGGTCGACTGCTGGCGGTGCAGCTCGGCGTCGACCGCGGCGGCGATCTCCGGGTCCAGCTCGTGCAGGGGCGTGTTCAGGACAGTCATACGGCTACGACTCCTCAGCCGGCGGAAAAGGCGGTGTACTCGTCCGCGGAGAGCAGGTCGGCCGGCTCCTCCGCGACGCGTACCTTGAACAGCCAGCCACCCTCGAAGGGGGCGGAGTTCACCAGCGACGGGTCGTTGACGACGTCCTCGTTGACCTCGGTGACCTCACCGGTGACCGGCGAGTACAGGTCGGACACCGACTTCGTCGACTCCAGCTCGCCGCAGGTCTCGCCCGCGGACACCGTGGAGCCGGCCTCGGGGAGCTGGACGAAGACGACGTCACCGAGCGCGTTGGCCGCGTGCTCCGTGATACCGACCGTCGCGACGCCGTCCTCGGCGGCCGACAGCCACTCGTGCTCCTTGCTGTAGCGCAGCTGCTGGGGGTTGCTCATGGCCTGAATTCTCCTGTACACGCGAGGGTGCTGATGACGGGGGACTGCGGAAACCGCTGGTGAGCGGGCGAATGTGCGCAGCGTCACGCCCCGGCCACGGGACCGGGGTCCCCGGCGGGCGCGACCGCGCCCAGTGTCTACTTCTGGCGCTTGTAGAACGGCAGCGCCACGACCTGGTACGGCTCGTGGGTGCCCCGGATGTCCACGCCGACGCCCTCGGTGCCCGGCGCCGCGTACGCCGCGTCGACGTAGGCCATGGCGATCGGCTTGCCCAGGGTGGGGGAGGGGGCGCCGGAGGTGACCTCGCCGATCACCTCGCCGCCGGCGACGACGGCGTACCCGGCGCGCGGCACCCGGCGGCCCTCGGCGACCAGGCCGACCAGGACCCGCGGCGGGTTCTCCTGGGCCCGGGCGGCGGCCTCGGCGAGCGCCTCACGCCCGACGAAGTCGCCCTCCTTCTCGAACTTGACCACCCGGCCGAGCCCGGCGTCGAAGGGGGTGAGGGAGGTCGTCAGCTCGTGCCCGTACAGCGGCATGCCCGCCTCCAGGCGCAGCGTGTCCCGGCAGGACAGCCCGCACGGGACCAGGCCCGCGCCCTCGCCGGCCTTGGTCAGCGCCTGCCACAGCTCGACGGCGTGCTCCGGCGCGACGAACAGCTCGAAGCCGTCCTCGCCGGTGTAACCCGTGCGGGCGATCAGCGCCGGGACGCCGGCGACCGTGCCCGGCAGGCCGGCGTAGTACTTCAGGCCGTCGAGGTCGGCGTCGGTGAGGGACTTCAGGATGCCGGGGGACTCCGGGCCCTGCACGGCGATCAGCGCGTAGGCGTCCCGGTCGTCGCGGACCTCGGCGTCGAAGCCCTCGGCGCGCTCGGTCAGCGCGTCCAGCACGACCTGGGCGTTGGAGGCGTTGGCCACGACCATGTACTCGGTCTCGGCGAGCCGGTAGACGATCAGGTCGTCCAGGATGCCGCCGTCGGCCCGGCAGATCATCGTGTAGCGGGCGCGGCCGACGCCGACGGAGGCGATGTTGCCGACCAGCGCGTGGTTCAGGAACGCGGCGGCCTGGTCGCCGGTGACGGTGATCTCGCCCATGTGGGAGAGGTCGAAGAGACCGGCCCTGGTCCGCACGGCGAGGTGCTCGTCGCGCTCGGAGCCGTAGCGCAGGGGCATGTCCCAGCCGGCGAAGTCGGTCATCGTCGCACCGAGCGCGCGGTGCACGGCATCGAGCGCGGTGTGGCGGAGTTCAGTGCTGCTCATCGGACGGTCGTCTCCCAAGGCGAGCGGACAGGCGAGGAACGTTCCTCCCCATCTGTCATCGGAACCTGAGAGGTTCGCCGCGACCGCCACCGGGACGATCACGGCTTGCACCGTGGGTGGAGCCACTGACACAGCGGCCCGCTTTTCAGATGTGCCTCGCCCGCGCGGTAACGGGGCCTGAGAGATTCAAGGGAGGGACTTGCTCCTTCGGCGTCCCAGCCCGGGGCTGGGAACTCTCCCGCGCGGATTCAAGCGGCCGGTATGCAGTTGGCGGGCACATCATTGCACGCCGCTCCCCGCCCATCCAGAGCGCGCTCCTTGTGACCGGCCTGTGGCAGAACGCACACGAACCGCCTACCGTTGCCCATTACCTTCTCTTTACACAGAACGGGCATGGGGATGACCGAGCCCCCTGGGGAGGACGATCACGGTGAACAGGACATCGGCCTACGCCACCGACTCCGGCATCGCGGTGCCGGGACAGCCCTCCGCGGCCCGCGCGCGCCGCGCGGACCGCCCCGCCCCGGTCGTCCGCGACCTGCGCGACCGCGCGGGCCGCAGCCCGCACGCCCTGCTCTTCGGCCCCCGCGACCTGGTGGTGATCACCGGCCTGCCCGGCAGCGGCAAGTCCACCCTGATGCACCGCGCGGTCACCGGCCATCGCGTCGACTCCCAGGACACCCGCGACCGCTGGGACGCCCGCGTCCCCCGCTCCGTCCCCTACGCGCTCTACCGCCCCCTGGTCCGCCTCGCCCACTACGCCGCCCTGCGCAGGGCCCTGCGCACCGGCGAGGGCGTCGTCGTGCACGACTGCGGCACCCAGCGCTGGGTGCGCGCCTGGCTGGCCCGCGAGGCCCGGCGCCGCGGCGCCACCCTGCACCTGCTCCTCCTCGACGTCAGCCCCGAGACCGCCCGGGCGGGCCAGCGCGAGCGCGGCCGGGGCGTCTCCCGCTACGCCTTCCGCCGCCACCGCCGTACGACCGGCCGGCTGCTGCGCGCGGTGGAGAAGGGGGAGCTGCCCGCCGGCTGCGGCGCGGCGGTGCTGCTGGACCGGGACGCGGCGGACGTCCTCGGCCGGGTCGGCTTCGCGGGGTGAGGCACTGTCACAGCCACCCGCTAGCCTTCTTGCTCCCAGCAGTGGTTCCCAGCAGGCGGTAGGCACATGGACTTCCCGGCGGACGTTCCCGCGGACTTCCCGGCACAGGCGCACCCCCACCCGCACGGCGGTTGGCCCGGCAACGAGCTGGAGGAGGTGCTGTCGGCCTCCCTCGGCATCCCCTCGGCGGGCGGCCGGATCATCGAGGTCCTCGGGCGCAGCTTCCTGTGGATACCGCTGCCCAACGGCGGGGGCCCGCACAGCGGCCCGCTGGACCTGCCGACGATGGAGATCGACGGCCAGGTGTATGTCCCGGTGTTCAGCTCCGAGGAGCAGCTGCGCCAGGCGACCGGTTCCCACATGTCGTACACCATCGCCCCCGCCGTGGAGTTCGCGCGCGGCCTGCCGCCACAGGCGGGCATCGCGGTGAACCCGGGCGGTGTGGTCGGCATCCCGCTGCCGCCCGACGCCGTGGCCGAGCTGTGCCGCGCCGGCCGCACCCCGCTCGACGGGCCCGGCACCGGTGGCCGGGTCCGCCTCTTCGAACCCGACTGGCAGGACGACCCGGTCGACTTCCTCGCCGCGGCCTCCGCCGAGTTCGCGGGGACCGGCGTGGTGCTCACCGCCCGCCGCTGCCTGGCCGTCATCGAGACGGCCGACCCGGTGATGTTCGTGGGCGTGGAGCTCTCCCAGTGGGAGGGGGACGTCCGGAACCTGCCGCTGGACGCCCTCGGCCGGGCCCTCGGCACAGTCCCGGTCAAGTGGCCGGTCAACCTGATCCTCATGGACGTGGCCGAGGACCCGGTCTCCGACTGGCTGAAGACGAACGTCCGGCCCTTCTACCAGTACGGCCACTGACCGCGCCGGAAGAGCGCGGGGCCGCATCCGGTGTGCGGTCCCGCCGTGGGGCGCGGCCGGCCACGGACGACCCGCACCCGCGTACGAACCCGAGGCCCCGAGCCGCTGGGCGCTTAAGCTGTCTCCAAACGCGGGGCACGGAGTAGAAGGGCCGGTACAACAGGTGAGCGCGAGCCACAGCGGCAGCGTCGAGCACATGCTGCGCCAGGTCACCCCGGGACGCTACGACGCCTACGAGGCCCTGCTCCGCGCCCTCGCCACCCCCTCCTCCGGCCAGATCTGGATGCTCCTGTGGCACGGCCAGGCCGGCTCCCCGGACGCCCAGTACGGGGACCTGGAGGTGGACGGCTGCCACTACGCCCCCTGCGTCACCTCCGCCCAGGAGTTGTCGGCCAGCGGCTGGAACCGTTCGTACGAAGTGGTCGACGGCCTGGACGTGGCGCGCACCCTCTACCCCGACCACTACGGCCTCTGGCTCAATCCGCACTCCCCGGGCGGCGGTGTCGGCATCCCCTGGCTGGATCTGCGCCGCATCGCCACGGGCCTGGACCGCCAGCCCGCCGGCCCGCTCCGCCTGTCGGAGCCCGGCATCGAGATCCCGCAGTTCTACGCCCTGCTCGCGCAGAACGCGCACCGCACCCCCGCGCTGCGCTCCCTGCGCCGCGCCTGGGTCCAGCCCGCGCTCGGGGCGCCGTATCTGGCCATCGGCCTGGACGTGTACGAGACGTCGCCGGCCGCGGTCGACTCGGTGCGCGCGATGATGCAGCAGTCCATCGGAGCGGTCCCGGAGGGGCTGCCGGTCTCGACGGTCGCGATGACCGACGGCTACGACCCGGTGGTGATGTGGATGCGGGCCAACGCGCGCCCGTTCTACGACCGCGAGGCACACGCCCCCGCGCCGCAGCCGCAGCTTCAGGCACCGGTCCCGCCGCAGGCCCCGGCCGGCGGGTACGGCTACCCGCCCGTGCACGGCGGTTACTGACAACCGGTCGGCGCAGCGGGCGTTCTGAGTCCGGGTCGCAGATTTCACACGGGCGACACACTTCTTCGCGCGTAGACATCGCCCGATCGCCCCGAACCGCGTAGATTCGCCGTTCTGTCCCAACTGACCCACGTCCGATGCCCGTTACCCACTGATCGGATAACGGAATCCCCTGGACTGCATCACGGTTGCGCATACATTCGCCGTCAGCTCTGGCGGGTGATCGCAAAGACGCTGAAGACTCCCGACTCAGACATGAGGTCGAGACCTCATGCTCGATGGCAAGTCGACAAAGCCGCAATCCGCGGCAGCGCAGGCCGGTCACCACCGGCGAGAGGGGTCGCTCACCGTGACCGCACCGATCGAGACCACCGGGGCGGCAGCCGAGGCACAGCCGGAGGCTGTGCTGGAGGGTGCCGGTAAGGGGCAGATCGAGGGTCGTTCCCTGGGCCAGATCGCCTGGACCCGGTTCAAGAAGGACAAGGTCGCCGTCGCGGGCGGCGTCATCGTCGTCCTGCTGATCCTCGTCGCGATCCTCTCGCGCCCCATCCAGGCCGCTTTCGGGCTCGACCCCAACGCCTTCAACCAGGACCTGATCAGTCCGGACACCTCGCTGCCCAAGGGCAGTTTCGGCGGCATGAGCGCGGATCACCCGCTCGGTGTGGACCCGAAGTTCGGCCGGGACATCGCCACCCGCATCCTGGAGGGCTCCTGGGTGTCGCTGGTGGTCGCCTTCGGCGCCACGATCCTGTCCAACGTGATCGGCGCCGTCATGGGCGTCATCGCGGGCTACTACGGCGGACGGGTGGACTCGATCATCAGCCGGCTGATGGACACGTTCCTCGCCTTCCCCCTCCTGCTGTTCGCCATCTCCATCTCCGCCACCCTCCAGGGCGGCGCGTTCGGCCTGGACGGTCTGCCGCTCCACCTGAGCGTGCTGATCTTCGTCATCGGCTTCTTCAACTGGCCCTACCTGGGCCGGATCGTCCGGGGCCAGACCCTCGCCCTGCGCGAGCGCGAGTTCGTCGACGCCTCCCGGGGCATGGGCGCCAAGGCCCCGTACATCCTGTTCCGGGAGCTGATGCCCAACCTGGTCGGCCCGATCATCGTCTACTCGACGCTGCTCATCCCGACCAACATCCTCTTCGAGGCGTCCCTGAGCTTCCTCGGCGTCGGCATCCAGCCCCCGCAGGCTTCCTGGGGCGGCATGCTCCGCGAGGCGGTCAACTTCTACCAGGTCGACCCGATGTTCATGATCGTTCCTGGTCTCGCCATCTTCATCACCGTCCTGGCGTTCAACCTGCTGGGTGACGGTCTCCGCGACGCTCTCGACCCGCGCAGCCGCTGAAGCCTGCCGCGGAGAGCCCGAAAATTTTTCCGATCAATGGAGGGGAAAGCGCCCATCATGCGAAGGTCAGCGCTGGCCGCGATCGCGGCCATCGGCTCCGCCAGCCTGCTTCTTGCAGGCTGCAGCAAGGCCGATGACAACAAGAACGAGAACGGCACCAAGTCGGCCGGGGCCAACGCCGCGACCAAGGGCGTCGTCAACGCGTCGGACAAGAAGGGCGGCACGCTCACCTACGAGCTGTCCGACGTCCCGGACTCGTTCGACCCGGGCAACACGTACTACGCGTACATGTACAACCTCAGCCGGCTGTGGGCCCGCCCGCTGATGACCTTCAAGCCGGGCGCCGGCCAGGAGGGCAACGCCCTCGTCCCGGACCTCGCCGCGAGCAAGGGCGTCCCGAGTGACGGCGGCAAGACCTGGACGTACAAGCTGCGTTCGGGCCTGAAGTACGAGGACGGCTCGCCGATCACCTCGAAGGACGTCAAGTACGCCGTCGAGCGCTCGAACTTCGCGCGTGACGTGCTCTCCCTCGGCCCGAACTACTTCCAGCAGTTCCTGGCCGGCGGCGACAAGTACAAGGGCCCGTACAAGGACAAGAGCGACAAGGGCCTGTCCTCCATCCAGACGCCGGACGACACCACGATCGTCTTCCACCTGAAGCAGGCCTTCCAGGAGTTCGACTACCTGGTCGCCGCCCCGCAGACGGCCCCGGTGCCCAAGGCGAAGGACACGGGTGTCGACTACGTCAAGCACATCGTCTCCTCGGGCTCGTACAAGTTCCAGAGCTACGCGGAGGGCCAGCAGGCCGTTCTCGTCCGCAACGAGAACTGGGACGCGAAGACGGACCCGCTGCGCAAGCAGCTGCCGGACAAGATCGTCGTCAAGCTGAAGGTCAACCCGGAGACGATCGACAAGGACGTCCTCGCGGGCAACGCGATCGACCTCGGCGGCACGGGTGTCCAGGCCGCGACGCAGGCCCAGGTCATCACCGACCCGTCGAAGAAGGCCAACACGGACAACACCTACGGTGGCCGTCTGGTCTACATGGCGATCAACACCAAGGTCGCGCCGTTCGACAAGGTCGAGTGCCGCAAGGCCGTCCAGTACGCCATCGACAAGGTCTCGGTGCAGACCGCCGAGGGCGGCCCGATCCGCGGTGAGATCGCCTCCACGGTCCTCCCGCCGGACATCCCGGGCTACGCCAAGGCCGACGTCTACGCCACCACGGACAGCAAGGGTGACGCGGCCAAGGCCAAGCAGCAGCTGAAGGCCTGCGGCAAGTCCTCGATCTCGACGAACATCTCGGCCCGTTCGGACCGTCCGCAGGAGATCGACGCCGCCACGGCGATCATCAACTCGCTGAAGAAGGTCGGCATCAACGCCACCCTCAAGCAGTACCCGTCCGGTAAGTACTTCACCGACTACGCGGGCGTGCCGAAGTTCACCAAGAAGCAGAACATCGGCCTGGAGATGATGCAGTGGGGTGCCGACTGGCCCTCCGGCTACGGCTTCCTGCAGCAGATCCTGAACGGCAAGGCGATCAGCCAGTCCGGTAACACCAACCTGTCGCAGTACGACAACAAGGACGTCAACGCCCAGCTGTCGAAGGCGATCGGCACTCAGGACACCAACGAGCGCAACAGCCTCTACACGCAGATCGACAAGAAGGCCATGGACGACGCCGTGCTCGTCCCGCTGACCTACTTCAAGGTCCTGCTGGCCCGCCCGCAGAACTACACCAACCTGGTTTCCACGGCGGCCTTCAGCGGTCAGTACGACTACCTCAACATCGGCGTCGCGTCGAAGTAGCAGCCCCGGAAGGCAGGTGAAGGCATTGGTGCCCGCGGGCTTCGCGGCCCGCGGGCACCAGCGCCGATCCCCGTGATCTCGTACATCCTCCGCCGGACGTTCGCGGCAGTGATCCTGCTGCTGGTCGTCTCCGCGGTCACCTTTGCCATCTTCTTCCTGCTGCCACGGCTCGCCGGCCAGACAGCGGATCAGCTGGCGCAGCAGTACATCGGCAAGAGCCCGTCGAAGGCGGACATCGCCGCGGTCAAGCACAACCTCGGTCTGGACCAGCCCGTCTACGTCCAGTACTGGCACTTCATCAAGGGGATCGTGGCCGGCGCCGACTACAACCTCGGGCCCACCACGGTGCACTGCGACGTACCCTGCTTCGGCTACTCCTTCAAGGACCACGTCGCGGTCTGGCCGCAGCTCACCCAGCGCATTCCGATCACCCTGTCGCTGGCCGCGGGCGCCGCCGTGCTGTGGCTCGTCTCGGGTGTGGTCATCGGTGTCATCTCCGCACTGAAGCCACGCTCGTTCTTCGACCGCACCTTCATGGGCATCGCGCTCGCCGGTGTCTCACTGCCCATGTTCTTCACGGGGAACCTGGCGATCCTGCTCTTCGTCTTCAACTGGCCGATCTTCGGACGTGACTACGTCCCGTTCACCGAGAACCCCGAGCAGTGGGCCAACACCCTGTTCCCCGCCTGGTGTTCGCTGGCGCTGCTGTACTCCGCCATCTACGCGCGGCTCACCCGCTCGGGCATGCTGGAGACGATGAACGAGGACTTCATCCGCACGGCCCGCGCCAAGGGCCTGCGCGAGCGCAACGTCGTGGTCCGGCACGGACTGCGCGCGGCCCTCACCCCGATCATCACCGTGTTCGGCATGGACCTCGGTCTGCTGCTCGGCGGTGCCGTGATCACCGAGAGCGTCTTCTCGCTGGGCGGTGTCGGTCAGTACGCGGTCCAGGGCATCACCGACAACGACCTGCCCAAGATCCTCGGCGTGACCCTGCTCGCCGCCTTCTTCGTCGTGATCGCAAACCTTGTGGTGGACGTGCTCTACGCCGCCGCCGACCCGCGGGTGAGGCTCTCGTGACCGAACTCTCCAAGACCGGCGCCGCGGTGGGCGAGCCCACCGACTCCGGCAAGGTGCCCGATGCCTTCCTGGAGGTCCGCGACCTCAAGGTGCACTTCCCGACCGACGACGGCCTGGTGAAGTCCGTCGACGGGCTCAGCTTCTCGCTGGAGAAGGGCAAGACCCTCGCCATCGTCGGCGAGTCCGGCTCCGGCAAGTCCGTCACCTCGCAGGCCATCATGGGCCTGCACCGGCTCGGCACCCGCGGCAAGAACGTGCAGATGTCCGGCGAGATCTGGCTGGACGGCAAGGAACTGGTCTCCGCCGCCCCGGACGAGGTGCGCAAGCTCCGCGGCCGCGAGATGGCGATGATCTTCCAGGACCCGCTGTCCGCGATGCACCCCTACTACAAGGTCGGCGACCAGATCGTCGAGGCGTACCGGGTGCACCACGACGTCAGCAAGAAGGTCGCCCGCGCCCGGGCCGTCGAGATGCTCGACCGCGTCGGCATCCCCGAGCCCGCCAAGCGCGTCGACGGCTACCCGCACGAGTTCTCCGGCGGTATGCGCCAGCGCGCCATGATCGCCATGGCGCTGGTGAACAACCCCGAGCTGCTCATCGCGGACGAGCCGACCACCGCCCTCGACGTGACCGTCCAGGCGCAGATCCTCGACCTGATCCGTGACCTGCAGAAGGAGTTCGGCTCCGCGGTCATCATGATCACTCACGACCTCGGTGTGGTCGCCGAGATCGCCGACGACGTCCTCGTGATGTACGGCGGCCGGTGCGTGGAGCGCGGTCCGGCCGGCGAGGTCTTCGAACAGCCGCAGCACCCCTACACCTGGGGCCTGCTCGGCTCGATGCCCCGCATCGACCGCGAGACCTCCGAACGGCTCATCCCGGTCAAGGGCTCCCCGCCGAGCCTCATCAACGTCCCCTCGGGCTGCGCCTTCCACCCCCGCTGCCCGTACGCGGACATCCCCAAGGGGAACGTCACCCGCACGGTGCGCCCCGAGCTGGAGCAGGTGAGCACCGGGCACTGGTCCGCCTGCCACCTCTCGGCCGAGGACCGCCAGCGGATCTGGACCGAAGAGATTGCGCCCAAGCTGTGAGTGAGACCAAGAAGACGGACACCGTCGCCGAGGCCGAGGTCCCGAAGCAGGCGTCGGCTCCCGAGGAGCGGGACGTGCTGCTCAAGGTCGAGGGGCTGACCAAGCACTTCCCGATCAAGAAGGGCCTCCTGCAGCGGCAGGCCGGCGCCGTGAAGGCGGTCGACGGCATCGACTTCGAGGTGCGCAAGGGCGAGACCCTGGGCGTGGTCGGCGAGTCGGGCTGCGGCAAGTCGACCATGGGCCGGGTCATCACCCGCCTCCAGGACCCGACCGGCGGGAAGATCACCTTCGAGGGCCGGGACATCACGCGGCTGAGCACCGGCGAGATGCGTCCGCTGCGCCGCGACATCCAGATGATCTTCCAGGACCCGTACGGCTCCCTGAACCCCCGGCACACCATCGGCTCGATCGTCTCGGCGCCCTTCCGGCTCCAGGGCGTCGAGCCCGAGGGTGGGGTGAAGAAGGAGGTCCAGCGGCTCCTCGACCTGGTCGGCCTCAGCCCCGAGCACTACAACCGCTACCCGCACGAGTTCTCCGGCGGTCAGCGCCAGCGCATCGGCATCGCCCGCGCGCTCGCCCTGAAGCCGAAGCTGGTCGTGGCGGACGAGCCGGTCTCCGCGCTGGACGTGTCGATCCAGGCGCAGGTCGTCAACCTGATGGACGACCTCCAGCAGGAGCTGGGCCTCACCTACGTGATCATCGCGCACGACCTCTCGGTCGTCCGGCACGTCTCGGACCGCATCGCGGTGATGTACCTCGGCAAGATCGTGGAACTCGCCGACCGCAGCTCGCTGTACGAGTCGCCGATGCACCCGTACACCAAGGCGCTGATGTCGGCCGTGCCGGTGCCGGACCCGAAGCGCCGGGGCCAGAAGAGCGAGCGCATCCTGCTGCGCGGCGATGTGCCCTCGCCCATCGCCCCGCCCTCCGGCTGCCGCTTCCACACCCGGTGCTGGAAGGCGACGCAGATCTGCAAGACCACCGAGCCCCAGCTCGTGGAGCTGCGGCCGGGCCAGCGGGTCGCCTGCCACCACCCCGAGAACTTCGCCGACCAGGCCCCACAGGACACGGTCCTGCTGACGGCGGCGAAGGAGGCGTCGGAGCTGGTACCGGACGCGGTGCTCTCCGAGGCTCCGGCCGGCGAGGAACCGGCGCCGGAGAAGGAGACGGCCGCGGCTGAAGCGGCGGCGGTCTCCGAGAAGCCGGCGGCTTCCGAGAAGGTGGCTTCCGCCGAGGCGGCGTCCGAGGAGAAGGCGACCTCCGAGGCGGCGGCTTCCACGGAGGCGGCTCCTGGCAAGGCGGCTTCTGCGGACGAGGCCTCCGAGGAGAAGGCGTCCTCTGAGGGCGGGGCTTCCAAGGAGGCGGCGTCCGAGAAGGCGGCCTCTGAGGCGGCGGCTTCCACGGAGGCGGCTCCTGGCGAGGCGGCTTCTGCGGACGAGGCGTCCGAGGAGAAGGCGGCCTCTGAGGGCGAGGCTTCCAAGGAGGCGGCGTCCGAGGAGAAGGCGGCTTCTGAGGCGGCGGTTTCCAAGAAGGCGGCTCCTGGCAAGGCGGCTTCCAAGAAGGCGGCTTCCAAGGCGGCGGCTTCCGGGGAAGAGGCTTCCACGGGCGAGGCGGTCTCCGAGGACGAGGCTTCTGACGAAGAGGCCGCCAAGGACGAGGCGGTCTCCGAGGCGGCGGCTTCCGGTGTGAAGACCGGTCCCGGTGCGAAGGTCTCGGCCGGGAAGGCCGACGCCCCCGCCGAGGAGCCCACCGCGTCCACCGCCACCGGCACCGCGGCCGACGCCCCCGCCGAGGGCTCGGGCGGCACCGAGGCCGTCGCCGAGGAGAGCGGCCGTGCGGCCGAGGCCGCCGGCGAGGCGTCCGGCGCCGGCTCCCAGGAGTCAACCGACAAGTAGCACATGACGACTAGGCAAAGTCATGTACATGCCTGAGCGGGGGAGTGCAGAGTCGCCCGTGTCCGACCACTGATCGGCACGCTCGAAAGGGACGACACATGGCACTCTCCCGTTCGGCACGTCTGGGGGCTGTCGCGACCGCGGCAGCCTCCTTCCTCGTCGTCGCCGCCTCCTCCGCCCCCACCCCCGGCGCCCCCGGCATCGGCGACCCCTACTTCCCCCGGCTGGGCAACGGCGGCTTCGACGCCCGCCACTACGACCTGGACATCGCCTACGCCCCGGAGACCGGCCGCCTGGACGGCCGTACCACCCTCACGGCCCGCGCCACCCAGAAGCTCTCCTCCTTCGACCTCGACCTCCAGCAGCTGGAGGCCACCGGTGTCCGGGTCGACGGCAGACCGGCCCGGTTCACGCGCGACGGCGACGAGATCACCGTCACCCCGCGCCACCCGCTTCCCGAGGGACGGGACTTCACCGTCTCCGTGACCTACGGCGGCGTACCGCAGGCGCTCGGCGGGCCGATCATCTTCGGCTCCGACTACGGGTGGATGAAGACCGCCGACGGCGTCTTCGTCGCCTGCGAACCCAACGCCGCCTCCACCTGGTTCCCGTCCAGCGACCACCCCTCCGACAAGGCCACCTACGACATCCGCGTCAAGGCTCCCCGGGGCCTGACCGCCGTCTCCAACGGCCGGCTGGTGTCGACGTTCGACAAGGGCGGCTCGACGTACACCCACTGGCGGGAGTCGAAGCCGATGGCGACCTACCTCGCCACCGCCACCATCGGGAAGTTCGACGTGCGCACCGGGCGCACCCCCGGCGGCATCCCCGTCTACGTCGCCATCGACCCGGTGCTCAAGGACAGCAACAGCGTCGACGTGTACGCCGTCACGGCCGCCGCCACCGACTACTGGTCGCAGGTCTTCGGGCCGTACCCCTTCGAGGAGACCGGCGCGATCGTCGACGACATGCCGGAGGCCGGGTTCTCGCTGGAGGTGCAGAGCAAGCCCGCCTACTCGGCCGTGCGCAACGAGTCGACCATCGTGCACGAGCTGGCCCACCAGTGGTTCGGCGACTCGGTGAGCGTGGCCCAGTGGAAGGACACCTGGCTCAACGAGGGCTTCGCCACCTACGCCCAGTGGCTGTGGGCCGAGCACCAGGGCACCCGCAGCGCCCACGACTCCTTCCTGGCCGGCTACGACTCCCGCCCCGCCGGCTCCGCCTTCTGGCAGATCAAGGTCGCCGACCCGCAGCGGGACACGATGTTCGCCTCGCCCGTCTACCAGCGCGGCGCGATGACGCTCCAGGTGCTGCGCGAGCGGATCGGCGACACGGCCTTCTTCGAACTGCTGCCGGCCTGGACGAAGCTCCACCGGTACGGCAACGCGGACACCGCCGACTTCATCCGCCTCGCCGAGCGCGTCAGCGGACAGCAGCTCGACGATCTCTTCGACACCTGGCTGTTCACCCCAGGGAAGCCTGCCCTGTGAGCCTGGCTTTGTAAGGCCCACGCACTCCGGCGGGTGAGAATGGCAGGGTGCAGCTGCAGCAACTCTTCAGTCCCTCCGTCCAGCACACGCTCGATGTGATCGGCATCTTCGTCTTCGCGATCTCCGGCGCCCTGCTGGCCGTGCGGAAGAACTTCGACGTCTTCGGCATCGCCGTCCTCGCCGAGGTCACCGCGCTGGGCGGCGGGCTGTTCCGCGACCTGGTGATCGGGGCCGTCCCCCCGGCCGCCTTCACGGACCTGGGGTACTTCCTCACCCCGCTGCTCGCCACGCTCGTCGTCTTCTTCCTGCATCCGCACGTGGAGCGCATCCAGGCGGCGGTGCTCGTCTTCGACGCGGCCGGCCTCGGCCTGTTCTGCGTCAGCGGTACGACGAAGGCGTACAGCTACGGTCTCGGCCTGACCGCGTCGGCGACGCTGGGCCTCGCCACCGCCGTGGGCGGCGGTGTCCTGCGGGACGTGCTGGCCAACGAGGTGCCCTCGCTGCTGCGCTGGGACCGCGACCTGTACGCGGTCCCGGCGATGGTCGGCGCCACGATGGTCGTGCTGTGCATCCGCTACGACGTCCTGACCCCGTTCACCAGTGGGCTCGCGGTGATCACGGCCTTCGTGCTGCGCCTGCTCGCGATGCGCTTCCACTGGCGAGCGCCGCGCGCGTGGAACCGCCGGTCGACGGTGACCGAGGAGTAGCCCCGGACGCCCTCCCGGCGACCGAGGTGTCCCGGCCCCTGGCGTGGCCCTGGCCCATCTGGAGGGTCAGCCAGCGGAAGACGGTGCCGACCTGCGGGCGCCACAGCGCCATGGTGTGACCGCCCGCGCTGCGCGGCAGGAACACCACCCGCACGGTGGTCGGCGCCTTGGCGACGGCCTCCAGGGCCATGCCGGCCTGGTAGCCGTCGCCGGACTCGCCGGAGAGGTACAGCGCGATCCGGGGCGGCACGGCCTCCCGTCTGAGCAGCAGATAGGGGTTGTTCGCGGCGCGCAGGGCGGGGGTCTGGGCGGCGAGGGAGGCGGGTTCGCCGATCGGGTCGTTGTAGCCGGACATGCTCACCGCGGCCCGGTACCGGTCGGGGTGGGCCACGGCGAGCTTCACCGCGCAGTGCGCGCCGGCCGAGTACCCGGCCACCGCCCAGCCCCGGGGGGCGGGCTGGGCCCGGAAGTTGTCCATGACCATCTTCGGGACGTCGACGCTGAGCCAGCTGTCGGCGTCGACCTGCCCCGGGATGTTGGCGCAGCCCGTGTCCACGCCGGCCAGCAGGTTGGTGCGCGGGGCGACGAGGATGAACGGCGCCACCCGGCCGCTCCTCATCAGCGGCAGCAACTGCTCGTGCGCCTTGAGCGACCCGAACCACGCCTTCGCGGAACCGGGGTAGCCCGGCAGCAGCTCGACCACCGGGAACTTCTTGTTCCGGTAGGCCGGTTCGCCGTACTGCGGCGGCAGCCAGACGTAGACCTCGGCGTTCACGCCGGAGACCCGGCCCCTGAGCTGGGTGACGCGGACCCCGCCGGCCGCGTGCATGCCGGGCCCGTCGGCGGCCGTGAAGGTCTGTCTGACCTTCGGCAGCCGGGTCACCGTGATGCCGCCGGTGCCGTCCTCGCCGAGGTCGGCGGCCCGCTGGACGTGGTCGCCGGTGCCGAGCAGGTCGGCCCAGTTGTCGTAGAGGCTGTTCTGGTTGTTGACCAGCACGAAGACCAGGGTGACGGCCGTACCCTGGGCGAACAGCAGCATGAGGACCCGGGCCGTGATCCGCAGGGGCTTGGGCCCACGCATCCGCGACCACAGGACGAGCGGCAGTATGAGGGCAGCGACCGAGAGCAGGACGGTCGTGCAGAGGAACGGAGTCCCGGTGAGGCTCATGTCCCCATAGAGGGCGATCCGCCGCCGGAGGTTGTGGACAGGTCCGGACACTTACCGAGAAATTGCCGGAAGCTCACCCGGGGGCCGGAGCGGACCGGCCGTCGGACGCCTCGTCGCCCAGGAAGAAAAGCTACCGCTTAGTAGTTTTCTGCTGTACCGTGCAGCCATGCCAGAAGCAGCTTCCGCCCCTTCCCCGTCGCGGGCCCTGACCGGCGACAGCGAGTTCGACCGCGACACCGCGGTCACCCGGCGCGAGCCCGGCGTCTACGACACCGACCTCTCGGCCGGCTGGACCATCCTCGGCGCCGTCAACGGCGGCTACCTGCTGGCCGTGCTCGGCCGGGCCCTCGCGGACACCCTCCCGCACCCGGACCCCTTCTCCGTCACCGCCCACTACCTGACCGCCTCCCGGCCCGGTCCGGCGGTCGTCCGCACCACGACCGTGCGCACCGGCCGCACCCTCTCCACCGGCCAGGCCTCGCTCTTCCAGTACGACGACGAGGGCAACGAGGTCGAACGCATCCGCGTCCTCGCCTCCTACGGCGACCTCGCCGCCCTCCCCGACGACGTCCGCACGAGCGCCACACCGCCCGCGATGCCCCCGCTGAAGCAGTGCCTCGGCCCCGAGGACGGGCCGTCCCCGGTCGAGGGCGGCTCCGCCATCGCCGACCGGCTGATGCTCAAGCTCGACCCCGCCACCCTCGGCTGGGCGCTCGGCACGCCCTCCGGCAAGGGCGAGATGCGCGCCTGGTTCGGCCTCGCCGACGGACGGGACGCCGACCCGCTCTCGCTGCTCCTCGCCGTGGACGCCCTCCCGCCCACCGCCTTCGAGCTGGGCCTCGAGGGCTGGGTGCCGACCGTGGAACTCACCGTGCACGTCCGCCACCGCCCGGCCCCCGGCCCGCTGCGGGTGTCCATCACCACCCGCAACCTGGCCGGCGGCTTCCTGGAGGAGGACGCCGAGGTGTGGGACAGCGCCGACCGCCTGGTGGCCCAGTCCCGTCAGCTGGCCCGCGTCAGGCTCGGCTGAGCGGCTCGCGCCCCAGCCAGGCCGCCGGCCGCTCGTAGGGGCCGGCTGCCGGCGGCGCCTCGCGGCGGGCCCCGAAGGGCGTCTCCGCGTCGCGGGGCCGGGTGTCCGGCAGCACCGCACGGGCGGTCGCGAGCGCGAACTGGGCCAGCTCCGCGTCGAGTTCGTCCGCCGCGACACCGATCGCCTCGGCCAGGTCCCAGGTGTGGGTGACGATCTCCATGACGTAACCGGAGAGCGCCGCGTGGCCGGGGACCTCGCCCCAGGGCACCCGCACCGGGGTCACCATCCGCGCGTCGCTCTCCCAGGCCGCGAGGACACGGACCCGCACCTCGTCGTAGGCCGCGGCCCAGCCGTCGTCCCCGACGCCGTCGGCGGTCGTGCGCACGGCGAGCCCGTCACCCGTCGCGGGACGGCTCAGTCCAGCCAGTGGGTGCGGCCGATGCTGATGAGCCGCAGCTGGCGGGTGGCGAGCTGCGCCACGCGCTCCCGCTCCGGTGCCGGGGCCTCCAGCGCCTCGAGGAACAGGGAGGCGGTGATGAGCATCTGGTCGACGTAGAGGTGCGCGAGCATCAGCAGGTCGTCGTCGCTCCAGCCCGCCGCCTCCGGGTCCTTGGCCAGCTCGGCCTTCACCTCCTCGGCGAACCGGTGCAGCTGGGCCCGGATGGCCTCGCGCACCGGCTGGACCCCGCCATGTCGTTCCCGGGCGATAAAACGGACATGTGCGGGGTACGCGTCTACGTGACGGGCGATCAACTCAACGGCTCGCGCGATGCGTTCGCCGCTGTCGCCCGTTGCGGACACCGTCGTCCGCACCATCGGATGCAGGCTGCCCAGCGCCTCGTCGACCAAGGCGACCCCGAGGTCGGCGGTCGAGCGGAAGTGCCGGTAGAAGGCCGTCGGGGCGACACCGACGGCCCGGGTGACCTCGCGCAGACCCAGGCTGCTCAGGCTCTGTTCCTCCAGCAGCGCGAGGGCCGCGTCGAGGAACGCCTGCCGGGTCTTCTGCTTCTGGGCCTGCCGGATGCCGAGGGTGTGACTCATGTCATCCAGTTAACAACTGTTCTCTGGAATTGGAAAGCCGTCGGGAGCGCTAGACTCGAAGTCAGTGAACAACTGTTACTACAACTGTTCACCCAAACTTCACACCGGCCGAACACGAGGCATATCGGAGGGGGATCTGATCCCATGCTGTTCCTCGTCGCCGCACTCATGCTGCTCGGCGTCGTGCTGGGCACCGTCGCTCACGCGCCGCTGACCGTCACCGCCGTCCTGGCCGCCGTCATCGCCGTCTGGCTCGGCGTCTTCGCGATCCGCGAGCGCCACGGGCGCCGCCGCCGCACCTCGGCCAACTGACCCGGGACCCCCGGCCAGCCGACCACCGCCAAGCACTCCAGGAGCTGAGCGCCATGCATCTCACCGCACCGGCCACCGGCCGCACCCGCACCGACACCCGCCCGCGCCCCCGCGACGCCGACGGCATGGCCGTCGCGTCCTTCATCCTCGGCCTCCTCGGCCTGCTCGTGCTCAACCTCTTCCTCGGCCCGGTCGCCATCGTCCTGGCCGCCGTCGCCCTCTGGCGCGGCACGACCCGCCGGGGCCGCGCCTACCTCGGCCTGACCCTGGGCGTCGCCGACCTGGCGGTCCTGCTGATCGCGATGGAAGCCTCGGGCACGGTGTCCTGGAGCCTGTGACGTCCCCCGGCGCGCAGCGGCACCCCGCGGCCCCCGCCGAGTCGCCCCGCCGCACCCGCCGTGGGCCATCGTTCCGCAGGGCGGAACGGGTGGGCACGGCCGACAGTGCCGGGTGCGCCGCCACCGAGCCCAAGCGACCAACGCAAGGCGCCCAGGCGCGGCCGGCGCAACGCGCGGAGCCAACGGCACGCCCTCGCGGCCGGAGCCGACCGCAGGGGAGCCGTAGAATCGCCTCACCATGGCTTACCTCGACCACGCCGCGACCACCCCGATGCTCCCGGAGGCGGCGGAGGCATTCACCGCCCAGTTGAGCATCACGGGCAACGCCTCCTCCCTCCACGCATCCGGCCGCCAGGCACGCCGTACGGTCGAGGAGTCCCGCGAGACCCTCGCGGAAGCCCTCGGCGCCCGCCCCAGCGAGGTCGTCCTCACCTCCGGTGGCACCGAGGCCGACAACCTCGCGGTCAAGGGCCTGTACTGGTCCCGCCGCGACGCCGACCCGGCCCGCACCCGGGTCCTGGCCAGCCCGGTCGAGCACCACGCCGTGCTGGACGCCGTGCACTGGCTCGGCGAGCACGAGGGCGCCACCGTCGAGTACCTCCCCGTCGACTCCTACGGCCGTGTCCACCCCGAGGCGCTGCGCGAGGCCATCGCCCGCAACCCCGCCGACGTCGCCCTGGCCACCGTGATGTGGGCCAACAACGAGATCGGCACGGTCATGCCGGTCCGTGAACTGGCCGACGTCACCGCCGAGTTCGGCATCCCGCTGCACGCCGACGCGGTCCAGGCCTTCGGTCAGGTCCCGGTCGACTTCGAGGCCTCGGGCCTGGCCGCCATGACCGTCTCCGGGCACAAGATCGGCGGGCCGTACGGCATCGGCGCGCTGGTCCTCGGCCGCGAGCACACCCCCGTACCCGTCCTGCACGGCGGCGGCCAGGAGCGGCATGTGCGCTCCGGCACGCTGGACGTCCCGGCCATCGCCTCCTTCGCCGTCGCCGGCCGGCTCGCCGCCGAACAGCGCGAGTGGTTCGCGCGCGAGATCGGCGCCCTGCGCGACCAGCTGATCGACGCCGTGCGCCGCGCCGTACCGGACGCGATCCTCGGCGGCGACCCGGCGCCCGGGGGCCGGCTCCCGGCCAACGCCCACTTCACCTTCCCCGGCTGCGAGGGCGACTCCCTGCTGCTCCTCCTGGACGCCCAGGGCATCGAGTGCTCCACCGGCTCCGCCTGCACCGCGGGCGTCGCCCAGCCCAGCCATGTCCTCCTCGCCACCGGCACCGACCCCGACCTGGCCCGCGGCACCCTGCGCTTCTCCCTCGGCCACACCTCCACGGAGGCGGACGTCGAGGCAGTGGCCAAGGCGATCGGCCCGGCGGTGGAACGCGCCCGCGCGGCCGGGCTCACGTAGCCGCGCGGGGGGACGCGGACGCCCCGTCCCTCTCCCGCTCGGCCCGGACCAGGCGTATGTACCGGTCCCAGTCCCAGAACCGCCCCGGATCGGTGTGGTCCGTGCCCGGCACCTCCACGTGCCCGATGATGTGCTCGCGGTCCACGGGCATGCCGTACCGCTCGCATATCGCCGCCGTCAGCCGGGCCGAGGCCGCGTACATCTCGTCCGTGAAGGACGAGGCGTCCTCCACGAAGCCCTCGTGCTCTATCCCGACGCTGCGTTCGTTGTACTCCCGGTTGCCCGCGTGGAAGGCCACGTCCAGTTCCCGGACCAGCTGGGTGACCCGCCCGTCCTTGCGCACGATGTAGTGCGCCGCCGCACCGTGCCCGGGGTCCCGGAAGACCTTCACCGCGGACGCGTAGCCGCCCTGGGTGACATGGACGACCACCCGGTCCACCCGGTAGTCGGACGGGCGGTCCGCGAGCCGGTAGTTCGCCGCCGAGGCCCCCACCCAGCGCGCACCCCGGAAGTCCACCGCGCCCGCCACCCGCGGCTTGTCCACCCCGGGCATCCGCCACCACAGCCGGGACAGCTCCTGACGGGCCAGCACGGCCGTGCCCACGGCCGCCGCGGCCCCGCCGACCAGCAGCGCCCGCCGCCCCGGCCGCCGGTAGTCGTCCTTCGCCGTGCCCATGTCCGCCCCCGTCACCGCCGGTGTCACCGGCCCCGTCGTCACCCTCTGCGATCGTCAACGGATACCAGGCCGACGCGGTTCCCGCGCCCCGTACCCTGGAAGGGCTATGACTGACACCCCGCAGCGCACCCGCCCCCTCCGCGTCCTCGCCGCCATGTCCGGCGGGGTCGACTCCGCCGTCGCCGCCGCGCGCGCCGCGGAAGCAGGCCACGACGTCACCGGCGTCCACCTCGCGCTCTCCGCGAACCCGCAGTCGTTCCGCACCGGCGCGCGGGGCTGTTGCACCATCGAGGACTCGCGCGACGCCCGCCGCGCGGCCGACGTCATCGGCATCCCGTTCTACGTCTGGGACCTCGCCGACCGCTTCCGCGAGGACGTCGTCGAGGACTTCGTCGCCGAGTACGAGGCCGGCCGCACCCCGAACCCGTGCCTGCGCTGCAACGAGAAGATCAAGTTCGCCGCGCTGCTCGACAAGGCGCTGGCCCTCGGCTTCGACGCCGTCTGCACCGGCCACTACGCCAAGGTGATCGTGAACCCGGACGGCTCCCGCGAGCTGCACCGCGCCTCCGACATGGCGAAGGACCAGTCGTACGTCCTCGGCGTGCTGGACGAGAAGCAGCTCGCGCACGCCCTGTTCCCGCTCGGCGACACGGTCACCACCAAGGAGGAGATCCGCGCGGAGGCCGAGCGCCGGGGCCTGGCCGTGGCCAAGAAGCCCGACTCGCACGACATCTGCTTCATCGCCGACGGCGACACCCAGGGCTTCCTGGCCAAGCGGCTCGGCAAGGCCGAGGGCGACATCGTGGACGAGTCCGGCGCCAAGCTGGGCACCCACGAGGGCGCGTACGGCTTCACCATCGGCCAGCGCAAGGGCCTGCGCATCGGCACCCCGGCCCCGGACGGCAAGCCGCGCTACGTCCTGGACATCTCCCCGGTCACCAACACGGTCACCGTCGGCCCGGCCGACGCCCTGGACGTCACCGCCCTCACCGCGATCAAGCCCCGCTGGTGCGGCACCGCCCCCACCGGCCCCGGCACCTACACGGCCCAGCTGCGCGCCCACGGCGGCGAGACCGAGGTGAGGGCCGAACCGGTCGGCGGCGAGCTGCGGGTGACCTTCACCGAGCCGGTCCGCGGTGTCGCCCCCGGCCAGGCGATCGTCCTGTACGACGGCACGCGCGTGGTGGGCTCGGCGACGATCGCGTCGACCACGCGCGCGACGGCCGCGGCGGTCTGAACCGGCCCCCGTCCCGCGCGGAGCGGCCCTAGGTGTGCCGTCCCGCGAGGAACTCCGCCAGCACCGGCCCCAGCACGTCCGGTTCCACCGCGTGGGTCTGCCCCTCCAGGACCCGGTACGTGCCCTGGGGCACCGTCTCGGCGATCTCCCGGGACGCCGCGCGCAGCCACTCCGGGCTCGCACCGCCCGCGACCGCGAGCACGGGCACACCGATCGCGGCGAGCCGGTCCCGGGGGAGCAGGCCGTCGCCCATGACCGCGTCGTCGTGGGCGAGGCTGGGGGCGACCGCCTCCATGCCGGCCCACATCGGCGACTCCCGGGCCCGCTGGATCATCTCCTCGCCGAGGCCCGTCAGGCGCAGGAACAGTTCCACCGCGTCCCCGCGCCGGCCCTCGCCGAGCGCCTTGCCCAGCTGCTGCTTGTAGGTGGCCTCACGTGCGGCGCCGTCCGCCAGGTGGTCGGCGTAGGGCACCTCGTAGACCGCCGCGCGGGCGACGGGCAGCCCGCTCGCCGCCGCGCGCAGGACCAGCGCGCCGCCCGAGGAGACCCCGAAGAGCGCCGCCTCGCCGCCCACCGCGTCGATCAGCGCGGCCAGGTCCTCGATCTCGCGCTCGACCTCGTACGGCGCCGTGTCGCCGCTCTCGCCGCGGCCCCGGCGGTCGTAGACGACGGCCGTGCAGCGGTCCGCGAGGCGCTGGGCCAGGGGCGCCACGGTGCCGCCGGTGGACATCGCGCCGCTCACCAGGATCACCGTGGGCCCCTGGCCGATCACTCCGTACGCGAGGCAGGTGCCGTCGCGGGAAGTCGTCTTCTTGTCCATGGCCGTGCAGACTGCCGCACGGCACGGCACTCATCGGTCACGACACGGCGGTGCCGCGGGTGGTCATGCGACCTCGGTGTCGTAGAAGCAGTAGTGGTCCCTGATCTCCGCCACCCCGTCCTTGGGGTCCGGATACGCCCAGACGAGGTCCGGCGCGTCCGGCAGCGACCAGTAGGACGCCGTGCCCTTGAAGGGGCACACGGTGTGCGTGTCGGAGGGCGTCAGCAGATCGAGGCGGACGTCCTCGGCGGGGATGTAGTACCTGACCGGGCAGCCCGTCTCGCGCAGCTCCAGGGGCCGGTCGGACTCCGCGAGCACCTGGTCGCCGTGCACCACGCGCACGTGCCGCTCGCTCTTCTGGATCGTGATCGTGTGTCCTTGGGTCATACCGTTTCCAGCGTCGGGACGTGCCGCGCTTCTTCCCGTCCGGCGCGGGGACCGTACGGTAGAGGCCATGAACATCTGCGTCTTCCTGTCCGCCGCCGACCTCGACGAGCGGTACACCCGCCCCGCGCGCGAGTTCGCGGAACTGCTCGGCAAGGCCGGCCACACGCTCGTCTGGGGCGGTTCCGACGTCGGCCTGATGAAGGTGGTCGCCGACGGTGTGCAGGAGGCGGGCGGCAGGCTGCTGGGCGTCTCGGTGGAGTTCCTGGCGAACAAGGCGCGGCCCGGCGCCGACGAGATGATCATCGCGGCCGACCTCGCCGAACGCAAGAAGCTGCTGCTGGAGAAGGCCGACGCCGTGGTGATCATGGTGGGCGGCACCGGCACGCTGGACGAGGCCACCGAGATCCTGGAGCTGAAGAAGCACGGCCGCACCGAGAAGCCGGTCGTGCTGCTGAACACGGCGGGCTTCTACGACGGCCTGCGCGAGCAGTTCCGCCGCATGGAGGCCGAGGGCTTCCTGCCGCGCCCGCTCGCCGAACTGGTCTTCTTCGCCGACGAGCCGGTCGGTGCCCTCGCCCACCTTCAGGCCGCGGCGTGAGCGGCCACCGCCGCGGGACCCGGCGTCCGGTGATGCGAGCATGGCGGTCATGGCTACTCATGTGATCACCGGAGCCGGTTCCGGCATCGGCGCGGCCGTGGCCCGCCGGCTGCACGCGCGCGGGGACGAGATCGTGCTCCACGCGCGCGACGCGGGCCGGGCGAAGGAACTGGCGGCCGGGTTCCCCGGCGCGCGCACCCTCGTCGGCGACCTGGCGGACCCGGACAAGCTGTCCTGGGCGTTCTCCCACCAGACGCTCCCGGACCGGATCGACTCCCTGCTGCACATCGCCGGGGTCGTCGACCTCGGCGGGGTCGGCGAGCTGACCCCGAAGTCCTGGCGCCACCAGCTCAACGTCAACCTGATCGCCCCCGCCGAGCTGACCCGGCACTTCCTGCCGCAGCTCCGGGCGGCCCGCGGCCATGTGATCTTCGTCAACTCCGGCGCCGGCCTCTCCGCCGGCGCCGGGTGGTCCGCGTACGCCGCCTCCAAGCACGGCCTGAAGGCCCTCGCCGACTCCCTGCGCCAGGAGGAGCACGCGAACGGCGTCCGCGTCACCTCGGTCTACCCCGGGCGCACCGCGAGCCCCATGCAGGCCAAGGTGCACCAGCAGGAGGGCAAGGAGTACGACCCGTCGAAGTGGATCGACCCCGAGTCGGTCGCCACGACGATCCTGACCGCCCTGGACCTCCCGAGGGACGCGGAGATCAACGACCTGACGGTACGTCCGGGGCGCTGACCCCGTCCGGAGGGTTCCGTAGGCTTCCCTGGTGAGCGAAAACAGCCAGTTCAGGTTCCCGGGGGCCACCGGCGTCGGTTCCCTCCCCGGCGGGGACGCGAGGGAAGCCGCCAAGACCGCCACCGGATCCTTCGAGGACTTCCCGTTCCTCCCGGAGCTGCCCGCGCGCGGGCCCGGCGCCGACATGATCGGCCGCACCGCCGGGATGCTGGTCGAGCTCTACGCGCGCGTGGAGCCCAGCGGGTGGCGGATCGGGGACCGGCCGGGCCGGGACACCAGGCGGGCCAGGTCCTGGCTCGGCGAGGACCTGGACGCGCTGGAGGAGTTCACCCAGGGCCACGAGGGCGACCTGAAGGTGCAGGCGGTCGGGCCGTGGACGCTGGCCGCCGCCCTGGAGCTGAGGAACGGCGAGGCCGCCCTGTCGGACCCCGGCGCCTGCCGGGACCTCGCCGCCTCGCTCGCCGAGGGCCTGCGGCTGCACCTCGACGAGGTGCGCCGCCGCGTCCCGGGCGCCCGGATCGTCCTCCAGCTCGACGAGCCCTCCCTGACGGCCGTCCTGCGCGGGCAGGTCCGCACGGCGAGCGGTTACCGCACCCACCGGGCCGTGGACCGGCAGATCGTGGAGGCCACGCTCCGGGACGTCGTCGGCGCGCACGCCGGCGGACCGGTGGTGGTGCACTCCTGCGCCCCGGACGTGCCGTTCGCCCTGCTGCGGCGGGCCGGCGCGGCGGCCGTCTCCTTCGACCTCGCGCTTCTCACCGAGCGTGACGACGAGGCGATCGGCGAGGCCGTGGAGGGCGGCACCCGGCTGTTCACCGGTGTCGTGCCGGGCACGGACGGCCCGTTGTCAGACCCTGCCGGTAGCGTCATGGGTGTCAGGACGTTGTGGCGCAGGCTTGGGCTGCGTCCGGAGCTGCTCGCGGAGGCGGTCACGGTCACCCCGGCGTGCGGGCTGGCGGGCGCTTCCCCGGCGTACGCGCGCCAGGCGCTCGCCCACTGCGTCCGGGCGGCGAGATCCCTCGCGGACAACCCTGAGTAACGGGAGGACAACACGGTGGCCGGCGACAAGCAGGCGGAGACGACGGCGGTGCCCGCCGAGGCCCGCGACAAGCACGCGCAGCTGGCGGAGCAGGTCGAGGAGCACCGCTTCCGGTACTACGTGAAGGACGCTCCCGTCATCAGCGACGCGGAGTTCGACCAGCTCCTGAAGTCCCTGGAGGCCCTGGAGGAGCGGTACCCGGAGCTGCGCACCCCGGACTCGCCCACCCAGAAGGTCGCGGGGTCCTACGAGACGGAGTTCACGGCCGTCGAGCACCGCGAGCGGATGCTCTCGCTCGACAACACGTTCAACGACGACGACCTGGCCGCCTGGGCCGACCGCGTCGCCAGGGAGCTGGGCGACCAGACGTACCACTTCCTGTGCGAGCTGAAGGTGGACGGCCTCGCGGTCAACCTCACCTACGAGAAGGGCCGCCTCACGCGCGCGGCCACCCGCGGCGACGGCCGCACCGGCGAGGACATCACGCCGAACGTCCGGACGATCGCGGAGATCCCGGACCGCCTGCGGGGCGACGAGGTGCCCGACCTGGTGGAGATCCGCGGCGAGGTCTACTTCCCGATGGAGAAGTTCCTCGAACTGAACGAACGCCTGGTCGCGGCCGGCGACAAGCCCTTCGCCAACCCGCGCAACGCCGCCGCCGGTTCGCTGCGCCAGAAGGACCCGCGGGTCACCGCGACCCGCCCGCTGCACATGGTCGTCCACGGCATCGGCGCCCTGACGGGCTTCTCGGGCATGACCCGGCTCTCGCAGGCGTACGACCTGCTGAAGACCTGGGGCCTGCCCACCTCCCCGCACAACCGCGTGGTCGACGACCTCGCCGGCGTACGGGAGTTCATCGCGTACTACGGCGAGAACCGCCACTCCGTCGAGCACGAGATCGACGGTGTCGTGGTCAAGCTGGACGAGATCCGCCTCCAGGGCCGGCTCGGCTCCACCGCGCGGGCGCCGCGCTGGGCGATCGCCTACAAGTACGCGCCGGAGGAGGTCAACACCAAGCTCGTCGACATCAAGGTGGGCGTCGGCCGCACGGGCCGCGTCACGCCGTACGCGCAGGTCGAGCCGGTCACGGTCGCGGGCAGCGAGGTGGAGTTCGCCACCCTGCACAACCAGGAGGTCGTCAAGGCCAAGGGCGTGCTCATCGGCGACACCGTGGTCCTGCGCAAGGCCGGTGACGTCATCCCGGAGATCCTCGGCCCGGTGGTCGACCTCAGGGACGGCAGCGAGCGGGAGTTCGTGATGCCGGGCGAGTGCCCCGAGTGCGGGACGCCGCTGCGGCCCATGAAGGAGGGCGACATCGACCTCCGCTGCCCCAACGCCCGTGGCTGCCCGGCCCAGTTGCGCGAGCGGGTGTCCTATCTCGCCGGCCGGGAGTGCCTGGACATCGAGCACTTCGGCGCGGTGGCGGCCGCCGCGCTCACCCGTCCGCTGGAGCCGGCCGACCCGCCGCTGGTGGACGAGGGCGACCTGTTCGACCTGACGGTGGAGAAGCTGCTGCCCATCAAGGCCTACGTCCTCGACCCGGACAGCGGCCTGCCCAAGCGCGACCCGAAGACCGGCGAGGAGAAGGTCGTCACGGTCTTCGCCAACCAGAAGGGCGAGCCGAAGAAGAACACCCTCGCCCTGCTGGCGAACATCGAGGCGGCCAAGTCCCGTCCGCTGGCCCGCTTCCTGAACGGGCTGTCGATCCGGCACGTGGGACCGGTGGCCGCGCAGGCACTGGCGCGCGAGTTCCGGTCCATCGACCGCATCGAACAGGCGACCGAGGAGGAGCTGGCGGCCACCGACGGCGTCGGCCCCATCATCGCCGCCGCGCTCAAGGAGTGGTTCGCCGAGGACTGGCACCGCGAGATCGTCCGCAAGTGGAAGGCCGCGGGCGTCCCCCTGGAGGACCAGTCGTCCGGCGAGGAGGAGGGGCCGCGTCCGCTGGAGGGGCTCACGGTCGTCGTCACCGGCACGCTGGAGAACCACACCCGGGACGGCGCCAAGGAGGCGTTGCAGCGCCAGGGCGCGAAGGTGACCGGTTCGGTGTCGAAGAAGACCTCGTTCGTCGTTGTGGGTGACAACCCCGGATCGAAGTACGACAAGGCCATGCAGCTGAAGGTTCCCGTGCTGAACGAGGACGGTTTCGGCGTCCTGTTGGCACAGGGCCCCGAAGCGGCGGCCGAAGTCGCGCTTCCGACCGGGGAGTAGCGGTTGAAGGCCACCCGATCGGCGCATATCAGATGCATACGGGTGGCCCGGGCGCATTCGGGCAACCGTCGGAGACCGCTGCCCGTGGAAGCCTTCCGCGGCCTACTGTTGAGGTGTGCGCCTGCCGTGCCCAGCTACGGCTGGGGCATTTCCGTGCCCTTCACAGGCACGGGGAAGGTTTCTTCGACGCGGAGCTGCTGATGGTTGTCGGGCATCGGGCCGCGTGGCGTGGGCACCGCCGGCTGTGAGAGGGACGGGAATGGAACCGACCGAGAGCGCCGCCCCGGACTCATGGCTGCGCCTGCGCCGCCGCGCGGGCGCGTGGCGGGTCAACCGGTGGACCGGGCGGGACGACGGGCGCACGGCCGTGCAGCCGCGCCCGGCCGGACCGGGCGCGGCCACCGACGCCCGCGCCGCCCTGTCCGCCGTGGCACGCGCCCCCGGCCTGGCCGGCACCGACGCCGAACGGCACCTGTCCTGGCCCGCCCTGCCCGCGGCCGTCGTGGCCGCCGCCGGACTCGTCCTTGGCGCCGGCTTCTACCGCGCCTACGCGGGCCACCACGCCCTCTTCCCCGGTGGCACGGTCGGCTGGTCGCTGGCCCTGCTCACCGGCGTCATCGTCGGCCACCTCGTCATGCTGGGCCGCGCCCGCTGGTGGGGCGGCACCGGATCGGGCGCCGCCCTCACCCTCGCCGTCCTGCTGCTGTACGGCTGGGTGCCCGCCGGCCTGGTCAGCCTCGCCGTCGTCGTCCTGGTCGGCATCGCCCGCCGCAACCGCTGGCGGCAAGGGGTGCTGCACGGCGCGGCCGACATCCTCGGCATCGGCGTCGGCGCCCTGCTGCTCGGCGCGTTCGGCCGGTTCCCGAGCGTCGAGGAGCCCTGGCGGCCCGGCACCTGGAGCGTCGCCGCGGCACCCGAGATCGTGCTGGTCGCGGTCGCCTACCTCGCCGTCGGCCGCGGCCTGCTGTGGTACCTGTACGCCCCGCGCGGCGGCGGCGTGCCCACCGTCGCCCGCACCGCCCTGGTCCGGCAGGGCCTGGTCGCCGTCGCCCTGCTCGGCATCGCGCCCCTGCTGTGCGTCGTCGCCGACACCCAGCCGGTCCTGCTGCCGCTGTTCGCCATCCCGCTCATCGCCCTGGACTCCACGCTGTGGATGGCCCGCGCCCGCGCCGAGGAGCAGCTGCGCGATCCGCTGACCGGACTGCCCAACCGGCAGTGGCTGCTGGAGCGCATCTGGACCGCCCTGGACGACGCCGACCGCATCGGCGCGCGCTCCGCACTCATGCTGATCGACCTCGATCGCTTCCGGTCGGTGAACGACACCCTCGGTCATCTGGCCGGCGACCGGCTGCTGCTCCAGATCGCCGACCGGCTGCGGCTCGCCCTGCCGCGCGGCGCCGAGGCCGCCCGGCTCGGCGGTGACGAGTTCGCCGTCTTACTGCCCGTCGCCGACTCCACCACGTCGGCCACCCGCGTCGCCCGCGGCCTCGTCACCGACCTCAGCTCCCCGCTCGACCTGGACGGACTCACCCTCGTGCTGGAGGCCAGCGCCGGCGTCGCCGTCTTCCCCGACCACGCGCTCGACGCCGAAGGGCTCCTGCGCCGCGCCGACGTCGCGATGTACCAGGCGAAGAGGGACCGTACGGGCGTCGAGGTCTACGAGTCCAAGCGGGACTCCAACACCCCGGACCGCCTCGGCCTGCTGGGCGACCTGCGCCGGGCGCTGGACGCGCACGAGGTGCAGCTCCACTACCAGCCCAAGGTCCGCTTCGACGGACAGGTCGCCGGCCTGGAGGCCCTGGTCCGCTGGGTGCACCCGGAGCGCGGCAAGGTGCCGCCGGACGAGTTCATAGCGATAGCCGAGTCCTCGGGGCTGATGCCCCACCTCACCGAGTACGTCCTGGAGACCGCGCTCGGCCAGGTCGCCCGGTGGCGCGCGCAGGGCCTGCGGGTGCCGGTCGCCGTCAACGTCTCCCCGCGCGACGTCCACACCCCGGGATTCGCCGGGTCGGTCGCCGCGCGCCTCGCCCGGCACGGCGTCCCCGCCGGGGCGCTCCAGCTGGAGATCACGGAACACGTGCTGCTGGAGGACCCGCAGCGGGCCGCCGACACCCTCGCCGGGCTCACCGGCCACGGCGTGAAGATGTCCCTGGACGACTTCGGCACCGGCTACTCGTCGCTGGTGCACCTGCGGCGGCTCCCCGTCAGCGAGCTGAAGATCGACCGCTCCTTCGTGGCCCGGCTGGCCGTCGACGCCCAGGACGCGGAGATCGTGCGCTGCACGGTGGATCTCGCGCATTCGCTGGGCCTCCTGGTCGTGGCCGAGGGGGTCGAGGACGACGAGACGTGGGAGCGGCTGCGGGACCTGGGCTGCGACGCGGTGCAGGGCTGGCTGGTCGCCGCGGCGATGCCGCCCGAGGAGACCACGGCCTGGCTGCTGGCGCGGGGCTCCCGAGGCTGGCAACGACCGCGCGCCGCACTCCCTGCGGCCGAGTAGCTCCCGGCCGGGCGGGCCGAACGCCTGCCGAAGGACGTGTACGTCTCCGCCACCGCCGCCGCCCCCCCCGCGCCGCCGTACGGGCCCGCCGTAGCTCCGTCGCCAGGGACCGGCTGGCTTTGGTCGATCCCGGCGCCCGGCCGACGCGTGGTCACCGCGTCCCGGCCCTCGGCCTCCGCCGGCTCCCGGGCTGCCGTGACGATCCGCCGCGCGCGTTCCCCTCGCTCGCGCTTCCCGCGCGCCTGGATCGGCACGTGCCTCGATTCTAGCAATGCTAGCCAATCTGTCGACGATCTGCTAGCTTCGCTATTACGCCTAGCAATGCTAGAAAATCAATGGGGGAGAACCGCACATGACCGTCACCGCGTACACCCTGGCCGTCCTGCTCGACCTGTTCTGCCTGTTCCTCGGCTACCGGTTCTGGTTCCAGCCCGGGCCCGCGGCGGCCGGCTACGGAGTCCCCGCCGACCCGCACGGCGACGCCCGCGCCTACCTGTCGGTCAAGGGGCTCAGGGACGGCACCCTCGGGCTGGTGGGTCTCGCCCTGCTCGCCTTCGCCGGCGCCCGCGCCGAGGCGTGGTTCATGCTCTGCGTGGCACTCGTGCCGTTCGTCGACACGCGCATAGTCCTGCGTGGCGGCGGACGGAAAGCCGTGGCCTTCGGGATCCACTTCGCCACCGCGATCGTCGTACTGATCAGTGCCGGACTGCTCTTCGCGGTCTGACCGCCCCGCAGCGGGCTCACACGAGGGGGATACCGCCATGTCGTTGTTCGTGCCCAGGTTCGACGAGACCGTGCTGGTCCGGGACGCCGAGGCAGAGGTCGTCGGCGGCGCGCCCGTCGCCGTCAGGCTGCTGGCCGACAGCAGCGCCAGCGGCGGCGCGCTGTCCACCGTGCGCGTCACGCTCGCCGAGGGCGCCGACGGGGCCCGGCCGCACGTGCACCACCACTCGGCCGAGATGTTCTACCTGCTCGACGGCGAGGCCGAGGTGCTGTCCGGCGACGACGTCGTCACCGCCGGGCGCGGCGACCTGATCATCGTGCCGCCGGACCGGCCCCACGCCTTCGCCGCCGCCCCCGGCAGCACCGCCGACCTGCTCATCGTCATCACCCCGGGCGTCGAGCGCTTCGAGTACTTCCGCCACCTCCAGCGCATCCGCCTCGGCGAGGTCGCCCCGGAGAGCCTGCTGGAGGTCCAGGAGCTGTACGACAACCACTTCCTCGGGAGCGAGGCCTGGGACGGCCGGCGCCGGTGAGCGCCGGGCCCCGGCAAACCGTTTAACAGGCACGGGCCCCCGCCCCATAGGATTGGGCCAAACCACACACACTCACCCCAGAGGATCGCTGCATGCCTGGCATCACGCGCGAGGAGGTCGCCCACCTCGCCCGGCTGGCGCGTCTGGAGCTGAAGCCCGAAGAACTCGATCACTTCGCGGGACAGCTGGACGACATCATCGGCGCGGTCGCCCGCGTCAGCGAGGTCGCCGACCAAGACGTACCGCCGACCTCCCACCCGCTGCCGCTGACGAACGTCATGCGGCCGGACGAGGTCCGTCCCTCGCTCACCCCCGAGCAGGCGCTCTCCGGCGCCCCGGCACAGGAGCAGCAGCGTTTCAAGGTGCCGCAGATCCTGGGGGAGGAGTGACCGCCATGACGGACAACAACAGCATCATCAGGCTCACCGCGGCCGAGACCGCCGCCAGGATCGCCTCCGGCGAGCTGACGGCCGTCGAGGTCACCGAGGCCCACCTCGCCCGGATCGAGGCGGTCGACGAGAAGGTGCACGCCTTCCTCCACGTCGACCGCGAGGGCGCCCTCGCCCAGGCACGTGCCGTGGACGAGAAGCGGGAGCGCGGCGAGAAGCTCGGCCCGCTGGCCGGTGTCCCGCTCGCGCTCAAGGACATCTTCACCACCGAGGGCGTGCCCACGACCGTCGGCTCGAAGATCCTCGAGGGCTGGATCCCGCCGTACGACGCGACGCTCACCAAGCGGCTGAAGGCCGCCGACGTGGTCATCCTCGGCAAGACCAACATGGACGAGTTCGCCATGGGGTCCTCCACCGAGAACAGCGCCTACGGCCCCACCGGCAACCCGTGGGACCTGACCAAGATCCCCGGCGGCTCCGGCGGCGGCTCCTCCGCCGCGCTGGCCGCGCACATGGCCCCCCTCGCCATCGGCACCGACACCGGCGGCTCCATCCGCCAGCCGGCCGCCGTCACCGGCACGGTCGGTGTGAAGCCGACGTACGGGGCGGTCTCCCGCTACGGCATGGTCGCGTTCTCCAGCTCGCTCGACCAGGGCGGCCCCTGCGCCCGCACGGTGCTCGACGCGGCCCTGCTGCACGAGGTCATCGCCGGTCACGACCCGCTCGACTCCACCTCCATCGACGCCCCGGTCCCGCCGGTCGTCGAGGCCGCCCGCAACGGCAGCGTCCAGGGCATGCGCGTCGGCGTGGTCAAGCAGTTCCGCGGCGAGGGCTACCAGGCGGGCGTCATCCAGCGCTTCGACGAGTCCGTGGAGCTGCTGAAGGAACTGGGCGCCGAGATCGTCGAGCTGGACTGCCCGTCCTTCGACCTCGCCCTGTCGGCGTACTACCTGATCGCCCCGTCCGAGTGCTCCTCCAACCTCGCCCGCTTCGACGGCCTGCGCTACGGCCTGCGGGTCGGCGACGACGGCACGCACTCCGCCGAGGAGGTCACCTCCCTCACCCGTGAGGCGGGCTTCGGCCCCGAGGTGAAGCGCCGCGTCATGCTCGGTACGTACGCCCTGTCGAGCGGTTACTACGACGCGTACTACGGCAGCGCCCAGAAGGTCCGCACGCTGATCAAGCGGGACTTCGACCGGGCCTTCGAGCAGGTCGACGTGATCGTCTCCCCGACGACCCCGACCACCGCCTTCGCGATCGGCGAGCGCGCCGACGACCCGATGGCGATGTACCTCGCGGACCTGTGCACCATCCCGACCAACCTGGCGGGCAACGCGGCCATGTCCCTGCCCTGCGGCCTCGCCCCGGAGGACAACCTCCCGGTCGGCCTGCAGATCATCGCCCCGGTGATGAAGGACGACAGGCTGTACAAGGTGGGCGCCGCCGTCGAGGCCGCCTTCGTGGAAAAGTGGGGTCACCCGCTGCTGGAGGAGGCACCGTCGCTGTGAGCGCACTGACCAAGGCCAAGGGCTTCAAGAAGTCCAGGTCCGGTACGTACCTGTCCATGGCCGCCACCGCGTTCGGCGCGGTCGGCGCCGCCAAGCAGATCAAGAAGGCCCGCGCCGAGAACGACACGCTGCGGCTCGTCGACGCCGTCGTCACCGCCGCCGGCATCGTCACCGGCCTCGCCATCCTCTACCGCGAGCTGAAGCGGCTGGGCGACGACGACGTCCTGCTGGGCTGAGAGGGAAGTTTTCACCGTGACCACCACGACCGACCTGGTGTCGTACGAGGACGCGCTGGCGTCGTACGACCCCGTCA
The DNA here is from genome assembly GCF_040704595.1 of Streptomyces sp. NPDC046870. Taxonomy (NCBI): domain Bacteria; kingdom Bacillati; phylum Actinomycetota; class Actinomycetes; order Kitasatosporales; family Streptomycetaceae; genus Streptomyces; species Streptomyces sp. NPDC046870. The sequence goes on from NZ_JBEYXM010000025.1 coordinate 74,270, forward strand.
TGGGCCTCGAAGTCCATGTCGAACTCGGCACCAAGACGAAGATGTTCTGCGGCTGCTCGACGGCGCTCGGTGCCGACCCGAACAGCCAGACCTGCCCGGTCTGCCTCGGCCTGCCCGGCGCGCTCCCGGTCGTCAACGCGACCGGCGTCGAGTCCGCGATCAAGATCGGTCTCGCGCTGAACTGCGAGATCGCCGAGTGGTGCCGCTTCGCCCGGAAGAACTACTTCTATCCGGACATGCCGAAGAACTTCCAGACCTCCCAGTACGACGAGCCGATCGCCTTCGACGGCTACCTCGACGTGCAGCTGGAGGACGGCGAGGTCTTCCGCGTGGAGATCGAGCGCGCCCACATGGAGGAGGACACCGGCAAGTCGACGCACGTCGGCGGCGCCACCGGCCGTATCCACGGCGCGTCCCACTCCCTGCTGGACTACAACCGCGCCGGCATCCCGCTGATCGAGATCGTCACCAAGCCGATCGTGGGCGCCGGCGAGCGCGCCCCCGAGGTGGCGAAGGCGTACGTCCGCGAGCTGCGCGAGCTGATCCGCGCACTCGGCGTGTCCGAGGCCCGCATGGAGATGGGCCAGATGCGCTGTGACGTCAACCTGTCGCTGATGCCCAAGGGCGCCGACAAGTTCGGCACGCGCTCGGAGACGAAGAACGTCAACTCCCTGCGCTCGGTGGAGCGCGCGGCCCGCTTCGAGATCCAGCGGCACGCGGCCGTCCTGTCCGGCGGCGGCACGATCGTCCAGGAGACCCGCCACTTCCACGAGGACACCGGGTCCACGACCTCGGGCCGCGTGAAGGAGGAGGCCGAGGACTACCGGTACTTCCCGGAGCCCGACCTGGTGCCGGTCGCGCCGTCGCGCGAGTGGGTCGAGGAGATCCGCGCGGCCCTGCCCGAGCTGCCGCTGGCCCGCCGCACCCGGCTGCTGGCCGAGTGGGGCATCTCTGCCACCGACATGCAGGCGATCCTCAACGCCGGCGCGCTGGAGCCCATCGTCGCCACCATCGACGCCGGTGCCGACGCGGCCTCCGCCCGCAAGTGGTGGATGGGCGAACTGGCGCGCAGCGCCAACGAGTCCGGCAAGGCGCTGGAGGAGCTGGCGATCACGCCGCAGCAGGTGGCCCGGGTCACCGAGCTGGTCGCGAAGGGTGACCTGAACGACAAGCTGGCCCGCCAGGTCATCGAGGGCGTCCTCGCGGGCGAGGGCACCCCGGACGAGGTCGTCGACAAGCGCGGTCTGAAGGTCGTCTCCGACGACTCCGCGCTCGGCACGGCCGTCGACGAGGCCATCGCCGGCAACCCGGCCATCGCGGACAAGATCCGCGGCGGCAAGGTGGCCGCGGCGGGCGCCCTGGTCGGCGCGGTCATGAAGGCCACCCGCGGCCAGGCCGACGCGGCCCGCGTCAAGGAGCTGATCCTGGAGAAGCTGGGCGTCAGCGAGGGCTGACGGGCAGGCGGTGTACGGCCCCGGAGGGACGCCCTCCGGGGCCGTACTAGCTGCGGCGCCCCACGGTCGGGCGACCCCGGCAGGTGCCCCCGGCAGGCGTCCCTGGCCGCCGCCCGGCAGCCCCAGCGAGTCGCGTGGCTCCGATCCGCCCTGCCGGCTTCGTGCGGGCCCGTTCGTGCCCCGCGGCCTCGGCACCGCCCCGCACCAGGGCGTCCCGGCCGGGGACGGTACGCTCGCCCGCCATGAGTGGACGCACCGATTCCGACATCGAGCCCCCGATAACCGAGGAGCCGGAGGGGTACGTCGAGGACGCCCGGCGGGCCCGGTGGACCGCGGCCGGCACCGGAGCGCTCCTGTGTCTCGCGGGGCTCGCCGCCTCCCTGCTGCGGCTCACCGGTTCCGCACCCGCTCCCGTCCCCGCCGCCTACGCCCTCGGCGCCGCCGTGTGCGCGCTCGCGGCGCTGCTCGGCGCCACGGGCCGTACCCGCAGGGCCCTGTGGCTGCTCGTCGCCGGCACGATGATCATGGCGCTCGGCGATCAGTTCGACTGACCAGCGAGCTCGTGGAGCGGCTGCGCACCTGTGGGTTCCCGCGCGGCCGTTGTCCGGCATCGCGCTCCCCACCGCCGTCGCCCTCGACGCCTTCGTGCTGCGTACGCTGCTCGTGCCCGCTCCGGTGCGTCTGCCCGGCCGGCCGGAGCGCCGCCTGCCGCGCCTCGGCGTCCAGCCGCCCGGGTGCCGCGCGACCGAGGACGGGCCCGGTCGGGTCCCGGTGCACGCACTACGGAAGGAACAACGGCACGATGTACGCGATATCGCTCGGTGACGCCGCCGAACTGCGGCCCCTGGAGGTCTGGCACGCGGAGGAACTGCTCGCCAACATCGACCGGGGCCGGGAGTTCATCGGCCGGCACGTCGGTCTGCCGGACGTGGTGTCCGACCTGGACGGAGCCCGTGGCTGGCTGAAGGCGTACGCCGACAAGCGCGCCGCCGACGCCGGCGGCCTGCACGGCATCTGGCTGGACGGCACGCTCGTCGGCGGCCTGCTGTTCCGTGTCTGGGACACCCCGGGCGGGGTCTGCGAGGCCGGCTGCTGGCTGGAGCCGGCCGCGGCCGGGCGCGGGCTGGTCACGCGCGGGATGCGGGTGCTGCTCGACTGGGCCTTCGAGGAGCGCGGCATGCACCGGGTGGAGTGGCAGGTGTCCTCGGCCAACGAGCCGAGCATCAACGTGGCCCGGCGGCTCGGCATGACGCGTGAGGGCGTGCTCCGGGAGAACTACCTGCACCGGGGCGAGCGCACCAGCACCGAGATCTGGTCGGTGCTCGCGCCCGAGTGGCGTGCGGCACGCGCGCGTACCGCGCACAACGATCATTAAGGGACCTCTCAGAGAGCGTCCGTACGGTGCCAGGCATGGCAACGAAGACAGCGGAAGGCGCCACCGGCGGCACTGAGGCCGGCACCGGGGCGCGCAAGGACGACGAGACGACGACGGGTCCCGCGGCGGAGCAGACCGCCGAGGGACAGACCGCCGAGAACCAGGCAGCCGAGGAGGCCGCGGAGGCCGACGGCGGCGAGGCGGGCGATGCGACGGAAGCCGCCGGCGGCGAGGCGCCCTCCGGGGTCGGCCAGGGCGCCGGCGCCGTGGTCTCCGCGGCGCTGGGCGTGGTCTCGCTCAGCGGCGGCTGGATCGGCACCGTCGCGTCCGCGCGCGAGCAACTCGTCGGCCAGCTGCGGACGTCCTCCACCGCGAGCGTCGCCCGGCAGATCAAGGAGGTCTACGGCGACGCCTGGCACACCACCGCCCTGTGGGCCGGCCTGTTCGCGCTGGCCGCGCTGATCACCGGCGTGGTCGTGCTGGCCCGGCCCGCGTTCGGCACGCCCGGCCGGCCGCAGGCAGCGTGGATCAGGTCGGTCGCCTGGGCGGGCGTCTCGCTCGGCGTCATCGGACTGCTGCTCGCCGTCCTGAAGTACTCCGACGCCCTGCTCGGCCTGCCCTCGACCGGCTGAGAGCACAGGCCGGGAACCCGCGGCCCAGGGGCCTTAGGGCGCGCGTGAGCGACTCACCGCCGCCCTAAGGCCCCTTACGCGTGCGTGCGGCCCGGCTGCCGCCGCGAAGATGCGGCACTCTCCCGATGCGGCGGACCCCTCCGGGAAACGAGGGTGGAGGCGTCGCGGAAAGCGGCACGACACCGTCCCCCCGGGAAGGACCCGCCATGTACGCCCTCGAACTCCACCGCCTGCGCTCCGACGAGCTGCGTCGCACGGCCCAGGAGGACCGCCTGGCCCGCGAGGTCCTGCGGTCCCGTCGCGCCGCCCGCCGCGCCGACGCCGCCGGCGACGGAGCCCCGGCCGCCGAGTCGCATACCGGCCGCCCCCGCCGGCACCGGCTGCCACGCACCGCGTGACCCTGCCGCCCGCCGGTGCGGCACCGCCGGTCACCGGTACGACCATCACACAGGGCCTGTGGAAAACCGGTGCCGGGCCGCTCCGGCCCCGTGCGATGCTCGGGCCCGTGGAGAACAGGTCCGTCAGTCCCGTGTTCGTCGGCCGCGCCGACGAGTTGGACACGCTGAACGACGCGCTCGCCCGTGCCGCCCGGGCCGAGCCGCAGGCGCTGCTGCTCGGCGGCGAGGCGGGCGTGGGCAAGACCCGCCTCGTGGAGGAGTTCGCCACCGCCGCCGCCCGGCACGGCGCCGTCGTCGCCGTCGGCGGCTGTGTGGAGATCGGCGCGGACGGACTGCCGTTCGCCCCCTTCTCCGCCGCGCTGCGCGCCCTGCGCGACACCCTGCCCGAGGAGTTCGCCGCGGCGGCGGCCGGCCAGGTGGAGGAACTGGCCCGGCTGCTGCCCGACCTCGGCGAGGCCGGCGCCGGCCGCCCCGACGAACAGGGCACGGCGCGCCTGTTCGAGCTCACCGCCCGGCTGCTGGAGCGGATCGCCGCCGAGCACACCGTCGTCCTCGTCCTGGAGGACCTGCACTGGGCCGACGCCTCCACCCGCCACCTCCTCGCCTACCTCTTCCGCACCCTGCGCGCGGGCCGCCTCCTCGTCCTGGCCACCTACCGCTCCGACGACATCCACCGACGCCACCCGCTGCGCCCGCTGCTCGCCGAACTGGACCGGCTGCGCACCGTCCGCCGCCTCGAACTCGCCCGCTTCACCCGCGAGGAGGCCGGCCGCCAGATCGCGGGCATCCTCGCCGCCGAACCCGACTCCGCACACGTGGACGAGATCTACGCACGCTCCGACGGCAACGCCTTCTTCATCGAGGAACTCGCCGTCGCCGCCACGGCGGGCGACTGCACCGGTCTCACCGACTCCCTGCGCGACCTGCTCCTGGTCCGGGTCGAAGCACTGCCCGAGCCCGCCCAGCGGGTCGCCCGGATCGTCGCCGAGGGCGGCTCCACGGTGGAGTACCGGCTGATCGCCGCCGTGGCCCGGCTCGCCGAGGACGACCTCATCGAGGCGCTGCGGGCCGCCGTCGGCGCCAACATCCTCACCGCCACCCGCACCGGCGACGGCTACCGCTTCCGGCACTCCCTGGTCCGCGAGGCCGTCGCCGACGACCTGCTGCCCGGCGAACGCTCCCGGCTCAACCGGCGCTACGCCGAGGCCCTGGAGGCCGACCCGGCGCTGGTCCCGGCCGACGCCCGCGTGATGCGCCTGGCCAGCTACTGGTACCACGCCCACGACGCCGCGAAGGCCCTGCCCGCCGTATTGTCCGCCGCCGTCGTCGCCCGCCGCCGGCACGCCTACACCGAGCAACTGCGGCTGCTGGAACGGGCGATGGAGCTGTGGGACAGCGCCCCGGCGGAGGTCCGCTCCGCCCTGCGCCCGGTCGACTACGCCGAGGTCTACCCCCCGTGCGGCTGTGACCCGGCCACCACACCGCTGCGCTACCTCGACCTGCTGGCCGAGGCGGCCGTGGCGGGCCGTTTCGGTGGCGAGCGGGAACGCGCCCTGAAGATCACCAAGCGGGCCCTGCGCCTCCTGGAGGAGGAGCCGGACCCGCTGCGCGCCGCCTGGTTCTGGGTGCAGCGCTCCCGGCTGATCCAGGCCACGGCGCGCGGCGACGGCCGGCAGGAGCTGGCCACCGCCCAGGAGCTGGTGCGCGGACTGCCGCCGTCCGAGGTGCACGCGGAGGTGCTGGCGGTCGCCGCCAGCTGGTCCATGCAGCGCCGGCCGGGTCCCGAAGCCCTGGCCGCCGCCGAGCGGGCCGTGGAGTACGCCCGCATGGTCGGCGCCCGGGAGACCGAGCTGGACGCCCGCCTCACCCTGGGCGGGCTGACCGTGGAGTCCGGTGAGCCGGAGGCCGGTCTGGCGGAGATGCGGCAGGTGCTCCAGGACACCCGCGCGGAAGGCATGCACCAGGTCGCGGCCCGCGCCTATGTGAACCTGCCGTCCGTGCTCCAGAGCGTCGGCCGGGACCGGGAGGCCGTCCCCCTGCTGCGCGAGGGCATCGAGTTCTGCCGCGCGTACGGACTGCTGGACTCCGGGGCCTGGATGTGGGGCAACCTCTCCGAGGCGCTGTACTCGCTCGGCCGGTGGCAGGAGGCCGCGGAGGCCGCCGCGCACGCCACCCGCGTCGGCCACGGCGCCATGCCCCGTGGCGCGGGCGCCCTGCTGCAGGCCCACCTCGCCCTCGCCCGCGGCGACCACGCCGAGGCCCGCCGGCACCTCGCCGCCGCCCGCGCCTGGTACGGCACCCACGACCCGATGCCCCAGCAGTCCCTGCCCGTGGCCGGCATCGTCCTCGGGGTCGCCGCCGCCGAGGGCCGGATCACCGACGCCCGCGCGGCACTGCTCCCGGCCCTGGACGCCGGCTTCCCGCCCGGCACCCACCGCTACGGCTGGCCGCTGCTGCTGGCCGCCGCCACCGCCGAGGCCGACGCCCGCGCCCTGCCCGCCGCCCTGCCCGGCCGCGCCGAGACCCTCGACCGCCTCTCGGCGGCCGCGCGGACCCTCACCACCGGCGTCCCGCTCTGGCAGGCCTACGGCCAGTGGACCCGCGCCGAACTGCTCCGCGCCGCGGGCCGGGACACCGCCGGCACCTGGTGCCCGGTCGTCACCGCGTTCGAGTGCCTGGACCGGCCCTACGACCTCGCCCGGGTCCGCCACCGCCTCGCCGCGGCGCTGCTGGCCGAGGGCGGCGACGACGAGCGCGAACGCGCGGTGGAACTGCTCCGGCTGGCCGGGGCGGTCGCCGGCCACCTCGGCGCGCGTCCCCTCGCCGACGCCGTCGCCCGGCTCGCCCAGCGCGCCCGCCTCACCCTCACCGGCGCCACCCGCCAGGCCCCCGCCGACCCGGCCACGGCACTCGGCCTCACCAGCCGCGAGCGGGACGTCCTGCACCTGGTCGCGGCCGGCCGCACCAACCGCCAGATAGCGGCGGAGCTGTTCATCTCCCCGAAGACCGCGAGCGTGCACGTCTCCAACATCCTCGGCAAGCTCGGCGTCTCGGGCCGGGGGGAGGCGGCGGCCGTGGCCCACCGGCTGGGGCTGTTCGCGGCCGGGACGCTCACTGCCGAAACACCGGGCTGAGACCTACGCTGGAGAAAACCGGCAGTGAGGGGGAGCCGTGTTCAACGCCTTCGAGGAACTGTTCGCACCCGGCCGCAAGCACACCCGGGACGAGCAGAACCGGCTGGAACTGACCCGCGAGGACGTGGGCGACAACGACCCCGGCCGCGGCCCCATAGACCTGACCTCCGGGAAGGCGGTGATACGCCTGCCGGAGAGGGCGCCCGCCGAGCCGGAACCCGAAGCGTCCGCCGGGGACGAGTAGCCGCGCGGCCCATCCGGGAAGGCACGCCGCTCACCGCACCCGCAGCTCCAGCACCCGGTCGTCGCCCTTCTTCGGGGTGCCCCGGCCGTCCGTGTTGCTCGTCACCAGCCAGAGTCTGTCGCCGCCCGCCGGGACGACCGTACGCAGCCGGCCGTAGGCGCCCGTGAGGAACGCCTGCGGGGCGGCGGAGGCCGACGTGCCGTTCAGCGGCACGCGCCACAGACGCGCGCCCTTCAGGCCCGCCATCCAGATCACGCCGTTCACGTAGGCGATGCCGCTGGGGGAGGCGTCGTCGGTGTGCCACTGGGCCACCGGGTCGTGGAAGCCGGCTTCGAAGGACCTGCCCTCGGCCCGGGGCCACCCGTAGTCGCCACCGGGCTCGATCGCGTTCAGCTCGTCCCAGGTGTCCTGCCCGAACTCCGAGGCGAACAGCCGCTGTCTGTCGTCCCAGGCCAGACCCTGGACGTTCCGGTGGCCGTACGAGTACACGGGCGAGTCGGGGAACGGGTTGCCCGGGGCGGGTTCGCCGTCCGGGGTCAGCCGCAGGATCTTGCCGCCCAGCGACTTCCTGTCCTGCGCCAGGCCCCTCTCCCCGCTCTCGCCGGTGCCCGCGTAGAGCATGCGGTCGGGACCGAACGCGATCCGGCCGCCGTTGTGGATGAGTCCCTTGGGGATGCCCTTGAACACCGTGTCCGGTGCGCCCAGTCGCTCGCCGGCCGGCTTGCGCTCGTCGTAGAGCATGCGGACGATGCGGTTGTCCGAGGCCGAGGTGAAGTAGGCGTAGATCATGTGGTCCGAGGCGAAGTCGGGGGAGAGGGCGATGCCCAGCAGGCCGCCCTCGCCGGCCGGCGAGACCCCGGAGACCGTGCCCAGCTCGGTGCTCCGGCCGGTCTTCACGTCGATCCGGCTGATCGTGCCCTCGTTCCGGGAGGAGACCAGCAGACCGCCGCCGGGCAGCGGAGCCAGCCCCCACGGTGTCTTCAGGCCCTCGGCCACCGTGCGCAGCACCTCCACCGAGCCCTTGGCCGGAGGGAGCGGCGCGGCCGAGGCCGTGCCGTGCCCGGAAGCGGTGGCCCCGGAGGCCGTCGCGCCCGGGGTGCCGCCCGGGGGGCCACCGCCGTCGGAGGAGCAGCCGGCCACCAGCAGGAGGGCGGCCACGGCCAGCGCGGCCGGCACAGCTCTACTTCGCACGATCACGGTTCCCTTCGCCGCGGTGGTCCGGTGGCGCTCCACGGGCGGGCCCGACGGCACGCTCCCCCACTCGGACACCGGCCATGCCCCCACGGGTTCCCGATCCCCACCGACCGACCGCGAAAACCTCGGTCACGTGACCGCCGGGTGGCGGGCCGCCCGCACCCCTCGTGGTGGCCGGCTCAGTCCCACGATCCCTGGGCTGGCGGAAGCGCGGACACCTCCGCCAGGTCCTGCGCGGTCAGCCGCAGCCCGGCGGCCGCCGCGTTCTGCGCCGCCCAGCGCTCCCGCTTGGTGCCCGGCAGCGCGATCACATGCCGGCCCTGGGCCAGCACCCAGGCCAGCGCCACCTGGGCCGGGGTCATGTCCTCGCCGTGCCGGCGGGCTATGCGCCGCAGGCCCGCGACGATCGGCTGGTTGGCCGCCATCATCTCGGCGGTGAACCGGGGGTGCCGGGCGCGCAGGTCGTCCGGTTCGAAGCCCTCGCCCGGCGTCAGCGTGCCGGTCAGGAAGCCGTTGCCCAGCGGCATCGCCGCCAGGAAGCCCACACCGCGCGCCTCGCACCACGGCAGCAGCTCCCGCAGCGCCTCCGGCGACCACACCGACAGCTCCGCCTGCACCGCGCTCACCGGGAACACCTGCTGCACCCGCCGCAACTGGCGCAGCGTCGTGTCGTACAGCCCCGCCCCCGGGCGGCGCCCGCCGCGCGCGCCCACCGCGCACAGACCGAGGGCCCGCACCTTCCCGGCCCGCACCAGGTCCGCCATCGCGCCCCAGGTCTCCTCGACGGGTATCTCCGGATCGGCGCGGTGCAGCTGGTACAGGTCGATCACATCGGTCTGGAGCCGCCGCAGCGAGGCGTCGCAGGCACGCCGCACATAACCGGGCCGGCCGTTGGCCACGATGTGCTGCTCACCCACCAGCAGGCCCACCTTCGTGGACACGAAGGCGTCCCGGCGCCGCTCCCTGAGCACCCGGCCGAGCAGCAGCTCGTTGGTGAACGGGCCGTACATGTCCGCGGTGTCCAGGAGGTCGCAGCCCAGGTCCAGCGCGCGGTGCACCGCTCTGACCGACTCCTCCCCCCGCCGGCGCGATCCGCTGTACGCCCAGCTCATCGGCATGCACCCGAGTCCGACGGCCCCCACCGCGAGCGCCCCCGCGCCGATCGTCCTGCGCTCCACCTGCTCGTGAACCTCCCATAGCCCGGCCCCCAACCTAACCTCTGCGCGCGGCGCGCCTGACATAGCCTCCTGGCATGAGTGCAGACGTGTGGCTTCCCATTCCGCCCGAGGAGATCGAGGGGCTGCCCGAGGGGCCCCGGTACCTGTTCTGGGACGGGGGAGAGGACGGCGCGCAGCCGTATCCCGGCGACCCGGCGCAGTGCGCCGTGTACGTGGTGCCGTACATGAAGCGGCTGTCGGTCCGGGTGGGCCCCCTGGAGCACCTGACGAACGTACGGCTGATCCAGACGCTCACCGCGGGCGTCGACGACATCACCGGGCAGCTGTCGGTGATCCCGCCGGGCGTGCGGCTGTGCAACGCGCGCGGGGTGCACGAGACGAGCACGGCCGAGCTGGCGCTCACCCTCACCCTCGCCGCGCTGCGCGGCATCCCCGGCTTCGTCCGCGCCCAGCAACAGGAGCGCTGGACGGGCGGTTTCCACCCCGCCCTCGCCGACAAGAACGTGCTGATCGTCGGGTACGGGGCCATCGGTGCCGCCATCGAGGACCGGCTCGTGCCCTTCGAGGTCGCGCGGGTGGCGCGCGTTGCGCGCTCCGGTCGCACAACCGCGCGCGGTCCCGTGCATCCGATCGCCGATGTGCTTCCACTGCTTCCACACGCGGATGTCGTGATCCTCTGCACCCCGCTCACGGACGAGACCAGGGGGCTCGTCGACGCCGGCTTCCTCGCCAGGATGAAGGACGGCGCGCTGCTCGTGAACGTCGCGCGCGGGCCGGTCGTGGACACCAAGGCGCTCCTCGCCGAGCTGGAGCGGGGCCGGATCACCGCCGCCCTGGACGTCACCGATCCCGAGCCGCTGCCCCCCGGACACCCCTTGTGGCAGGCGCCCGGAGTGCTGATCAGCCCGCATGTCGGCGGGCCCTCCTCGGCCTTCCTGCCCCGCGCCGGGAGGCTGCTCGCCGACCAGTTGACCCGGTTCGTGAACCGGCAGCCCCTGCGGAACGTGATCCTGACGACCGGACCCGAAACCAGGGGAGCAAACGGGCGCTAGGCCGCTTCCGGCACCCTCCGCAACCTTTCGGACGCGGCCTGTACCCGCATCCCTGCCGACCGTCACGGAGCGTAGAGACGCTATGTCCCTGAGTGACGATCCTGGTGTATCGTCCCCGACAGGGGCTGCGCCGCTGACCACTCGGCGCCGGGGATGGACATTTCAGATTCGTGAGGGGGGCGACGGGCGATGCACGGCCTATGGACGAACGATCCGACGCGGCGGAGCCGCCGACGGCGACCCTGGCGCACGGCCGCGCGCAGGCGCGGACACCACACCAGCCACCACCGCCAACACCAGCGCAGGCACAGCGGTCGTCGCAGGCATGCGCACCCCGCGCACCGGGACCGTCGGGACACGGGAGCGGCGCTCACCGGGAGGCCCCGGTGAGCGCCCCGCCCTCCGTGACGACCACGCTCGACGGAGCGGCACGCGCACCGCACCCGCACGAGGCACCGCCGCCCCGCCGGCCGGCCATCGGCGGCAACACCCGGCTGATGGAACAGCTCGTCCTCGCGCTGGTCTGCGCGGCCTACGCCGTCGGAGCCGCGTTCGACTGGGGCGCGAGCGAAGTCGCGCTGGTCATGGGCGACTTCGGCCTCAGCGCGGCGGCGGGCACCGCCGCCGTCTCCTGCTTCCTCTACGCCCGCAGCCGGCGCGTGCGCTTCCGCTCGGCCTGGCTGCTGTTCGCCCTCTCCTCGCTCATGGCCGCGCTGGGCAACGCGGTCTGGGGCTGGTACGAGGTCGTGCTGGACCGGCCGGTGCCCAGCCCCAGCTACGCCGACCTGTTCTTCCTCTGCTTCGCACCGCCCGCCATCGTCGGCCTGCTGGTCCTCGCCAAGCGGCCCGTGACCAAGGCGGGCTGGATCTGCCTGGGACTGGACGCCTGGCTGATCGGTGGCTCGCTGCTCACCCTCTCCTGGAGCCTCGCGCTCGCCCAGGCGGCCCGGATCGAAGGCTCCAGCGTGGCGCACGCCGCGCTGTCCCTGGCGTACCCGCTGCTCGACATCGCGCTCGTCAGCATGGTCCTCGCCCTGCACTTCCGCCGCGCCCCGGGCAACCGCACCGCGGTGAACACCGCGATCGGCGCGCTCGCGCTGACCGTGATGTGCGACGCCCTGTTCACCTCGCCGCTGCTGCACAGCAGTTACCGCTCCGGGCAACTGCTGGACGCGGGCTGGTTCGCCGGTTCGCTGCTGCTCGCCTACGCGCCCTGGGCCGCGCCCCGGCGCCGGCGCGCGCGGGAGGCGCGCGCGGCGGACGGGCACACGCGCGTGGTCCACGAGCACAGGCCGGGACGGCCGAGCCAGGGCCGGCAGCCGCCCCTGTCCGCGCCGGGCGGGGAGCACCCCCGGTACCCGTCGGGCCGGCCGCTCACCGGCTCGCTCGCCGCCCTCACCCCGTACCTCGCCGCCGCAGTGTGCACCCTGGGCATCCTGTACAACGTGCTCAACGGCCGCAGGCCCGACCACGTGGTGCTGATCACCGCGGGCGCCGTGGTGCTGGCGCTCGTCATCCGGCAGGGCATCATGCTGCTGGACAACATCACCCTCACCCAGGAACTGGCGCAGAAGGAGAACCACTTCCGCTCCCTGGTGCAGGGCTCCAGCGACGTCATCATGATCGCCGCGCCCAACGGCATCCTGCGCTACGTCTCCCCGGCCGCCGCCGGGGTGTACGGCAGATCCGCCGAGGAGCTGGTGGGCACCGAGCTGGCCGGGCTCATCCACCCGGAGGACCTCGGCTGCGTGGTGCACGAGGTGCGCCGTTTCCTCGCCGCGAGCCCGCTGGAGGAGCCCACCACGCGCATCGAGTGCCGGTTCCGCTCCGGCGACGGCGGCTGGCTCAACGTCGAGTCGACCGTCAACCGGCACCACGGCGGGCTGATCTTCAACAGCCGGGACGTGACCGAGAGGGTGCGGTTGCAGGCCCAGTTGCAGCACAACGCCGAGCACGACCCGCTGACCGACCTGCCCAACCGGGCGCTGTTCACCAAGCGCGTGCAGCAGGCCCTGTCCGGCCGCCGGGCCACCGACCGGGGCGCCGCCCTGCGGGGCACGGCGGTGCTCTTCATCGACCTGGACGGCTTCAAGGCCGTCAACGACACGATCGGGCACCAGGCCGGTGACGAACTGCTCGTCCAGGCCGCCCGCAGACTCCAGGACGCGGTCCGGCAGGGGGACACCGCCTCCCGGCTGGGCGGCGACGAGTTCGCGGCCCTGATCGTCGGGGACGGCACCCGGGACCGGGCCGCCCGTGAGCGGAACATCCTGGAGCTCGCCGACCGCCTCAGGGTGACCCTCTCCCACCCGTACGCCATCGACGGCAACGACGTCAGGGTCAACGCCTCCATCGGCGTCGCCTTCGCCGAACCCGGCCTCGGCGCGGGGGAGCTGCTGCGCAACGCCGACCTGGCGATGTACCGCGCGAAGTCGGCCGGAAAGGGCCGGGTCGAGCTGTACAAGCCGCAGATGCAGCAGGACGTCGTCCGCAAGGCGGAGCTGGCCACACGGCTGCGCGCCGCGCTGCACGACGGCGAGTTCGCCCTGCTGCACCAGCCCGTGGTGTGCCTGCAGAACGGCCGGATCACGGCGGTCTCCGCACAGGCGCGCTGGCGCTCCTCGCAGGGGGTGCTGTTCACACCGGCCGAGTTCCTGCGGGTGACGGAGGACGGCGACAAGACGGCCGAGCTGGACCGCTGGATCCTGCGGGAGGCCGTGGAGCAGGCGGCCGAGCGGGCCGCGACCGGGACCGTCGTCCCCGTGGCGGTCCGGATGAGCGCCCGGCGGCTGCTGGACCGCTCGATGCCGCTGGGCTCGGTGGAGGGGCTGCTGACCCGGCACGGGCTGCCGCCCGGGGCACTGGTCATCGAGCTGTCCGAGACCGACCCCCGCGTCTCCCTGGACGAGCTGGAGCGGCGGCTGACCGCGCTGAGCCGGCTCGGGGTGCGGATCGCGCTGGACGGCTTCGGCAGCGGCTACGCGGCCATCACGGCCCTCAGGAGGCTGCCCGTGGACATCCTCAAGCTCGACCGCGGCCTGGTCGAGGGCGTGGTCGAGTCGGCGCGGCTGCACAAGATCACCAGCGGTCTGCTGCGGATCGCCGGCGATCTCGGGCTCCAGTCGGTCGCCGAGGGTGTGGACCTGCCCGAGCAGGTGGTCGCGTTGCGGGCGATGGGGTGCACCCATGGGCAGGGCATGGCGTTCGCCGGTCCGCTGGACGAGTACCGGCTGCGTCGGGCGCTCGGATCCGGCCACTACCCGGTGCCGCACGCCCCGGCCGAACCCGCGTTCGCGGGCAGCGCCAGGGAGCCGGAGAGGGTGTACACAGGAGGTGTCCCGGCTGTCTTCGGTGGCGGCAGTGCCCTCCGCTCACATTCTGAGACTCCCGTCCCACCCACTTGACACGTGGTGCGTGCCGGGGGGAGGGTCAGTGCCATGCGCACCCGAATTCTCGTACTTGGACAGCGCGTCGGCTGAGCTGGGACCCACCGGAGGACGATCCGGAATCCCCAGCGACCTCACCGGCGCGCTCCCCTCGCTTGCCTTGCGGCACGAGGGGTTTTTTGTTGCACGAGTGCCTTGCGTGCAGCGCTCGAAATCCGCCCGAACCTCGCAAAAAACCCTCAGCATCGAGAAGAGAATGCCGATGACCGAGCAGGCCACCGGGGCCCACCATCCGCAGCCGCGGCCCCGTTCCGGAGGACAGCAGTCCGCCCCCGTCGAGCACGTCACGGGTGCGCAGTCCCTCATCCGCTCCCTCGAGGAGGTCGGCGCGGACACGGTATTCGGCATTCCGGGCGGTGCGATCCTGCCGGCGTACGACCCGCTGATGGACTCCACCCGGGTGCGGCACGTCCTGGTCCGGCACGAGCAGGGGGCGGGCCACGCGGCCACCGGTTACGCGCAGGCCACCGGCAAGGTCGGCGTCTGCATGGCGACCTCGGGTCCGGGCGCGACGAACCTGGTGACGCCGATCGCCGACGCGCACATGGACTCCGTGCCGATGGTCGCGATCACCGGCCAGGTCGCCTCCAAGGCGATCGGCACGGACGCGTTCCAGGAAGCGGACATCGTCGGCATCACCATGCCGATCACCAAGCACAACTTCCTGGTCACCAAGGCCGAGGACATCCCCCGGGTGATCGCGCAGGCGTTCCACATCGCCTCCACCGGCCGCCCCGGCCCGGTCCTGGTCGACATCGCCAAGGACGCCCTCCAGGCGAAGACCACCTTCTCCTGGCCGCCCGTCATGGACCTGCCCGGCTACCGCCCGGTGACCAAGCCGCACGCCAAGCAGATCCGCGAGGCCGCCAAGCTGATCACCGCCGCCCGGCGGCCCGTCCTGTACGTCGGCGGCGGCGTCCTCAAGGGGCGCGCCACCGCCGAGCTGAAGGTCCTCGCCGAGCTGACCGGCGCCCCGGTCACCACCACGCTGATGGCCCTCGGCGCGTTCCCCGACAGCCACCCGCAGCACCTGGGCATGCCCGGCATGCACGGCAGCGTCGCCGCCGTCACCGCGCTGCAGAAGGCCGACCTGATCGTGGCCCTCGGCGCCCGCTTCGACGACCGCGTCACCGGCAAGCTGGACAGCTTCGCCCCCTACGCCAAGATCGTCCACGCGGACATCGACCCGGCCGAGATCGGCAAGAACCGTGCCGCCGACGTGCCGATCGTCGGTGACGCCCGCGAGGTCATCGCCGACCTGGTCCAGGCCGTCCAGAAGGAGCACAGCGAGGGCCACCGGGGCGACTACACCGCCTGGTGGAGCGACCTCAACCGGTGGCGCGAGACCTACCCCCTCGGTTACGACCAGCCCGGGGACGGCTCGCTCTCCCCGCAGGCGGTCATCGAGCGCATCGGGCAGCTCGCCCCGGAGGGCACGATCTTCGCGGCGGGCGTCGGCCAGCACCAGATGTGGGCCGCGCACTTCATCCAGTACGACACCCCCGCCACCTGGCTGAACTCCGGCGGCGCCGGGACGATGGGCTACGCGGTCCCGGCCGCGATGGGCGCCAAGGCCGGCCGGCCGGGCCGTACGGTCTGGGCGATCGACGGCGACGGCTGCTTCCAGATGACCAATCAGGAACTGACCACCTGCGCCCTGAACAACATCCCGATCAAGGTCGCCATCATCAACAACGGCGCCCTCGGGATGGTCCGCCAGTGGCAGACCCTCTTCTACAACCAGCGCTACTCCAACACCGTGCTGCACAGCGGCCCCGACGACGTCAACCCGGAGGCCAAGGGCACGCGCGTGCCGGACTTCGTGAAGCTGTCCGAGGCGATGGGCTGCGTGGGCCTGCGCTGCGAGCGCCCGGAGGACCTGGACAAGGTCATCGCGGAGGCCAACTCCATCAACGACCGCCCGGTCGTCGTGGACTTCATCGTCCACGAGGACGCGATGGTCTGGCCGATGGTCGCCGCCGGCACCTCCAACGACGAGATCATGGCCGCCCGGGACGTCCGCCCCGACTTCGGCGACAACGAAGACGACTGAGCGAGGAAGAGCAAGAAGACATGTCCAAGCACACGCTCTCCGTCCTGGTGGAGAACACGCCGGGCATCCTCGCCCGCATCGCCGCCCTGTTCTCCCGGCGCGGATTCAACATCGACTCGCTCGCGGTCGGCGTCACCGAGCACCCCGACATCTCCCGCATCACCATCGTGGTGGGTGTCGAGGAGCTGCCGCTGGAGCAGGTGACCAAGCAGCTCAACAAGCTCGTCAACGTGCTGAAGATCGTGGAGCTGGAGCCCGGTCAGGCCGTGCAGCGTGAACTCGTTCTGGTGAAGGTCCGCGCCGACAACGAGACCCGCTCCCAGATCGTGGAGATCGTCCAGCTGTTCCGCGCCAAGACCGTCGACGTCTCCCCCGAGGCCGTGACCATCGAGGCCACCGGTTCCGGTGAGAAGCTGTCCGCCATGCTCAAGATGCTGGAGCCGTACGGCATCAAGGAGCTGGTCCAGTCCGGCACGATCGCGATCGGCCGTGGCGCCCGTTCGATCACGGACCGCTCGCTGCGCGCTCTCGACCGGACGGCGTAAGACTGGGAACGGGCGGCCGGCGATCAACGGCCGCCCGTATGCCGAGACCCCCGAACTTCCTTCCCGCCCGCCGTCATACGGTGGGACGCACCACCTGCACACAAGGAGAGAACCCAAAGTGGCCGAGCTGTTCTACGACGCCGACGCCGACCTGTCCATCATCCAGGGCCGCAAGGTCGCGGTCATCGGCTACGGCAGCCAGGGCCACGCCCACGCCCTGTCGCTGCGTGACTCCGGTGTGGACGTGCGTGTCGGTCTGCACGAGGGCTCCAAGTCCAAGGCGAAGGCCGAGGAGCAGGGCCTGCGCGTGGTGACCCCGGCCGAGGCCGCCGCAGAGGCCGACGTCATCATGATCCTCGTCCCGGACCCGATCCAGGCCCAGGTCTACGAGGAGTCCATCGCGCCGAACCTGAAGGACGGCGACGCGCTGTTCTTCGGCCACGGCTTCAACATCCGCTTCGGCTTCATCAAGCCCCCGGCGGGCGTGGACGTCTGCATGGTCGCCCCGAAGGGCCCGGGCCACCTGGTGCGCCGTCAGTACGAGGAGGGCCGCGGCGTCCCGTGCATCGTGGCCGTCGAGCAGGACGCCTCCGGTAACGGCTTCGCGCTGGCCCTGTCGTACGCCAAGGGCATCGGCGGCACCCGCGCCGGCGTCATCAAGACCACCTTCACCGAGGAGACCGAGACCGACCTCTTCGGTGAGCAGGCCGTGCTGTGCGGTGGCACCGCCGCCCTGGTCAAGGCGGGCTTCGAGACGCTGACCGAGGCCGGTTACCAGCCGGAGATCGCGTACTTCGAGTGCCTGCACGAGCTGAAGCTGATCGTGGACCTCATGTACGAGGGCGGCCTGGAGAAGATGCGCTGGTCCATCTCGGAGACCGCCGAGTGGGGCGACTACGTCACCGGCCCGCGCATCATCACCGACGCCACCAAGGCCGAGATGAAGAAGGTCCTCGCCGAGATCCAGGACGGCTCCTTCGCCCGTAACTGGATGGACGAGTACCACGGCGGCCTGAAGAAGTACAACGAGTACAAGAAGCAGGACTCCGAGCACCTGCTGGAGACGACCGGCAAGCAGCTGCGCAAGCTGATGAGCTGGGTCAACGAAGAGGCGTAAGCCGCTGACAGGGGCCGGGGCGGACTGCTCCGGCCCCTGTTGTCCAACCCGTCCAGCCCCGGACGGGTGATCCTTCCGCGGAGGCGCAATGCGACGCCCGCCGCGCCACTATGCTTCTGCACAACACGCGTCAGGCCCACAGCGTCGTGCGTCTTCCGCGGCTAGCCCCTCCTCCGCCTGCGGCCGTCGGGACGGCCGTCCGCATCGCACATGTGAGGACTCACGTGAGCTCGAAACCCGTCGTACTCATCGCTGAAGAGCTGTCGCCTGCCACCGTCGACGCACTCGGTCCGGACTTCGAGATCCGGCACTGCAACGGAGCGGACCGCTCCGAGCTGCTGCCGGCCATCGCCGAGGTGGACGCGATCCTGATCCGTTCGGCCACCAAGGTCGACGCCGAGGCCATCGCCGCCGCGAGGAAGCTCAAGGTCGTCGCCCGGGCCGGCGTCGGCCTGGACAACGTCGACGTCTCCGCCGCCACCAAGGCCGGCGTGATGGTCGTCAACGCCCCGACCTCCAACATCGTGACCGCCGCCGAGCTGGCCTGCGGTCTCATCCTCTCCACCGCCCGCAACATCCCGCAGGCCAACGCCGCGCTGAAGAACGGCGAGTGGAAGCGCAGCAAGTACACGGGCGTCGAGCTGGCCGAGAAGACGCTGGGCGTCGTGGGCCTGGGCCGCATCGGTGCCCTCGTCGCGCAGCGCATGTCCGCCTTCGGCATGAAGGTCGTCGCCTACGACCCCTACGTGCAGCCCGCGCGAGCCGCGCAGATGGGCGTCAAGGTGCTCTCCCTGGACGAGCTGCTGGAGGTCTCCGACTTCATCACCGTCCACCTGCCCAAGACCCCCGAGACGCTCGGCCTCATCGGCGACGAGGCGCTGCGCAAGGTCAAGCCCAGCGTCCGCATCGTCAACGCCGCGCGCGGCGGCATCGTGGACGAGGCGGCGCTGTACGCGGCGCTGAAGGAGGGCCGGGTCGCCGGCGCCGGCCTCGACGTGTACGCCAAGGAGCCCTGCACCGACTCCCCGCTCTTCGAGCTGGACCAGGTCGTCTCCACCCCGCACCTGGGCGCGTCGACGGACGAGGCGCAGGAGAAGGCCGGTATCGCCGTCGCCAGGTCGGTCCGCCTGGCCCTCGCCGGCGAGCTGGTGCCGGACGCCGTCAACGTCCAGGGCGGTGTCATCGCCGAGGACGTCAAGCCGGGCCTGCCGCTCGCCGAGCGCCTCGGCCGCATCTTCACCGCGCTCGCCGGCGAGGTCGCGGTCCGCCTCGACGTCGAGGTGTACGGCGAGATCACCCAGCACGACGTGAAGGTGCTGGAGCTGTCCGCGCTCAAGGGCGTCTTCGAGGACGTCGTCGACGAGACCGTGTCCTACGTCAACGCCCCGCTGTTCGCGCAGGAGCGCGGGGTGGAGGTCCGCCTGACCACCAGCTCGGAGTCGGGCGACCACCGCAACGTGGTGACCGTGCGCGGCACGCTGGGCACCGGCGAGGAGGTGTCGGTCTCCGGCACGCTGTCCGGCCCGAAGCACGTGCAGAAGGTCGTCGCGGTCGGTGAGTACGACGTCGACCTCGCGCTCGCCGACCACATGGTGGTGCTGCGCTACGAGGACCGCCCGGGTGTCGTCGGCACCGTCGGCCGCATCCTCGGCGAGGCGGGCATCAACATCGCCGGCATGCAGGTCGCCCGCGCGGCCGTGGGCGGGGAGGCGCTGGCCGTGCTGACCGTCGACGACACGGTGGGCGCCACCGTCCTGGCCGAGGTCGCCTCCGAGATCGGCGCCACGTCGGCCCGGTCGGTCAACCTGGTCTGAGCCACCTGTGCCGGAACGCCGGACGGGCTGAGGTACTCCTCAGCCCGTCCGGCGTTTTTCCGTCGCCTGCTTCCGCCCGGGCCCGGTCCCGCGCAGCGTCGCCGCGGCCCCCACCGCCGCCAGCACCAGGATCACCGCTCCGGCCAGCGCGGCGCCCCGCATGCCGCTGGTGAACGCCTCCCGTGCCGTCGCGAGCAGGGCCTCTCCGCTCCGGCCCGGCAGCCGCGCCGCTCCGGCCAGCGCACCGCCCAGGGTCTCGCGGGCCTCGGCCGGGGCGGTGGCGGGCATCGCGTGGCGGTAGACCGCCGTGCCGATGGAGCCCAGGACCGCCATGCCGAGGGCGCCGCCGAACTCGGTGCCGGTCTCCAGCAGCGAGGAGGCGGTGCCCGCCCGTTCCGCCGGCGCCGCGCTCATCGCCAGGTCGGTCAGCTGGGACAGCACCATGACCGCCCCGCAGGCGAGGACGCCGGCGGCGGCCAGCACCAGCCACAGGGAGTCGGTGCCGACGAGGGCGAGCAGGGCGTATCCGGCCGCGCTGACCGCGAAGCCGCAGGCGACGACGTGTCCGCGGGGGACGCCCCGCTGGACGAGGTGGGCGCTGACCGGTCCGGCGACCCCGATGAGGACCGACGGCAGCAGGCTCCACAGGGCCGCCTGGAGCGGGCTCTTGCCGAGGACGGACTGGAGGTACTGCGTGGTGAAGATGGCCGAGCCCATCATCCCGAACGCGCAGACGAGGGTCAGGACCAGCGACGGGGTGAAGCCGCGGCGCCGCAGGAGGGCCGGCGGGATCAGCGGTGAGGTGCCGGTGCGCTGGCGCCGGACGAACAGGGCGGCGAAGAGCAGGCCGACGGTGATCGAGACGACGTACCCCGGGTTCCATCCCTCGGAGGGGATCTCCTTCAGGCCGTAGACGACCGGGAGCACGGCGGCGAGCGACAGCGGGACGCTCGGCCAGTCGAAGCGGCCGGGCGCGGGGTCCTTCGACTCGGGCAGCAGCACCGGGCCGAGGAGCAGCAGCAGCGCCATCGCGGGCAGGTTGACCAGGAAGACCGAGCCCCACCAGAAGTGCTCGACCAGGATGCCGCTCATCACCGAGCCGAGGGCGATGCCGCCGGTCATCACGCCGGACCACATGCCGATCGCCTTCGCCCGCTGGGCCGGGTCGGTGAACATCGTGCGCAGCAG
Organism: Streptomyces sp. NPDC046870; assembly: GCF_040704595.1. Taxonomy (NCBI): domain Bacteria; kingdom Bacillati; phylum Actinomycetota; class Actinomycetes; order Kitasatosporales; family Streptomycetaceae; genus Streptomyces; species Streptomyces sp. NPDC046870. The sequence continues at coordinate 95,094 of NZ_JBEYXM010000025.1, forward strand.
GCCCATCGTGGAGGGCATCAGGGTGGCGCCGCCGATGCCGAGGACCGCGCGGGCCGCGATCAGGGTCCCGGCGCTGTTCGCGTAGGCCGCGAGGAGCGAGGCGGCGCCGAAGGCCGCGGCTCCCGTGAGCAGGAGCCTGCGGCGGCCGACGCGGTCGCCGAGCGAGCCCATGGTCAGCAGCAGGCCGGCCAGGACGAAGCCGTAGACGTCGAAGATCCACAGCTGCTGGGTGCCGCTCGGGCGCAGGTCGGCGCTGATCGCGGGGGTCGCGAAGTAGAGGACCGAGACGTCCATCGAGACCAGGAGCAGCGGCAGCATCAGCACGCCGAGCGCGGTCCACTCGCGGCGTCCGGCGCGGGCGGGCGCGCTCCCGGCGCCGGCCGGGTCGGTGGTGCTCGTCGGGTTCATCGTCATGCCGAGGACTGTACGAGCGTCTTAAACACTTGTCTAGGACGACTGTATAAGTCATTCGTCTAGGACAGTTGTATGGATCGCGGGATAGGGTGGGCCCATGGGACACCGTGAGGATCTGCTCGAAGGCGCCAAGCGCTGCCTGCTGGACAAGGGTTTCCTGCGCACCACCGCGCGCGACATCGTCAAGGAGTCGGGCACCAACCTCGCGTCCATCGGCTACCACTACGGCTCCAAGGACGCGCTGCTGGTACAGGCGTACGTCTCGCTGATCGAGGGCGTCGGCGAGCGCTTCGACCCCGGCCTGGACGGCGAGATGACCCAGCCGCCGGGCTCGCTGGAGCGCTTCCGGGAGGTGTGGGCCGGGATCATCCGGACCGTGCCCGAGTCACGGGCGATCTGGCTGCTCAGCTTCGAGCTGATGTTCCAGGACGAGCGGCTGGAGGAGGTGCGCAAGCTGCTGGCCGAGGCCCAGAAGGAAGGCCGCGCGGGACTCGTCCCGCTGTTCAACGGCGTCCCCGAGCCCGACCTGGACGAGGAGACGGTCGACACCGAGGGGCGCCTCTACCAGACCCTGCTCAACGGCCTCATGGTCCAGTGGCTCTTCGACCCCGGTACGGCGACCACCGCCGAGCAGCTCACCGAGGGGTTGCGGCGGGTGATCCGGCAGGCCGCGCGGAGCTGACCGCGCCAGGCGTCACAGCCGCGCCCGCTTCAGCGCCATGTGCAGCAGCAGCCGGTCCTCCCCGTCGTCCAGGTCCAGCCCGGTGAGCTGTTCCACCCGGGACAGGCGGTAGTAGAGGGTCTGACGGTGGATGCCCAGCTCGGCCGCCGTGCGGCCGGCCTGCCCGGCACAGTCCAGGTAGACCTCGGCCGTGCGGGCCAGCTCCCGGTGGGCGGGGGAGAGGAGCGGGCCGACCACCGGGTCGTACGCGGCCTCCGGCGGCAGCGCGGTCAGCAGCCGGTACGCCCCGATCCGCGCCCACTGCGCGACCGGACCGAACCGCGGCTCGGCCAGCGCGGCCCGCGCGGCGGCCGACGCCTCCTGCCAGATGGTGCCCAGCTCGGTGAGGCCGGTACGGGGCTCGCCGACCCCGGCCGCGCAGCCGGTGGCCCCGGCGGCACGGGCCCCGGCGGCGAACCCCGCCGCGACCGCCGCCGCCACCCGGGCCCCCGCCCCGCGCGCCGCGCCGCCCGGCGCCCCGTGGGCCCCGTCGGCCTCCTTAAGCAGCCGCGCGGCCGCCGCCAGCGCCGGTGCGCTGGACTCCGTGGTCCGCAGGCGCACCAGCAGCGCCAGGCTCTGCCCCGAGGCACCCCACGGCAGTGTGCACAGCGCCGTGGCGTGCGGGATCGTCCGGGCGGCGGGGGCGTCGTCCGGGTCGGCCGACGGCCACGGCGCCACGCAGACCAGGGTGTGCGGACCGTCCGCGCGGGGCCCCAGCGCGGTGCGCAGCTCCGCCACCGCCATGTCCCGCTGCCAGCCGCGTTCGGCGGTGAGCACGGCCCGCAGCTCCCGGCTCAGCCCGGCCCCGGCCTCCGCCTCGTCCGCGAGCAGCGCGCCGATCCGGCCCGCGACCCGCAGGGCGGCGGCGAGCTGGGCGTCGGTCGGTCCGGGATCGCTGTCCAGCAGCCAGACGTAGCCGAGGACGACGCCCCGGTGGCGCACCGGCAGACAGATCCGGCCGCGGTAGACACCGGCCTCCGGGCTCGGCGGGATGCGGACCGGCCCGGTCGCGCGCGTGATCCCGAAGCCCTCGAACCAGGCGCGGACCGCCGCCGTGGAGCGCCGGGTCAGGATCGAGCGCGTGCGCACCGGGTCCAGCGCGGTCGGGTCCAGCTCGTCCTCGCTGTCGTAGGCACCGAAGGCGATCAGCTCGAAGTCGCGGTTCTCCAGAGTCGCCGGGGCCCCCAGCAACTCGGAGAGCTCGTCCACCAGCTCCTGGTAGTCCGCCTTGAATTCAGCCGCCACCCGGGCATTCTCCCCCATGTGACGGACACCTTCATACATCTGTCTGAGATCCCGGGCACGGATGCGTGACAGCTGTCGATGGCCGACGATCGGAGGGATCCATAGGTTTCACGGTGATTCTCCGTGCCGTTCCCGAATCGTCGGGTGACGGCCGTATTCGGTGCTTGTCTGTGGAGGTGCCCCGTGCTGGGTCCCGTGATTCTCGCCGCGTCGCGCAGCGACCGGATGCGACGCCTGATCTCGGCGGCCCCGGTGACCAAGCAGGTCGTCGACCGCTTCATCCCCGGCGAGACCGTGGCCGACATCGTCCCGATCATCAAGGACCTCACGGCCAAGGGCCTGGAGCTGACGATGGACGTCGTCGGCGAGGACATCACCACCCCCGAGCAGGCCACCGCCGCCCGGGACGCCTACCTGGCGCTGATCGACCACCTCAAGGACCTGGGGCTGGGCGAGCGCGTGGAGATGTCCGTCAAGCTGTCCATGTTCGGCCAGGCGCTGGCGGGCGGCCACGAACTGGCGCTCGCGAACGTCCGCCCGGTCGTCGAGGCCGCCGCCGCCATCGGCACGACCGTGACGCTCGACGCCGAGGACCACACCACCCTCGACTCGATGTTCGCCATCCACGAGGAACTGCGGAAGGACTTCCCGCAGACCGGCTGCGTCATCCAGGCCTACCTCTTCCGCACCGAGGCCGACGCCCGCCGCCTCGCCGCGGGCGGCAGCCGCGTCCGCCTGGTCAAGGGCGCCTACAAGGAGCCCGCCGAGGTCGCCTACCAGCAGAAGCACGAGATCGACAAGGCCTACGTGCGCATCCTGAGGACGCTGATGGAGGGCGAGGGCTACCCGATGATCGGGTCCCACGACCCGCGGCTGATCGCCATCGCCCAGGAGCTCGCCCACAAGGCCGGCCGCAAGCTGGACGAGTACGAGTTCCAGATGCTGTACGGCATCCGCGGCGAGGAGCACCTGCGGCTGGCCGCCGAGGGCCACCGCATGCGCGTCTACACCGCCTACGGCACCGACTGGTACGGCTACTTCATGCGCCGCCTGGCGGAGAAGCCGGCCAACCTCCGGTTCTTCCTCCGCAGCATGGTCAGCAAGGGCTGAGCCCGCACACCCGCTCACGTACAAGGAGTTACGGATCTCATGGACGCTGTGACCCAGGTCCCCACCCCCGTCAACGAGCCGGTGCACGGCTACGCCCCCGGCTCGCCCGAGCGCGCCCGGCTCGAGGCCAAGCTCAAGGAGCTGGCCGAGAACCCGATCGAGCTGCCGATGACGATCGGCGGGGAGAAGCGGCTGGGCGGCGGCGAGCCCTTCGAGGTCGTGCAGCCGCACAACCACAAGGCCGTCATCGGCACCGGCCGCCACGCCACCCAGCAGGACGCCAGGGACGCCATCGACGCGGCCCTGGCCGCCGCGCCGGCCTGGCGTGCGATGTCCTTCGACGACCGCGCCGCGATCATCCTGCGCGCCGCCGAGCTGCTGGCCGGCCCCTGGCGCGAGACCCTCGCCGCCTCGACGATGCTGGGCCAGTCCAAGACCGCGCAGCAGGCCGAGATCGACACCCCCTGTGAGCTGGTCGACTTCTGGCGCTTCAACGTCCACTACGCCCGGAACATCCTCGCCGAGCAGCCCCCGGCGAACTCCCCGGGCGTGTGGAACCGCCTGGACCACCGCCCGCTGGAGGGCTTCGTCTACGCGATCACGCCGTTCAACTTCACGGCGATCGCCGGCAACCTGCCCACCGCCCCCGCCCTGATGGGCAACGTGGTGGTCTGGAAGCCGTCCCCGACGCAGACCCACGCGGCCGTGCTCCTCATGCGGCTGCTGGAGGAGGCGGGCCTGCCCAAGGGCGTCATCAACCTCGTCACCGGCGACGGCATCGAGGTCTCCAAGGTCGCCCTGGAGCACCGGGACCTCGCGGGCATCCACTTCACCGGCTCGACCAAGACCTTCCAGTACCTGTGGAAGACGGTCGGCAACAACATCGAGAAGTACCGCTCCTACCCGCGTCTGGTCGGCGAGACCGGCGGCAAGGACTTCCTCGTCGCGCACCCGTCGGCCGACCGCGCGGTGCTGAAGACGGCCCTCACCCGGGGCGCCTTCGAGTACCAGGGCCAGAAGTGCAGCGCGACCTCCCGCGCCTACATCCCGGCGTCCATCTGGAACTCGGGCTTCAAGGAGGAGTTCGCGGCCGAGGTCGACTACCTGACCATGGGTGACGTCACCGACCTGTCGAACTTCATCGGCGCCGTGATCGACGAGCGTGCCTTCGCCAAGAACAAGGCCGCGATCGACCGCGCCAAGGCGGACCCGTCCTGCACGATCGTCGCGGGCGGCAGCTACGACGACTCGGTCGGCTACTTCGTGCGCCCGACCGTCATCGAGTGCACCGACCCGGAGAACGAGGTCTTCACCACCGAGTACTTCGGCCCGATCCTCGCGGTGCACGTCTATGAGGACGACAAGTACGACGAGATGCTGACCCAGATGGAGTCGGTGTCGGACTACGCCCTCACCGGCTCGGTCATCGCCAACGACCGCGCGGCGGCGGCGTACACGATGGACAAGCTCCGCTTCGCCGCGGGCAACTTCTACATCAACGACAAGTCGACCGGCGCCGTCGTCGGCCAGCAGCCCTTCGGCGGCGGCCGTGCCTCCGGCACCAACGACAAGGCCGGCGCCCCGCAGAACCTCCAGCGCTGGACGCTGACCCGCGCCATCAAGGAGACCCTGGTCGCGCCGACCGACTACACCTACCCGCACATGGGCTGACCAGCCCCCCGAGCACGGCCCGGGAAGCCCGACACGAGCGGGCTCCCCGGGCCGTTCCCATGTCCGCCGGCCGTCCCCCGGAAGGCTCCCGCGCCGATACTGGCGCCATGACCCTGCGCCTCGCCCACACCGCCGACCTGGACGCGCCCGGACTCCGCGAGGTCCGCGCCCTGCTGGACGCCGCCTTCGACGGGGACTTCTCCGACGCCGACTGGGAGCACGGGCTGGGCGGGCTGCACGCGCTCGTCCGGGACGGGGCCGGGCTCGCCGCTCACGGGGCCGTCGTGATGCGGCGGGTGCGGCACCGGGGGCGCTGGCTGCGCGCGGGGTACGTGGAGGCCGTCGCCGTGCGGGCCGACGTGCGGCGCACCGGGCTCGGCGGGCGGGTGATGGCCGGGCTGGAGCGCGTGGTCGACCGGGCCTACGACCTCGGCGCGCTCGCGGCGAGCGACGAGGGAGCCCCGCTGTACGCCGCCCGGGGCTGGCAGCGCTGGGCCGGGCGGGTGCACGCCCTCTCGCCGGACGGGATCGTCCGGCTGCACGACGAGGAAGGCGGCGTGTACGTGCGCGGCACGCTCGACCCGGACGGGGAACTCGTCTTCGACTGGCGGGACGGGGACGTCCTGTGACGGACGAAACCCCAGCTCGGAGCGGTGTGGCCCGGTGCGCCGTCTCAGATAGTAGGAAGTCCGAGTAATTGTGCAGACAGACACGGGTCACTCCCTTAGTTTTGTAGGAGCCGAACGTCTCGCTCCATCCAGCGAATGGCGGTCGTGAGCCGGGCCCCGTGCAGGCAACCCCTGCGGCCGGTGCTCCCCGCCCCTTCCGGCGTCTCGTCACCCCCTTCCTTGCCGTGCTCCACGAATGCCGAAGGAGTCGATCGCCATGGCCGAGACGACCGTCCGCCGCCGCGTCCGCCACGTGTCCCGCACGAGCGAGTCCGACCGCAAGAACGCCGCCGCCGCCCTCCAGCGCGCCCTGGACCGCCGGGACAACGGCGGCGAGACCGGCCACTGAGCCGGACCACCGGCCGGGAGCGCCCGGTGTCCGCATGACGGACACCACGTGTCATCACCTGGGACGAGGAGTAGGGTGCCCGCATGTCTCGCAGCATCAATCTCGCAGTGATCCCCGGTGACGGCATCGGCCAGGAGGTCGTGGCCGAGGGTCTGAAGGTCCTCTCCGCCGTCCTGCCGCAGGATGTGAAGCTGGAGACCAGGGAGTACGACTTCGGCGCCAAGCGCTACCACGCCACCGGTGAGACCCTCACCGACGCCGACCTCGCCTCCCTCAAGCAGCACGACGCCATCCTGCTGGGCGCCATCGGCGACCCGTCGGTGCCGTCCGGCGTGCTGGAGCGCGGCTTCCTGCTCAAGCTCCGGTTCGCCTTCGACCACCACGTCAACCTGCGTCCGTCGAAGCTGCTCCCGGGTGTCGCCACCCCGCTCGCCGGCCAGCCGGAGATCGACTTCGTCGTCGTCCGCGAGGGCACCGAGGGCCCGTACACCGGCAACGGCGGCACCATCCGCAAGGGCACCGCGCACGAGGTCGCCACCGAGGTGTCCGTCAACACGGCCTACGGTGTCGAGCGCGTCGTCCGCGACGCCTTCGCGCGCGCCCAGGCCCGCCCGCGCAAGAAGCTCACGCTGGTCCACAAGAACAACGTGCTGACCTTCGCCGGGCACCTGTGGACGAACGTCTTCAACAAGGTGGCCGAGGAGTACCCCGAGGTCACCACGGACTACATCCACGTCGACGCCGCGACCATCTACCTGGTCACCGACCCCGGCCGGTTCGACGTCATCGTCACCGACAACCTCTTCGGCGACATCATCACCGACCTCGCCGCGGCCGTCTCCGGCGGCATCGGCGTGGCCGCCTCCGGGAACATCAACCCCACCCGTGAGTTCCCGTCCATGTTCGAGCCGGTCCACGGCTCGGCCCCGGACATCGCCGGCCAGGGCAAGGCCGACCCCACCGCCACCGTCCTGTCCGTCGCGCTCCTGCTGCGCCACCTCGGCTACGACACCGAGGCCGACCGGATCGACGCGGCGGTCGCCGCCGACCTCACCGAGCGTGCCGGGCAGCCCGCCCGGAGCACCTCCGGGATCGGCGACGCCCTCGCCGTACGCGTAGCCGGCTGACCCGCCGCGCTACACCGAGCCGCCGGGTCGCAACCGCACCCGGCGGCTTTTCCTGTGCCTCGCCGGGTGCCACCATCAACCCTTGGACCGCTTCACCCCGATTCCGTCCCGTACCGCCGTCCGCGCGATAATCGAACGCGGAGCCGCGGTATGAGGGATTGCCCGGACGTCCTGTCACCGGCGACCGGGAGCACAGGGGTGAGCGCGGCCCGTCACTACAACCGGTGAAGGACAATCACTCATGACGACGCCCACGATCGAGCTCAAGCCCTCCGCCAGCCCGCTCGCCGCCGCGGAACGCGAGGCGATCCTGGCCAACCCGGGGTTCGGCCGCCACTTCACCGACCACATGGTGACGATCAAGTGGACCGAGGGCCGTGGCTGGCACGACGGACAGCTCGTTCCGTACGGGCCGATCTCCCTGGACCCGTCCACGCACGTCCTGCACTACGGCCAGGAGATCTTCGAGGGCCTGAAGGCCTACCGCCAGCCCGACGGCTCGGTCGCGCTGTTCCGTCCCGAGGCCAACGCCCGCCGCTTCCGCAACTCCGCCCGCCGCATGGCCATGGCCGAGCTGCCCGAGGAGCTGTTCATCGCCGCGCTGGACGCCCTGCTCACCCAGGACGCCGACTGGGTCCCGCCGCACGGCGGCGAGGCCTCCCTGTACCTGCGGCCGTTCATGTTCGCCACGGAGGCCGCGCTCGGCGTGCACCCGGCGAACGAGTACCTGTTCATGCTGATCGCCTCCCCGTCCGGCGCGTACTTCGCCGGCGGCGTGAAGCCGGTCACCATCTGGGTCTCCGAGGACCACGTCCGCGCCGTGCCGGGCGGTACCGGCGACGCCAAGACCGGCGGCAACTACGCCGCGTCCCTGCTGCCGCAGGCCGAGGCCGCCGCGCACGGCTGCGACCAGGTCGTGTACCTCGACGCGGTCACCCGCACCAAGGTCGAGGAGAGCGGCAGCATGAACGTGGCGTTCGTCTACGGCGACCGGATCGTCACCCCGTCGCTCACCGGCTCCATCCTGGAGGGCATCACCCGTGACTCCCTCCTCCAGGTCGCCCGTGACCTCGGCTACACCGCCGAGGAAGGCGTGATCACCCTCCAGCAGTGGCGCGAGGACGCCGCGTCCGGCGCGCTGACCGAGGTGTTCGCCTGCGGTACCGCGGCCGTCGTCACGCCGATCGGCCACGTCAAGACCAGGACCGATCAGTGGTCCCACGGCGACGGGACCCCCGGGCCGGTCACCGGGCGTCTGCGCGAGGCTCTGCTCGGCATCCAGCGGGGCCTGACCGAGGACAAACACGGCTGGATGCACCGGGTCGGTTAAGAGCGCGGCCGGAAGCGCCCCGGAGGGGTGCCGGGCGTCCGCGGGTCCAGTTCGGCTGGTCCCGTGGTCCCCGCACCCCTCCGGGGCGCTTCTCGTTGGCCGCCCTGTCGCACATCCGAATTAGAGCGTTGCTCAAAGCACAGCATCGACCATCACGACAATGCTTCTCTTTCGCGGCTTCCCTGTTTAGAGTGATGCTCAAATCAGGGAAGCCAAGGAGGTGCCGGGTCGTGAGACTGACCCCCACGGAACGTGACCGGCTGCTGCTCTTCGGGGCCGCCGAGCTGGCCCGGGCCCGCCGGGCGCGCGGTCTCAGGCTGAACGTGCCCGAGGCCACCGCGCTGATCGCGGACACCGTCTGCGAGGCCGCCCGCGACGGCAAGCGGCTCGCGGAGGCCGTCGAGGCGGCCCGGTCGGTGCTCAGCCCGGACGACGTCCTGCCCGGCGTCGCCGACGTCGTCGCCGAGGTGATGGTCGAGGCCGTCTTCGACGACGGCTCCCGGCTCGCGGTCGTCTCCGACCCCATCGGCTGGGGGTCCCCCCGCGAAGCCGCCGGAGGCCTGGGCGCGGACGCCCCGGGCGCCCTGATCCCCGGCCCGGAGCACGCCGACCCCGGGCCCGTCGTCCGGCTGCGCGTCACCAACACCGCGAGCGTGCCGGTCTCCGTCACCTCCCACTTCCACTTCTTCGAGGCCAATCCGCGCCTCGACTTCGACCGCGAGCGGGCCTACGGCATGCGGCTCGCCGTGCCCGCCGGCTCCTCGGTCCGCTTCGGGCCGGGCGAGAGCGAGGAGGTCGGGCTCGTCCCCATCGGCGGCGAGCGCGTCGCGATCGGCTTCGCCGGACTGGTCGACGGGCCGCTGGACGCGCCGGGCGCGCAGGAGGAAGCCCTCCGCAGGGCCGCCGCCTGCGGATACCTGGGAGCCGCAGCCGAAGGAGGCGAGGAGCGATGAGCCGCTCGAAGGGACGCGAGGTGAGCCGGTCGGTCCACATCGACCCGCACGCCTACGCCGCCACCCACGGCCCCCGCGCCGGCGACCGCATCCGCCTCGGCGACTCCGGGCTCACCGTCCGCGTCGAGTCCGACTCGCAGAAGTACGGCGACGAGTTCCTGGCGGGCTTCGGCAAGACCGCCCGCGACGGGCTGCACCTGAAGGCCGCCGCCGTCCGGGACACCTGTGACGTCGTGATCAGCAACGTCGTCGTGATCGACGCGGTGCAGGGGATCAGGAAGGTGTCCATCGGCATCCGCGAGGGCCGCGTGTGCGCCATCGGGCGGGCCGGCAACCCGGACACCCTGGACGGTGTGGACGTCGTCGTCGGCACCGGTACCTCGATCGTCTCCGGCGAGGGGCTGATCGCCACCGCCGGGGCCGTCGACACCCATGTGCACCTGCTGTCGCCGCGCATCATGGAGGCGTCCCTCGCCTCCGGCGTCACCACGATCATCGGGCAGGAGTTCGGCCCGGTGTGGGGTGTCGGCGTCAACTCGCCCTGGGCGCTGCGGCACGCCTTCAACGCCTTCGACGCCTGGCCGGTCAACATCGGCTTCCTGGGCCGGGGTTCGTCCTCCCACGCCGCGCCGCTCGTGGAGGCCCTGGCCGAGGGCGGCGCGTCCGGCTTCAAGGTGCACGAGGACATGGGCGCCCACACCCGCGCGCTGGACACCGCGCTCCGGGTCGCCGAGGAGCACGACGTCCAAGTCGCGCTGCACAGCGACGGGCTGAACGAGTGCCTGTCGGTCGAGGACACCCTGCGGGTGCTTCAGGGCCGCACGATCCACGCCTTCCACATCGAGGGCTGCGGCGGCGGACACGTGCCCAACGTGCTGAAGATGGCCGGCGTCCCGAACGTCATCGGCTCCTCCACCAACCCCACCCTGCCCTTCGGCCGGGACGCGGTCGCCGAGCACTACGGCATGATCGTCTCCGTCCACGACCTGAAGCCCGACCTGCCCGGTGACGCGGCCATGGCCCGTGACCGGATCCGCGCCGGCACCATGGGCGCCGAGGACGTGCTGCACGACCTGGGCGCGATCGGCATCACCTCCTCCGACGCCCAGGGCATGGGCCGCGCCGGTGAGACGGTCCGCCGCACCTTCGCCATGGCCGGCAAGATGAAGGCCGAGCTGGGACCCCTGCTTCCCCATGACGGGGAGGCCGGCGACGGCGAGGGCGACGACAACGCGCGCGTCCTGCGCTACATGGCGAAGCTGACCATCAACCCGGCCATCGCGCACGGGCTGTCGCACGAGGTCGGCTCGATCGAGGTGGGCAAGCTCGCCGACATCGTGCTCTGGCGCCCGGAGTACTTCGGGGCCAAACCGCAGCTCGTCCTCAAGGCCGGCTTCCCGGCGTACGGCGTGGTCGGCGACCCCAACGCGGCCACCGACACCTGCGAACCCCTCGTCCTGGGACCGCAGTTCGGCGCGTACGGCGCCACGGCCGCCGACCTCTCCGTGGCGTTCGTCGCCCGCGCCGCCGCCGACCAGGGCAACGACCGGATGCCGACCCGGCGCAGAAGGGTCGCCGTGCACGGCACCCGGGGCATCGGACCCGCCGACCTGCGGCTGAACTCCCGTACGGGAACGGTGGACGTCGACCGGCGCACCGGACTGGTCACCCTCGACGGCGACCCGATCCGCTCGGAGCCGGCCGACTCCGTCTCCCTCAACCGCCTCTACTTCCTCTAAGGACCCGTGCCATGAGCACCCCCGCCGCCGACGGCTTCCGCATGCCCGCCGAGTGGGCCCCCCACGAGCGCACCTGGATGGCCTGGCCGAGCCCCAACCCCACCTTCGACGACCCGGACGGCCTGGCCGCCGCCCGGACCGCCTGGGCGTCCGTGGCCCGCGCCGTCCGCCGCTTCGAACCGGTGACCGTGGTGTGCGGCCCCGGCCAGTCGCAGGAGGCCCGGGCGCTGCTCGGCCCCGGCGTCGACACGGTCGAGCGCGAGCTGGACGACGCCTGGATGCGGGACATCGGCCCCACCTTCCTCACCGACGGCCGGGGCCGGCTGGCCGCCGTGGACTGGACCTTCAACGGCTGGGGCGCCCAGGAATGGGCCCGCTGGGAGCACGACTCCAGGATCGGCGCGTACGTCTCCGGCCTCGCGGGCGCCACGGCGTACGCCTCGAAGCTGGTCAACGAGGGCGGCGCGATCCACGTCGACGGCGAGGGCACCGTGCTGCTCACCGAGACCGTGCAGCTCGGCCCCGAGCGCAACCCGCACTGGACCAGGGCGGAGGTCGAGGCGGAGATCCACGCCCACCTCGGCACCAGCAAGGCGATATGGCTGCCGCGCGGCCTGACCGGCGACTACCCTCCCCACGGCTTCGGCACCCTCGGCCATGTCGACATCGTCGCCGCGTTCGCCCGGCCGGGCGTCGTGGTCGCCCACCACCAGCCGGACCCGGCCCACCCCGACCACGAGGTCACCCAGGAGGTCATCGGCCGGCTGAGGGCGGCGACCGACGCCCGGGGCCGCCGTCTGGAGGTCGTGGAGGTGCCCGCGCCCACCGCCCTGGAGGCCGACGGGCACTGGGCCGACTACTCCTACATCAACCACTACCTCTGCAACGGCGGCGTGGTGCTGTGCGGCTTCGACGACCCGCGCGACGAGATCGCCGCCGGGATCTTCCGGCGCCTGTTCCCGGAGCGGACGGTGACGCTGGTGGACGCGCGTACGATCTTCGCGGGCGGGGGCGGTATCCACTGCATCACGCAACAGCAGCCGAGGGTCTGACACACACGGGAGCGGCAGATGACCGGGGCGGGCCGGGCGCGCAGGAATGCGCCGCCGCGCGAGGAGGTCCTCGCCGCCGCCATGAACATGATCGCCGAGCGCGGTCTGGAGAAGCTCACCATGGCGGCGCTGGGCCGCGAGGTCGGCATGAGCAGCGGCCACCTGCTGTACTACTTCCGCTCCAAGGACGAGCTGCTGCTCCAGACGCTGGAGTGGAGCGAGGGCCGGCTTGGCGCGGAACGGGGGCGGCTGCTGGCCCGGCCCGGGAGCGCCCGGGAGCGGCTGTCGGGGTACGTCGACCTGTACGTCCCCGACGGGCACCGCGATCCGCACTGGACCCTGTGGCTGGAGGTCTGGAACCGCTCGCAGAACGCCGACGAGGACGCGCGGGCCCGCCAGGCGGCGATCGAGGGCGCGTGGCACCGCGACCTGGTCGCGCTGATCGCCGAAGGGGTCTCACGGGGGGAGTTCCGCCCGGTGGACGCGGACCGCTTCGCGACGAGGCTGCGCGCGCTGCTGGACGGGTTCTCCATTCACGTGGCGATCGGGCTGCGGGGCACGGACAGGGGCCAGGTCCTCGCGCACGTCCGGGAGTTCATCGAGGACGGGCTCGCCGCGACCTCCTAGGGGCGCACGTCCGGCGGCGCATCGGAATCCTTTCCTCCGCGGGCGGGCAGGTAACGGCCCATGGGACGACAACACTGGAAGAGGATCTGGGTCGGCTCGGCGGGCAACATGGTCGAGTGGTTCGACTGGTTCGTGTACGCGAGCTTCGCCACGTACTTCGCCGGTGCCTTCTTCCCCAGCGGCAACCCCACCGCCCAGCTGATGAACACCGCCGGCATCTTCGCCGTCGGCTTCTTCATGCGCCCCGTCGGCGGCTGGCTGCTGGGCAGGGTCGGTGACCGCAAGGGCCGCAAGGCGGCGCTGACCCTGACCGTCACGCTCATGTCGGCCTCGGCGGTCCTCATCGCCGTCGCCCCCACCTACGGGGTCGCCGGCTACGGCGGAGCCCTCGTGCTGCTCGTCGCCCGCCTGCTCCAGGGCCTGTCGGTGGGCGGCGAGTACGCGGCCAGCGCCACCTATCTGACCGAGGCCTCGGACCCGGGGCGGCGCGGCTTCGCGTCCAGCTTCCAGTACGTGTCCATGACCGCCGGCCAGATCGTCGGCCTCGGCCTCCAGATCGTCCTCCAGCGCACCCTGTCCGACGACGCCCTGCACAGCTACGGCTGGCGCATCCCGTTCGTCGTCGGCGCGCTCGGCGCGGCCGTCGTCTTCTACCTGCGCCGCACCATGCTGGAGACGGAGGTGTACGAGGAGGACGCCTCGCACACCGAGGAGCGCGGCACCCTGCGGGCGCTGTGGCGGCACCGGCGGGAGGCGTTCCTGGTGGTCGCCCTCACCATGGGCGGCACGGTGGCGTACTACACGTACACCACCTACCTGACCAAGTACCTGTCCAACTCGGCGGGGCTGTCCAAGGAGACCGCCACGCTCGTCTCGTTCACCGCGCTGATCGTCTTCGCGTGCCTCCAGCCGCTCGCGGGCGCCCTGTCCGACCGCATCGGCCGCCGCCCGCTGCTGATCACGTTCGCCGTCGGCTCCACCTTCCTGACGGTTCCGATCATGACGCTGCTCAAGCACGCGGACGGCTACTGGCCCGCCCTCGGCCTCGCCCTGCTCGCGCTGGTCGTGGTCACCGGCTACACCTCCATCAACGCCTGTGTGAAGGCCGAGCTGTTCCCGACCGGCGTCCGCGCGCTCGGCGTCGCCCTGCCGTACGCCATCGCCAACGCCCTCTTCGGCGGCACCGCCGAGTACGTCGCCCTGTGGTTCAAGAAGGGCGGCATCGAGTCCGGCTTCTACTGGTACGTGGCCGGCTGCGCCGCCGTCTCCCTCGTGGTGTACGTCACCATGCGCGAGACCAAGGACCTGGACCTCGCCCGGGTGGCGGCTCGCGCGGAGTCCAGCGTGACGACCGCATCCTGAGACGGTCGGTGAGCCGGGGGCGGAGCTGTGCCAGACTGCCCCCGTGCTCTCGTTCGCCATGATTATCGGCAGCAGGCGCGCCGGTCCGCAGTGACCACCTCACGACCAGGTGCGGGTGGCCACCGTCGTCCTCGACCCGCGCGCAGACCTCTCGCACCCGCGAGGGGTTTTTTCGTTTTCCGGCCCACCCTCAGCCGGAGGCGGAGCGCGAGGGAGCATGGAGGAACGGTGGAGCCGGTCATTCCGGTAAAGACCGAAGATTTCCCACAGGAGCCTTGAGACATGACCGAGACGGCAAACAGCGAGCTCGACGACTCGTTCCACGTCTTCGACACCACGCTGCGCGACGGCGCGCAGCGCGAGGGGATCAACCTCACCGTCGCGGACAAGCTCGCCATCGCCCGGCACCTGGACGAGTTCGGCGTGGGCTTCATCGAGGGTGGCTGGCCCGGCGCGAACCCCCGCGACACGGAGTTCTTCGCCCGCGCGCAGGCGGAGATCGACTTCCGCCACGCCCAGCTGGTCGCCTTCGGCGCCACCCGCCGCGCCGGCAGCACGGCCGCCGAGGACCCTCAGGTCAACGCACTGCTCAGCTCCGGCGCCCCGGTGATCACCCTGGTCGCCAAGGCGCACGACCGGCACGTGGAGCTGGCGCTGCGCACCACCCTGGACGAGAACCTGGAGATGGTCCGCGACACCGTGTCGTACCTGCGCGAGCAGGGCCGCCGCGTCTTCGTGGACTGCGAGCACTTCTTCGACGGCTACCGCGCCGACCCGGAGTACGCCAAGGCGGTCGTCCGCACCGCCTCGGAAGCCGGCGCCGACGTCGTCATCCTCTGCGACACCAACGGCGGCATGCTCCCCGCCCAGGTGCACGCGGTCGTCTCCACCGTCCTCGCCGACACCGGCGCCCGGCTCGGCATCCACGCCCAGGACGACACCGGCTGCGCGGTCGCCAACACCCTGGCCGCCGTCGACGCGGGCGCCACCCACGTGCAGTGCACGGCCAACGGCTACGGCGAACGCGTCGGCAACGCCAACCTGTTCCCGGTGGTCGCCGCCCTGGAACTGAAGTACGGCAAGAAGGTGCTGCCCGAGGGCCGGCTGCGCGAGATGACCCGCATCTCCCACGCCATCGCCGAGGTCGTCAACCTGACGCCGTCGACCCACCAGCCCTACGTCGGTGTCTCCGCCTTCGCGCACAAGGCCGGTCTGCACGCCTCCGCCATCAAGGTCGACCCCGACCTGTACCAGCACATCGACCCCGAGCTGGTCGGCAACACCATGCGCATGCTCGTCTCCGACATGGCCGGCCGCGCCTCGGTCGAGCTGAAGGGCAAGGAGCTGGGCATCGACCTGAGCGGCGACCGGGAGCTGGTCGGCCGGGTGGTCGAGCGGGTGAAGGAGCGCGAGCTCAAGGGCTACACCTACGAGGCGGCGGACGCCTCGTTCGAGCTGCTGCTGCGCGCCGAGGCCGAGGGCAGGCCGCTGAAGTACTTCGACGTCGAGTCCTGGCGGGCCATCGTCGAGGACCGGCCCGATGGCACCCACGCCAACGAGGCCACGGTCAAGCTGTGGGCCAAGAGCGAGCGGATCGTCGCCACCGCCGAGGGCAACGGCCCCGTCAACGCCCTGGACCGCGCCCTGCGCGTGGCCCTGGAGAAGATCTATCCGCAGCTCGCCAAGCTGGACCTGGTCGACTACAAGGTCCGCATCCTGGAGGGCAAGCACGGCACCCAGTCCACCACCCGCGTGCTGATCTCCACCTCGGACGGCTCCGGCGAGTGGGCCACGGTCGGCGTGGCCGAGAACGTGATCGCCGCCTCCTGGCAGGCCCTGGAGGACGCGTACACGTACGGCCTCCTCCGCGCGGGCGTGGAGCCCGCCGAGTAGGCCACAGTGGAGGCATGACCTCAGACGACCAGGACGTGCTGTCCCGGGCCCGCGTCGCCACCCGGCTGCCGGCCCGGGACCTGGACCGGGCCCGCCGCTTCTACGCCGAGAAGCTCGGCCTGTACCCGGTGGACGAACGGCCCGGCGGGCTGCTGTACCGCTGCGCGGGCGCGGACTTCGTCGTGTTCCGCTCGACGGGGGCCTCGCCCGGCACCTTCACCCAGATGGCCTTCGAGGTGGAGGACATCGAGGCGGTCGTCACCGAGCTGCGCCGCCGGGGCGTCGAGTTCCAGGAGGTCGACGTGCCCGGCCTGCGCACCCGGGACGGCATCGCGGAGATCGAGGGCAACTACCCGAGCAAGGGCGCGCGGGCGGAGCGGGGCGCGTGGTTCCGGGACAGCGAGGGCAACCTGCTGGGCATCGGCCAGCTGATCCTGTGACGCCGGCCGGCCGGTCCCGCGCCGCTCAGGGCGCCCGCCAGATGTTGTCGAAGGCGATGTTCTCGATGCGGCGCCGCTCGCGCACCGCCTCCAGCTCGGTGACCGCGTCGCCGACCGCCGCCAGGACGGTGACCACCGACTCGTCGTCGAGTCCGGAGGAGGCCGCCCGGTCCGGTTCGATGCCCAGCGTGCCCGCGAGGCCGGTCAGCACCGGGTCGTGGGAGTCCCAGCGGTCGGTCGCGTGCCGCCGCGCGGCGGTGTCGGCCGGGGTCTCGGTGCCGCCCCGCCCCGGCCACCAGTGCCGGCGCTTCCCGGTGAGCTGCCCGTCGGCCTCCAGGACGTCCCGGTAGGCCACGGCCAGCCCCTCGCCGCGCCGCCACAGCCAGTCCTCGACCGTCTCGTACGGCTCCTCGCGGACGAGCTTCGCCCCGGCCTCGTCCAGCAGCCGGTCACCCGTGGTCAGCACCGGCCCGGGCACGATGCGCTCGCCGTCCAGGGTGAGCGCGCGGGCGCCGAGCAGGTCGATCAGCTCCGCACCGGCGAGCGCCAGCGACAGATCGCCCTGCTCGACGGGGTGCGCGCCCGGTACGTCCAGGCTGACGAGGAAGAGGTCCTGCGGTGTCGTCATGGGGGCTCCAGGTCACCGGCCGTCAGCCGCGGCCGGGGTCGTTCGGATGGGACTCCAGCGGAGTGACGGTGAGCTGCATCCACGGGCGCAGCGGCAGCGTACCGAGGACCCGCTCGTGCAGCTGCGCCTCGTCGTCGGCCCGCCAGACGCCGATGCTGCGCGGTTCCCCGACCGGCCGCCACAGCCGCAGCAGATGCCCGGTGGCCGCCAGTTCCCGGGCCCGGACGGCCTCGGCGGCCCGGCGCCGCGCGACCTCTTCCTCGGGGGTGCCGTCGGGCACCGAGGTGGTGATCTCGACCAGGAACTCGCGCATGATCCCGCTCCCTCGGTGGGTGGCCGGCCGGCTGGGGGCCGGCCCCCTTCATCGTCTCCCAGCCGCCCGGTGGCCGCCGCTCAGCACGAGTCGGCGGCGAGCCGTTCGAACGCGGCGAGGCTCATCGCCCGGTCGTCCGCCCAGACCTGGCCGGGCTTCAGCCGGCCGATCTGCTCGCCGGTGAACTCCACGACCCCGTTGTAGGAGTCGCCGCCGGCGTAGTGCCCGAACCTGAGGACGTAGCGGTGCCGGGGCAGGAGGTGCCGGGCGCCCCGGTGGCGGGCGTGCCAGGCGGCGGGCGGGTCGAACAGGGGGAAGTCGGCGTCGCCGCGCAGGCCGTCCTTCCGTACGTCCCACCCGGTGGTCACCGGGCCCTTCCCGGCGCCCCGGGCCCGCCCGTCCAGGTCCGGGCCCTGGTAGCCGTCGTCACCGCACGGACGGAACACCGCGTACGGCGTCCCGTCCGGCGCGGCCCGTACCCCCGCGAGCGGCAGGTCGGCGGCGCCACAGCCGCTGAGCAGCAGCATCCCGCCGGCGATCCCCGCCGCCACGGCCCCCGTACGTCGCATGGTCCGCCTTACCGCCTCACCGCAGGGTCCACTTCTGGTTGGCGGCGCCGGTGCACGACCAGATCTGGGCCCGGGTCCCGTTCGCCGACGAGTTGTCGGTGACGTCGAGGCACTTGTTCGCCGCCGTGTTCACCACATCACCCGTGGAGGCGTTGTACGACCACCGTTGGGCACCGGTTCCGTTGCAGTCGTACAACTGCACCTTGGCGCCGTCCGCCGTCGAACCGGAGACCACGTCCAGGCACTTGCCGAGCGCCTGCACCGAGCCGTCGGCCTGGACGGTCCACTGCTGGGCCGCGCTGCCGTTGCAGTCGTAGAGCTGCACCGCCGTGCCGTTGGCGCTCGAACCGCCCGCCACGTCCAGGCACTTGCCGGCGAGGCCCACGAAGGCGCCGGTCCTGGCGCCACCGCCGGACTGGGTGCCGGACCAGGTGAAGGTGGCCGAGGTGTTGCCGGGCAGCGAGTACGTGGCGTGCTGGGAGCCCCAGTTGATGGTCACGGTGCGGGCCGACGAGGAGTCGTTGTACGCGATCAGCGCCTTGCCGCCGTCCGGGTTGCGCCAGGCCACGTTCGGCACCGCGGAGGAGGCGGTGGAGGCTATGCGCTGGGCGCCGGGGCGGACGAACTTGGTGAGGTGGCCCATGTCGTAGTACTCGACGGTGTAGTCCACGCTCCCGCTCGCGCCGTCGCCGTTGTGCACGGTGATCAGACCGGTGCAGGTGCCGCAGCCGCCGTTGTGCGGGCCCATGTTCTGGTCCACGGCCAGCGACCACTTGGTCACCGACTTCGCCCAGTTGCGGGTGTAGTCGATGATGTTGGACATGTCCTCGCGCTGCTGGTCGGCGATCCAGGTGCCGCCGGAGTGCTCGGTGCCGAAGGCGTCCAGCGCGGGGTACTGGTTGTGCACGGTGGTCTGCTTGGCGACGTCACCGCCGTAGCCGTGCCAGGCGATGCCGCCGAAGTTGGGGTGGTTGCGGACGGCCGGGTCGTCCACGGTCTGGGCCGCGTAGGAGTCGTAGACGTCCCAGTTCCAGTCGTGCGCCAGCACCTTGGTGGTCAGGCCCGCCGACTGGAGCTTGGGCAGCAGCTCGCTCTTGGTGAAGTAGGCGAGGCCGCTCGCGTTCCAGCTCATCGACGGGTAGCCGGAACAGCAGGTCGGCTCGTTCTGCGCGGTGACGTAAGAGACGTTGATCCCCTGGTCCTTGTACGCCTGGAGGTACTTCACGAAGTAGGAGGCGTACGCCCCGTAGTCCTCGGCCTTCAGCCAGCCGCCGTTGAGCGAGCCGCTGTCCTTCATCCACGCCGGCGCGGTCCACGGCGAGGCCATCACCGTCAGGGAGGGGTTGAGCTGGAGCGCCTGCCGGGTCAGCGGGACGACGTCGGCCAGGTCGTGCGCGATGGAGAACTTCGCGAGGGACGGGTCGGTCTGCCCGGCCGGCACGTCGTCGTAGGTGTAGCCGTAGCGGGCGAGGTCCGAGGCGCCCATGGGGTTGCGCAGGAACGACAGGCCGATGCCGTCGGTCGGCGAGAACAGCTTGCGCATGGTCGCGTCCCGGGTCGCCTGGGACAGCGCCCCGCTGCTGTTCATCAGCCAGGCGGCGGTGTCCGTGAAGGACGCGCCGCCGCCGGTGAAGGTCTGGTAGCGGGTGTTCTCGTCGACGGTGATGTTCTCGCCGCTGCCGCCCGTCCCGGACTGGAAGGCGAACGGCGTCTGCGGCTGAAGGCCGCGCACGACGTGCCGGCCGGCGGCGTCGTCGGTGGTGGTGAGCCAGGCGGTGACCTGCTCACCGGCCGCGTGCGCGGGGGGTACGGCCACACTGAGACCGGCTGCGGAGAGCAGCCCGGCGAGCAACAGCCGGACTGCGCGGGGGGATCTCCTCATGGTGCGTCGCTCTTCCTCTCGGATCGGCGGAGCTGACGGGTCGTCTTGACGGGCGTGTGTGCCCCTAGTTAACTCACGGCGTGAGCTAAGCCCTGAGTGAACCACGAGAGCCGAGGGAAGGTCCATGCGAAGAACCGCCCTGCTCGCCTCCGCCGCACTCCTCGCCGGTCTGCTGCCCTGGGCGGCGACCGCGCGAGCCGCCGACGAGCCCGCCCCCGTACCCGTCGACCGCTTCGAGGGCGAGGTGCCCTTCGCCTCCCAGCCCGCCGAGGGCATCTTCACCTGGGGCGGCGACTCCGACGACCCGCCCACGCTCCGCCTCGCCGACCGCGCCGACGCCCCCGAGGGCGGCAAGGTCCTCGCCGGCAGCTACGACATCAGCGGCTACGGCGGCTTCACCCACGACTTCGCCGCCACCGCGCCCGCCCACGACTGGTCCGCCCACCAGGGCATCCGGTTCTGGTGGGAGGGGCGGAACACCGGCAAGAGGATCCCCTTCGAGATCAAGGACGGCGGAGCCAACGGCGAGGCGTCCGAACTGTGGACGACCTCCTTCACCGACGACTTCACCGGCTGGAAGCAGATCCAGCTCCCCTTCACCGACTTCACCTACCGCACCGACTACCAGCCCGTCGGCGGCATCGACCACGTCCTCGGCCTCAAGGAGATGTGGGGCTACGCCCTGACCCTCCCGGCCGGCGCCAAGGGCGACTTCGCCCTGGACGACGTGGAGCTGTACGGCAGGGCCGACCAGGCGCTGCACGCCTCCGTCGGCACCGACGCGCCCGTGTACCCGGTCGAGGAGGGCGGCACGGCGAAGGTCAGGGTCACCGTGGCCACCACCGGCGAGCAGCCCCTCACCGACCCCGTGACCGTCACCTACACCACCGGGGACGGCACCGCCACCGCCGGCCAGGACTACACCCCCGTCTCCGGCACCGTCACCTTCCCGGCCGGCACCGCCTCCGGCACCGCGCGGACCATCGCCGTGCCCACCCGCCGGGACCGGGCGGCCGAACCCGCCGAGACCGTTCCCCTCAAGCTCGCGGTCACCGGCGCCAAGGCCCCCGCCGAGACCCCGCAGGTCGTGATCGACGCGCACGGACTGCCGTACCTGAACGCCAAGCTGCCGGTGCGCAAGCGGGTCGCCGACCTGCTGGGCCGGATGTCGCTGGCGGAGAAGGCCGGCCAGATGACCCAGGCCGAACGCGGCGCCATGACCCAGCCGAACGACATCGCCGCCTACGCCCTCGGCTCCCTGCTCTCCGGCGGCGGCTCGACGCCCACCCCCAACACGCCCGCGGCCTGGGCGAAGATGATCGACGCCTTCCAGCTGCGGACCCAGGCGACACGCTTCCAGATCCCGCTGGTCTACGGCGTCGACGCGGTCCACGGGCACAACAACCTCTCCGGTGCCACGGTCATGCCGCACAACGTCGGCATCGGCGCCACCCGCGATCCCCGGCTGGCCCGGCAGACCGGCGCGGTGACGGCCGCCGAGGTCCGCGCGACCGGCGTCCCCTGGGACTTCGCGCCCTGCCTGTGCGTGAGCCGCGACGAACGCTGGGGCCGCTCCTACGAGTCCTTCGGTGAGGACCCGGCCCTCGTGCAGTCCATGGAGACCGTGATCCAGGGCCTCCAGGGCCGCGCCGGCGGCCAGGACCTCGCACGCGACGACAAGGTGCTCGCCACGGCCAAGCACTTCGTCGGCGACGGCGGCACCGCGTACGGCTCCTCGACCACCGGGAAGTACACCATCGACCAGGGCGTCACCAAGGTCACCCGCCAGGAGCTGGAGGACATCCACCTCGCGCCGTTCCGCACGGCCGTCGAGCGGGGCGTCGGCACGGTCATGCCGTCGTACTCCTCCCTCGACATCGCCGGCGACGGCAAGGGCGCGGTGAAGATGCACGCCCGCGGCGACATGATCAACGGGGTGCTCAAGGGCCGCATGGGCTTCGACGGCTTCGTCATCAGCGACTGGAACGCCATCGACCAGCTGCCCGGCGACTACGCGTCCCACGTCCGCACCTCGGTCAACGCGGGCGTCGACATGATGATGGTGCCGTACACCTACAAGGAGTTCAGCACCGCGCTCGCCGACGAGGTGAAGGCGGGCCGGGTCAGCGAGCGGCGGATCGACGACGCCGTCTCCCGCATCCTCACCGAGAAGTTCAAGCTGGGCCTCTTCGAGCACCCGTACGCCGACACCAGCGGGGCCGCCGCCATCGGCTCCCCGGCCCACCGGGAGGTCGCCCGCCGGGCCGCCGCCGAGTCGCAGGTGCTGCTGAAGAACGCGGGCGGGCTGCTGCCGCTGAAGAAGAGCGAGAAGGTGTACGTCGCCGGGTCCAACGCCGACGACATCGGCAACCAGACCGGCGGCTGGACCCTCACCTGGCAGGGCGCCTCCGGGAACACCGTCCCCGGTACGACCATCCTCCAGGGCCTGCGCGAGGCGGGCGGCGACGTCACCTACTCCAAGGACGCCTCCGCTCCCACCGGCGGCTACGACGTCGGGGTCGTCGTGGTCGGCGAGACCCCGTACGCCGAGGGCGTCGGCGACGTCGGCAACGGCCACGACCTGAAGCTGTCCGCCGCCGACCAGGCCGCCGTCGACAAGGTGTGCGCGGCCATGAAGTGCGCGGTGCTGATCGTCTCCGGCCGCCCGCAGCTCGTCGGCGACCGGCTGGGCGAGATCGACGCCCTGGTCGCGTCCTGGCTGCCCGGCACCGAGGGCGAGGGCGTCGCCGACGTCCTCTACGGCAAGCGCCCCTTCACGGGACAGCTCCCGGTCACCTGGCCCAAGTCGGAGGCGCAGCTGCCGATCAACGTGGGCGACACGGCGTACGACCCGCAGTTCCCGTACGGCTGGGGCCTGACCACCCGCACCGACGTCCCGAAGGGCGGTACGGCCACCCTGCGCGACCTCGCCGTCCGGGCGGCGAAGGCCGAGCGGCACCGCGACGCCGGCGCCGGGCGCGCGCTGGTCACCCAGGCCCGGCTGCTCGTCCAGCAGAAGGCGGACGGCCACCTCACGGCCGCCGTGGCCAAGCCCTTCGCCGACGCCGACCACCTGCTGCTGACCGGCAGGTACGGGAAGGCGGTGGAGAAGCTGGCGGAGGCGTACCGGGCGGTCTGATCCCGACGCGGGACGAGTGACCGCTTTGGAGAGGCTTCGGGTAGTTTCAAGGTATGAAGGCCGTGCCGCGGACCCGAAGCCTCCCCGCCCTGCTGCTGGCCGCCCTCGCCCTGGCGCTGACGACCCTGTTCGCGCCCGGGGCGAGTGCGGACACCAGCGTCTCCACGATCGCCCAGGCGCTGCGCAAGAGCCCGGTCTACGTCGACCCGGCGGCCCGGGACCAGCTGTCCGCCGCGGACGCCGACACACTCGCCACCCGGATCAAGGACGCCGACAAACCCCTGTTCATCGCCGTTCTCCCGGCCGGATACCCCACCAGGAACCTCTTCACCGACCTGCGCTCCGCGACCGGCGTCACCGGCCTCTACGGCATCCGTCTCGGCGACCGCTTCGACGCCCGCGCCGACTCCTCCGTCATGTCGGCCACGGCCCGGCAGAACCTGGTCGGCAGCGTCCAGGGCGAGGACGCCAAGGCCCAGCTCACCGACTTCACCGACCGCGCCCTCGCCAACATGGGCGGCCACGCCCCCAGCAGCTGGGGCGGCTCGGCCGACGGCGGCGGCGCCTCCAGCACCGCACTGATCACGACGGCCGCCGTCCTGGTGGCAGCGGGCGGGGGCGCCTACGCGCTGGTCCGCCGCAACCGCCGGCGCCGCGAGGACGAGCAGCGGGCCGCCCTGGACCGGCTGCGGGTGGTCGTGGACGAGGACATCACCGCGTTCGGCGAGGAACTCGACCGCCTGGACTTCCACCCCTCGGAAGCGGGCGCCGACGACACGATGCGCGCCGACTACGAGCGCGCGCTGGACGCCTACGAGACCGCGAAGCAGCGCATGGCCGCGGCACGCAGACCGGAGGACGTCCGGTCGGTCACCGAGGCGGTGGAGGACGGCCGTTTCTCCCTCGCCCAGCTGGCCGCCCGCCGCGAGGGCCGCCCGCTCCCGGAGCGCCGCCCGCCCTGCTTCTTCGATCCCCGGCACGGCCCCTCGGTCACCGACGCCACCTGGACCCCGCCCGGCGGGGCCCCGCGCGAGGTCCCGGTCTGCGCGGCCGACGCCACCCGTCTGGCCGACGGCCGCGACCCGGTGATCCGCGAGGTCGACACCGACTACGGCCGCCGCCCCTACTGGGACGCGGGCCCGGCCTACGGCCCCTGGGCCGGCGGCTACTTCGGCGGCGGCCTCCTCCCCGGCCTCCTCGTCGGCACCCTGCTCGGCAGCGTGATGGCGACCCCGTCGTACGCCGCCGACTACGGCACCGGATACGGCGACTTCGGCGGGGGCGGCTACGAGGGCGGCGACGTCTCCGGCACCGACTTCGACCCCGGTGACTTCGGCGGCGGCTTCGGCGACGGAGGCGGGTTCGACGGCGGGGGCGGGGGAGGGGACTTCGGCGGGGGCTTCTGAGCGGGCTCGCTCAGCGGGCGATGCCGTCGAGGAACCGGGTCCAGGTGGCGGGGGAGACGGCGAGGGCGGGGCCGGGGGTGTTCTTGGAGTCGCGGATGTGGATGGTGGTGGGGGTGGTGGCTACCTCTAGGCAGTCGCCGCCCTGGCTGCCGCTGTAGCTGGACTTGAACCAAGCAAGGCTGTCCGGCGTGCGGTGTGTTGCTGCGGTGCTCATGTCTCTCCTAGCAGTCCATGCAAGAGGCGCGCGCTCTCGTCAGGAGGTAGGGCCTGAGACCGCAGCATTCCATACTGGAGGTGGTAGTCGCTGACCTCATCCAGGTCATCGACGAGGAAGCTTGCGCGCTGCACCTCCAGGTAGACGAGACGCTCGTGTTCGGGCGTCTCCAGCAGCACCATGGGGCCGTCGAGACAGGCATGGGGTGTTCGGCCCATGGGCATGACCTGGAAACTCATGTGGACGGGCTCGGTGTACTCCAGGATCTGCCGGATCTGCGCCCGCATCACCTCTGGACCGCCGATCCCTCGCCGAAGAATGCTCTCTTCCAAGACGAAGTGGCCGACGGGAGGCCGATCCCGTTGCCAGATCAACTGGCGTTCCATGCGAGCGCTCACCCATTGCTCTGCGGTCTCACTGCCCAGCGCCGGGTAGCGGCAGTCGAACACGGCCCGGCAGTAGTCCCTGGTCTGGAGCAGTCCCGGAACCACCAGACTCTGATACGACAGGATGCTCAACGCCTCCTGCTCATGATCCACCAGCCCCTGCGCGAACTGAACGATCCGGTCCCGTACCGGCAGCTTGGCCACCACCACCGTCAACGCCCCACCGGTGTCGAGGAGTTCGTCGAACTGCTCGGCGCGGTCCGGCTGTAACGCCAGCCTCCCCTGCTCGATCGACCTCACCGTGTCGACCGCGAGGTTCGCCGACTCCGCGAACTGTTCCTGCGTGAGGCGCGCCTTCTTCCGGAAGTGCGCCAGCAGCGCGCCGACCGCGTACCACGAACCGACCTTCTTGGGCCTCGATGCCACGTGCATGGCCGTTCCTTTCCCCCGTATGCACGCCAAGCTCTCGTAGTGGACTCGTAGCAATGAGAACTACGACCTCACTCACTGACCCAGTGTAGTGACGCACAGTGACACTCGCGGCATGAACGCAGAACCCCGACACCCCCGCACACGCCAGACCCTCTACCGCAGGGACCGCAGGTCGGTACGGCTCGCGCGGGAGTTCGCCCACCAGGCGATGACGGACTGGGCCACGGCCGAGCGCCGCGACGACGTACTGCTCTGCGTGAGCGAGCTGGCGACCAACGCCCTTCTCCACGGAGTGCCCGCGGGCCGGGGCTTCCTCCTGCGGCTGACCTTGCACACGGACGGCGTGCTCCGCGTCGAGGTGCACGACAGTGGTCCGGGCGAGGTGCGGGCTCCGGAGCCGGCTCCGGAGGCGGAACACGGCCGGGGCCTGCTCCTCGTCGCGGCCCTCGCGGACAAGTGGGGGGTGGGGGAGCGGAGCCCCGGCAAGATCGTGTGGTGCGAGTTCGCGGTGCGGGGTGACGCGGTGGCCGCTCCAGGCCGGCTGCGATGAGCGTGCGGTGACGTGACCGTCGGTCCGGTCGTTCGGTGACGGACTCACCGAACGAACCAAACCAAAGCGAAAAAACCCCCCACCCCCCAAGTGGCACCCCTGATGAGCACAAATGAAAAAAACACACCCA
>NZ_JBEYXM010000026.1:0-111854 GCF_040704595.1 Streptomyces sp. NPDC046870
GCCTGGGGGGCCGGCAACGGTCTCCCCCCGCCCGGGGGGGGGGGGCGGGGTTCGGGGGGCCCGGCGGCCCCCCCCCCCCCGGGGGGGGGGGCGGGGGGGGGGGGGGGCCGCCACCCCGGCGCCTTCCGCCGGGGTGGCGGCAGGTCGAGGGGGGCCCGCCGTCCGGCGCGAGGCCGGGGTGGCCCTCGTCCGGTCCCTGCCCGCGGGTCCCGGGTACGGGTGCCGGGATCGTCCCGGGTCATGGTCCGGTGCCTTCCGGGGGGTGGCCGGGCGGGTCGCGGTCGAGCAGGCGGGCGGCGTGCTCGACGCGCGGGGGCAGGGGCCGGCGGCGGGCGAGGGCGGCCGGGAACCGGACGACGGTCTCCTTCAGGGCGCGGCGCGCTCCGGGCCGGCCGGCCGCGGCGGCCAGTGCGAGGTCGGTGCCGGCGCGCAGGACGACCGGCCAGGGGCGGCGCAGGCAGGTGGTCAGCACGTGGTTGCGCCGGACCAGGAAGGAGCGGCCGGTGCGCTCGTGGTCGTCGGGGTGGTGGCGCGCGCGCAGGGAGGGTTCGTAGACGACACCCCAGCCCGCGGCGGCCAGGTCGTAGGCGAGCAGGGTCTCCTCGCCGCCGAAGAAGAGCAACGGGTGGTAGCCGCCGGCGCCGAGGAAGGCCTCGCGGCGGACCACGCAGGCGCAGCCGAGGAACCCGAGCACCGGGCGGCCCGGCAGATCCGGTTCCAGCGGCAGCGGAGAGGCCGCGAGCACCGCGTTGAGGGGGTCCTCTGCGGCCTCGTCCCCGACCAGGGTGCGGGCGGCGAGCAGGCCCAGCCGGGGGTGTGCGTCGAGGAGGCCGGCGGCGCGGGCGAGGCTCCCCGGCTCCCACCACGAGTCGTCGTCGCTGAAGGCCACGTAGGGGGTGTCGGCGTGCCGGACGGCCAGGTTGCGGCCGAGGGCACCGGTGTTGGCGGTGGGCCGCAGCAGCCGGGCGATGGCCGGGTGGCCGGCCACGGCGCGGCGGGTGGTGTCGTCGCGGGAGTTGTCCACGACGACGACCGGTGGCCGCTCGGGCAGCGCCGCCAGCGCGTCCAGGGTGCGCACGAGGCTGGCGCTGCGGTCGCGGGTGATGACGGCGACCGTGACGCGCGGGTCGCCGGGGGCCGTGGGCCCGTGCACGCGGGCCGGGGCCTGCTCAGTGGACATGCGACACCTCCGGTCCCGTCCGCCGCTGCCGGCCGCGCACGTCCCGCAGGAGCGTCAGACAGGCAGCGGCGACCTCACCGGCGCGGATGGACAGCAGCCGGGCGTCGGGGGTGCGGCCGTGCGGGTCGCCGGGCGGGCCGGGCTTCCACAGGGCGAGGTGGTCCGGGCTCGCGGGCGGCCCCCACAGCCGCGGCGAGACCGGTCCGAACAGGGTGACGGAACGGGTCCCGTGGGCCACGGCGAGGTGGGCGAGGCCGGTGTCGCCGCTGAGGACCAGGGACGCCCCGGCGACCAGCGCGGACAGCTCCTCGAACGGCAGGCCGCCGGTCAGCACGTCGCTGCCGCGCGCCCCGCCGCGTTCGGCGACCGAGCGGACCAGGGCGTCCTCGCCGGGGCCGCCGGTGAGGACCACGTGGTGGCCGGCGGCGCGCAGGGACCGTACGACGGCGGCGAACCGCTCCGCCGGCCAGCGGCGGGAGCCCGAGGCCGCGCCGGGGTGCACGACGACCGCGCCCGGCGCCGGGGACGGTGCGGTGGGCCGGGGCAGCCGCAGGTCCAAGGGGTCGGCCGCGATGCCGTAGTGGTGCAGGAAGGCGCACCAGCGGTCCCGTTCGTTCGCCCGGTCCGGCCACGGCGGGCCGTCCGGGCAGGCGTGGGCGAGCAGCCGGCGCGGGCGCAGGGCGGCCAGGGCGTCGCGGCTCTCGGGGCCGTTGCCGTGCAGGTCGACCGCCACGTCGGGGGGCGGGCCGGGCCAGTGGCCGAGGTCCGGCACCGCGCGCCCCGGCGCCTCGGCCGGGAACACGGCGTCGACCGCGCCGGTCTCCAGGGCGGGTCCGGTGAGCCCCGGCGGCTGGGCGAGGACGACCCGGTGGCCGGGGAAGGCCCGCCGGACGCCCCGCAGCGCGGGCACGCCGGCCAGCAGATCGCCCAGGCCCAGGGCGCGCAGGACCAGGACGGCCGGAAGGTCCGGAGCAGGGATCGGGGTGGGGGTCACCGAGTGGCTCCTCCGTTGTGTGCGGAAGCCGGGGACGGGCGGCGGGCCGGGCTCCGTGCGCCCGCACCGCCCACCCGGGCGGACGGGACGCCTCGGCCAGTGGTGCGGAGCGCGGAGGGGACGGTCGGACGGGGGCCGGGCCGGCGGCCGGTTCCGGCCGTGGGTACGGGGGCACGTCCCGGACGTCACCCCGCCTCCCGGCCCGAGACCCGCAGCGGACGCCCGGCGCCGAGGGGGTCGTGCCGTGCTCACCTGGTGTCCCCGCCCGCGGACGCCGGGGCCAGGGCCGCGCGGCGGGCGAGGCCGGTGGTGGAGCGGCCGTCGAGGTAGGGCAGCAGGAGGACCTGGCCGCCCCAGCTCTCCACGAGGGGCTGTTCGGGCAGCCGGGTCCGGGCGTAGTCGCCGCCCTTGGCCCAGATGTGCGGGCGCAGTTCGGCGAGGATGCGTTCGGGGGTGTCCTCGTCGAACACGGCCACGGCGTCCACGCACTCCAGGGCCCGCAGCACCCGCACCCGGTCCGCGGCCGGGACCAGCGGGCGGCTGTCGCCCTTGCGGCGGCGGACCGAGTCGTCCGAGTTGACGCACACGACGAGGCAGTCCCCGGCCCGGCGGGCGGCCTGGAGCAGGGTGACGTGCCCGGCGTGCAGCAGGTCGAAGCAGCCGCCCGCGGCGACCACGGTGCCGCCCGCCGCCCGCACCCGCGCGGCCGTGCGCACCGCGTCCGCCGTGGTGTCGCCGTCACCCGGCGCCTCCTCGGCCGTCTCCGGGCCGTCCGGGACGGCGACCGCGCGGGCGCCGCCCTCGGCGACGTAGCGGGTGGCGGCGTGGACGGCACCCTGTACGGCGGCCTCGGTGAGGGCGCCGTCGGCGAGCAGGCCGGCGGCGGCCGCGGCGAACCGGTCACCCGCCCCGCAGGGGTCGCCGGTGGCGGCGGCCGGCGTCGGCACGAGCAGCGGAGTCTCGCCGTGGGAGAGGAGGGCGCCGCGTTCGCCGAGGGTCACCGCGACGGCCTGGGCACCCCAGGCGCGCACGAGGGCGCGGGCGTCCCGGGCGGCGGTGCGCAGCCCGGCCGCGTCGCCGGGCTCGGCGTCCTCCAGCTGCCGGGCGAAGGCGCGGGCCTCCTGGGCCGAGGGCGTGGCCAGGCGGACGCCGGGGACCGGGGGCCGGCCGCGCACGTGCGGGTCCCAGACGACGGGGGCCGCCGTGTGCGTGAGGGCGTCCCGGAGGACGTCGGCGGTACCGCGGCCGTAGTCGGCGACGAGGACGCCCCCGGCCGCCGCGATCGTCGACACCGCCTCCTGCGTCGCCTCGCGGGCGCGGCCCTCGCCGTCGTCGAGGCGGAGCAGCGGCCTGTCCCCGGCCAGCACGCGGGTCTTGCTGCTCAGGGTGCCGTCCAGCGGCACCTCGACCAGGCCGACCCGGCCCGCCAGCAGTTCCCGGAGGGTGTCGCTGGCGGTGTCGGCGCCGAGGGCGGTGACCAGGGTGACGGGCCGTCCGTCGGCCGCCGCGAGGCAGGCGGCGAGGGCGGCGCCGCCCGGCCGGGAGCTGCGCCGGGTGCCGTGGACGACGGGGACGGGCGCGTCCGGGGCCAGCCGCTCGGCACGGCCGCACAGGTCGTGGTCGAGCAGGGCGTCGCCCACGACGACCAGGGGGGTCTGCGAGGCGGTCATGTCTGTCCCTTCCTGGGTGCCACGGGCGCGCCGGGTGCGGCCCGGCCGACGGTGCGGGCGCGGCCCACGAGCCGCCCCACGACACCGGGTCTGCCGTCGGCACCCGGTTCGCCCTCGGCATCCGGCTGGCCGTCGCGGCCCCGTCGGCCGTCGACGGCGCGCGCGTCCCCGGCGTGCGCGCGGCCGTCGGTGCCGGTGCCCGTCGCCCCGTGGTCGGCCTCCCCCCGCTCGACGGCCTGGTCGAAGGCCTCGCAGAGCATGTGGACGGCGACCAGGTGCAGTTCCTGGACGGTGGCGCCGAGGGGGGCGTCGACGCAGAGCGTGTCGTCCGCGCCGAGCTGCAACGGGTTGGGGGCCCGTCCGGTCAGCGCCCACACCGTCATGCCGAGCCGGTGGGCGCGGTCGGCGGCGGCCAGCAGGTTGGCGCTGGCGCCGCTGGTGGACATCAGGAGGAGCACGTCGCCGGGGCGGCCGTGCGCGGCGGTCTGCCGGGCGAACACCTCCTGGACACCGTAGTCGTTGGCGATCGCCGTGGTGGAGGAGGTGTCGGCGTGCAGGGCGACCGCGGAGAACGGCGGCCGGTCGTCGCGGTAGCGGCCGACGAGTTCGGCGGTGAGGTGCTGGGCCTGGGCCGCGCTGCCGCCGTTGCCCGCGACGAGCAGCCGGGCGCCCGCGCCCAGCCGCCGGGCGAGTTCGGTGCCCCAGCGCTCGATGAGCGGGCCGTGCTCGCGGAACGCCTCCAGGGCCTTGGCGAGGTCGTCGCAGTGCGCGGTGGCGGTGGCGGTGTCCCCGTGCGCCGTGCCGGTGACGGTCTTCGCCGGCCCCTTCGTCGGACTCTTCATCGGACGACTCCCGAGAGCGAGTGGATGGCGGACACCGCGCCGTACACCCCGGCCACGCCGTCGGCCACCCGGTCCCAGGTGTAGTGGCCGAGCACCCGGGCGCGGCCGGCGGCTCCGTACCGGGCGAGCCGGTCGGGGTCGGCGAGGAGGGCGCGGACGACCGCGCCGAGGTCGTGGTCGTCGTCGGCCGGGACCAGGACGCCCGTGATGCCGTCCACGACGGTGTCGAGCTGGCCGCCGACGGCGGTGGCGACGACCGGCGTGGCGCAGGCCATGGCCTCCAGCGGGACGATGCCGAACGGCTCGTACCGGGGCAGCGACAGCACCAGGTCGGCGCTGGACATCAGCCGGGGCATACGGGCCCTGCTGACCCCGCCGAGCAGGGTGACCCGGTCCTGGACGCCGTACTCGCCGGCGATGCCGTAGAGGCGTTCCGCCTCGGGTTCGGCGCCGAGCAGGTCGGCCTCGGGGCCGCCGGCGACGAGGAGTTCGGCGTCGGGCACGCCGGCCAGGGCGCGGATGGCGCGGTCGAAGCCCTTGCGGGGCACGAGGCGGCCGACGGCCAGCAGCCGCCTGCGGGCGCCGGACGGGCGGGGGCCGGCGACGGGGGCGAACTGGTCGGGGTCGACCCCGCACGGCACGACGCTGATCCGGTCCTCCGGCAGCCCCATGGCCTTCAGTTCGGCCACCTCGTCGCTGCACGTGGCGATGATCCGGGCGCACTCGTGGCCGATGGCCTCCTCGATGGCGAGGCGCTGCGGGGGGCTGGTGTCGGCGGTGCCCTGGTAGCGCCTCTTGACCGTCCCCAGCGCGTGGTAGGTCTGCACCACCGGGATGCCGAGGTCGCGGGCGCCTGCCAGGGCGGCCAGGCCGGACATCCAGAAGTGGGCGTGCACCACGTCGGGCGGGCTCTTGGCCCACTGCCGGGCCAGGAAGTTCCCGAAGTCGGTCATGTGGGGCAGGAGTTCGTCCTTGGGGACGGGTGCGGGCGGTCCGGCGGGCACGTGCACCACCTGGACGCCGTCGATGAGGGTCACCCGGTCCGGCAGGCCCGCCGAGTCCCGCCGGGTGTACACCGTGACGCGGTATCCCTTTCTGGCGAGCTGCCGGGCGACCTGCGCCACGTACACGTTCTGGCCGCCCGCGTCCGGCCCGCCGAGCGCGGCCAGCGGGCTGGCGTGCTCGGAGACCATGGCGACGCGCCCGGCGGTGTGCGGAATGCGGCTCATCGGGTGACCTCCTTGATCAGGCGCTCCCAGTCGTCCAGGAAGCGCCGCTCTCCGTAGCGGGCCTGGGCCGCGGCCCGGGCGGCGGCGCCGGTGCGGCGCGCCAGCCCGGGGTCGGCGAGGAAGGCGCGTACGGCGTCCTCCAGGACGTCGAGGCGGTTCGAGACCACCCCGGCGCCCCCGGGTATCGCCTCACGGGCCTCCGTGGTGTCCAGGGCGACCACGGGCATGCCGAGGAACATGGCCTCCAGCAGGGACAGACCGAGCGAGGTCCAGCGCACGGGGTGCAGGTAGACCCGGCAGCGGGCCATCTCCCGGTGCAGTTCGTGCTGCGGCAGGTCCCGGGTGCGGCAGCGCCCGGGCGGCAGGCCGAGGTGGCCGGCGAGTCCCTCGGTGCGCATGCCGAAGACGTCGAGGGGCGCGGAGCGGGCGAACCGGGGCAGCAGGTCGGTGCCGGTGGTACGGCCCCTGCGCACGGGCTCGTTGACCACGACGGCCGCGCGCCGCTCGGTGCCCGTGTAGAGGGGGCCGGGGTCGATGATGCCGTGCTCGACGACCTCGGTGGGGGCCCGGCCGTTGTCCCACATCAGCCGGTTGAAGTGGGTGACGTGCACGACGGGGATCCCGGACTGTCCGGCCAGCGGGTGGAGCTGGCGCTCCGGTGACTCGTCGGGGCTGTTGTGCTCGACGTACACGGCGGGCACGTCCACGCCGGGCCGGCGGCCGGTCCAGCGCTGGGCGAGGTCGAGTTCGTGCGGGCGTTGCAGGACCATCAGGTCGATGTCGCAGTCCCGCAGTTCCTCCGGTGTGCGTTCCCGGACGCTGTGGGGCCAGTCCCAGGTGACGGCGCGGCCGAGCCCGTCGGGTCCGCGGTCGCCGGTGACCGGGACGAGGTAGGTGTGCGGGCCCTGCACGAAGGCGGTGAGCCAGGATCCGTGCACGTGCCAGACGAGGATGTTCATGACTGCCGCTCCTGGATGAGCTTGTGCGCCGCGCGCACCACGTCCTGTCCGGTGACCTCGTCCAGACAGGGGTGGCCGGGCACCGGGCAGGTCAGGGCCCGGGTGTCCGCGCAGGGCGCCGACTGGTCGCCGAGCAGGATGACGGGGACGCCGTACGGCGCCCAGCGCCCGGCCGGTACGACGGGTGCGAACAGCGAGACGACCGGGGTGCCGACGGCGGCGGCGAGGTGGGCGGGGCCGGTGTTGGCGCTGATCACGACGTCGGCCATGCGCAGCACGCCGGCGAGGACGCGCGGGGAGGTCCGGCCGCCGAGGTCCACGGCCGTGTCCCCGCTGACCCGCCGGGTGAGCCCGGTCTCCTCCGGGCCCCCGGTGACGACCACGCGGTGGCCGGCGTCGGCGAGCAGCGCGACCGCCTCGGCGCAGCGGTGCGGGCTCCAGGCGCGGGCGGGGGCGCTGGCGCCGGGGTGCAGGACGACGTAGGGGCCGTGGCCGGTGAGGCTGCCGGTGTCGGGGGGCGGGAGGACGCGCAGCCGCCCGTCGTCGCCGGGCGGGGGCGGGAAGCCCAGGGCGGCGGCGGTGTCGGAGGCCGCCTCGGCCTCGTGCCGGCCCTCGCGCCGCCGGTGGCGTACGTCGAGGAGCCGGCCGGGGTGGTCGACGCTGTCGGCGCCGATCCGGCCGACGCCGGCCAGCCGGAGCAGCAGGGCGGTGGGGAGCGGGCTCTGGTGGAAGGAGGTGAGCACCAGCGCGGTGTCGTAGGCCCCGGCACGCAGCCGTGCCACCAGGGCGTCGACGTCCGCGGCGCTGACCGGCGGCGGGTCGAACCCCTCCCAGGGAGCCTCCCACACCAGTACCTCGTCCACCCCGGGCAGCATCCGGGCGGCGTCCGCGCCGCGCGGGCCGCACAACAGGGTGACGTGCGAGGACCGGGCGGCGACGGCACGCACGGCGGGGCCGGCGAGCAGGACGTCACCGAAACTGTCGAGCCGGACGACGAGCGACTTCACGCCGGCCACCTCCCGAACGCCCGGACCCCTCCCGGGGGCACGGCGCCCGACACGGACGAGCCGGTCGTCTCCCCCGGCGCGGACGACCGCCGGGTGTCGAAGACCAGGGGGGCGCGGTCGGACGGCGGTCGCGTCCCGGCAGGGCTCGCCGCGTTCCGCACGGAGGACCAGCGGCCTTCGGAGACCACCGCGCTGCCCTCGCGGGACCACCACATCCCGCCGGCGGCCGGTGCGGTCCGTGCGGGCGGGGTGTGCGGGGGTCGCCTCGGCGGGACGAGGCCCGCCTCCGTCAGGGCCGCGCGGACCGCGGTGAGGGGGTCGGGGGCGCTCTCCGTGGCGAAACGTTCCACCTCCGCCGGCGCGGTGGCCGTGTTCGGCACCAGGACGCCCCGCGCACCGGCCGCGCGGGCGGCCAGCACGTCCGCGGCGATGTCGCCGATCACCAGGCACTCGGCCGGCGGTACGCCCAGCCGGGCGGCGGCGGTGCGGATCAGGCCGGGGCGGGGCTTGCGGCAGGCGCAGCCGGCGTCGGGGCCGTGCGGGCAGAACACCCAGGTGTCCAAGCCGCCCAGCAGTTCGTCGGCGCGCTCGTTGACGCGGACCACCTGGTCCACGGTGAGCAGCCCGCGGCCGATGGCCGACTGGTTGCTGACCACCCCGGTCGGCAGCCCGGCGGACCGGGCCAGCGCCACGGCCGCGGCGGCGCACGGC
This sequence comes from Streptomyces sp. NPDC046870, assembly GCF_040704595.1. NCBI lineage: Bacteria > Bacillati > Actinomycetota > Actinomycetes > Kitasatosporales > Streptomycetaceae > Streptomyces > Streptomyces sp. NPDC046870. The sequence continues at coordinate 8,593 of NZ_JBEYXM010000026.1, forward strand.
ATCAGCCGCACCCGGTCGGGGTCGCCGTTGTAGGGGACGTCCACGACGAGGGTGCCGTCACGGTCGAACAGGACGGCGGACAGCCTGTTCACCCGGCACCCCCCAGAGGCTCGGCGTGCCGGTGACGGACGGCCCCGCGCAGCCAGTGCCGGACGGCGAGCGGCGGGATGAGCACGCTGGTGCCGAGCATCCCGGCGATCTCGCGGGCGGTGCGCGGCCCGGGCAGGATGCGGGCGAGGGCGAACTCGGTGGTGCCGAGCGTCCACAGGGCGGCGCAGGCGGCCGCGGCCCGGCGCCGTCCGGCAAGGGCGCAGCCGGCGGCGGCGAGGGCGGCGCCGGTGACCGCCAGGTGGCGGGGCAGCCGGCCGCGCGGCGCCTGCGCGCGGTCCCACCAGTCGCGGCCGTGCAGCCGGTTCATCAGGGCGTCGTCGGCGTTGCCGCGCTGCGCGGGCAGCGAGGCCCACCAGTGGGCGGGGCGGACCGGGTGCCGGGTGACCCGGGTGCCCCGGATCAGGGACCAGCCCGCCCGCTGCACGCGCAGGGCGAGGTCGGCGTCCTCGCGGAAGGCCCGCGGGAAGCGTTCGTCGAAGCCGCCGGTCCGCTTCAGCGCCTCGGTGCGGTAGGCCATGTCGGCGGTGGCCCAGGCGGCGTTCTCCAGGCCCTTGGTGGTGCGTTCCCAGTCGGTGGGCCGGCGGTCCGGGGGCAGGGGGACACGCAGCCGCCCCTGGACACCGCCGACGTCGGGGCCGGCCTGCCGCAGGTCGTCGGCGAGCCGCCGGGACCAGTCCGGCAGTACCTGGACGTCGTCGTCCAGGAACACCGTCCACGGCGTGCGGACGGTCTGCCAGCCGGCGTTGCGGGCGGCGGCCGGTCCCCTGCCGCCGGTGCGCAGGGTGCGCACCCGGTCGAGGAGTTGTCCGGCCGGCTCCAAGGGCAGGTCGCCGTCGGGCGCGGGCCGGTCGTCCACGACGACCACCTCGTGCGGCGGATGGCCGTCGGCCGCGCCGAGCGCGCGCAGGCACTCGGCGAGGCAGGGGCGGCCGATCGTCGGGACGACGACGGTGTAGGCGGGGGCGTCGGTCATGCGAAGGCCTTCCCACGGCGGATCGCGAACGGGCCGAGCACCAGCAGGTCGACCGGGGCGGAGCCGAAGCACTCCAGGGCGTCCCGGGGGTCGTCGACCATGGGCCGTCCGGCGGTGTTGAGACTGGTGTTGACCACCACGGGCAGTCCGGTGCGCCGTTCGAAGCCCTCGATCATCCGGGCCACCAGTGGCTCCTGGGCGCGGTCCACGGTCTGGATGCGGGCCGTGCCGTCGACGTGCACCACGGCCGGGATGCGGGTCTTCCACTCGGCTGCCACGTCGTGCACGAACAGCATGTGCGGGCTGGGCAGCGGCCCGTCGAAGATCTCGCCCGCGCGCTCGGCGAGCACCATGGGCGCGACGGGCCGGAACTCCTCGCGTCCCTTGACCGCGTTGAGCCGCTCCAGGTTCTCCGCCCTGCCGGGGTGGGCGAGCAGCGAGCGGTGTCCGAGCGCGCGCGGCCCGTACTCGCTGCGCCCCTGGAACCAGGCCACGATCCCGTCGTCGGCCAGGGTCTGGGCGGCGGTCTCGGCGATGTCCGCGGGTTCCTCGTACGGTACGGCCGCCCGCTCCAGCCACGCGCGCAGTTCGGCGTCGCTCCAGCCCCGGCCGAGCGCGGCCGTCGGCATCGGTTCCAGGGTGTCCTTCTGCCCGGCGACGTACGCCGCCGCGCCCAGGGCCGTGCCGGCGTCGCCGGCGGCGGGCTGCACCCACACGTGCCGGAAGCCGCTCTCCCGCCACAGCCGGGTGTTGGCGACACAGTTCAGGGCGACGCCGCCGGCCATGGTGAGCGCGTCCTCGCCGGTGCGCTCGCGCAGCCACCGGGCGAGGGCCAGCATGGCCTCCTCCAGGCAGAGCTGGGCGCTCGCGGCGAGGTCGGCGTGGTCCTGGCTCCAGGCGCCGCCAGCCGGGCGCGGCGGGACGAGCTCGGCCCAGGGCACCGGGCGGGCCCGGAAGCCGCCGTCGTCGTCGGCGTGGACGTACGCGCGCAGCCGGCCGGCGAAGCGCGGGGTGCCGTAGGAGGCGAGGGCCATGACCTTGAACTCGTCGCTGCTGCGCAGGAATCCGAGGTGCTGGGTGAGGTCCTCGTAGAACAGGCCGAGGGAGTCCGGCAGCCGCTGGGTGCCGAGGACGGTCAGTTCGCGGTTGGCGCAGCGGCCGGCCAGGTGGGAGCCGCACTCGCCGCGGCCGTCCAGGACGAGGACGGCGCAGTCCGGGTACGGCGAGACGGGCCCGGCGGAGGCCGCGTGCGCGATGTGGTGCGGGACGAAGCGCACCCTCGCCGGGTCGAGTCCGGGCAGGGCCTCGGCGAGGAAGTCCGGTGCCTGGCGGGCGTACTCCTGGCGGAGGTGGTCCCAGGGGTCGTGCAGCCCCAGCTCCTCGGCGGGGCGGGCCAGCGCGGGGTCGTAGGAGTAGGCGACGGCGTCCAGGTCGGCCCCGGTGAGGCCGGCCTGCTCCAGGCACCAGCGGGCCGACTGTTCGGGCAGTTCCCAGGCCGAGAAGGGAACGGGCCGCTTGCCGTGCTTGCGGCGGGAGAACCGCTCCTCCTCCGCCGCCGCCACGACCCTGCCGTCGGTGACGAGGGCGGCGGCGGGGTCGTGGAAGAGTGCGTTGATACCGAGGACGTGCATGCGCTGTCTCCAGGGCCGGGGAACGTGCGGGGGTCAGGGGCGCGGGGCCGGTTCCTTCATGCGCGGGTCCGGGTCCGGGTCCGGGGGCAGGGCAGCGAAGTAGGCGATGGTCTGCTTCAGGCCCTCCTCCCAGGGGACCTGCGGTGACCAGCCGAGCAGTTCGCGTGCGAGGGTGGTGTCGGGGCGGCGCCGGCCGGGGTCGTCGACGGGCCGGTCGATGAACGCGATCGGGGAGCGGGAGCCGGTGAGGGCGACCACCCGGCGGGCCAGGTCGGCGACGGTGATCTCGTCGCTGCCGCCTATGTTGACCGGTCGTACGGACCGGCTCGCGGCCACCCGGAGGATGCCGTCGACCGTGTCGTCGACGTAGCACAGCGAGCGGGTCTGGCTGCCGTCGCCGGTGACCGTGAGGGGCTCGCCGGCCAGGGCCTGGCAGATGAAGGTGGGCACGGCGCGGCCGTCGTGCGCCCGCATCCGCGGGCCGTAGGTGTTGAACAGCCGGACGATCCCGGCGTTCGTCCCCCTGGTGCCTGCGTGCGCCGTCACCAGGGCCTCGGCGAACCGTTTCGACTCGTCGTAGACGCTGCGGGGCCCGACCGGGTTGACGTTGCCCCAGTAGCCCTCGTGCTGCGGGTGGACGAGCGGGTCGCCGTAGACCTCGGAGGTGGAGGCGAGCACGAAGCGGGCGCCGTCGCGTTCGGCGATCGCCAGGACGTTGCGGGTGCCGAGGCTGCCCACGTCCAGGGTCTGCAGGGGCATGCGGAGGTAGTCGGCGGGCGAGGCCGGGCAGGCGAAGTGCAGGACCAGGTCGTACGGGCCCGCCAGCCGCTCGGCGCAGTCGGGTGCGCAGACGTCGCCGTGCACGTACCGGAAACCGGGCCGCTCCTCCAGGTGCGCGATGTTCTCGCGCCGCCCGCAGGCCAGGTTGTCGGCACAGTCGACTTCGACACCTGAATCCAGCAGCCGTTCGCACAGATGGGAGCCGAGGAAGCCGGCGCCGCCGGTCACGAGGGCGCGCCGCCAGGAGAACGGGGTGTCACCAGTCATGGGGCTGTTCCTTCGTCCGCGTCGTCCGCGCCGGACAACGCCCCTGCCTGGGCGTTCGGCGCATACCGCGTCGTCGGGACCGATCTCGTCGGCCCGATGGAGGGAGAATGGGCCGGCCCGGGTCCCCGCTGATCGGGAGGACCGGCCTGGCACGCCGCCGCTTGCTGGACGGCACTGGCAGCTGAGTTCCCCTGCCAGTTGGGTTCACACGTTGGATTCTTATTCTCGGGTCTCAGGGGTACTCGCGCGACTCCTGCGCCCCTCTACCACGCTGGAGGCGCTGATGCACGACGATGCCGCCGAGGCGGTGCTGCGCGCGCTGCGCGGGCCCGGCCGGCCTCCCGAGCGGCTGCTGCTCACCGGCTGGTTCAGTTTCCGCGACGGGGAGGCGACGGCCGGGGACGTCCTGGCGCAGCAGCACATGTCGGCCGCGCTGACCAGGGCGGGCATCCGGCACGAGACGGCGTGGAGCCCCGGGTTCCGGCCCGGTGAGCTGTCGCTGGAGACGGCCGACCCGCGGATGTACGACACCCTGCTGTTCGTCTGCGGGCCGGTGCACGGGCCGCAAGTGGCCTCTCTGCATGAAAGGTTCGGGTTCTGCAGACGACTGGCGGCCGGGGTCTCGGTGGTCGATCCGGCGGACCCGGCGGTCACCGGTTTCGACGTGATCGTCGCGCGGGACGGCACCGCCGGCCCGGCCCGGCGCGACCTCGCGGCCGACGCCCCGGCGGGCCCGCTGCCGCCCGTGGCCGGAGTCGTCCTCTCCCACGGCCAGGGAGAGTACGGGGCACGCCGCCGGCACGCGGACGTGAACGAGCGGATCACCGGCTGGCTGGCCGGGAAGGACTGCGCGCGGGTGCCGGCCGACTCCCGGCTGGCCACCGGCGACTGGCGGCTGTGCGCGACGGCCGAGCAGTTCCTCTCCCTCGTGGCGCGCCTCGACGTGGTCGTCACCACCCGGCTGCACGGCCTGGTGCTGGGCCTGCGCACCGGCACCCCGGTGATCGCGGTCGACCCGGTGGCGGGCGGCGCGAAGGTCAGTGCCCAGGCCCGCGCCCTGCGGTGGCCGGCGCTGGTGGCGGCGGACGCGCTGGCGCCGGACATCCTGGACCACTGGTGGAAGTGGGCGCTGTCCGGGGCGGGCCGGACGGCCGCAGCCTGCCACTCGATGCGCTGACCGGCCGCCGCGGGCCGTGTAGCGCGCCCGGCGCGGGGCACTCGGCGCGGCGACGGCGGGCCGTTCACGGGCCGCCGCGTTCCACGCAGGAGGTAACGACCATGGGTCACGGCGGAAACGTCATCCAGGAGCTGACCACGGACCACCGCGAGGTCGAGGAGATCTTCGGCCGCATCGAGGCGCTGCCGCCCGGCTCCCAGGAGCGCAAGGACCTGTGCGACCAGGCCACGATCGAGCTGGTCCGCCACTCTGTCGCGGAGGAGGCCTACCTCTACCCGGCGGTGCGCCGGCACGTGACGGGCGGGGACGCCCTGGCCGACAAGGAACTGGAGGACCACGCCAAGGCCGAGCAGATCATGAAGGATCTGGAGGGCTGCCAGGCGGACGATCCGCAGTTCGACTCGCTGATGGCTCAGCTGATGAGCGAGATCCGGTCCCATGTGACGGACGAGGAGCAGAACCTCTTCCCGCAGCTGGAGGCGGCCTGTCCCCCGGACGCGCTGATGGACCTCGGCGACAAGGTGCGCCGGGCGAAGAAGATGGCGCCCACCCGTCCGCACCCGGCGGCACCGGACAAGCCCCCGGCCAACAAGCTGCTGGCGCCGGGAGCCGGTCTGGTCGACCGGATGCGGGACGCGCTGACGGGACGGGGCAAGGAGAGCTGAGACCGGGCCCGCAGAGCCAGGGCCGAGCAAGAACGGCGCCGTCCGGACCCGTGGGGGCCGGACGGCGCCGTTCCGCACTCACCCGTTCGGCTTACTCGGCCGTTCACGTCGCCCGGCCGTTCGAACTCACCCGTCCGGCTCACGCGTTCGCTCACGTCGGGCGTCCGGTGCCGGTGCCTGGGAGCCGTGGGTTCACAGCCACGGCTGCGTGCCACGGGCCGTCCTGACACCGGTGCGGGGGCGGGTGCGGGTCGCCCGGCACAGCAGCCGGAACGCCTGGAAGAGGGTCAGCGGCCACAGCAGCGCGAAGCACCACAGCAACGCGGGGTCCGAGGTGCGGATGCCCATGACGGCGACGAACACCGACGCGACCGTCAGCAGCAGCACCGCCACCGGCAGCCAGACCTCGCGCGGGCCGGCGCCCATCCGGCGCGCGAACCTCCTGTCCCGCCGCAGGTCCGCCTCGATCCGCAACAGCGCCAGCCGCTCCCGCGGTGACAGCCGTACCTCGTCACGCATCTCCCACATCTCCCAGTCGTCCACGGCAACGGCACCTCCTCCGCCCATCGGCGGCATCCGGGCCCCGGGCGACCGAGTTCCCCTCTCCGCCCGGCCGATGCGGTGCCGAGGCGGCCCGGGCGGAGCCGGGGGCGCAGAGGTGGGGTGGAGAAAACTCCACCCCGCCTCCGGTGGCCACCCTGACTGAGACGCGGACCCGCACGGTCCACGATGGAACCGGTAACAGCCCCCGTACGTCCGGCCGTGCGCCGTCCGCCCCGCGAGGAGCCACCGTGTCCGAGTCCACCGAGGTCAGGCCGACGGTCCGGCCGACGGTCCGGCCGGCGGTTCAGCCGGCCGAGGAGCACGCGATGTGGCCTTGGGTGGTCGTCGCGGCCGTCGTCGCGGCCGTGGTCATCGCCCTCGTCAACGTGCTGATGACGGTCTGAGCGGATTCGTCCCCCCGAGCGCCCGTGGTGCGGGACCGGCCGCGGTACCGCATAGTGAACACAGCTCTCGCACCAGGCCGGCCGGGGAGGACCGGGGCTGCCCGCACCACGCCTTCGCCCCCGGGGCCGCCCGCGACGACGCTGAGCGGCCGGCACGGGTAGGACCGGCCCCCCGGAAGCGACGCGCCCGGCGGCGCGCAAAGGAGGCTGTATGTCGTCCCACGACCCGGCGGTTCTCGACTGCCCCTTCGACTTCGCCGACGCACTGGAGTACGACCCCGCGCTGGACGCGCTGGCACGCCGAGGCCCGGTCAGCCGGATCCGGTTGCCCTACGGCGAGGCGGAGGCGTGGCTGGTGACCAGCTTCGCCGGAGTGCGTCAGGTGACGTGCGATCCCCGGTTCAGCCGGGCGGCGATCGTCGGACGCGACTATCCGCGGATGACGCCCGAGCCGATCGTGTCACCCGAGTCGATCAACGTGACGGACCCGCCGCACTCCACCCGGCTGCGGCACGTGGCGGCCCAGGCGTTCACCCGGGAGCGGGTGGCGGCCATGCGGCCGGCCGTGGACCGGGTGGTGGCCGGGCTGCTGACGGCGATGGACGAGGCCGGTCCGCCCGCGGACCTGGTCACCCATCTGTCCGTACCGCTGCCCCACCTGACGATCTGCGAGCTGCTCGCCGTCCCCGAGGCCGACCGCGACCAGCTGCGGGCGCACACCATGCGGCTGCTGGCCACCTCGCCGGACGCGCGGCAGGACGCGGCCGACGCCAAGGCCTGCCTGCGGGCGTACTTCGCCGAACTGGTCCCGGCCCGCCGGGACTCGCCGGGCGAGGACCTGCTCAGCACGCTGGCCACCGCCCCGGTGCCCGAGGGTGAGGAGCCGCTGAGTGACGACGAGTTGGCGGTCCTGGCGGTGACGCTCATCCTCAGCGGCAACGACACCGCGACCTGCCAGATCAGCGACATCGCCTATCTGCTGCTGACCCGGCCCGAGGAGACGGCCGCCCTCGCGCGCGACCCCGAGCGGTTCCCCGGCGCGCTGGAGGAGCTGCTGCGGTTCATCCCGTTCCGCAAGGGCGTGGGCATTCCGCGGATCGCGCTGGAGGACGCGGAGATCGAGGGCGTCCCGATCCGCGCGGGCGACTACGTGCACGTGTCCTACCTCGCGGCCAACCGCGACCCCGACGTCTTCCCCGACCCGCACAAGCTCGACCTGGAACGGCCCGTGCGCCCGCACATGACCTTCGGCTGGGGCGGGCACCACTGCCTCGCGGCGCCCCTGGCACGGGCGGAGCTGGACAGCGCGGTCTCGGGGCTGCTGACCCGCTTCCCCAAGCTGCGCCTCGACGTCCCCGCCGAGGACATCGAGTGGGACAACGGCACCATCCGCCGCTTCCCGCTGAGCCTGCCGGTCACCTGGTGAGGCCGGGCCGGGCCATCGCGGCGACGCGGTGGCCCGGCCCCGCCGCCGCGGCCGCCTCCACCGAGCGGGTGCCTTCCGGCCCGGCGCGCGGTGTCCTGCCGCGGCAGGCCGTGCCGGGCCCCTAGCCTCGGCGGCATGCTGGGGCTCCCTTCTCAAGTCCGTGCCTGTCTGTTCGACCTCGACGGGGTACTCACCCAGACCGCGAAAGTGCACGCGGCGGCCTGGAAGGAGATGTTCGACGGCTACCTCCGCGAACGCGCGGCCCGTGAGGGGACCGCGTTCGTCCCCTTCGACGCGGTCGACGACTACGACGCGTACGTGGACGGGCGGCCCCGGGAGGACGGGGTGCGCACGTTCCTCGCCGCGCGCGGGGTGCAGCTGCCGGAGGGGTCGCCGGACGACCCGCCGGAGGCGGAGACCGTGAACGGCCTGGGCAACCGGAAGAACGACCTGGTCCTGCGGCGGATCAGCGAGGACGGGGTGGAGCCGTACGAGGGCTCGGTCCGTTTCGTGCACGCGGTGCGGGAGGCCGGGCTGCGCTGCGCGGTGGTCTCCTCCAGCGCCAACTGCCGGGAGGTCCTGGTGGCGGCCGGGATCGAGGACCTGTTCGACGAGCGGATCGACGGCGTGGTGACACGCGAGCGTCATCTGCGCGGCAAGCCCGCCCCGGACACCTTCCTGGAGGCGGCCCGCGGGCTGGGCGTCCAGCCGGACGAGGCGGCCGTGTTCGAGGACGCCCTGGCCGGCGTCGAGGCGGGCCGGGCGGGACGGTTCGGCGTCGTCGTGGGCGTCGACCGGGTCGGCCAGGCGGAGCAGCTGCGCGAGCACGGGGCCGATGTGGTGGTCCGGGACCTGGCCGAGCTCCTGGAGTCGCGGTGATCACTCATCCCAGCTACACGGTAGAGCCCTGGTGCCTGCGCGAGACCGAGCTCAACCTGGATGTGCTCGCCCAGAGCGAGTCGGTGTTCGCGCTGTCCAACGGGCACGTCGGCTGGCGCGGCAACCTCGACGAGGGAGAGCCGCACGGGCTGCCCGGCGCCTACCTCAACGGTGTCTTCGAGCGGCACCCGCTGCCGTACGCGGAAGCGGGCTTCGGATATCCCGAGTCCGGCGAGACGATGATCAACGTCACCGACGGCAAGATCATCCGGCTGCTCGTGGACGACCACCCGTGCGATCTGCGCTACGGCCGGCTGCTGGCGCACGAGCGGGTCCTGGACTTCCGCTCCGGTGTGCTCAGCCGGACCGCGCGGTGGACCTCGCCCGGCGGCCGTACCGTCCGGATCACCTCCCACCGGCTCGTGTCCTTCACCCAGCGGGCGGTCGCCGCGGTCGTGTACGAGGTGGAGCCCGTCGACGGACCGACGACGGTCGCCGTGCAGTCCGAGCTGGTCGCCAACGAACAGCTGCCCAGCTTCCACGGCGATCCGCGCGTCGCCGCGGCGACCGAGTCCCCGCTGGTGACCGAGGAGCACTTCGCGCAGAACACCCAGCTGCGGCTCGTGCACCGCACCGGCAGCAGCGGGCTGCGCGTCGGTACGGCCGCCGACCACCTCGTCGAGGGACCCGAGAGCACGAAGTGGACGGCGCACAGCGAGCCCGACGTCAGCCGGCTGACGGTGACCGCGGACCTGGTGCCCGGACAGCCGCTGCGGCTGGTCAAGTTCGTCGCCCACGGCTGGTCCGCCGAGCGTTCGCTGCCGGCCGTGCACGACCAGGTGGACGGCGCGGTGGCGGCCGCCGTCAGTACCGGCTGGGAGGGACTGGTCGCCGCCCAGCGGGCGTACCTGGACCGCTTCTGGGGCGGCGCGGACGTCGAGGTGGAGGGAGACGCGCAGATCCAGCAGGCGGTGCGGTTCGCTCTCTTCCATGTGCTCCAGGCGGCGGCCCGCGGCGAGAACCGCGCGATCCCCGCGAAGGGCCTGACCGGCACCGGCTACGACGGGCACTCCTTCTGGGACACCGAGTCCTTCGTGCTGCCCGTGCTGACCTTCACCGCGCCGGAGGCCGTCGCGCCGGCGCTGCGCTGGCGGCACCGGACGCTGCCGGCGGCACGGGAGCGCGCGCGTCAGCTGGGGCTGTCCGGGGCGACGTTCCCCTGGCGGACCATCGACGGCGCCGAGTGCTCCGCCTACTGGCCCGCCGGCACGGCCGCCTTCCACGTCAACGCCGACATCGCCATGGCCGTCGTGCGGTACGTCATGGTGACCGGGGACGAGGAGTTCGAGCGCGCCGAGGGGCTCGAACTCCTCGTGGAGACCGCCCGGCTGTGGCGCTCCCTCGGTCACCACGACCCCGAAGGCGTCTTCCACATCGACGGTGTCACGGGCCCCGACGAGTACAGCGCCTTCGCCCGGGACAACCTGTACACGAACGTGATGGCCCGTCAGAACCTGCTCGCCGCCGCGGACGCGGCGGTACGCCATCCGGACCGGGCGGCGGAACTCGGCGTGGACGACGAGGAGGCCGCGGTGTGGCGGGACGCGGCGGCCCGCATGGCGCTTCCGTACAACGAATCCCTCGGAGTCCACGAGCAGTCGGCCGGATTCACGACCTTCCAGCGCTGGAACTTCGAGGCGACCCCGCCCGACAACTACCCGCTGCTGCTGCACTACCCCTACTTCGACCTGTACCGCAAACAGGTGGTGAAGCAGGCCGACCTGGTGCTGGCGATGATGGAGTGCCCGCACGCCTTCACCGAGGAGCAGAAGGCGCGCAACTTCGCCTACTACGAGGCGCTGACCGTCCGCGACTCCTCCCTCTCGGCGTGCTGCCAGGCGGTGCTCGCCGCCGAGACCGGTCATCTGCGGCTGGCCTACGCCTACCTCGGCGAGGCCGCGCTGATGGATCTGGACGACCTGGAACACAACACCCGTGACGGGCTGCACATCGCCTCCCTCGCCGGGACCTGGATCGCCCTCGTCGCCGGCTTCGGGGGGATGCGCCGGTACCTCGGCGAGGACGGGAGGCCGGGGGTGCTGTCGTTCACACCGCGGCTGCCGGAGGCGCTGTCCCGGGTGGCGTTCACCGTGCTGGTGTGCGGACGCAGGCTGAAGGTGGACATCGGCCGGTCCCACGTGCGCTACCAGCTGGTGGAGGGCGGACCACTGGACGTACTGCACCACGGGGAGCCGACGCACCTCACCACCGACGGCCCGGTCGAGCGCCCGATGCCCCACCCGCCCGCCCGCCCGGAACCCCAGCAGCCGCCGGGCCGCCGGCCGGTGGGCCTGCCCACCGGGGAGGAGGACCGGGCCGAGACGCCGGAGTAGCACGGCGCGACGGACGGGCGCGCTTACCCGGGACGCTGTTGCGGAACCTGCGCGCCGGCCACCCCTTCGACGAGCTCCCCGGCGCGCGACCGCGTCCACCGTGGCGCGACGGACACGCCGGGCGAGAAACCGCTACGCACCGTGAAGAGGCGCGGTCACAGGTGACCTTCGCCGCCGCAAGGTCGATACTTCCAGTAGACGGGACGGGCGGCCTCCCCCCTCGGGCGGCCGTCAGTGCACCGCTGACCTGCGAGGACACGGGTCTTGGGCGCAACCGCCGAGCTCACGAGGAGATACGCATGAAGATGCTGATCAACGTCCCGGAGACCGTCGTGGCGGACGCGCTGCGTGGTTTGGCGGCCGCGTATCCGGACCTGAACGTGGACGTGGAGAACCGGGTGATCGTCCGCCGGGACGCCCCCGTGTCCGGTCAGGTCGCGCTCGTCTCGGGCGGCGGCTCGGGACACGAGCCGCTGCACGGCGGGTTCGTCGGCCCGGGCATGCTCTCCGCCGCCTGCCCCGGAGAGGTGTTCACCTCGCCGGTGCCCGACCAGATGGCGCGGGCCGCGGCGGCCGTCGACAGCGGCGCGGGCGTGCTGTTCGTGGTGAAGAACTACACCGGCGACGTGCTCAACTTCGACATGGCGGCCGAGCTGGCCGAGGACGAGGGCATCCAGGTCGCCAAGGTGCTCGTCGACGACGACGTGGCCGTCACCGACAGTCTCTACACGGCCGGCCGGCGCGGCACCGGCGCGACGCTCTTCGTGGAGAAGATCGCCGGCGCCGCCGCGGCCGAGGGGCAGCCGCTGGAGCGCGTGGAGGCCATCGGCCGCCAGGTCAACGGGAACTCCCGCAGTTTCGGTGTGGCCCTGAGCGCCTGTACGACCCCGGCGAAGGGCAGCCCCACCTTCGATCTCCCGGACGGTGAACTGGAGTTGGGCATCGGCATCCACGGCGAGCCGGGCCGCGAACGGCGGCCGATGATGACCTCCGGGGAGATCGCCGACTTCGCGGTCAACGCCATCCTGGAGGACATGCCGCCGCGCAGCCCGGTCCTGGTGCTGGTCAACGGCATGGGCGCGACGCCGTTGCTGGAGCTGTACGGCTTCAACGCGGAGGTGCAGCGGGTGCTCCGGGAACGCGGGGTCGCCGTGGCCCGCACCCTGGTCGGCAACTACGTGACCTCGCTGGACATGGCGGGTGCCTCGGTGACGCTGTGCCAGGCCGACGAGGAGCTGCTGCGGCTGTGGGACGCGCCGGTGAAGACCCCGGCGCTGCGCTGGGGAATGTGATACGGCGGAGCAGACGGCGCACCGTCCCGGCCGCACGGCCGACAGCCCTACCACGCGAGGAGATCCAGTGCTCGACGCCGCATTCTTCCGCCGTTGGATGACGACGGCCGCCGCGTCCGTCAGCCGCGAGGCGGAACGGCTCACCGCTCTCGACTCGGCCATCGGGGACGCGGACCACGGCAGCAATCTGCAGCGCGGGTTCACCGCCGTGGCGGCCGCCCTGGAGAAGGACGCGCCGGACACCCCGGGGGCCGTGCTGACGCTGGCCGGGCGGCAGTTGATCTCGACGGTCGGCGGTGCGTCCGGACCGCTGTACGGCACTCTGCTGCGCCGGACCGGCAAGGCGCTCGGGGACGCCGCCGAGGTCGGCGAGGAGGAGCTGGCCGCGGCGCTGCGCGCGGGCGTGGACGGGGTGATGGCGCTCGGCGGGGCGGCACCGGGCGACAAGACCATGATCGACGCCCTGGTGCCGGCCGTGGACGCGCTCGGGGCCGGGTTCGGCGCCGCGCGGACCGCCGCGGAGGAGGGCGCGCTGGCCACCACGCCGTTGCAGGCGCGCAAGGGGCGGGCGAGCTATCTGGGCGAGCGCAGCATCGGCCACCAGGATCCGGGGGCGACCTCGTCGGCGCTGCTGATCGCCGCGCTGGCCGAAACGGCGGAGGCGGAGCAGTGAGCGAGCGGGAGCTGGTCGGGATCGTGCTGGTGTCGCACAGCGCGGAGGTGGCCGCCTCGGTCGCCGCACTGGCCAAGGGTCTGGCGGGCGGGGCGACCGCGGTGCCGGTGGCCCCGGCGGGCGGCACGGAGGGCGGCGGGCTCGGCACCAGCGCCGAGCTGATCTCCGCCGCGGCGGCCTCGGTGGACCGGGGGGCCGGGGTGGCGGTCCTCACCGACCTGGGCAGCGCGGTCCTCACGGTGAAGGCGCTGCTCGCCGAGGGCGACGAACTGCCGGACGGCACGCGTCTGGTGGACGCGCCGTTCGTGGAGGGCGCGGTGGCCGCCGTGGTCACCTCCGCCGCCGGCGCGGACCTGGACGCCGTGGAGGCCGCGGCGGCGGAGGCGTACAGCTACCGCAAGGTGTGACACGCCTTGGCACCCGGCAGGGCTGCCCCGGGCCGGCCGGTCAGTCGTTCGTCAGGAACTGTCTGGCCAGCCGCTCCCCCGTCGCCACCGCCTCCTCGTGGTCCTCGATGGGGGTGATCAGGGAGTTCCGGAAGAGGATGTAGGTCACGTCGGAGGGCGCCCCGCCGGTGAGCGGGTCGGGGTCGATGCCCAGGCCCTTGGCGGTGGCGTAGGAGGCCTCGCCGATGAGGTCGCCGGGGCCGGTGTCGCCGACGACCGCGTACTGCACCCGGTCGCCGTGGACGACGGCCGCCACGGAGCCGCCCCGGATGCCGTGTGCGCGGTAGTCCCAGCGGGAGCTCGGCGCGGGGACCACGATGTAGGGCAGGGTCTCGGCGTTCAGGTCCAGGCCGTCGGACTGCTGGAAGGCCGTGGTGGCGGCGAAGACCGGGTCGGTGGCGGAGTTGCAGTGGGTGGTGGGCCTGCCGTCGCAGTCGACGTCCAGGTCCGCCTTCCAGAACACGGCGTCGTCGGTGCCGCAGACGGGGACGGTCGCCGGGCTGTCGGCGTCGGTGCGGTACCGGCCCCGGGAGATTTCGGTGCACGTGCCGGTCCGGGCCAGCAGGTCGGAGGCGGTGACTCCGCCCTCGTCCCGGGCCGCGGACCCGGCGGCGGCCCCGCCCTCGTCCGGGGCCGTGGGCCCGGCGGTGACCACGCCCTCGTCCCGGGCCGCGGGCCGCTCGCGGGGCGGGACGGCAGTGGCCGGGGCGGGCAGCGCCGCGGGGGCGATCAGGGCGGCGCCGGCCGCGGCCAGGATCAGCGACGGGACACGCACGATGGGGGACCCTCTCGTCGGGGACGTGGCGGACATCGAGCACACTGTGGTGCCGCTCCGGGCCCGGGGCCACGGGAGCCGCCGCGAAGGGGCCGGATGGAGCACGCCGCTGACACCCCGTAAGGGGACTGTCGGGCGAGCCTTGGGGCTCGACGGGTGACAACAGGGGCCGGGGATCCGGACGGGTACCCACCCGGATCCCCCGGCCACCCGCGCCGGCGCGGGTTCGGCGACGACAGCGTGTCCGCGCCACAGGCATGAACTTCCCTGCCCTCTTGGGTAGTTCAGCCGTAGGAACGCTCAGCATACGTAACGTCCGGGGCTGCTCACCAACGCGGGCCCCTTGCCGCGGCCGCACCGGCCGGGCATATTGGTCCGGACCTTTAGGGATTGCCGAGGCCGTCCGGGGGAGGCAGAGCCGTGCGACGCGTTCCCGTTCCGCTCGTACTGGTCTGCGGCTCGCTGCTGCTGGTCGCGTCCTGCGGCTGGAGCCGGTCCGACGACGGTGGCGGCGAGGGCCGCGTGCCCGGGGCTCCGGCCGGGGTCACCGCCGCGGCGGGCAGCGCCAGGAGCGTCCATGTGATGTGGAACGCGGCACCGGACGGTTCCGGGGTCCGCGTCTACGAGGTCTATCGCGGCCACACCAAAGTGGCTGAAGTACCGGGTTCGCAGCACATGGTGGACGTCACCAGGCTCAGGCCGTCCACCATATATGCGTTCACCGTGCGGGCCCGGGACGGCTCGGGCCGGCTGGGCCCGCCCAGCCGGGCGGTGCGGGCCCGGACGCCGGCGGAGGCGGCGGCGGACCGCTCCGCACCCACCCGGCCGCCGGCAACCACCGGGCACGCCGTGGGCAGCCGCGCGGTCCAGCTGTCCTGGGGCGCGTCACGGGACGACCGGGGCGTGCTGTCGTACGACGTCTACCAGGGCGGAGTGAAGATCCACAGCGTCGGCGGCAACCAGACCGCCACCGTCGTCACCGGCCTGCGCCCCGGCAGCCGTTACGTCTTCACGGTCCGGGCCCGCGACGCCGCCGACAACCTCTCCCCCGCCGGCGCACCGGTCCGCCTCACCACGCCGGGCACCGACGACGGCCGCGGCACCGCGCCCACCGGGTTCACCGCCGCCACCCACCGCTCGGGCGGGGCCCACTACATCGACCTGGCCTGGGACCCGCCGCGCACGGACGGGGTGATCACCGAGTACCGGATCCAGCTGGACCGCACCACGGCCACCTCGCTCGTCTGGGGCGGCACGCCACCTCGCGGCCGGGCACGCTACAGCTTCTACGCCGGCACCGACGCCGGTGAGGCGCACCGCGTGCGGCTGCGGGCACGGCTGCCGGACGGCACCTGGGGCGGCTGGTCGGCGGAGCGGACGGTGACCACGGGCGGCTGACCGGCGCCTCGGGCCGGCGTGACCACGCAGGGCCCTCCGGCCGGCCGGGCCGGTGTGTCCCCGTCTGCGCCGGACGGCGGAACGCGTCACCCGGCCGGGTCCGCCCCGCATGCGGGTGGGTCCGGGGGCGCGTTGGCTGCGGTTGAGGCAGCACGGGCGTTTCCCGACCCCCGGCGGCGCATGGGACGTACCGCCGACCGTGCCGCCGGAGGGCAGCCCATGCACACCTCGCGACTTCCGCTCCGCCGCGGCCTGACCCTGGCGGCCGCCGCCGTCCTCCCGGCCGCGCTCGCCGGGCCGTCCGCCGCGGTCTCGGGCATCTCGGTCAGCACCACCGGCAGCACGGTCTCCGTCGTCACCAGCGCCTGCACCCTCATCAACGGCAGCTGGGGCACGGCGGCCCTGCTCACCGACCGGCAGGCGAACTTCGCCCAGGGCCGGCAGGTGGCCCTGTCCGGCACGACCGTCAGCCAGTCCGCGGCCTGGACGGGGGTGAGCCCGGGCACGTACACCGTGGCGGTGGTGTGCTCCAGCGGTCTCACGGCGGGCAGCCAGTCGGTGATCGTGTCCGCGTCCGCGCCCGCGTCCGTGAGGCCGGCGGTCCCCTCCACGAGACCGGCGGTCCCCTCGACGAGGCCGGCGGTCCCCTCGACGAGGCCGACGATCTCCTCGACGTCCAGCCCGGCACCGTCGCGGGGCGTGATGGGCGGGCTCGGCGGGGCCGCCCGCGACTACGGCCCGTTGACCCTGGGCCTCGGCGCGACCCTGGTCGGCGCCGGGGTCATCGCCACGGGC
The DNA here is from genome assembly GCF_040704595.1 of Streptomyces sp. NPDC046870. Taxonomy (NCBI): domain Bacteria; kingdom Bacillati; phylum Actinomycetota; class Actinomycetes; order Kitasatosporales; family Streptomycetaceae; genus Streptomyces; species Streptomyces sp. NPDC046870. Next base: position 25,221 of record NZ_JBEYXM010000026.1, read on the forward strand.
TGGGTGCTGCGCCGGCGCTCGAAGCCGTACCGGCTCTGAGCGGTCCGCACGGCGGTACCGGCTCACGCGCGCCCTCAGTCGGCGTCCGGCAGCCCGGCGAACTCCGCCAGGGCGTGGGTCAGCCACTGGGTCCAGAAGGTCTCCAGGTCGATGCCCGCCCGCAGCACCAGGTGGCGCAGGCGGTCCTGCGGGGCGTCCCGGTCCGGCGGGAAGTCGCGCTGCTCGATCTCCCGGTACTCGGCCAGCTGCCGCCGGTGCAGCTCCAGATGGCGGCGCAGATCGTCCTCCAGGCCCGCGGTGCCGACCACGGCCGCCGCGCGCAGCCGCAGCAGGAGCGGATCCCGCATGGCCCGGGGGTCCTGCGCGGCGGCGGTCCAGCGGGCCAGTTCGGCGCGGCCCGCGGGCAGGACCTCGTACCTCTTCTTCTGCCCGCGCGCCGGCTGCTCGGCCGGCAGGGTGCGGATGAGGCCCTCCGCCTCCAGCTTCCCCAGCTCGCGGTAGATCTGCTGGTGCGTCGCGGACCAGAAGTAGCCGATCGACTTGTCGAACCGGCGGGTCAGCTCCAGTCCCGACGACGGCTTTTCCAGCAGGGCGGTGAGGATCGCGTGCGGGAGTGACATGGAGTCATCCTAGGGAGGCGCGCGGACGCCCCTACAGCGCCGCCGCCAGTTCCGTGCCCTGCTTGATCGCCCGCTTGGCGTCCAGTTCGGCCGCGACGTCGGCGCCGCCGATCAGGTGCGCGCTGCGCCCGGCGGCCAGCAGTTCCTCGTACAGCTCCCGGCGCGGCTCCTGGCCGGTGCAGAGCACGACCGTGTCGACCTCCAGCACCGTGCTCTCGTCGCCGACGGTGATGTGCAGCCCGGCGTCGTCGATACGGTCGTAGCGCACGCCCGGCACCATGGTCACGCCGCGGTGCTTCAGCTCGGTGCGGTGGATCCAGCCGGTGGTCTTGCCGAGTCCCGCGCCGACCTTGCTGGTCTTGCGCTGGAGCAGGTGGACCTGGCGGGGCGGCGCGGGCCGCTCGGGGGCGGTGAGCCCGCCCGGCGCCCGGTAGTCCATGTCGACGCCCCAGTTCCGGAAGTACGTCTCCGGGTCCTCGCTCGCCTTGTCTCCGCCGTCGGTGAGGAACTCGGCGACGTCGAAGCCGATGCCGCCGGCGCCGAGGACCGCGACGCGCTCGCCGACGGGGGCGCCGTCGCGCAGCACGTCGAGGTAGCCGAGGACGCGGGGGTGGTCGACACCGGGGATGTCGGGGGTGCGCGGGGTGACGCCGGTGGCGACGACGACCTCGTCGAAGCCCTCCAGGTCGCCGGCCTCCACCCAGGTCTCCAGGCGGACGTCGACGCCGTGGGCCCGGAGCTGGTGGCGGAAGTAGCGCAGCGTCTCGTCGAACTCCTGCTTGCCGGGCACCTTGCGGGCGATGTTGAGCTGTCCGCCGATGTCGCCCGCCGCGTCGAACAGGGTGACGGCGTGGCCCCGTTCGGCGGCGGAGACCGCGCAGGCGAGGCCGGCGGGGCCGGCGCCGACGACGGCGACGCGCTTCTTCCGCCGGGTCGGCGCGAGGACCAGCTCGGTCTCGTGGCAGGCGCGCGGGTTCACCAGGCAGGAGGTGATCTGCCCGCTGAAGGTGTGGTCGAGGCAGGCCTGGTTGCAGCCGATGCAGGTGTTGATGGCCTCCGGGGTGCCGGCGGCGGCCTTGGCGACGAAGTCGGGGTCGGCCAGCATCGGGCGGGCCAGGGAGACCATGTCCGCGCAGCCGTCGGCCAGCAGTCGCTCGGCGAGTTCCGGGGTGTTGATGCGGTTGGTGGTCACCAGGGGCACGGACACCGCGCCCATGAGCTTCTTGGTGACCCAGGTGTAGGCGCCGCGCGGCACGGAGGTGGCGATGGTGGGGATGCGGGCCTCGTGCCAGCCGATGCCGGTGTTGATGATCGTGGCCCCGGCTGCCTCGACGGCCTTGCCGAGCGCGATCACCTCGTCCAGCGAGGAGCCGCCCGGGACCAGGTCCAGCATGGACAGCCGGTAGATGATGACGAAGTCCTCGCCGACGGCCTCGCGCACCCGCCGGACGATCTCGACGGGGAACCGCATCCGGTTCTCGTAGGTGCCGCCCCAGCGGTCCGTGCGCCGGTTCGTCGGCGCGGCGATGAACTCGTTGATCAGATAGCCCTCGGAGCCCATGATCTCGACACCGTCGTAGCCGGCCCGCCGGGCGAGGCGGGCGGCGCGGGCGTAGTCGTCGATGGTGCGCTCGACGTCGGCGTCGGTCAGCTCGCGGGGGACGAAGGGGCTGATGGGCGCCTGGAGGGGGCTCGGCGCGACGAGGTCCCGGTGGTAGGCGTAACGGCCGAAGTGCAGGATCTGCATCGCGATCCGGCCGCCCTCGCGGTGCACGGCCTCGGTGACGGTCCGGTGCCGTTCGGCCTCCGCCTCGGTGGTGAGCATGGCTCCGCCCTCGTACGGCCGCCCCTCCTCGTTGGGCGCGATGCCACCGGTGACGATGAGACCCACTCCCCCGCGCGCGCGGGCCGCGTAGAACGCCGCCATCCGCTCGAAGCCGTGCTCGGCCTCCTCCAGGCCGACGTGCATGGAGCCCATGAGCACGCGGTTGGGCAGCGTGGTGAAGCCCAGGTCGAGCGGGGTCATCAGGTGCGGGTAACGGCTCATCGGGCCCTCCGTGCGCGGTGTCGTCACCTCCTGTTGTAGAGGAAGCCCGAGCCTTTGTGCAACTAGTTGCACAAACGGCGGCGCGCGGGAACGGACGGTCCGACGCGACGACGCCCCGGCCGGCGGTGGGCCGGCCGGGGCGTCGCCCGGAACCTCGACGCGGTCAGCGGCTCTCCAGGCGCAGGTGCAGGTCCCGCTCCTGGTCGCCGGAGGCCGTGCAGGTCTCCTGCACGGTGAACATCGAGTCAAGGGTGCTGCGGAACCGCTCCACCGCCCAGTAACTGCCCTGCACGTCCGCCTGGACCGGCGAGTCGAGGTGGACCGGCGGGCAGCCCCCGCCGCGGGCGTCCGAGACGTCGTACGTGCCGAGCCATACCATCGGACGGGTCTCGTGGAGCTGCTGCGGTACCTCTTCCGGAGCCCGGTCGGAGGCGAAGCAGGCGCTGAGCGCTTCGAAGACGAGTCGGGCATCGTCCTTGGAATAGCCGCTGATCTCCACCGAGACGGTTTCCGGATGCGACCGCTCCGTGTCTGCCATGATCGCTCCTTTCGTGGCCGTGCTGCGATGGAACGGGGTACCCCGCCGAACCGCATCCATCCTCAGCAAAGCACCACCGGCCGCCCGGCACACCTCAGCCGCGGGAGAACTTGTACGTCTTGCTGTCCGTCAGCACGCAGAAGCCGGGCGAGACCACGATCACGCGCAGGGTGCCGGTCCGGCGGTCGTAGTCGATGCCCTCCGCCTCGAAGGTGCCCGAGCAGGAGCTGCGCAGGGGCAGCTGGCGCAGCGCCGTGACATGGCCGGAGACGTCCGCCGTGCCGTTCGGCGCGCCCGACAGGTCGATCCGGAGCAGCGGCTTGGTGAGGCCGAACAGGCTGCCCTCCGGGTCGTCGGAGGAGCACAGCAGGGTCGTGGGGCCGGAGAAGTCGCAGCCCTGCACGTCGCGGACCGCGTGGTCCAGGCGGACGGTGGAGACCTGCGGGAGGTTCGCCGAGGGGGAGGTGGCCGGGTTGACGCCCGGGGTCGGGAAGACCAGCAGCCGGGTCATCGTGCCCCACTCACCGGACAGCATCCACTGGCCGTCGGGCGAGATCGCGGCCCAGGAGTTGTTCACGGCCTCGCCCGCGCCCAGCGTGTGGACGTACTCCGACCAGGCGCCGCCGGGCGCCTGCACCCGGAACATCTTGGAGTTGCCGGAGTCCCGCTGGTACGGCTCGACGTAGTAGCCGTCGTACGAGGCGTCGGGGTCGCCGACGTGGTTCCAGCCGCGGCTGGAGACGCCGAGGGGGATGGTGCCGATGCCGGTGTAGCGGTTGGGGCTGTTCGCCGGGACCTCGACCGAGGTCAGGCCCTGGCTCTCGGTCAGCGGGTCGGCGCGGTCGGAGCCGGTCTCGGTCCAGGTGTCCGCCGCGTGGGCGGGCGCGGGCGCGGCGAGCGACACGACGGCGGCGGTGGCGAGGGTGACGAGTCCGGCGAGAACTGCGTGACAACGTTGCCGGGCGGACGCGGGCATGGCCGACTCCTCTGACGGGGCTGGGGCCCGGGGCGAGCGGGCGGGGTCACTCGGTCGGCGGACAGTCTGGCGTGGCGTCGTAGTCATGTACAGACCAACAGAGCAACATGAGCGTGAACTCTCACGGCCCGCCGGACCGCGCTGTACGGTCTCGGCAGGGGGTCCGGCACGACGCGCACCGCCGGCGCGACGGCTTCGGCGGACGACCGCGCCGTGTTGAGAGATGGTGGAGGTAGGCGGCGAAGGCGTCGGAGAGTCGGGTGTGAGCGCGGTAGAACCAGGGGATTCGGCACGGGGGACGGCGTGCCGTGCGGACGGGCGAAGGCGGTGCGTGGCATGAGTGCACCCGGGCCTCCGGTGACGGAGGGCGGCGAGCCGGCGCGCGGGCCGGTGCCTCCGGGCGGCCTGCTCGACGTCCTCGGCGTGGCGTCGGTGGTGCTGGACACCGACGGGCGGATCGTCCTGTGGAGCCCACAGGCGGAGGAGCTGTTCGGCTACACCGCGCAGGAGGCCCTCGGCCAGTACGCCGCCCGGCTGATGGTGCACGAACGGCACATCCAGCTGGTCGGCAAGCTCTTCGCCGACGTGATGCGCACCGGGCAGAGCTGGGCCGGCGGCTTCCCCGTCCGGCACAAGGACGGCAGCACCCGTCTGGTGGAGTTCCGCAACATGCGGCTGATGGACGACCAGGGGGACGTCTACGCGCTCGGGCTCGCCGCCGACCAGTCGACCGTGCGGCGGCTGGAGCAGGACGTGGCGCTGTCCGAGCGGATGGTGATGCAGTCACCGATCGGCTACGCCGTCCTGGACACCGGCCTGCGGTTCGTCTCGGTCAACCCGGCCCTGGAGAAGATGAACGGGGTGCCGGCCGCCGGGCACGTGGGCCGGTCGCTGCGCGAGGTGCTGCCGATGCTGGACACCGAAGCCCTGGAGGCCGCCGCCCGGCAGGTGCTGGGGACGGGGGTGCCGGTGATCGACGCCACGCTCGTCGGCCGCACGCCCGCCGACCCGGACGCGGACCACACCTGGTCGCACTCGCTGTACCGGCTGGAGGACGCGATGGGCAACGTGCTCGGGGTGGCGGTCTCGATGACCGACATCACCGAGCAGCACCGGGCCTCGGTGGAGCGGGAGGCCGCGCGGCGCCGGCTCGCGGTCATCGCGGACGCCTCCGCCCGGATCGGTACGACGCTGGAGCTCGAGCGCACCGCCTGCGAACTGGCCGACGTCGCCGTGCCGGAACTGGCGGACGTGGCGGCCGTGGACCTGCTGGAGGCGGTGGTCGAGGGCCGGCGCAGCGCCCTGGGCCCCTCGGAGGCGGCGCTCATCCGGGCCCTCGCGGTCCGTCCGGCGGAGGGTCCGGCGGCGGTGCTGGCCGCCGACCCGCCCGGCCGGGTCACCCGGTACGCGCCCGATCGCCTGGTCACCGAGTGCGTGCGCACCGCCGAGGCGGTCCTGGTGCCGCAGGTGAAGGACGAGGACCTGCCGCGCATCGCCCGCTCCCCCGAGGCGGCCGTGCTGCTGGGCCGGGCGGGCCTGCACTCGTACCTCGCGGTGCCGCTGATCGCGCGCGGCGAGGTGCTGGGCGCGCTCGACCTCAAACGCACCCGCAATCCGGCGCCCTTCGACGAGGACGACGTCCTGCTGGCGCGCGAGCTGGCCGCCCGCGCGGCCGTGCAGATCGACAACGCGCGCTGGTACCAGAACGCCCGCAACACCGCGCTGACCCTCCAGCGCAGCCTGCTGCCCAGCAATCCGCCGGTCACCACCGGCCTGGAGGTGGCCTCCCGGTACCAGCCGGCGGGCGCCACCAGCGAGGTCGGCGGGGACTGGTTCGACGTGATCCCGCTGGAGGGGGGCAAGACCGCGCTCGTCGTCGGTGATGTGATGGGCAGCGGCATCAGCGCCGCCGCCACGATGGGCCGGCTGCGCACCGCGACGACCACCCTGGCCGCGCTCGACCTCGATCCGGCGCGGCTGCTGGAGCACCTGGACAAGACGACCTCGGCCCTGGACCACTCGATCGCGACCTGTGTGTACGCCGTCCACGACCCGCATCTGCGGCAGTGTCGGATCGCCAACGCCGGCCACCTGCCGCCGGCGCGTGTGCGGCCCGGCCACCCGGCGGAGCTGCTCGACCTGCCCACCGGGGTGCCGCTGGGGGTGGGCGGGGTCGGCTTCTCCACCGTCACGGTCGACTTCGAACCCGGCGACGTGCTGGTGTTCTACACGGACGGGCTGGTGGAGACCCGCCGGCACTCGCTCGACGAGCGCCTGGCCTTTCTGCTGTCCTTGCTGGACGACCCGGCCCGCCCGCTGGAGGAGGCCTGCGACCTGCTGCTGCGGACGCTGCACCACCCGGACAACCACGACGACGTGGCCCTGCTCGTCGCCCGGGCGCAGGAACTGCCGTAGACCTGGCGGCGCACTCCCGTCCGCCGCGCGCTGCACCGGACGACGCGAGTTCGACGACAGGCCCTCGGGCTCCCGCGGCCGGGCGGCCGACGGCGGTTGGGGTGACCGGGGCCCGTGGCGGACCGGAGTCACCCTCGGGCCCGGGGCCGTACGCCGATCACGACATGCGCGTACAGCTCCTCGCTGACCGCCAGGCGGGTCGTCAGACCCGCGGCCTCGAAGGCCCGTACGGCGGCCGGGGCCTGGCGTTCGCTGGTCTCGGTGAGCAGGCAGCCGCCGGGGGCGAGCCACTCGGGGGCCCCGGCGGCCACCCGGCGCAGCACGGCGAGCCCGTCGTCCCCGCCGTCCAGCGCCACCAGCGGCTCGTGTTCACGGGCCTCCGCCGGCAGCAGGGCCACCTCGGCGGTGGGTACGTAGGGCACGTTGGCGGTCAGGACACCCACCCGGCCGCGCAGGCCGGCGGGCAGCGCGTCGTACAGGTCGCCCTGGTGCGCCCGGCCGCCGAACGCGGCGAGGTTGCGGCGGGCACAGCGCACGGCGGCCGGATCGATGTCGGCGGCGTGCACCTCCGCCCCGTCCAGGGCGGCGGCCAGTGCCGCGCCGAGCGCGCCGGAACCACAGCACAGGTCCACGACGACGGTCGCGTCCGGAGCGGCGGCCAGCGCCTGGTCGACCAGGAACTCGGTACGGCGGCGGGGGACGAACACGCCGGGTTCCAGGGCGACGCGCAGTCCGTGGAACGCGGCCCAGCCGAGGACCTGTTCGAGCGGCAGCCCGGCGGTGCGCCGGTCCACCATGCCGGCCGCCTCCTCGGGGGTGCGGGCGGTGGCGAGGATCAACTCGGCCTCGTCCTCGGCGAAGACGCACCCTGCGGCGCGCAACGCGGAGACGACGGTGGAGGGGGAGAACGGGACGGGAGTGGGCATGGAAGCCGGGAGCCTTTCGGGAGCGCGAAACCTTCAGGGCGCTCCCGCGGTCACCGGGGCCGGCGTACCGCGCCGTCACGAGGAGGGAGCACCCCAGCCGACACAGCGGTAATGGGTCTCACCTCCTCGTTCTCGAAGCCGCGGGGCGTCCGCGGCCGGACGGCCACCTTACCCCACGGCCCCCGACGGGCCCTCGGGGAGGCGGGGTTCAGACGCCGACCGTCTCCTCGGCCTCCTCCTCGGCCTCCTGCGCGGCCTCCTCCTCGGCGGCCCGCCCGGGCCCGGACCCGGCGGGTGCGGCCACGGCGCCGGGGACGGCCGCCCCCTGGCGGGCGGCACGGGTGCGCTCGTACAGGGCCGCCACCGCGGTCGCCAGGACACCGGCCAGCAGCCAGCCCACCAGGGTCCACACGGAACGGGACAGGCCGTCGCCGCCGAAGTAGAGCAGGCCGCGGGCGCCCTCGACGAAGCCGGCGCCGTTCCAGAAGGCGTGCAGGGTGCCGAAGAAGCCGTTCTGGAGTTCGGGCCGGAACAGGCCGCCGGAGCTGGTGAAGTTCAGCATCACGAACAGCACCATCATCGTGAGCGTGGTCCACCGCTTGAGGAACGTGTGCAGACCCACGCCGACGAGGAGGATGCCCGCCGAGTACAGCGAGGCCATGCCCCAGACGCCCGCGAGGTCGTGGTGGGCGAGGTGGAACACCGGCCCGGCGAGCAGCGCGCCGATGCCGCCGACCACGGCGGCGACGCCGAGCGCGAGCAGCGCCCGGACCGCATCGCGAGGGCGGCACCCGCGGCGCCGAGCGCGGCGACCGAGGCGTACGAGCCGATGCTGACCGCGACCAGCAGGAAGAACAGGCCCTGGCCGGTGGGGTCGTCGGCGACCGGGGCGGCCACGTCGGTCACCTTCAGCGGGGCGCCCTCCCGGGCGGCGACCGGTGTGAAGACCTTCTCCACGGCGGTGGCCCCCATGTCGGACGCGGCGGTCGCCACCAGCAGTTCGGGCGCCTTGGCGCTCGGCACATAGGCGCCGGTCACCTCGCGGGACGTGAGCAGGTGGACGGCGTCGGCCCGGGTGGCCACGGTGCGGACGTCGAGCCCGTCCCCCGCGGCGTCCTTGACGGTCTGCGCGAAGACCTTCGCCTTCGGGGCGGTGCCGACGACGGCGACCGGCAGGTGGTGCGGCTCGGGGGTGACGAACGCCCCCATGTACGCGAGCCCCATGCCGACGCACATCAGCAGCGGGGTGATCAGGTGCGTGAGCACATGGCGCAGTGCCGGTGACCTCATCGCGCGCGGCCCTCCAAAGGTTGGCTTATACAACTTCCAGTTCAAGTTGTACTATACAACTAGACCGTCGGAGGAGGTATTCCCGTGAGCGCAGCGGAGTCGGCCGTCGAGACGATCCAGCGCGAGATGACCATCTTCGCCCGCCGGGCCCGAGCCTCGGCGGGCCGCATGCACCCCGAGCTGTCCCTGGTGTCGTACACCCTGCTCGGCCACCTGGAGGAGCGCGGCGGCTGCCGGGCGACGGACCTGGCGGCGCACTACGCCCTGGACAAGTCCACGGTCAGCCGCCAGGTGGCGGCGCTGGAGCGGGCCGGGCTGATCGAGCGCCGGCTGGACCCGGAGGACCACCGGGTCCAGGTGCTGCATCTGACGGACGCCGGCCGGGAGATCCTGGCCCAGGTCACCCGCAGCCGCCGGGCCGCGTTCCGGGAACGGCTCGCGGACTGGCCGGAGGAGGACCTGGTGCGCTTCGCCGCCTACCTGGAGCGTTACAACGCCGGCCCGGGCGGCGCGGACCCGGACTGAGGCGGCGGCCCGGGTGCCGCAGGGAGCGGCATCCGGCTACGGCACCGGCACCGCCGCGAGGTCCTGTGCCGGCCGCTGCGGTGCCCTCGCCGCGAGGAACGCGGTGCGGCGGCGCAGCCGGAAGCCGAGGGACTCGTACAGCCGGATGGCGTTGGTGTTCTCGGCGCTCGTGTGCAGGAACGGGGTCTCGCCGCGCTCGCGGATGCCGTGCGCGACCGCGAGGATCAGGCGGGTGGCCAGGCCCTCGCCGCGGAAGGCGGGGTCGGTGCAGACCGCGCTGATCTCGGTCCAGCCCGGCGGATGCAGCCGCTCCCCCGCCATGGCGATCAGCGCGCCGTCGCGCCGGATGCCCAGGTAGGTGCCGAGTTCCACGGTGCGGGGCAGGAACGGTCCCGGCCGGGTCCGGGCCACCAGGTCGAGCATCTCGGGCACGTCCGCCGGGCCGAGGCGGACCGCCTCCGGGTCCGGCGCCGCGGCGAGGCCGTCGTCCACGAACTGCACGCCCTCGACCCGGAAGGTGATCTCCCAGCCCTCCGGCAGCTCCCCGCGGAAACCGGGCAGCGCCACCTCGGCGCCGGGACCGGCCAGCGCGGCGACGTCCGCCCAGTCCCGCGCGTCCGGGTCGTCGGGCAGGGCCAGCCAGGGGGAGACGTCGACCGGGTAGCGCAGCACCCGGCCGCGCCGCTCGGCGAAGCGGGCGTGCGGGCCGGTCAGCGAGGCGAGCGCCGGGTTGTCGAGGACGTGCGGGACGGCGGCGGCTGCCGGACCGGGGACGCCCGGGCTCGTCACGGCGCTCATCCGGCCACCTCGGTCACGGTGCTGGAGACATGGGCCTGGAGCATCCTCGTTCCCTCACTTCTCTCGTGCTGTCACCGGCGCACCGGCGCCGGCACTGATCGGCAAGGAGCGGTTCCGGGCCGGTATTCCCGGCCCGGGACAGAGTTCACACGGCCGCAATGACACGCGACGAGCCGGGACACGGTGCGACGCGGCACCGTGGGGCGCGAGGCCCCGTGGCGCGGCGGGGCCGCCGGCCGGGGCCGGAGCATCCCGGCCGACCACGTACGGTTTAACCATGAACGTCACGCGAGGCTTCACGGGTCGCCCGCGCGTCCACAACCCGGGACTGCCGCCCGGGCAGTACGACGCACGCGACGACTGGCCCGTCCTGTCCGCCGAGGTCACCCCCGACCTCTCCCCCGCCGACTGGTCCTTCCGCATCGACGGCCTGGTCGAGCGCCCGCACACCTGGGACTGGGACGCGGCGCACACACTGCCGGCGTCGGCGTACGACGGTGACATCCACTGTGTGACCGGCTGGTCGAAGTTCGGCGTGCGGTTCGGCGGCGTCTCGCTGGACGCCTTCTTGCACGTGGTGCGCCCCCATGGGTCCGCCACACATGCCGTCGCCCACTCCCACACGGGCTACACCACCAGCCTGCCGCTCGCCGACCTCACCGGCGGACGGGCTTGGATCGTCTGGGAGTACGACGGCGCTCCGCTGCCGCCCGAACACGGCGGACCGGCGCGGCTGGTGGTGCCCCACCTGTACTTCTGGAAGAGCGCCAAGTGGATCGCGGGCATCACGCTCCTGGACCACGACGAGCCGGGCTTCTGGGAGCGCAACGGCTACCACGCACGCGGCAACCCGTGGGAGGAACAGCGGTACTCCGGTGACTGACACGACGGACACGACGACTTCCGCGCAGCGGTTCGCGGTGCCAGGGCGGATCGCGGTGAGCGAGCAGGCGGCCTCGGTGTGGCGGACGGCCACCCTGACGGAGATCCGGCGCGAGACACCGCACGCGGCCACGTTCCGGCTGGCGGTGCCGCACTGGGCGGGGCACCTGCCGGGCCAGCACCTGCTGCTGCGGCTGACCGCGGCCGACGGCTATACGGCGCAGCGCCACTACTCGATCGCGTCCGCTCCGGACGGCTCCGGGCACATCGAGCTGACCCTCGACCGGGTGCCGGACGGCGAGGTCTCCGGCTGGTTCCACAGCGTGGCCCGGCCCGGTGACACGGTCGAGGTGCGGGGGCCGCTCAGCGGCTTCTTCGCCTGGCCGGGCGACCGGCCCGCGCTGCTGATCGGGGCCGGGTCCGGGGTCGTACCGCTGATGTCGATGATCCGGCACCACCGGGCGCGCGGTCTCACCGTCCCGCTGCGGATGCTGGTGTCGGCGCGCAGTCCGCAAGAGCTGATCTACGCGTCCGAGCTCGGCGCGGAGACGACGCCCGTGTTCACGCGCAGCGCTCCGCCCGGGGTTCCGGTGGGACGTATGACGACCGCACATGTGGCGCCGCTCCTGGCCGAACCGCCCGTCGGTGGGTGGGAAGCCTATGTGTGCGGGTCCAACGGTTTCGCCGAACACGCTTCCCGACTGCTGGTGGCGGCCGGGCAGCCGGTGGACCGCATCCGCATCGAACGCTTCGGCTGACGCCCCGGGACCGGCCGACGCGGTGACCCTGAGGGCGGCGGCCGGAACGGAACGGCTCCGTTGCCATGGGGTCGGTCTCCCGGGATCGAGGCGCCGGAGCCCGGCGGGGCGGCGCCCGGGTCGCGCCGGGGAGCGCCGCGCGGGATCGTGGGGCGCAGGGGGCGTGCCGTGCGCCACATGGGCCGGAACTGGCGGGTTCGCGGCGTGCGCGAGGTGGGCCGAACGGGGTACGAGACGGGTGTGGACGCTCGTGTCCGTGAGCGGTGGGGGCGGTGGACCGGCGACCCGGCTCCTCCCGCTCCCCGGCTCCGGCGGTGGCGAGGAGGTGGACATGCGTACCCGGGTGCGTGGCTGGCGCTGGCGGCGCAATCCGCTGCGACGCCGGTCGGACGTCGTGGAGGCGTGGACGGTGCTGGTGGTCGCCGTCCTGATGTCCGTGGTCGCGCCCCTGGCCGGGATGGCCGCGGGCCTGCACGCCCACGACCAGGCCCGGGCGCTCGCCGCTGCCCAGCGGGCCGAACGCCATCAGGTGCGCGCGGTGGTGGTCGGTGACACGCCCCGGCGGCTGACCCCGTCGCAGAGCGACCCCCGGCAGCCCTACCGCGCCCAGGTCCGCTGGACCGAGCCGGGCCAGGGCGTCCGGACGGCGTGGGCCCGGGTCCCGGCGGGGACCCGCCCCGGGGAGCCGGTGTCGGTGTGGTTCGACTCCCGGGGCCGCAGTGCCGGGCCGCCCGCGGACGACGTCGCGGTGTGGCAGCACACCGTGACCGTCGGGCTGTGCGCGGCGGGCGGCACGGCGACCGTCGTCCTCCTCGGCCACGTGATCGCGCGCCGGATCGCCCTGCGTCATCGGCTGGCCGAGTGGGAGCGGGAGTGGGCCCGGACGGGGCCCCGGTGGACCCAGCCGCGCACCTGACGGCCGGCCGCTCGCCCGCCCCGGGGCCGCGCCCGACGCCCGGCGGCCGGAGAGTCTCGTGTGACCCGACCACTCGGAGCGTCCTCCGCACTCGCCCGCGCCTCGGAGCACGCGTTCACCCGCCTCCGGACCAGCCACGATGACACGCGTGGGCGAGCGGCGGAACCCGGGCCGGGCGCCCCTGCGACCCTGGCGAGTCATCCGATCACCCACGTACGGTGAGGCGACGCAGTCCCCCTCCACGAAGGCGGTTGTTGATGGCCTTGTTCGACCTGCCCCTCGACGAACTCCGCGCGTACCGCAGCGAGTCCCCCGAGCCGGACGACTTCGACGCCTTCTGGGACAAGACGCTCCAGCAGGCCCGCGAGCACGAACTGGACGCGCGCTTCGAGCCGGTCGAGACCGGGCTGTCCACCGTCGAGGTGTACGACGTGACGTTCGCCGGGTTCGGCGGCCACCCGGTGAAGGGCTGGCTGCGGCTGCCGGCCGGGGCCGCACAGCCGCTGCCGCTGGTCGTGGAGTTCATCGGCTACGGCGGCGGGCGCGGCCTGCCGCACGAGAACCTGCTGTGGGCGTCGACGGGCCGGGCCCACTTCGCGATGGACACCCGGGGACAGGGCAGCGCCTGGGGCGGCGGAGGCGGCACCCCTGACCCGGTGGGCGCGGCGCCCGCGTACCCCGGCTTCATGACACGGGGCATCGACGCGCCGGAGGACTACTACTACCGCCGGGTGTTCACGGACGCCGTGCGCGCGGTCGAGGCCGCCCGTTCCCACCCGCTGGCCGACCCGGCGCGCACGGCGGTGACCGGCGGGAGCCAGGGCGGCGGCATCGCCCTGGCCGTCGGCGGACTGGTCCCGGACCTGGTGGCGGTCGCCCCGGACGTGCCGTTCCTGTGCGACTTCCCGCGCGCGACCACCCTGACGGACCGTCATCCGTACCGGGAGATCGGCCTGTTCCTGAAGACGCACCGCGGGCGCTCGGCGGACGTGCTGCGCACGCTGTCCTACTTCGACGGGGTGCACTTCGCGGCCCGGGGCCGGGCGCCGGCCCTGTTCTCGGCGGCCCTGGAGGACCAGACCTGCCCGCCGTCGACCGTGTTCGCGGCCTTCAACGCGTGGGCGCACGAGGACAAGGCGATCGAGGTGTACGACTTCAACGACCACGAGGGCGGCGGCCCCTTCCAGGAGGCCGAGCAGGTGCGCTGGCTGGGGTCGTACGCCTGAGACCCGCCGCCGGCGGCGCCGGTCTTTCCTCCGGTCCGACCAGTCGGTACGTTCGGAGCGCCCGGGCGGCAGTGCCGCGGCCCGGGATCCCGGCGACGAGGGAGGCCACATGTCCGCGCACGAAGCCCAGGAAAGACGGCAGACACCGCAGACGGACGCGCAGATCCACGGTCACTGCGATCCGCGGTTCACGGCGGTCCGGGAGGCGTTCGCGGAGAACTTCCGCGCACGCGGGGAACTCGGCGCCGCGGTCGCGGTGACCGTCGCCGGTGAGACGGTGGTGGACCTCTGGGGCGGCTGGGCGGACGCGGCCCGCACCCGGCCCTGGGCACGGGACACCGTGGTGAACGTGTGGTCGACCACCAAGGGGCCCGTGGCGCTGTGCGCGCACATCCTCGCCGACCGGGGCCTGCTCGACCTCGACGCTCCGGTCGCCGCCTACTGGCCGGAATTCGCCGCCGAAGGCAAGGACAAGGTGCTCGTGCGGCACCTGCTGTCCCACCGCGCCGGGCTGTCCGGGCTGCGCGAGCCGCACACCCTGGAGGACCTGTACGACTGGGAGCTGACCACCGCGCGACTCGCCGCGATGGCGCCCTGGTGGGAGCCGGGCACCCGGTCGGGCTACCACGCGCTGACATACGGCTTCCTGGTCGGGGAGGTCGTGCGGCGCGTGTCGGGACTGCGGCCGGGGGCCTTCCTGGAGCGGGAGGTGACCGGCCCGCTCGGGCTCGACTTCACGGTGGGCCTGCCGGAGCGGGACTCCGCCCGGGCGGCGCAGCTGGTACACCCGCCGGCCGCGTCGCGCACCGAACAAGCCGCGGTATTCAGCCAGTTGGCGCCGGCCGCGCTGGCGGCCCTGAACAATCCCCTTGTCGGAGCAGCGGAGGCGAACAGCCCGGCCTGGCGGGCGGCGGAGATCCCGGCGGCCAACGGTCACGGCACCGCCCGCGCGGTCGCGGCGCTGTACGGCGTCTTCGCCGGGCGCGGCTCGTACGGCGGCCGGCGGATCCTGTCACCACAGGCGGCGGAACGGGTGCGCGAGGGCCAGGGCAAGTGTCGCGACCTGGTGCTCGGCGCGGGCTTCGAGGGCGACACGGAGGTGGGGCTCGGGCTGTGGCTGAGCGGGCCCCAGGGGTCGTACGGCCCCGATCCGCGCGCTTTCGGCCACGACGGATTCGGCGGTTCCTGTGGGCTCGCCGATCCGGACGCGGGGGTGTCGCTGGGCTATGTCATGAACCGGATGGGGCCGCACATCGCCAATGATCCACGGAAAACAGCGCTGGTGGAGGCGCTCTACAGCGCCTTGTGACGGTGCGGCGCGGCGCCTGGCGAGCGCCGGGCGCGCGGGTGGGTTTCGGTCGAACCGACCGAGCGCTCTTCCCTCGTGGTTTAGACCAATGGTAGTCATGGTCGCGCACTGAACCCGTACGACTACCTTTTGTCACCGACAGGAGGGCGCGGCATGGCCCGCACCACCCCGCACGATCCCCCGACCGGCGACGACCGGCCCCTGTACGGGCGGATCGCGGCGCTGCTGCTCGACGAACTGCGCGCCGGCATCATCCCACCGGGTCAACGGCTCCCGGGCGAACGGCACCTGGCCGCGCACTACGGGGTCAGCCGGGAGACCGTCCGGCAGGCGCTGGAGGTGCTGCGCCGCAGCGGTGCGGTCGCCACCGACCGGCGGGGCAGCCACGCGACGCTGCCCGGCCGGCCCGTCGAGACGGCGGGATCGCTCACCT
Organism: Streptomyces sp. NPDC046870; assembly: GCF_040704595.1. Taxonomy (NCBI): domain Bacteria; kingdom Bacillati; phylum Actinomycetota; class Actinomycetes; order Kitasatosporales; family Streptomycetaceae; genus Streptomyces; species Streptomyces sp. NPDC046870. The sequence goes on from NZ_JBEYXM010000026.1 coordinate 40,880, forward strand.
TCCCGGTGGGCGCGCGGCCGGTGGACCCGTACGCGGTCGACCGGGCCACCGTGACCTGGGAGGTACCGCCGCCGGAGCACGCGCGGGCCCTGGGTCTGGCCCCGCACCGGCCCACGCTGGTGCACCGCTACCGGTCGGTGACACCGGACGGCCGTTCGCTGCGCACGGCGGTGACGTCGTTCTCCGCGGTGGCGCTGGCCGAGGTGGCGGAGCTGGCCCGCTACCGGGACCGGGCCGACGGGACCACGCCCGCGCAGCTGCTGCGGGCCTACGACTGGATGCGCACGGCGGGCCTGACCCTGCACCACCAGGACGCCATCACCCAGGTCGGCGCCGCTTCCTCGGTGCGGGTGACCCGGCGCGTGCACGACCAGTACGCGCGCCCGCTGGAGATCACCGACCTGGTGGTGAACGCCGAACGCGACGCCCTGGTCTACGAGTTCACGCTGCCCGCCGCGGGCTGACCGCCGAGGGGCGCGGCGTCGGTCCGCCGGGCCACCACCAGCCGGGCGCGCGGGCCGCCGTCGGCCCGCCGGCCGAACCCGGGCAGGACGCCCAGCTCCACCGTCAGGCCCGTGCGCTCCAGCTCGCGCAGCACGGTGCTCAGCCGGAAGGTCCGGTAGTACATGACGAACGGCGGCCGCCACAGCGCGTTGCGCACCCGCATCACCGCGTCGAAGCCGAGCAGCGCCCAGAAGCCGGGGTGCGCCGGGCCGGGCGGCGCGAACACCGGGAAGACGAAGCGGCCACCCGGCCGCAGCACCCCGCGGACCTGGGTGAACAGGCCCGGCAGTTCGCGGGGCAGGAAGTGACCGAACGCGCCGAAGGAGACGACGAGGTCGAAGGCGGCCGTGAACGGCAGGGCCCGGGCGTCCCCGCGCACCCACGCGATCCCCGGCCCGTCGGCGGCCGGCGCCCGCCGCCGGGCGACGTCGAGCATGCCGGCGCTGAAGTCGACCCCGGTGACGCTGCGACGGCACAGTCCGGTCAGCAGCCGCGTGCCGGCGCCGGTGCCGCAGCACAGGTCCAGTCCGTCCGTGAAGGGGCCGAGCGGGGCGAGTGCCCGCGCCACGGAGTCCAGTACGACGTCGGGCGTCCGGAAGGGGGTGTGGTCGAACTTCGGCGCGAGCAGGTCGTAGCCGTGCTCGACGGACGACAGCGCCTGGACGGTCAGCTCGCGGAGCGTGGGGCCTTCGGGACCGAACATGACGTCACCCTATGACGCTGGTGCCGCGCTCCGGGCGGAAGCGCAGAGCGCGGGCTCCCGCCGTGGGCCCGGCCGGCTCCGGCACCGCGGTCAGCCGAAGGTGTCGTGGCACAGCCGCGCGATCTCCGGTGCGGTCACGCCGTCCGCCTGGCGGCACAGGTCGCGCATCCGGACGGCGGCGGGCGGCCGGGAGGCGGGGCGGGGGCGCCGGTCCGGGTGGCGTACCGGTCTGCGGCGCTCGGGGCGGGGGTGCCGGACCGGCGGGGCGGCCGGTGCCACCACCCGGGGAGGCACGGCGGGCACCGGTGCCCGGCCGGTCCCGGGGTTCCGGCGCGGTCCGGCCGACGCACGGGGTCCGTGGCCGGTGCGGACCAGCGCCGCGTACCCGGACGGCGTTCGGACCGGCTCCTGGAGCACCGAGGGCCGCACCGCCGTGCCGGGGGCGAGGGTGCGCCGGGCGCGGGCGGCGCCGGGCGCGGGACCGGGGTCGACGCTGGTGCAGCCGGCGACGGTCACCAGCGCCGCCACCAGCAGCGGAAGAAGTCGGCGAGGCACCCGCCCACTGTCCCGCACCTGTCGGGGTCACGACCCGTTCCGCTGGGGATCACCACCCTGATGAGCGATCCGCCGGGCCGGCGTGGCGTCACCGCGTCGCCGGAGCACCGCGAGGACCCGCTCGCACCAGCGCACGTTCTCCTCCTCGAATCCGATCCCGGCCAGGAGCGTGAGGTACGGCCCCACCCGGTCGGCGGTTCGGAGGAACTCCTCCTCCGTCCGCCCCGCGAGCAGGCGCTCGCGCACCCTCCGGTAGCGGTCGAGCTTGCCGCGCGCCCAGCCCATGCGCTCCTCGATCAGCGCACACGTGACCTCGGGGTCGCCCCCGTCCATGGCCTGGACCTTGATGAGGAGTTCGTCCCGGATGGCGGTGGGCCGCTTCGGCGGCTCGGCGGCGAACGCGCCCAGCTCGGCCCGGCCGGCCTCGGTGAGCGTGAACAGCCGCTTGTTGGGACGGCGTTCCTGCTGCACGGTGCGGGCCTCGACCAGGCCGTCCCCGGCGAGGCGCTCCAGCTCGCGGTAGAGCTGCTGGGGGGTCGCGGGCCAGAAGTTCGCGAACGAGACGTCGAAGACCTTCGACAGCTCGTAGCCCGAGGCCTCGCCCTCCAGCAGGGCGGCCAGGACGGCGTACTTGAGCGACATGTGGACAGGCTAGCAGTCAGTTGATTAATCTCACCCGCACCTATTCAATTAGTTGACTATTAGTGGGGTGAGCCGATGCGCGCGTTCCGCGAGGCGGTGGAGGCCGGGGACCTGGACGCCATCGAGGCACTGCTGGCCGAGGACGTCGTCTTCACCAGCCCGGTCGCCTTCAAGCCGTACCCGGGCAAGGCGATCACCGCGGCGGTGCTGCGCGCGGTGGTCCAGGTCTTCGAGGACTTCCGGTACGTCCGGGAGATCGGCGACCCGGACGGCCCGGACCACGCGCTGGTGTTCCAGGCCCGGGTCGGCGACCGGGAGCTGACCGGCTGCGACTTCCTGCACGTGAACGAGGACGGCCTGATCGACGACCTCATGGTCATGGTCCGTCCGCTGTCGGGTGCGCAGGCCCTCGGGGCGGCCATGGGCGCGCGGTTCGAGCAGATCGCGAAGGACGCCGAGGCCCGGTCGGCGTGAACCGCCGCGCTCACCGCGGCACGGCGCTGATCAGTCCTTCAGCTGCCGCAGCGTGGCCTTGGCGTCGGTCTTCAGCCAGTCGGTGACGTCGGTCAGCGCGGGCGGGTCCTTGTCCTCGTCGTACGAGGTGAGGTAGACGCTGTAGCTCATCGTGTACGTCACCCAGCCGTCGCGGACGGCGAGCGTGGCGTACCGGGAACCGCTGGAGGAGGAGCCGTTCGAGGTGTCCTGGCTGACCAGGTAGGCCTCGTCGCCGATGCCCTCGACCGGGTCGACGTCGTACCCGGTGTGGCTGTCCCCGTAGTTCTTCCAGGTGGCGGTGAACTCGGGCGCGGGGTCGGTCCTCTTGTGCAGGTCCAGCTGCATGGTCAGATAGGCGTCCGCGTAGGACGAGCCGGGCTTCTTCAGGCCCAGGCTGCAGTAACTCTCGTCCAGCGCCCCGTCCTTGAGCGAGGTACGGGTCGGCGAGGAGTCGTTCTGGGTGTACTCGTCCTTGAAGGAGGAGTAGTCGGCGCTGGAGCACATGTTGGAGGGCGCCGAGTAGCCGCGCAGGTCCGCGCTGTCGCCCCGTCCACCGACGAGGAGGACCCCGGCCGCCCACGCGGCGGACGCGACGACCGCGCCGACGGCGGCCCAGAGCACCGCACGGCCGGCCCCGCCGCCGGCCGGGGCGACGGGCGGCACGGGCCCGTACTGGGGTGCCTGCGCGTACGGGTTGCCCGGCTGCGCCTGCCCCGGCGCGGGCTGGCCGACCAGGGTGGGCTGCGCGTGGAACGCCCCCGGCGGGGGTGACTGCGGGTTCGGGTAGGGATAGGCCGTCGGCTGCGGCGGGACGGCCGGCTGCTGCGGGGGCTGCGGTGCGGGCTGGTCGGCCGGCTGCGGGGGGTGCGGTGGCGTGGACATGTCGCGAAGATAGTGGACGGTTGGTGGTCAAGTCCCCTGGTGTCCGGGATCGTTATGGTCTGGGGATGTCTGTTCCCCGACCCCGACGCTCCGGCCGGTTCGCGGCTCGGGGGCGGGTCACCCCGCGGCGAGCCGCACCGGCAGGGCGCGCACACTGTTGCCGACGAAGCCCGCGTGCGGCACCAAGTCGGCCTCGGGTACGGCGAGTCGCAGCGACGGGAACCGGGTGAACAGCCCCTCCAGGGCGACCGTGGCCTCCAGCCGGGCCAGTGGCGCGCCCAGGCAGTAGTGGGCGCCGTGCCCGAGGGACAGGTGCCGTACGGCACCGGGCCGGGCGGAGCGGGTGAGGTCGAAGCGGTCGGCGTCCGGACCGTGCGCCGCCGGGTCGCGGCCGGCTGCGGAGTAACCGGCCAGCACGGGGGTTCCGGCGGGGACGAGCGTGCCGGCGACGGTCAGGTCCCGTACGGGGTAGCGGAACGGGAAGTAGCTGACCGGTGCGTCCCAGCGCAGCGTCTCCTCCACCACGTCCGCCCAGCTCGCCCGGCCCGCGCGCACCAGGCCGAGCTGCTCGGGGTGGGCGCACAGGGCGCGCACGGCGTTGGTGATCAGGTTGAGCGTGGTCTCGTGCCCGGCGATGATCATCAGCAGCAGGGTGCCGATCAGCTCCTGCTCGCCGAGCCGGTCGCCGCCCTCGTCGCGGGCGGCGAGGAGCGCGCTCGTGAGGTCGTCGCCGGGCCGCGCGGCCTTCGCCGCGGCGATCTCCGCGAGGACCGCGAGGAGTTCGCGGTTGGCGGCGACGGCCTCGGCCGGTGCGGTGTCGGTGGCCACGACCAGGCTGCCGAGCCGGTGCAGGCGGTCCCGGAACTCCACGTCCACACCCAGGAGTTCGCAGATCACGCCCATCGGCAGGGGCAGGGCGAAGTGCCGCCGCAGATCGGCGACCCCGTCGCCCGAGGCGGCGGCGCGTGCCAGGCCGTCCAGCAGCGACTCCGTCAACTCCTCCACCCTCGGCCGCAGTTCCGCCACCCGGCGGGGCGTGAAGGCACGGGCCGCCAGGGACCGCAGCCGCCGGTGGTCGTCGCCGTCGGCGGTGGTCATGCCCGGCACGGTGGCGAACGTCAGCAACGGCCAGCCCGGACCGACCCTCCCCTCGCGCAGGGCGGTGAAGTGGCGTGCGTCCTTGGCGACTCCGGGGTGTTGCAGGAACTCCTTCAGCGCCTCGTGCCCGAGTACGGCCATGCCCTCGATCCCGCCGGGCAGCTCGACCGGGACCACGGCGCCCCGGGCCAGCAGGCGCGCGTTCACGGCGTGCGGGCAGCCTCCGGCGGGGTCCAGGCGGTACGCGGTGCGGGCGGCCGAGGTGTCCACCCGGTGCTCCTGGCGTTGCCCTGACAAGGCGAGTCCTCCCGACGTCCGCCCGAGAGGACGCCCGCCCCGGGGAATAGCCCGGTCCGCTGGTTCGTTGACCCGTTCACGGATGCGGTACTCCCCCGGGTGGTACCGTTCCCTCAGCACCCGTGCACGGCCACCATGGCCGCCGGTGCCAGTTTCCCTCCTTCACGCTGATCCGTCCGCCGTTTTCCGGATGTCCGGCTCCCGGCGCGTCAGCTTCCCGGCACCACCTCGTGACAGGCCTTCCATGCCGTACCCGAGGTGCCCGTCCCGCCGCCCGGAGGCAGTCCCGGACGCCTCCCTCTCGCGGCCCTGCCCCCTTCTCCTCTCTGATCCGTCCGCGAAAGGACCCCCTCCCATGACCACCACACTCGAACACCCGCCCACGGCCCGACAGGCCCCGGCCACCCCGCTCGTCACCGGTGTCCTCGACATCGACGCGCACGGAAAGGGATACCTGAGGGCCGCGAGCCTCCTGCCCTCCCCCGCCGATCCGCAGGTCGCACCGGCGCTGATCCGCCGCCACGGGCTGCGCAAGGGCGACCTGGTCGAAGGCGTCCGGGGCGCGCAGCGGGCCCTGACCGAGGTCGCGCGCGTCAACGGGCGCGCTCCCGGCGAGCCGGGCCCCCGGCCGCACTTCCGCGACCTCACCCCGCTCCACCCGCACCGGCGCATCCGCCTGGAACACCCCGCCGCCGGCCTGGCCGGGCGCGTCACCGATCTGCTCGCGCCGGTCGGCAAGGGCCAGCGGGGCCTCATCGTGGCCCCGCCCAAGACCGGCAAGACGGTGCTGCTCCAGCAGTTCGCCGCAGCCGTGGCCGGCAACCACCCCGAGTGCCGGCTGATGGTCCTCCTGCTCGACGAGCGGCCCGAGGAGGTCACCGAGATGCGCCGCTCGGTGCGCGGCGAGGTGTACGCCTCCACCTTCGACCGGCCGGCCAAGGAGCACATCGCCCTCGCCGACCTGGTCGTGGAGCGGGCCAAGCGCCTGGTGGAAGCCGGCGAGGACGTCGTCGTCCTGCTGGACTCGCTGACCCGGTTGTGCCGGGCCCACAACAACGCCTCCGCCGCCGGCGGCCGCACCCTGAGCGGCGGTGTCGACGCCGGCGCGCTGCTCGGCCCCAAGCGGTTCTTCGGCGCCGCCCGCCAGGCCGAGGAGGGCGGCTCGCTGACCATCCTCGCCACGGTCCTCGTGGACACGGGCTCCCGCGCCGACGGCTACTTCTTCGAGGAGCTGAAGAGCACGGGCAACATGGAACTGCGCCTGGACCGGGAACTCGCCGGCCGACGCGTCTTCCCCGCCGTCGACATCGACGCCAGTGGCACCCGCCGCGAGGAACTCCTCCTCAACCCCGAGGAGTTGACGGCCGTGCACGGTCTGCGCCGTGTCCTGCGCTCCCGGGAGGGCGGCCCCGTCGGGCTGGAGACCCTGCTGGAGCGGCTGCGCGCCACACCCGGCAACGCCGCGTTCCTGCGGCAGGTCAGGCCCACCCTGCCGGCCGCCTGACGCGCGGCCACGGGGCCGCCGGGTGCGGCATCCGGGTTGCCCCGGCAACCCGAACGGCCCGGCGGCGTGGTGCATACACGCCAATTTCGTACTTTGATCATATGATCACCGGATTCTCTTATCGCGCGGCGGTGTCGGCCTGCTCCCTCTGTGTGGCGGGCCTGCTGGCGCTCACGCCGGCCGCTGCCGCCGCCGGGCCCCGGGCCGCGCAGCCCGCCGGGGAGCCCGCCCCGCCCCGCCCCAGGGCGGCGGTACCGGGGCCGTCCCTGCTCTACAACTCCGGCATCCAGGTCCGGCCGCACCGGGACGCACCCGGGCTCCCGGACGTCTCGGCGCTCTCCTGGCTCGTCGCCGACGCGGGCAGCGGCGAGGTGCTGGCCGCGTACGACGCCCACCGCGAGCTCCCGCCCGCGAGCACCCTGAAGACCCTCTTCGCGCTCACCGTGCTGCCGGTGCTGCCCAGCGGCCAGCAGCACACCGTGCGGTACGGCGAACTGGACGACGTCGGCGAGGGCAGCAGCCTGGTCGGCGTCGAGGAAGGACACACCTACCAGGTGGCCGACCTGTGGCGCGGCGTCTTCCTCAGCTCCGGGAACGACGCCGTGCACGTGCTCGCCCGGATGGGCGGCGGCTGGGAGGCCACGGCCGCCCGCATGCAGGACAAGGCCCGCTCGCTCGGCGCCCTGGACACCCATGTGGTCTCCCCGGACGGCTACGACGCCCCCGGTCAGGTGTCCTCCGCCTACGACCTCGCGGTGTTCGGCCGGGCGGGCCTGCGCAACCCCGACTTCGCCCGGTACTGCGCCACCGCCGAGGCCCCCTTCCCCGGTGACGGGTCCCCGTACCCCATCGAGAACACCAACCGGCTGCTGACCGGCGAGGACGGCGTGGCGCCGTACCCCGGGCTCATCGGGATCAAGAACGGCTACACCAGCAACGCGGGCAACACCCTGGTGGCCGCGGCGCACCGGGGCGGACGCACCCTCGTGGTGACCGTGCTCAACCCTCAGGCCGGCGGCGGGTTCACCGTGTACGAGGAGGCCCGCTCCCTGCTCGACTGGGGCTTCGCGGCGGCCGGGCGGGTCGACCCGGTCGGCTCGCTCGACGGGCTGCGGCCGCCCACCTCCCGTCCCGCGGCGTCCGCGACACCGGTGGCGGCGGCGGTGGCGCCGGACGACGACTCGGACTGGTCCGGCACCGCCGTCGTCGCGGGGCTGTCCGGACTGGGCGCGGGGGCCGTGGCGCTGGTGCTGCGGGCCAAGGGCAGCCGGGGCCGCGACTGACCCACCGGCAGGCCGAGCAGCAGGCCCAGCGAGATCCACGTGTAGAGGCTGCCGCCCAGGAACCCGTCGAGGCCGGAGGCGTCGTCGAACCACAGCCACACCACACTGCTGCACAGCACCGCGTACAGCACGGCCGCGGTCCGCGGGCGCCCGGCGCGGACCAGCACCGCGAAGGAGGGCAGCAGCCAGACCAGGTGGTGCACCCAGGTGACCGGGCTGACCAGGCAGGCCGCCGCACCGGTGAGCGCGAACGCCGCCGGCGTGTCGCCGGCCGCGGCCGCCCGCCGGCCGCGCCACGCCCAGACGCAGAGAGTCAGCAGCACCACGGTCGCCCACAGCGGGCGGCCGGTCTCGCCGAGGCGGGCCAGCACCCCCTGCAACGACTGGTTCGACACGTAGTCGAGCCGGCCCACCCGGCGGGTGTCCCAGAGCGCCTCGGTCCAGTAGAAGCGGGAGGCCGCCGGATCCGCCCAGGCGGCCAGCGCGGTCGCGGCGACGGCCACGGCCGTCGCGGTGCCGGCCGCCCGCCGGCGCCCGGCGAGCAGCAGCAGGCCGACGAAGAGGGCGGGAGTGAGCTTCACGGCGGCGGCGAGCCCGATCCCCGCGCCCGCCCAGCGGCCCCGGCCGCTCGCCAGCAGCCAGGAGTCGCCGAGGACCAGGGCGAGCAGCACCAGGTTCACCTGGCCGAAGCCGACGGTGTCCCGCAGCGGCTCGAACAGGGCGAGCAGGCACAGGCACAGCGCCCACCGGTACCAGCCGTGGCCGCGCCCGTGCGGCCAGGCCAGGACGCGCAGGGCCACCACGAGCGCGGCCAGGTTCACCAGCAGGGACGCGGCGATCGCCGCGGTCCTGCCGAGCAGGGCCAGCGGCAGCATGGCGACGGCGGCGAACGGCGGGTACGTGAAGCCGTACGCGGTGCCCGGGACCCGGTAGTCGTAGATCCGGCCGCCGTGGTGCACCCAGGTGTGCACGGTGCCGTAGTACACCCGCAGGTCGAAGAAGCCGCGCAGCAGCGGCACGGTGGCCGTGAACACGGTCACGGCCGCCCCGAGGAGCAGGACGAGCACCAGCCGGCCCCGCCGGGTGCGCGGCCCCGCTCTCCACCGGCCCGTCATGCCACGCGCCCCGGAACCGGGCCCCGGGCCGTCCGGTGGGCGTGGTGGGCCTGCCACAGGACGACGACGCCGAGTGCCCCGCCGGAGACCGCGAGCACCAGCTGTCCGGGGTCGGCCGGACCGCCGCCGGGCAGCACGGCGAGGGAGAGCACCGCCGCCAGGGCGGCCACCCGGTGCCGTACCGGGGTGCTGGGCGCGGCGGCGGCGATGAGGAACAGGCCCCACAACGCGTACCAGGGGCGGATCGCCGGGCCGAGGACGGCCACCGCGAGCAGGCTCAGGCCCAGCGCGTACACCGGCCGGGGCCTCAGCCGCAGCCAGATCAGCAGGACGGCGACGGCGGTCGCCGCGAGTCCCAGCAGATGCCAGGCCGGGACGGCCAACGGGGCCAGAGAGCTGCCGAGGTGTTCGAGCACAGCGCCGGTAGCGCGGCCGAGCAGGCTGGTCAGCGCCCAGTTGTGCGGGGAGACCGGGGTGTCCAGGGCGCCGATCCAGCCGTAGCCGGTGCCGGCGACGGCCGTGGCGGCGACCGTCGTCGCGGCGGAGGCCGCCGCCGTGGTGAGCACGGCCGGCAGCGGACGGCCTCCGGAACGGACCCGCAGGGCCACGACGGCCGGCAGGCCGAGCATGGCCGGTGCCTTGACCAGCGCGGCGAGGGTGACGAGGACGGCGCCGGCGACGGGTCCGCGGCCCCGCGCGGCGACCAGGCCGAGCCCGAGCAGGCCGAGCATCAGGGCGTCGTTGTGGGCGCCCGCGACCAGGTGCAGCAGCACCAGCGGGTTCAGGGCGCCGAGCCAGAGGGCCGCGGCCGGGTCGGCTCCGCTGTGCCGGGCGAGCCGGGGCAGCGCCACCGCCATGAGGGCCACGCCGAGCAGGGCCAGCAGGCGCATGCCGAGCAGACCTGCGGGCACCGCGCCGCCGGTCAGTCCGGACAGCGCCGAGGCGACGGCCAGGAAGGCGGGTCCGTACGGGGCGCCGGTGTGCCGCCACATCGGGGCGACCTCGCCGGCGAGCGGGCCGCCGAGCCACGCCGGGCCGTGGGCGTAGACGTCCAGGTGGGCGTCGACCATGGCGCCCTGCGCGAGATAGCTGTACACGTCCCGGCTGAACAGCGGCGGGGCCGGCAGCAGCGGGGCCGCCCACACGGCAAGGACGAGCAGCAGGGCGCGCGGGCTGGGCGGTTCGGGGCCGCGGACCAGCCGGCCGAGGAGCACCCAGGCGGCGATCAGCAGCACGACCCCGAAGTACACCCCGACCAGGCCGAGCGCCGCCTGGACGGAGGAGGGCGCCAGGAGGTCCCGGACGGGGAGGGCGCCGGCCGTCTCACCGCCGAGCGCGAGACAGGCGGTGCCGGCCAGGCCCGTCACCTGGCAGCGGCGGAGATCGACGGGGAACGCCAGGGCCGACACCGGGTCAGCGTGGCGGCGCCGGGTGGCCGGAAGGCGACGGCGGCCCTGCCGGACGGGGGCCGGGGCGTGACCGGCGCGTGGGGTGTTGCGGCGCCTCAGAACACCGACAGCCCGGTCAGGGTCGTGAAACGGTCCAGGGCCGCCACACCGGTCACCGAGTTGCCGCGTTCGTCCAGGCCCGGGCTCCACACGCACAGCGTGCACCGGCCCGGTACGACGGCGATGATCCCGCCGCCGACCCCGCTCTTGCCGGGCAGGCCGACGCGGTAGGCGAAGTCGCCGGCGGCGTCGTACGTGCCGCAGGTCAGCATGACCGCGTTGACCTGCTTGGCCTGGCTGCGGCTGAGCAGCCGGCTGCCGTCGGCGCGGATGCCGTGCCGGGCGAGGAAGCCGGTGGCGAGGGCCAGGTCGGCGCAGGAGGCGGCGATGGAGCACTGCCGGAAGTACTGGTCGAGCAGGACCGGCACCTCGTTGTCGATGTTGCCGTAGGACGCCATGAAGTGGGCGAGGGCGGCGTTGCGGTCACCGTGGGCGGTCTCGGAGGCGGCGACCTCCTCGTCGAAGCCGAGCTCGGGGTTGCCGCTCTCGGCGCGCAGGAAGGACAGCAGCTCGCCGGCCGCGTCCCCGGTGCGGGTGTGCAGACGGTCGGTGACGACGAGGGCGCCCGCGTTGATGAACGGGTTGCGCGGGATGCCGTTCTCGTACTCCAGCTGGACCAGGGAGTTGAACGGGTTGCCGGAGGGCTCGCGGCCCACGTGCTCCCAGAGTTCGTCGCCCTCGCGGGCCAGGTCCAGGGCGAGTGTGAAGACCTTGGTGATCGACTGCGTGGAGAACGGCTGCCGCCACTCCCCCACCCCGTACACCGTGCCGTCGAGTTCGGCGACGGCCATGCCGAAGCGGCGCGGGTCGCGGGCGGCGAGGGCCGGGATGTAGTCGGCGGACCGGCCGCGCCCGGGAGTGCGATCGATCTCCGCCATGATGCGATCGAGGACCGGCTGGAACTGCGAGGACATGATCGTCATCATGCCGCACCCCTGGCACCGGGGCGCTCCGGGGCCGTCGGCGGCCTGCTCCCCGGCGGTGCCGTACCCCGACGGGGGACCCCGGTGCGACGGCACCCGCGGGCCGGCCGGGCGGACCGGGCCGGGCGGCACGCGGGTGCCGCGGGGTCAGACCGCCGGCGGGGTTCCGCTGCCCGCGAGCACCTCCGGCCGCAGGAGTCCCGTGAGCTGTTCGGCGGGCAGCAGGCCCTTCTCCAGGACCAGTTCGGCCACGCCACGGCCCGTCGCGAGGGCCTCCTTGGCGATGTCGGTGGCGGCGGTGTAGCCGATGTGCGGGTTGAGCGCGGTGACCAGGCCGATGGAGTTCTCGACGGTGGCGCGCAGCCGCTCGGTGTTGGCGGTGATGCCGGACACACAGCGCTCGGCCAGCGTCAGGCAGGCCGTCCGCAGGTGCGTGACGGACTCCGACAGGGAGTGCAGGATGATCGGCTCGAACGCGTTGAGCTGGAGCTGCCCCGCCTCCGCGGCCATGGTGATGGCGACGTCGTTGCCGATCACCTCGAAGGCGACCTGGTTGACCACCTCGGGGATGACCGGGTTGACCTTGCCCGGCATGATCGACGAACCGGCCTGCACCGGCGGCAGGTTGATCTCTCCGAGACCCGCGCGCGGACCGGAGGACAGCAGCCGCAGGTCGTTGCAGCTCTTGGAGAGCTTGACCGCGATGCGCTTGAGGACGCCGGACATCTGGACGAAGGCGCCGCAGTCCTGCGTGGCCTCCACCAGGTTGGCCGCCGTCACCAGCGGCAGGCCGGTGATGGCGGACAGGTGACGGCGGGCCGCCTCGGCGTAGCCGGCGGGAGCGTTGAGGCCGGTGCCGATGGCCGTGGCACCGAGGTTGATCTCGTGGATCAGCTCGACGGCCTCGGCGAGACGGCTGCGGTCCTCCTCGATCATGACGGCGAACGCGGAGAACTCCTGACCGAGCGTCATCGGTACCGCGTCCTGCAACTGGGTACGGCCCATCTTGAGCACGTCACGGAACTCGACGGCCTTGCGCGCGAACGCGTCCTGGAGTACGGACATCGCCTTGAGCAGTCCGCGTACCGCGAAGACCGTCGCCACCTTGACGGCCGTCGGGTAGACGTCATTGGTGGACTGGCCGAGGTTGACGTCCTCGTTGGGGTGCAGATGCGCGTACTGCCCCTTGGCGTGGCCGAGCAGTTCCAGCGCGCGGTTCGCCACGACCTCGTTGGCGTTCATGTTCGTGGACGTGCCGGCTCCGCCCTGGATGACGTCCACGACGAACTGGTCGTGCAGCTTCCCGGCCCGGATCTCCCGGCAGGCGGCGACGATCGCGGCCGCCTTGCGGGGCTCCAGCAGCCCGAGTTCCTCGTTGGCGAGGGCGGCGGCCTCCTTCACCGCGGCCAGGGCGTCGATCAGGTGCGGGTAGGCGGAGATCGGCGTGCCGGTGATGGGGAAGTTCTCCGTGGCGCGCAGGGTGTGGACACCCCAGTAGGCGTCGGCGGGCACATCGCGGTCCCCGAGCAGATCGTGTTCGCTGCGGGTGGCGGCGGTCATGAGGGTACGGTCCTCTTCCTGGGGTACGGAGGTCAGAGCGCCCTGAAGGGGGCGCGGGGAACTGCGCGATCGGCCACCACGGACCCGCGGATCCACGACGGCCGATCAGCTCGGCTACGCGCAGGCGGTGAGCGGAACGGGGTCCAGCGCGGGCACGGCCCGCACGCGTCCCACCGGCTTTCCGCCCCCGAGCAGCGGCTCCCCCGCGAACTCGGTGAGCAGGGCGGGGTCGACGCCCGCGCGGGCGAGCGCCGCCGCGGCGACCGGGATCCGCGCCCGGTTCGCGCCGTCGGCGATCTTCACCGCCACGGCCCGGCCGTCCGGCAGCGCGGCGACCTGCACGCCCTCGAAGCCGTCCTTGGCCAGCAGCCCCGGCACGGCCCGCATCAGCGCGGCCACGTCACGTCCCGAGCCGGAGGCCATCTCGGCGTGCTCGCGCATCGCGTCGGCGACCCGGGCCTCGGGCGTGCCGGGCGCGGCGGAGGTGATCCGGGCGAGGGCGCGGGCGAGTCCGTGCAGGGAGACGGCGAACAGCGGCGCGCCACAGCCGTCGACGGTGACCCGGGCGACGCGCTGGCCGGTCAGCTCCTCGACGGTCGCGGCGACGGCCTGCTGGAGCGGGTGCTCCGGGGCGAGGTAGTCGTCCAGGGACCAGCCGTTGAGCTTCGCGGTCCACAGCATGGCGGCGTGCTTGCCGGAGCAGTTCTGGGCGAGCCGGGAGGGCGGCCGGCCCTCCCGGACCCAGGCGTCCCGGACGACCGGGTCGAACGGCATGTCGGGCACGTTGCGCAGGTCGTCCTCGCCGAGTCCGGCGAGTTCGAGGATGCGCCGGGTGCCGGCGAGGTGGCGTTCCTCGCCGGAGTGGCTCGCGGCGGCCAGCGACAGCAGTTCGCCGTCGAGCGGCAGCCCGGCCCGCAGCATGGCCACGGCCTGGACGGGCTTGAGCGCGGAGCGCGGGTAGAAGGCCGCCTCGATGTCACCGAGCTGGAGGCGCACCTGGCCGTCGGCGCCGAGGACGACGACGGAGCCGTAGTGGACGCCCTCGACGACCCCGCCGCGGACGAGGTGGGCGACGGGGGCGTGGAGGGGTTCGCGGACGACGGGGGCGTCGGTGGGGGAACTGCTGTGCATCACTGCCTGGATCTCGGGGTCGGGGCCGGCCGGTACGCGGGTCACGCGTCGGCGCCGGTGGAGGTGCGGGTCATACGGGCGCGGACGGCGTACCAGCCCGCGACCAGTGCGGCGACGATCAGCGGCAGACAGAGCACGGTGGTGCGTCCGGCGCCGCCGTCGGCGTACATGAGGACCAGGACGGTGGCGAGGAACGCCAGCGTCACGAGTTCGGTCCAGGGGGAGCCCGGCAGACGGTACGACGGCCGGGTCAGCTCGCCGTCGCGGGTCTTCCGCCAGAACAACAGGTGACAGAGCATGATCATGCCCCAGGTCGCGAGGATGCCGATCGCCGCGAAGTTGAGGACGATCTCGAACGCGTCGGAGGGGACGACGTAGTTCAGGCCCACGCCGAGGACGCAGATGCCGCTGGTGAGCAGGATCCCGCCGTACGGCACCTGGCTGCGGCTCATCCGCCCGGTGAACCGCGGGGCCGAGCCGCTCATCGCCATGGAGCGCAGGATGCGGCCGGTGGAGTACAGGCCGGAGTTCAGCGACGACATGGCGGCGGTCAGGACGACGAGGTTCATCACGCCGCCGGCCGCCGGGACGCCGATGTGGGACAGGACCGTGACGAAGGGGCTCTGCCCGGCGGAGTACTTGTTCCAGGGGAGCAGCATCGAGAGCAGGACGACCGAGCCGACGTAGAACAGGCCCACGCGCCACATGATCGAGTTGATCGCCTTGGGCATGATCTTCTCGGGGCTCTCGGTCTCGCCGGCGGCGACGCCGACCAGCTCGACGGAGGCGTAGGCGAAGACGACGCCCTGGATGATCAGCAGCATGGGCAGCAGGCCGTTGGGGAAGACGCCGCCGTTGTCGGTGATCAGGGACGGCCCGGGGTGCCGGCCGTCGACGGGGTGCTGGGTGACCAGCAGGAAGATGCCGATGCACATGAACACGACGAGCGCGCCGACCTTGACGATCGCGAACCAGAACTCCAGCTCGCCGAAGATCTTGACCGAGATCAGATTGACGGTCAACACGACCGCGAGGGCGATCAATGCGATCAACCACTGCGGGATGTCCGAGAACATGCCCCAGTAGTGGGTGTAGGTCGCGACCGCCGTGATGTCGGCGATACCGGTGGTCGCCCAGTTCAGGAAGTACATCCAGCCCGCGGTGTACGCGCCCTTCTCGCCCAGGAACTCACGGGCGTACGACACGAAGGCACCGGAGGACGGGCGGTACAGGACGAGTTCGCCCAGGGCCCGGACGACCAGGAAGGCGAAGACGCCGCAGACGGCGTACGCGATGAAGAGGGAGGGGCCGGCGTCGGCGAGCCGGCCGCCCGCGCCGAGGAAGAGGCCGGTGCCTATGGCACCGCCGATGGCGATCATGTTGACGTGCCGGTGCTTGAGACCTTTGCTGTAGCCGGCGTCTCCGGCGTCGACATGGCCGGACGAGGGGCGCGTCTCGTCTTCGAGGTGCTGCTCGCTCACGCCTCGGGTCCGCCTTCCGTAGGGGGGTCCGTCCGCTGGGGACGCACGATGTCGGTGAGGGTCGTCTCGACGCGGTCCAGGTGGTGGCTCATGGCCTCCACGGCGTCGTGCTCGGAACCGTCGGTCAGCGCCTCGACGATCGCCCGGTGCTCGCGGTTGGACTGCTCGCGGCGCCCGCCCAGCTCGTTGAGGAAGGCCGACTGGCGCGCCAGTGCGTCGCGGATCTCCTCGATGACCCGGCGGAAGACCGGGTTCTGCGCGGCCTCGGCCACGGCGAGGTGGAAGAGCGTGTCCATCGCGACCCAGGCGGTGGTGTCCGTCTCCCGCTCCATGCGGTCGAGCAGGTGGGCCAGGTGGTCCAGGTTCTCCGGGGTGCGGCGCACGGCCGCGTACCCGGCGACCGGGATCTCGATGTGACGGCGCACTTCGAGCAGGTCGCTGGCGGCGTAGTCGCCGAAGGTGGGGTCCTCCACCGTGTTCGCGACGACGAAGGTGCCCTTGCCGGTCCGGGACACGGTGAGGCCCATCGTCTGGAGCGCGCGCAGCGCCTCGCGCAGCACGGGCCGGGACACCTCCAGCGTGCGGCAGAGCTCGGCCTCGGAGGGGAGCTTGTCGCCGATGGCGTACCGGCCGCGCTCGATGGCGTCGCGGAGGTGGGCGAGCACCGCTTCCATGGCGCTGACGCGCCGCGGGGCCGCTCCACCTGTCTGGCTGTCTGACAGGTTCACGGGAGCGATCCTGCGGGGTGCGTGCCGGGGCTGTCAAGGCATCGCGTAAGGAGACATTCACGGGGCGCGGCGCCTGAATGCAGGCATCCGCACCCCGTGGGTGATCAGCGGCGTTCGCCCGGCCGCCGGGCTCAGCTGCTGAGCACGCCGGTGGCCAGCAGGCCGAGGAGACCGACGCCGATGACGATCCGGTAGATCACGAAGGCGTTGAAGGAGTGCTTGGCGACGAACTTCAGCAGCCAGGCGATGGAGGCGTAGGCGACCACGAACGAGACGATCGTGCCGACGGCCAGCGGAGCGGCGCCGACCCCCGCGCCGAGGGCGTCCTTCAGCTCGTACAGGCCCGCGCCGGTCAGGGCCGGGATGCCGAGGAAGAAGGAGAGCCGGGTGGCGGCGACGCGGTCCAGGTCCAGGATGAGCGCGGTGGACATGGTGGCGCCGGAGCGGGAGAAGCCGGGGAAGAGCAGGGCGAGGATCTGGGAGCAGCCGACCCACATGGCGTCCTTGAAGGACGTGTCGTCCTCCCCGCGCTTGTGCCGGCCCATCTGGTCGGCCGCCCACATCACGCCCGAGCCGACGATCAGCGACCCGGCGACCACCCACAGCGAGGCGAGCGGGCCGTCGATCAGCGGCTTCGCCGCCAGGCCCACCACCACGATCGGGATGGTCGCGGCGATGACCCACCAGGCGAACTTGTAGTCGTGGTGGTAGCGCTCCTCGCGGTGGGTCAGACCGCGGAACCAGGCGGTGACGATCCGCTTGATGTCCTTGAAGAAGTACACGAGCACGGCGGCGATGGCGCCGACCTGGATGACGGCGGAGAAGCCGACGACGGACTTGTCGTCGACGGGGATGTTCATGAGCCCCTCGGCGATCTTCAGGTGGCCGGTGGAGGACACGGGGAGGAACTCGGTCACCCCCTCGACTACTCCGAGGACGACGGCCTGACCGACGGAGATGGCGCTCATGGGATCCAGTTCTGAGGAGAGTTGGTCGACATTGCTGTAGACAGTACTTGCTGCGCCCGGCCGTACGGCAAGCGCCCGGGGCGCCGCGCGGCCCGGACCCCGGCGGAGGCCGCGGCGGGACCCGCCGGCTCGCTCGCCGCGACGTCCAGGGCAGCGTAGAGGTCCGGGCCGGGCCCGGTCGGCCGCGGCCTCTCGCGGGGGGGAGGGCCGGGCGACGAGGGCGCCCCGCCGGAAGACCGGGTCGTGGCAGGCCCGCAGTGCATGGCCGGAGCGGGGGCGCGAGGGTGCGCCGACGAGGGCTCCGGTGAGGACGAGCGGCCGGTTCACAACGACTTCTTACCTCTACTGTCCGTTTTGTCCAGCGTGTTGTCCGGTGCGCCGGCCGGGGCGGGCGGAGGCCGGGGGCTCCCGGGTGCGGAGCGGGCCGCCGCACCGGGCGCGCCGCCGACCGCCGCGACGGGCTCCCGCGACGCCACGAGACCGCCGCCGTGGCCTGGGCCCCACGCCGTGGATCCCGGTCTCCGGGAGGGTCATGCCGGTACGTCTCCTGTCCGGCCCCCGCCTCGACGGGCGGTCAAGGCCCGGATCAGCGTACCGGCGCCTCAGCGGGCGGCGGGCCGGGTGCAGACCGCCATACCGGACTCCCAGAGGCTGCCGAGCACCAGGTGGTCACCGACGGCGCACACGCTGGTGACCATGCGGAACCCGGAGCGCCGGCGGGTCAGGCGGTGCACGGTCCGGCCCCGGTCGTCGACGGCGACGACGCCGACGGTCCCGCTCGGGCGGTACGGCGCGTGGACGGCGGCCCGTGCGGCGGCGCGGCGGACGGCCGGCGGGGTGCGGTGCAACACGTCGAGCGGGGGGACACGGGGGCTGGCCAGGGCGACCCAGAGCGGACCGTCGGGACCCTCGCGCCAGAGGTTGTCCGGCATCCCCGGGAGCTCGGCGAAGGGTTCGGCGTGTCCGGCGCGGGGGCCGGTGAGCCGGCAGCGGGTGAGCCGGCAGGAACCGGTCTCGGCGATCACCAGGAAGGAGCCGTCGGCGCTGAGAGCGAGCCCGTTGGCGAACTGAAGCCCCTCCAGCAGGACTTCGGGTTCCCGGTCGCCGGGGGCGAGCCGGAGCAGACGGCCGGTGCCGGTGTGTTCGACGATGTCACCGATCCACCGGCGCAGCGGGTGGCGGCGGCTGGAGACGGTGAAGTACACGGTGCCGTCGGGCACGGCGACGGCGTTGCTGCAGAACCGGAGGCGCTCCCCCGCCACCGCGTCCGCGAGGACGCGGACGGTGCCGTCGTGCGGGCCGACGCGCAGCAGGCCGCGTTCGGCGTCGCACACCACGAGGTCGCCGTCCGGCAGGAGTTCGAGCCCGAGGGGACGGCCGCCGGTCTCGGCCAGCACCTCGGTGCGGGCCTCGCGCGGGTCGCCGGGGTGGTGGACGCGCAGGATGCGCCCGTCCTCCACGCCGGTCAGCACCCGCCCGTGCGGATCGGCGACGACGTCCTCCGGGCCACGGGCGCGCAGGGAGACGTAGTGGAGCGGTACGAGTGCCGTCGATAGGTCCATGTGCGGTCCCTTCCGTCCGTGCCCCTGTCGGCAGCCGCCCCGTGACCGTCCTCGTCACCAGCCCTTTTCGAACATCCGGGCCACCTCGGCGATGCGGACCTCGTCGCGCCGGTAGTGCGTGCGGCCGTGGATCCGGCGGGTGCGCAGGACGCCGAGGCGGGTGAGGAACTCGAGGTGGGCGAGTGCGGTCCGGCGGGGCACGCCCAGCTTGGCGGCGACGGCCCGCGCGGTGACGCCGGTCTCGGCGAGATCGCGGCGGCGCGGGGCCGGGAAGTGGGCCGGCGGGTCCTTGAGCCACTCCAGGATGGTCTGCCGCATCCGGCCCGAGGGAGTCCCCGTCATCCGTCCGCCCTCCCGTCCCCGGCCTCCTCGTACGCAGTCTTCCCACTGTGGCGCGGGCGACGCGGGCACGTCCGGGACTCGGCGGCCGTTGTCCGGTACCGAACGGCCGTACGACCGGGGAGGGTTCCCGCCGCCCCGGATGGCGAGGGCCCGGCCGCCGCGCGCGGCCGACGCGTTCACGGACGGCTCAGCGGTGGCCGAACCACGTCATGGAGGACAGCGCCTTGTCGTCGTAACCGAACAGGGCCTGGTTCTCCCAGCCGTTGCCGGAGCCGGCGTCCGCGGGGTCCCAGCCGTTTCCGGTGACGGCGGTCCAGGTCGCCTCCCAGCAGAAGACGCCCAGACCACGGCCGTTGGGAACGGCCTCCACGATGCTCGCCACGTCGTTCATCCACTTGGTCTGGCCGGCCACGGTCGCCGGGTAGCCGGGGACCAGTTCGCCGGTGCTGTCGATCTGGTTGGTGAGCGCGTCGTCGCTGTCCAGCCGGAAGGGGGAGGCCGTCTCGGCGACGAACACCGGCTTGCCGTAGCGGGAGGCCGCGTCGTCCAGCGTGCTCTGGAAGTCCGACAGCGGGCCGTGCCAGTGGCCGTAGTACGACAGGCCGGTCGCGTCGAACCTGACGCCGTTCGCTACCGCGTTGTCGAACCACCACTCGGTGCCGGCCTTGTCCCCGCCCTTGGCCAGGTGCAGCGCGACCATGGTGGACGGGTCGACCGCCTTGACGGCGTCATAACCGGAGTTGATCAACCCGGCGAGCCGGCTCCAGTTGTCCGTGCCTCGTAGAGGAGTCGGCGCGCTCGCGCGTGTCCTGGTCCTCGCTGGGGCGCCTGGCCAGGTTCTGCGCCCACCAGGACTGCCAGTCCCACAGCTTGGCCGCGTCGGCCTCGGTGCGACTCCCCCGGATCTCTCCCAACGCGCGGATGGAGGCGCCCAGTTGAGTTCGACCACCTCACGCCGGACGCGGGTGTCGGTGTCGCGCCCCAGGAGCAACGCGCACAGGGCGAGCGGCACCGTGCGGCTGCCGACGCGGGCGAGCCGCGCGGGGCACGGGTGGTTGTGCTGGACAGTGGCCTCATGTCGGCAGTCCCGGGTGCGTGCGGCTCCCCGGCACGAGTACGGCTACTCCGGTACGGCTCCCGGGTCGCCGTACGGCGTCCCGGCGGGGACCGCCCGAAGCGGTCAGGATCGGAGAAGCCGCGGCGGGCGCTCCGGTCCTAACGTGGGAGCACCGGCGGGGAACCGCCGGGTCCCGCATCGCGAAGGAGTGACCACCATGACCGCCGGCCTGCAGACGATCATCTACCCCGTGAAGGACCTGGACCGCGCCAAGGCCGTGTTCGGCGCGCTGCTCGGTGTCGAGCCGTACGCGGACGAGCCGTACTACGTCGGCTACAAGGCCGCCGGCCAGGACGTCGGCCTGGACCCGAACGGGCACGCCAAGGGCATGACCGGGCCGGTGCCGTACTGGCACGTGACGGATCTGCGGGAGCGGCTCGCGGCGCTGCTGGCGGCGGGCGCCGAACTGCTCCAGGACGCGCAGGACGTCGGCGGCGGCCGGCTGATCGCCTTCGTGAAGGACCCCGACGGCAACCTCGTGGGGCTGCTCCAGGACCCGGCGGCCTGACATCGCCGCGGCCCTCCGCTCCGAGCACTAGTTGCACACTCAACGATTGGCCGGATCGGTGCTACCGTGCGGGTATGGCAGGCACGACGGCCGAGACACGGCTCGAAGAACGCTGGCGGGACATCCTCGCGGTGCACGCGCGCACGATGTGCGAGATCGACCGCGCCCTGCATCCGCACGGTCTGGGCGCCAGCGACTTCGAGGTGCTGGACATCCTGGCGGCGCAGTCGCCCCGGGAGGGTGACCAGTGCCGGGTGCAGAACCTGGTCGGCCGGGTGCACCTCAGCCAGAGCGCGCTGTCCCGGCTCATCGGCCGGCTGGAGAAGGACGGCCTGGTGGAGCGCTCGGTGTGCGCGGAGGACCGGCGCGGGGTGTGGGTGGCGCTCACCCCGAAGGGCCGGGCGCTGCACGCCGAGGTGCTGCCGGTGCAGCGGACGGTGCTGCGGCGGATGCTGGCCGGGCAGGAAGGCCGGCCGCGCGTGGCCCACTCCGGGGAACCGGCCGTCTAGGACCTCTCATGCGGATCATGCCGGGCCGCGGGCCCTGGCACCGCGCCCTGATCCGGCCTGATCCGAACGAAAGTCCCTAGAGCACCAGCTCCGCCCCGTCCGGCAGGATCTCGGCACCGTACTCGGCCACGCGCGCGCGTGCGGGTGAGGCCGGGTCGAGGAGCGGGTTGGTGTTGTTGAGGTGGGTGTAGATCCGGCGCGCGCCGGGATGCCGGGCCAGGGCGGCCAGGGAGCCTCGCGGGCCGGTGACCGGCAGGTGGCCCATGGCGGCCTGACCGGCGCCGGAGCGCACCGCGGTGCCCATCTCGTCGGCCGCGAAGAAGGTGCCGTCCAGCAGTACGCAGTCGGCCTCGGCGCACAGCCCGTCCAGGACGGGACTCCAGGCGCCGACGCAGGGCGCGTACACCAGAACTCCCCCGGTGGCCAGGTCCTCGACGCGGTACGCCGTCACCCAGGGCCCCGGTGTCGTGGACGTCCGGTCCGGTACGAACTTCGGGACCTTCACCCCGGTCTGGTGGGCGGTCACCACCAGTCCCCCGGCCAGCACGAAGCCGCCGGCGGCCAGGCTGTCGGCCCACTCCCAGGGGGCGTAGCGGTCCAGCGCTGCGCGGGCGGGGGCGAGGGCGGCGCGGACCGGGGGCGCGGCGTAGATCTTCAGGTCCGGCGCCCCGCGCAGCTCGGCCAGGCCGGTCACATGGTCGGCCTCGGCGTCGGTGAGCAGCACTCCGCGCAAGGGGGTGTCGCGTGGCCCGGGGCCCGGCCACAGGGCTCGGGTGGCGGCGAGCTGCGTCCGCAGGTCGGGGGACGCGTTCAGCAGCCACCAGTCGCGGCCGTTGCCGGTGACGGCGGCGCACTCCTGTGTGCGGGAGGGCAGACGGCCGTCCCGGGCTGCGGCGCAGAGCGCGCAGGCGCAGTTCCACTGCGGGAAGCCGCCCCCGGCGGCAGTGCCCAGCAGGACGACCTTCACGACCATCGGCTCCTTCGCGCTCGCCCGACTCGTCTCCCGTTGGGATCTTCCCGCGGGAAGGCCGGTGACCACCGGCGCCGGGGAGCACTTCCGGCCGTCCTGGACCCGGACGCCCGGGTACGCGCGCCCGGGGCGCCCGGTGCGTCGACGTGAGCCGGGCTTCCGCGCCCCTCAGAAGCGCCGGATCACCGGACCAGCAGGGTGCGCACTCCTTGTGAGGTGAGGGTCAGCCCGTGCGCGGAACTGCCGTCGATGGCCAGGGAGAGGTCCCCTTCGGGCCACTGGGCGGCGAGCGCGCCGAGCGGGATCAGCCGGTAGCGCGAGACGAACGGCAGCAGCTCGGCCATCTCGCCCTCCGTGGTGAACACCGGGACGACCGGGTCGCCCCCGGGCTGTTCCAGGACGGGCAGCGCCACCGTCGAGGCGTCGGCGCCCTCTCCGTCCACCGCGTCGTCCGGTACGGGGACGAGCACGTCGCTGTGGGCGAGGGTGTCCAGGGCGGCCTGGTCCTCGGCGTTCTCGGCCAGCGCGTCCAGTGCCTGCTGGGCCGGCGTCGGCTGGGTGTCGTGTGCGGGTGTCTCCATGGCTGGTCCCCAGGTAGCGGCGGTCGTACGGGCCGTCCGGGCGGACTGCCGCCCGGTCGGGCTCCCGCCTCGCGTACCCGGTGGGGTCCCCGCCATGCGTGGGGATCGGCGGGAGGTCCGGTGACGGGGCGGTGGAGCGGGCGACGGGCGCGGAACGGCCAGGTGAGCGCCGCAGAGCCCGTACGAAGGGGCTCCTGACCGATGCGGAGGAGCGCCCGCCCGGGTGCTCGCGGAGCAGCCGTTCACCTGCCGGTGTCCGGGCGGGACGCCGGTCACGGCCCGGCCTCCGCGGGCAGGTGCCGGTACGGCGCCGTGGCCGCAGGGCCTTGCCGCAGGCGTCGTCGTCCACGCCGGCGCGGACGTCCGCCACGGCCAGCGTCCGCGGCGGCGAGGGCGGGTGAGAGCACGCGGCAGTCGGCACTGACGCCGGTCACGGCCGTCCGGGCCGGTCCGGACGGCGAGATCGCGGGCGTCCGCCTGCCGAAGGGGGTGGCGTCCACGAGGTGGTCCGCGAGTCGGCGAAGACGCGCCGCGTGTCACTGACGGCGAGACGGCCGGGACGTTGGCGGGCGGCCAGGGCGCCGGGGTGTGCCGCGCTCACGTGTTCAGCACCCCTTCGTCGAGCGCCGGGCTCGGTTCCCGGGCCTCCTGGGAGCGGATCCGGGCCCGGCCCAGGAGCAGTGTGCCGAGGAAGGCGACGGCCAGGGCTGCGAGGACGCCCAGGTTGGCGTAGGCCCAGGCGCCGGTCCTGCCACCGAGACCGAACGGCTCCAGCAGGTAGCCCTGCCAGGTCAGCCAGTCCGCGGCGCTGTTGGTGACCAGGCCCCAGCCGACGGCCGTGGCGGCGAGGGTGAGGACCAGCGGGCGGAGGGGGGCGTCGCCGTAGCGGCCGTGCGGGCGGAACAGGTCGCCGTCGTCGTAGTCGCGGCGGCGCAGGGCCAGGTCGGCGAGCATGATGCCGGCCCAGGCCGCGATGGGCACGCCGAGGGTGGTGAGGATTCCTTTGAACTGGCCGAGGAAGGTGCCGGCGAAGAACACGATGTAGATCGCGCCGGCGATCATCAGCACACCGTCGAAGAGCGCGGCCAGATAGCGGGGCACCCGCAGGCCGGCGGAGAGCAGGGCCAGGCCGGAGGAGTAGATGTCGAGGACGGCGCCGCCGACCAGGCCGAGGACCGCGACCACGGCGAACGGCACCAGGAACCAGGTCGGCAGGAGCGTCGCCAGCGCCCCGATCGGGTCGGCCGCGATGGCCTTGCTCAGCTCCGCGGAGGAACCGGCCAGCAGCAGGCCGAAGACCAGCAGGACGAGCGGGGCCAGGGAGCCTCCGAAGGCGGTCCAGCCGATCACGCCCCGGCTGGAGGAGTCGCGGGGCAGATAGCGGGAGTAGTCGGCGGCTGCGTTGACCCAGCCGAGACCGAAGCCGGTCATCATGAACACCAGCGCGCCGATGAACTGCTGCGCCGAGCCCGCCGGGATGGCGCCGACGGTGCTCCAGTGGATGTGGTCGGCGACCAGGATGACGTAGACGACCGTGAGCACGCCGGTGATTACGGTGATCCAGGTCTGCAGCCGCATGATCAGGTCGAAGCCCATGACGCCGCCGACCACGGTCAGCGCGGCCACCACCATGAGGGCGACCGCCTTGGTCTCGGTGCCGCCGCCCCAGCCCAGGCTGTCGAAGACGGTCGCGGTCGCCAGCGTGGCGAGCGCGGTGAGGACGGTTTCCCAGCCGACGGTCAGCGTCCAGGAGATGACCGACGGCAGCCGGTTGCCGCGCACGCCGTAGGCGGCCCGGCTGAGCACCATGGTGGGGGCCGAGCCGCGTTTCCCGGCGACCGCGATGAAGCCGCAGAGCAGGAACGAGACGGCGATGCCGAGCACGCCGGAGACGAGGGCCTGCCAGAAGGAGATGCCGAAGCCGAACGCGAACGCTCCGTAGCTGAGTCCCAGGACGGACACGTTGGCCCCGAACCAGGGCCAGAACAGGGAGCGCGGGACGCCCCGGCGCTCCGAGTCCGCGATCACGTCGAGCCCGTGCGTCTCCACCTGGAGGGGACGGCTGGTGGCTCGGCCGTCCAGGGGGCCGTCGGCTCCTGCGTCCAGGGGGCCGGTGGCTCCGCCGTCGAGAGGGTCGTGCGGATGCGTCATCGCCGAGCCACCTGCCCTGCCTGTCCGGACGTTTTCGATCACGCTAGGTGTGCCCTCGGGGGCGTCGGGGCAAGCCAGGTTCGACCGGTCAGCGGTCGAACTCCTCCTGGATCGGGGTCTTCGGCTCCTCCCGCAAGTGCTGGGAGAGTCCCGGCTTGCCGCCCTGCCGTGCCTGTTCCGCCCGCTGGGTGGCGTTGATGCCGAGGTCCGAGTCCGGGTCCACCCGGACCGACCTCGCCACGTCCGCGCGGTTGGTGTACTCCTCGGCGGGGATGCCGCGCAGGGCCTTGACGACCTCCTCGGAGGCTCCCGCCTGCCGCGCGGCCGAGACCAGCCGTTCCTTGTCGGCCGGGTAGGTCACGTCCTTCAGCGCGTCCAGCACCTCGGGAACACTGGTGTGTGCCATGCTCATGACGCCTCCCTACGCGTCGTCGCTCTCATCCGTGACCCCGTCCCTCTCCTCGTCCTCGGGGTCCGCTCCTTCCGCCTGTGACGGAGTGGTGCGGGGCGGCTGTCCGGCCTCGGGGGCGCCCGGCTCCGGTTCACCCTCGGCCTGGGAAGGGGTGTTCTCGCTCATCGGATGTCCTTGGTCCTCTCACGCGTGCGGGCCATTCCGGCGCCCCGGGTACCCGTACGCCGCCGGACCCATCACCCGCGGAATCTCTGAATCCGCTTCCGCCGGATGGGTACCTGACCAGTCCGGTGCAGCATGCGGCGCCGGCCCGATGATCCTGAACCAACTCACCGCCTGGAGGAGCCATGGCGGGTATCACCCCACCTGACCTGCAGAAAGCCCTGTCGGGCGCGGATTACCCGGCCACTTCCGACCAGCTTCGGAAGGTCGCCGAGAACAACCACGCGCCCAAGGAGATCACCGAACGGATCTCCCACCTCGGGAAGAAGGAGTTCGAGAACCCCGCCGAGGTCAGCAAGGCCGTCTTCCAGAACGAGTGACGGCGACCGGACACGGGTGCGCGGCGGCCGGAGACTTCTCCTCCGGCCGCCGCGCGCCGTCGCTGTGCCCACGCGGCCGGTGCGCGACCAGCGACGGCGCGACGCCCGCGCCCGACCCCGCACAACGGCTCGTCTCCGTCACGCCCCCCTTCGCCTTCACGACACGACGACCCGGCCTGAAGTGACATCCATCACAGGCGGGTCGTCGACTAGGCGGGACGGATAGTAGCCGGGGCTCCCGCGACATATGGGATTTGTCCGGCTTGCCGTGGGCATGCGCGATGGACCGAGCGATGGCGCGCGCACCGCTCGACGCGTCGCCGCATCCCCCGTCGACTGTGCGCTTCTGACGGCCCGACAGCGCCGCGCAAACGTCGCGGTCGCGAAGTCGGCATCTCTCGGCCCGTCTGACAAGGGCCGCTTCAGCCTACGAGACACGATAGTAGAAGGGCCCTTTGCACTCGGTGTGACGCCGTCTTGAGAATGAGCGCTCCGCGATCACCGAGTGAGGTTGACGTATGGGCCAGCACCGCAAGACCAAGCACTACCGGCGAATAGTCGTCACTGCCGCCGCCATCGGCGCCGTGGGCGTGCCATCCGTCGCCCTGGCCTGTTCCGAGTGGCCGTCCGGCACGGACGGCCCGGCGCAGACCACCGCGACGAGCGCACCCGTGCGGCAGTGGCAGAGCGCGTCCGGAGATCACGACAGCAACGTGTACGCCACCGGAGCGCCGCAGACCACAGCCCCGGAGACCAGCGCGCCGTCCGCGGCCCGGGCCACGGCGCGTGCGAAGACCCGGCCGAGCACGCCCTGGCACGCCAAGAAGCACGCGCCGCCGCACAAGAAGAAGGTCTCGGCCCACAAGATCTGGCGGACCGCCGCGCCCAGCGCTCCCGCCGCCCCCGCGGCGACCGCCCCCGCTCCCGCCGCGACCCCGACCGCCCCCGCTTCCGCGGCCCCCGCCGCCCCGAGCAGCCCCGCGCCCACCGCCACGGCGTCCGGCGTCACCGCGGAGATCGTGCGGCTCGTGAACGCCGAGCGCGCCAAGGCCGGTTGCCAGCCCCTGACCCCCAACTCGACGCTGACCAAGGCCGCGCAGGCCCACAGCGACGACATGGCGGCCCACCGGAACATGTCGCACACCGGCTCCGACGGCTCGTCCCCGGGCGACCGCATCACGCGAGCCGGGTACACCTGGAGCAGCTACGGCGAGAACGTCGCCTACGGCTACAGCACGGCGCAGCAGGTCATGGACGGCTGGATGTCCAGCCCGGGGCACCGGGCCAACATCCTCAACTGCGGCTTCAAGGAGATCGGCGTCGGTCTCGCGCAGCCCGGCAGCTACTGGACCCAGGACTTCGGCACCTCCCGCTGACCGTCGGCCCGCCGGTCCCGGCCCGCTGACCGTCGGCGGCCGGCGTGCCGAGGCCGGCGCCAGGGGAGACCGGGCGGCACACCCCGGGGCTCAGAGCCTGGCGCCGAATGCCTGGGTCCACCAGGGGCCGCCCGAGCCGTCGTGGACGCCCACGCCGATGTTCTTGAACGCGCAGTTGAGGATGTTGGCGCGGTGGCCCGGACTGTTCATCCAGGAGTCCATCACCGCCTGCGGGGTCTGCTGGCCCTTCGCGATGTTCTCTCCGTACGTGGACCAGCGGTAGCCCGCCGCGGTGATGCGCTCGCCGGGGCCGGCTCCGTCCGGATCGGTGTGGTCGAAGAAGCCGCGGGCGGCCATGTCGTCGGAGTGGCCCTGGGCGGCCTTGTCCAGTTGGGGGTCCTCGGTGACCGGGCCGCAGCCGGCGGCCGCGCGCTCCTTGTTCACGAGCGCGACCACCTGGGCCACCGTGCCGGCGGGCGCCGGCTGTGCCTGCGGGGCACGGGAGGCACGCGGAGTCGAGGGCGCGGCCGGCTCGGCCCGGGGCGTGATGCTCTCCCGCGTGGGACGGGGGCTCTTGGAGGCACCCGGCTTCTTCTTCTTCGCGGATGGGGAGGGGGACGGCGACGCGGACGCCGAGGGCGACGGGGAGGTCGCGACGGCGCTGGGTTCCGCGGGTTCCGCGAGGTCCACGGCGGGGGCACCGGGGGTCTGCGCGGCGGTCGCCTGCCTGGTGTCCGCCGGTCCGGAACCGGTACCGAAGTACCAGATGCCGCCGCCCGCCACACAGGCGGCCACCACGGCGCCCCCGACGGCCCGGCGCCGGGCCCGCCGCCGTCGCCGCGCCTCGCCGCGCCCGCTCGTACGACGACGGGAGGCCCCCCGGAGTCCGACCGGGGCGGCGGGGTCGCTGCCGCCGACGCCCCCTCCGCTGCCGCCGGCGTCCGCCTGGACCGCACCCGGCTCCGACCCGGTGGCGGTGGGGTGGTCCGGCCCTGTGGGTCCGTGACCGGATTCCGAGGGCCCGCCGGCGGAGCCAAAGGCTCCGCAATCCGGCGGCCCGAAGGCCCCGTGACCCGAGGCAACTGCCCCGTGGTCCGGCCCGAAGGCACCCTGGTCCGGCCCCAGGGCGCCATGCCCCGCCCCGGCGGTGCCGTCACCCGATCCCGTCGCCCCCTCAGCCCATCCGGCCGCGCCCCCGTCCGACCCGGTGGTGCCGTGACCCGGCCCGCCGGCACCCGCGTTCGTGCCCAGCCCCCCGTGGGCCGGCTGGGAGGCGGCCGCGGTGGGCGCGGTCAGGGTGGCCGTCGCCGAGCGCGTCGTCGCGAGGAGCGTCGACGACACCGCGACCAGCGCCAGTCCGGCCAGCAGCCCCTCCGCCGGCAGCAGGCCGCTCCACAGACCGCCGCAGCGCGTGCACGCGCGGGCGTGCCGGGCTATTCGCTTGCGCCACAGGGCGGAGGGCAGACCGTCCCAGGAGGCCAGCACGGCGCGCAGTTCCTCGCAGGCGGGCCGCGTGTCCAGCGCCCGTACCACCACCCGGGCCGCCTCCAGCCGCGCCTTCATCCGCTGCACCCGTACCGCCGTGTGCTGCGGGGACACCTCGAGGGCGGCGGCGACCTCCGCCCGGGTCAGCTCACCGGCGCACTCCAGCCACCACAGCGAGAGCACCTCCCGGTCGTCCGGCTCCAGCCAGCGCGTGGCCCGCGCGGTCTCCTGGCGCTGGCCGGACAACTGGAGGCGGACGATGGTCAGGCCGACGAAGTCGGCGCCGGGGTCGGCGACGTCGCCGCTCTCCTCCACGGCGTCCGGGGCGAGCCGGCGGTCATGCCAGTGCGCCCGGACCCGGTTCATCGCGATGGCCACGATCCAGGAGCGGAAGCTCTCCGGGTTCCGCAGGTCGCCGAGCGAGCCGAGGGCCCGGAGCATGGTCTCCTGGACCACGTCGTCGACGTCGACGGAACCGTTCAGGGCGCGCCCCACGATGTTGTACACCAGCGGCAGGTAGGCGCTGACCAGGGCGTCCTGGGCCGCCGGGTCCCCCGCTCGGGCGGCGTTCACCAGTGCCGCCGGATCCACCGTGTGCTGTGTCCTCATCAGAGCTTCCCTGTCCTCGACGCCGAACGATGCTGTCCGTTACCCGGGAGACCACTCGGTGCGGTGCCGATAACAGTTCTTCGGAGAATCGTTCGACGGGAGACTCACAGGAGCGGCGCTGCGGCCGCAAGGGAGGAGATCACATCGCGGCGGACCCCGGCCCGGTCCACGCTTCCTGAGCGTCGGTCAGTTCGTTCGCGCGGTCGACCTCCGCCATGTGCTCCTCGGCCCAGTTCCGGACGGCGGCGAGCACGGTCTCGAGGGACAGTCCGAGTTCGGTGAGCCGGTAGTGCACGCCGGGCGGCACGGTGGGTTCCACCCTGCGTGCGACCAGACCGTCCCGCACCAGGTTCCGCAGGGTCACGGACAGCATCTTCTGGGAGACGCCGGGCATCCGGCGCAGCAGTTCGGCGAAGCGCACCTCCCCCGGTGCCGCCTCCGCCAGCACCTTCACCGCCATCGACGTCCATTTCGTACCGATGCGGTCGAGCAGTCGACGGGTCGGGCACGCGGGATCGAACAGGTCGCCGCGCGGGGCGGTCGCGTCAGGGTCCGGCCGTCCTGCTGCTGCACGGCTTCCCGCACACCTGGCGGCTGTGGTCCGGGGTCATCGGCCCGCTGGCCCGCCGGCACCGGGTGATCGCGCCGGACCTGCGGGGGTTCGGCGACAGCGAGCGACCCACCGGCGGATACGACGCAGGGACGCTCGCCGCCGACGCCGCGGGCCTGCTGGAGGCGCTCGGCGCCGGTCCGGCCGCCGTGGTCGGCATCGACCTGGGCACGCCGCCCGCCTTCCTGCTGGCCATGCGGCGGCCCGGACTGGTACGGCGGCTGGTGGTGATGGAGTCGGTGCTGGGCGACCTGCCGGGCGCCG
This sequence comes from Streptomyces sp. NPDC046870, assembly GCF_040704595.1. Classification (NCBI taxonomy): domain Bacteria; kingdom Bacillati; phylum Actinomycetota; class Actinomycetes; order Kitasatosporales; family Streptomycetaceae; genus Streptomyces; species Streptomyces sp. NPDC046870. Next base: position 71,295 of record NZ_JBEYXM010000026.1, read on the forward strand.
AGGATTTCCTCGCCGGCGGTCCGCCCTGGTGGTTCGGCTTCCACGCGGAGCCCGGCCTGGCGGAGACCGTGCTCGCCGGGCACGAGGAGGCGTACATCGGCTGGTTCCTGGACCGCGGCACGCTCGGCCGGGGCGTGCCGCCGGACGTCCGGGCGGAGTTCGTCCGCGCGTACACCGGTACCGGGGCGCTGCGTGCCGCGTTCGGCGCGTACCGGGCGCTCCCCGCCGGCGCGCGGCAGATCCGGGAGGCCGTGGCCGGCGCACGCCTCACCGTGCCCGCGCTGACGATCGGCGCCCACCCGGTGGGCCGCGCGCTGGAACGGCAACTGCGGCCGTACGCCGACCGGGTGGCCGGACACGTGATCCCGGACTGCGGCCACATCATCCCGCTGGACCGCCCGGACGCGCTGCTGGGCCTGTTGGAACCGTTCCTCGGCGCGGACGAGGGGCCCTACGGCCGGCCGGCCGGCGAGAGCGGGCTCAGGAGGGGCGCGTCGCCGACACCGCCGTCACCGTGACCTTGTTGTCGCACTCGGCGATCTCGCCGTCCACGAGGGCGACTTGGTGCTTCCCGGCGCCGGGCAGGCCGACCACCAGCGTCGGGAAGACGGCGGGCGTGGCGCCGGAGACGCAGTACCCGTCCGCCTCGCCCTGCACCTGGACGAAGGTCAGCTTCACCCAGGCCGTGCCGCCCGGCGCGACCCGCACCGGGGCCGCGACCCCCGTGCGGGTCACGTGCAGCGGGAGGTTGCGGTCCGGTGAGCCGTTGCCGGCCACGGCCACCGTCGGGTGGCCCCGCACCACGCACGCCCGCCCGGAGACGTTGGTGAACTGGACGACAGCCGCCCCGGTGCCCGTGCCCGGGGGCCGGTGGGCGGCCCGGTACGCGGCGGCCTCCAGCGACTCGGGTGTGCAGGCCGGCGCCCTCGAAGCGGGGGCCGTGCCGGTCGGGGCCGCCTCCGCCGAGGCGGCGCCCGCCGTCCGGGCGGCCGCCGGTGACAGGGTCGCGGCGACGGCGGCCAGAGCCGCCGCGGTGACGCGGGTGCTGTGTCGGTCGCGCATGGCATGTCCCCGGTTGTCCTCGGTACGCGGTCGGGGCGTCCGCCGGGGCCCCGTGCCCACCGGTGAGAACGCGGCGCCGGGCTCGTCGGCACGGACGGACGCCGGACACCGGGTTCCCCCCTGTGTCGCGGGTGACACCTGTGGCATGAGTGCACGGGCAGCGCACGGACAGTCAGGGCACGCACGGAAAGTCACGGGGTACGCGGAAACCGGAGGAGGTACACGGACGGCTCAGGAGGTACACGGAAGGCCGGACGCGGGACCGGCGCCGGACGGGCGCGGACGGGCGTGGGCCGGCTCCGGCGGCGTGGCGTCCGCCGGGCCGGCGCGGTCCGCGGTGAGATGGCGCCCGGCAGCAACCGGCTGGGAGGCGGTGGGCGGATATGACGGTGAACCGTGTCGGCCTGGTCGTGCACGGCGGACGCCCCGAGGCGGATACCGCCGCGCGGGCCGTGCGCGCGTGGTGCGACGAGCACGCGGTGGGATGCGTGGACATCGACGTGTGGCAGGAGGGCGCGCGGCACAGCGCCCGCGAGGAGGTCGACAGTGCGGGCGACCCCGACCTGATCGTCACCCTGGGCGGTGACGGCACGTTCCTGCGCGGGGCGCGGCTCGCGGCCGAGAACGACGCCCTGGTGCTCGGTGTCGACCTCGGCCGGGTCGGCTTCCTCACGGAGGTCCCCGCCACGGCGGTGCGGGAGGCGCTGGACGCGGTACAGGAGGAGCGGATCAACGTCGAGAGCCGGATGCTCCTGACCATGCGGGCGTCGTGCCGGCTGGAGGTGCCGGCGCAGATGGAGACGCTGCTGCGGTACGGGCGGGGGCCGCTGCTGCCCCCGCCGCAGGTGCGCGGGGAGTGCGAGGCGGGCGACGACTGGGGTGTCGCCCTGCACGTCACCGCGCTGAACGACGTGGTCCTGGAGAAGCTGGCCCGGGACCGGCAGGTGTCGGTCGGGGTCTATCTGGCGGGCCGGCTGCTCGCCTCCTACTCGGCCGACGCCCTGCTGGTGGCCACGCCCACCGGGTCCACGGCCTACAGCTTCGCGGCGGGCGGTCCGGTGGTGTCACCGCGGGCGGACGCGCTGGTGTTCACCCCGGTCGCACCGCACATGGTGTTCAACCGGTCGGTGGTGGCCGCACCGGACGAGCCCATCGCGCTGCGGGTGCTGGAACGGTCGGGCCAGGCCGCGGTCAGCATCGACGGCCAGTTGCGCGGGGTGCTGAGCCCCGGCGACTGGATCGGCGTGTACGCCGCCCCACGCCGGCTCAAGGCGGTCCGGCTCGGTCCGATGGACTTCTACGGGCGGCTGCGTCAGCGCATGAACCTCACCGACGCGCCGGCCGCGCTCGCCGACGGGAAGGCCGCTCCGCTGTGGCCGGTGACGAGTCCGCGGCCGGGCGATCTGGCCCACCTGGCCCTGCCTCCGGCCCCTGGGGACACACCCCGGCTGTCCTGAGACATGACCCGGACGGATGGCCGTGCGCACCACGGGGTGCTGCGGCGCGTCCGGGTGCCCCGTGGTCGTGTATTCCGTAGCGTGAACGGGGGCAGGCCCCGCCGGAACAAGGAGATGTCCGATGTCGACAGTCGAGCTGAACACCAACGTCGGCCGGATCGTGCTGGAACTGAACGACGCCGAGGCGCCCAGGACCGTCGAGAACTTCCTGTCGTACGTGCGGGCCGGCCACTACGATGGCACGATCTTCCACCGGGTGATCAACGGCTTCATGATCCAGGGCGGCGGCTTCACTCCGGACATGGACCAGAAGCCCACCCGGGCGCCCGTTCAGAACGAGGCCGACAACGGACTGAAGAACGACAACTACACCGTGGCGATGGCGCGGACGAACGACCCGCATTCCGCGACGGCGCAGTTCTTCATCAACGTGTCGGACAACGCCTTCCTCGACTACTCGGCGAAGAGCCCGGCAGGATGGGGCTACGCGGTGTTCGGCAAGGTCACCGAGGGCCGGGACGTCGTCGACTCCATCAAGGCGGTGAAGACGGGCAGCCGCCACGGCCACCAGGACGTCCCCACCGAACCCGTGGTCATCGAGTCCGCCAAGGTACTCGGCTGACGCACACCCGCCGCGGGGCGGCGCCGGCCCACCGGTACCGCCCCGCGCCCCTCGGTGCCTACGGCCGCGGGATCAGGACACCGCTCCGCCGCCGGGACCGAGCCGCCGCAGCGTCGCCTCGATCCGGGCCACCACGGCCTGCTGCTGCGGCGTCAGGTAGAAGTGGCCGCCGGGGTACACGTGCAGCTCGAACGGGCCGTCGGTCTCCTGGTCCCAGGCCCGGGCCTCCTCGGGGGTCACGCGGGGGTCGGCGTCGCCGGTCAGCACGACGAAGGGGCAGTGCAGCCGCGGTCCGGGGGCGCGCCGGTAGGTCTCCACCGCGCGGTAGTCGGCCCGCAGCGCGGGCAGGATCATCTCCAGCAGCTCCTTGTCCTCGAACAGGGCGGTGTCGGTGCCGTCGAGCCTGCCGACCTCCTCGATCAGCCGTGCGTCGCCGCCCTCGTGGACGGTCTCGGTCCGGTGCAGGGACGGGCCCCGGCGGCCGGAGAGGAAGACCACCGCGGGAGGCCGCCCGGCCGCCTCCAGCAGCCGGGCCAGCTCGAAGCCGACCAGGGCGCCCATGCTGTGCCCGAACAGCGCCAGAGGCGTGCCGTCCCCCTCGCCCAGCGCGCGGAACACCCCTTCGGCGAGTTCCTGCACGGACCGCGCCGGGGTTTCCGCGAGGCGGTCCTGCCGGCCGGGGTACTGCGCCGCGAGCACGTCGACCGCGGGCGACAGCGCCTTGGAGACGGGGAAGTAGAAGCTCGCGGAGCCGCCGGCGTGCGGCAGGCAGAGCAGCCTGGGCGCGCCCGGTGCCGCCTGGTGGAAGCTGCGCAGCCACAACCGGTGTGCCGCGCCGTACCGGTCGGTCATGTATCCCCCTCGGTGGAACGGAAGCTGGTGCCGTCCTCGGCCTCTCCATCCGATCACGAGCGATCACGGTTGACCCGCCACATCCACCTCCTTAGACTCCCGTTCCAGAGATGGACAGTGAGTCTACGGAGGATGGCATGGTCGAGGGGGGCGCGCACGGGGACGGCGCGGACGGGGACGGCGCGGACGAACACCTCATCCGGGAGGCCGAGAAGATCGCCGTCGCGCTCGGCCGCATGTTCCCCGGCCTGTGCGAGGTGGTGCTGCACGACCTGAGGCGTCCGGACCACGCGGTCCGCGTGATCGAGAACAACCTGTCGGGCCGTCAGGTGGGTGACTCCGCGACCGAGCTGGGCCTGGCCCGCATCGCCGATCCGCGGTACCCCAGCGTCATCCAGAACTATCCCAACCAGTTCCCGGACGGCCGGCCGGCGAAGAGCACCTCCATCGGGATCAAGAACGCGGCCGGCGAGTACATCGCGGCACTGTGCCTGAACCTGGACGTGTCCGTCCTGTCCCCGGTCACCCTGGCCTTGTCCAACCTGGTGGCCACGGACACCGAGCACCGCGACCGGCCCCTGGAGTCCCTGCGGGACCGTACCGCGCGCGAGCTGCGCCAGGCGGTGGAGGCCCGGGCCGCCGAGCGCGCCGCCGCGCCCCGCTCGCTGAGCCGGGAGGACAAGAAGGCCCTCGTACGGCAGCTGCAGCGGGACGGCTACTTCGGCTCGCGCGACGCCGCCCAGACCATCGCGGACCTGCTGGGCGTGTCCCGGGCCACGGTCTACAACTACGCGAAGTGAGAGGTCACCCGCCCATGACGACCGGGTCCGTCCCCGCTCCGTCCGCCCTCGCCGGGCCCTTCCCCGCCGCCAGGAGCCTGGCGGACCCCGACACCCCGTTCGCCGTGGTCGACGTGCACCGGGTGCGGCGCAACGCCGCCCGTCTGCGGGCGCGGGCGGACCGCCTCGGGGTCGCCCTGCGCCCTCATGTGAAGACCGCCAAGAGCCTGGACGCCGCCGCCCTCCTGCACGACGGCGCCCCCGGCCCCGTCACGGTCTCCACGCTCGCCGAGGCCGAGGCGTTCGCCGGCGCCGGTTGTCGCAACATCACCTACGCCGTCGGCATCGAACCGCACAAACTCCCGCGCGTCGTCGCCCTGTCGCGCCGCGGTGTCACCCTGCGCGTCCTGCTGGACAGCACCGAGCAGGCGACGTTCGTCGCCGCCGCCGCGCGGGAGGCCGGCATCGTCCTCCCCGCCCAGATCGAGATCGACTGCGACGGCCACCGCGGCGGCCTCAGGCCCGATGCCCCGGAGCTCACCGGCATCGCCGGCATCCTGCACGACGCGGGCTGTCTGGACGGCGTACTGACCCACGCGGGCGAGTCGTACTTCTGCTACACCGCCGAGGAACGGCGCGAGGCGGCGCGGAACGAACGCGATGCCGCGGTCGCCGCGGCCGAACGGCTCCGCGCGGCGGGTCTGCCCGTGCGGACCGTCAGCGTGGGCTCCACTCCCACCGCTCACGCCGCCGAGGACCTGACCGGAGTCACCGAACTCCGCGCCGGCAACTACGTCTTCTTCGACCTGGTGATGGCCGGGCTCGGCGTCTGCGACCTGGACGACCTCGCCCTGTCGGTCGTGGTCACCGTGATCGGCCACCGTCCCGAGTACGGCTGGATCGTCACCGACGGCGGCTGGATGGCCATGTCCCGGGACCGCGGCACCGCCGTCCAGCCACAGGACCAGGGCTACGGCCTGGTGACCGACCTGTCCGGCACGCCGGTCCCGGGCCTGGTCATGACGGCCGCCAGCCAGGAACACGGCACCCTCACCGCCCGCGACGGCGCCGCCCTGCCCGACCTGCCCATCGGCACCCGTCTGCGCGTCCTGCCCAACCACGCCTGCGCCACCGCCGCCCAGCACCAGGGCTACCACGTCGTCGACGGCTCCGGTGGCACACCGGCGCGCGCGCCCGGCATCGAGGCGTACTGGCCGCGCGTCACCGGCTGGTGACCCCGCCCGCCGCCGGTCCGTCCGCCCCGCACGTCTCCCCCCTCCCCCCGCCCGTCAAGGACACTCCGAGGACGCCCATGGCCGCCGCCGTTCCGCCCGTCACGTTCGCCGATGTCCGCGAGGCCGCCGCCCGCCTCGAAGGCATCGCCCACCGCACCCCGGTGCTCACCTCCCGCACGCTGAACTCCCTGGTCGGGGCGGAGGTGTTCATCAAGGCGGAGAACTTCCAGCGGATCGGCGCCTTCAAGTTCCGCGGCGCCTACAACGCCGCCGCCCAGCTGCCCCCGGACCAGTTGGCCAAGGGCGTCGCGGCCTACTCCTCCGGCAACCACGCCCAGGCCGTCGCACTGGCCGCCCGGGAACTGGGCACCACCGCCGTCATCCTGATGCCCGAGGACGCCCCCCGCTCCAAGAGGGAGGCGACCGCCGGATACGGGGCGGAGGTCGTCACCTACGACCGCTACACCCAGGACCGCACAGCGCTCGGCCACGCCCTGGCCGAGGACCGCGGTCTCGCCCTGATCCCGCCCTACGACCACCCCCACGTCATCGCCGGACAGGGCACCGCCGCACTGGAACTCCTGGAGGAAACCGGCCCGTTGGACGCCCTCCTCGTGCCCGTGGGCGGTGGCGGTCTCATCGCCGGCAGCGCCACCGCCGCCAAGGCGCTGCACCCGGGCACGCGCGTCATCGGCGTCGAGCCGGAGGCCGGTGACGACACCAAACGCTCCCTGGAGGCCGGCACGCGGGTCACCGTCCCGGTCCCGCGCACCATCGCCGACGGACAGGCCCTGGCCACCCCGGGCGAGATCACCTTCCCCCTCAACCAGCGCCTGGTCGACGCCATCGCCCTCGTCAGCGACGCCGAGATCGTCACCGCGATGCGCTTCGCCTTCGAACGTCTGAAGATCGTCCTGGAGCCGAGCGGCGCGACGCCCCTGGCCGCCCTGCTGGCCGGACGCCTCGACGGCCCACCCCCGCGGATCGGCGTCATCGCGTCCGGCGGCAACATCGACGTGGACCGCTTCACCACGCTCACGGGACGGCCGGTCCGAGGCTGACGCGGGGGCACAGCCGGGCATCCGGGGCGGCTCCCGGACATCCAGGGCCGTCACCGAGTCGCCGGGTCCGACCGCGCGCGGACCGCCGGGCGCCCGCGTGCCCGTGACGACGGCGGAGAGCAGACCGGCCGGCACGGCCCCCGCCCGGTGGGTCCGGCCGCCTCCCGGACCCAGCTCACGCCTCCCCCCAGTCCCAGGTGTCGAAGTACTCGGCGACGCCCGTGCGGCGGGCCCTCGTCACGGCGTCCAGACGAGCGAAGTCCTGGGCCGGCATCAGCGGTCGCCACGCCTCCAGCGGCAGCACGCGGAACTCGTCGTGCTCCTCCGGGTCGAGAGTGATGCCCTGGATCTGCGCGTCGCTGAGGCGGCCACCGTCGAAGACCAGGCCCATGGTGCTGTACGGCCACTCCTGCCCGGGCAGTCCGTAGACCGCGGCCAGCAGCCGTGGCGGGCCGGAGACCGTGATGCCGGTTTCCTCCTGGCACTCCCGCACAGCCGTCTCCCAGGGCCGCTCACCGGGCTCCATCGTGCCGCCGGCCATCTGCCACGGATGGGCGGGGCTGTACAGGGAACGGAGCTGGACGGGCCGGTCCCGCTCGTCGGTGAAGTGGACGCAGGCGAATCCGGTGGCCTTCATCAACTGCTCGGCGTACTGCTCGGGCGGGAGCCAGACACGGCTCACGGCGTCTCCTCTCCCCCGGTCCGCGACGGCTGGTCGTCCGGGTGCGTCGCCGGGTTCAACGACCGGTCCGCGATATCGAACACACGTGTTTCGGACGGACCGCGAACCGCCGTACGGAGCGGGTCCCGGAACATGTGGGGTGCACGGACCCTTGTCCGGCAAGGGACGCGCCGGGGACCGGGTTGGCCGAAACGCCGCTGTCGCCCGGCGGCGGGCCGGCCGCCGCCGCGCCCCCTGTGTCGTGGCCTTCCGCCCGGGTACCCGGCACCCGCTGGACGTCCTGAAGAGAGCAAGAGAGCGACAGAGTCGGAGGCCGGAACCATGCCTGCGCCGGCACGATCCGCCGCGGCGGATCCCCGAGAGCGCCGTCGTGCCACCGCCCGCTCCGCACGTGCGCGGAGCAGGGTGCCCGAGACCGGGGACGAACCCGATCTGCTGGGCCAGTACCTGGCCCAGATCGCCGCGACCCCACTGTTCACCGCCGAGGACGAGGTGCGGCTGGCCCGGCGCATCGAGGCGGGTGTGCACGCCACAGGGGAACTGGAACGGGCCGACGCCGGCGGGCGCGGCCCCGCCCCGCACCGGCGCCGGGAGCTGGAGGCCGCGGTACGGGAGGGCCTGCACGCCAAGGACCACATGATCCGGGCGAACCTGCGGCTCGTGGTGTCGATCGCCAAGCGGCACGCCCACCGCGGCGTCCCCCTGCTCGACGTGATCCAGGAGGGCAACCTCGGACTCATCCGGGCCGTGGAGAAGTTCGACCACACCAAGGGCTTCAAGTTCTCCACGTACGCCACCTGGTGGATCCGCCAGGCGATACAACGGGGCCTGGCCCAGCACGCCCGCACCGTGCGGCTGCCCATGCACGTCGTGGAGGAGCTGCAGAAGCTCGCGAAGGCCGAACGGCGGCTGTACCTGCGCCTCGGTCACGAGCCGACGGACGACGAGGTCGCCCGGGAGAGCGGATTCGGCGAGGAGCGGGTCGCCTGGCTGCGCCGTGTCGGGCGGCACACCCTCAGTCTCGACACGCCCGTGGACGACACCGGCGAGACCGTGGTCGGCGATCTCATCCCCGCCGCCGACGTGCTCCAGGCTCCGGAGGTGGCCGAGTACCGGGCGCTCGCCGAGGAGCTGAGGGACGCGCTGGGCACGCTGGCACCCCGTGACTCCATGATCCTCAGTCTGCGGTACGGGCTGCACGACGGGCAGCCCCGCACCCTGCAGCAGGTCGCCGACCAGGTGGGACTCACCCGGGAGCGGGTCCGCCAGCTGGAGAAGGAGTCCCTCGGCCGGCTGCGGGCACCGGAGGCGGGCGAGCGCCTGCTGGCGTGGGCCGGCTGACGGTTCAGCCCTCGGCGCGGGCCACGAGCAGGGCCACGTCGTCGTCGCCCCCCGGGGTCCGTAGCCTCTCCAGGACGCTGTCGCAGGTCTGTGCGAGATCCTGGCCGGCCGTCGCGGTCAGGGCCTCGAGGAGGGTGCCGAGACGCGCGTCGATGGGGTCGCAGCGGGTTTCGACCAGTCCATCGGTGTAGAGCGCGAGCTGGTCGCCGGGGCGGAAGTCGAACGCCGTCGTCTCGAAGTCCGTGCCGCCGACGCCCAGCGGCACACCGGACGGGAGGTCGAGGAGCTGTGCCGGCCGGCCCGCCGGGACGAGGGCCGGGGGCAGATGACCGGCGAGGCTGATGCGGCACTGGCCCCGCTCGGGGTCGTACCGGCAGTAGGCGCAGGTGGCGATGGTGTGCTCGACGTCCTCGGTGAGGCGGTCGAGCTGCTGGAGCACTTCCGCGGGGTCGAGGTCGAGCCCGGCGAACGCGCGGGTGGCGCTGCGCAGTTGCCCCATGCTGGCGGCGGCGTTGATGCCGCTGCCCATCACGTCCCCGACGACCAGCGCGGTCCTGTCCCCCTGGAGGTGCATGGCGTCGAACCAGTCGCCGCCGATCTCGCTGACGGCTCCGGCCGGCAGGTAGCGGCAGGCGATCGTCAGGCCGGGCAGGCGCGCCGGCAGCTGCGGGAGCAGACGGCGCTGGAGGGTGAGGGCGGTGTCGCGCGCGCTCTGGTACCAGCGTGCGTTGTCGATGCAGGTCGCGGCGCGGCCGGCCAGCTCGCAGGCGAGCAGCGTGTCGTCCTCGTCGAAGGGCGCGGGGGTGCTCACACGCGCGAGGCTGAGCGCTCCCAGGACCTCTCCGCGGGCCAGCAACGGCACGGCGAGGTAGGAGTGCACCCCGGTGGTCTCCAGCAGGAAGGCGGCCTCACTGGTGCGGGCGATCCGCCGCAGGTCCTGCCGGGTGGTCTCGGCCACCCGTACGGGCCGGCGGGTGCGCACGCACCGGGTGAGCAGGCGGTCACTGTCGTAGGCGGCGATCCTCCCGGTCGGTTCGGCCGTGTGCACGGCTTCGGAGGCATGGACCCCCGCGGTGGCCACGGCCCGGAAGCGGGCGGGACCGGTGAGGGACGGGGCGCGCCCGCGCAGGACGCTGTCGAGGACGTGCACGGAGGCGATGTCCGCCAGGTCCGGGACGACGACCCGGGCCAGCTCGTGCGCCGTCTGCTCCACGTCGAGGGTCGTACCGATGGAGGCGGAGGCGTTCGCGATCAGGGCCAGCCGGTTCCGGGCCCGGCTCACGTCGACGGCCGCCTCGTGCCGCTCGGTGATGTCGATGACGGACGTGACCACGCCGAGCACCCGGCCCGAGGCGTCCTCCAGCCGGTGGTACGACGCCGACCAGGCGTGCTCACGGTGCGGGTCGGCTGCGGGGCGGCCGGCGACGTGCTGGTCGGTCACCGGCTCCCCGGTTTCCAGGACGTGGCGCAGACAGTTCTCGATGGCCTCGGCGTCCAGGAAGGTCAGGACGTCGCGGACCCGCCGGCCGACCTGTTCGGCGGCGGAGAGGCCGTGCATGCGTTCGAGGGCGGGGTTCACGGTCAGGTAGCGCAGGTCGGTGTCGAGGATGGCAAGGCCGATCGGGGACTGGGTGACCAGGCGTGCCGAGAGGGCGACGCCCCGCTCCACCCGCGCCACGGTCGCCTGGTCCACGGCCAGGCCCAGGGCGTAGGTGTCGCCGAGGTCGTCGAGCAGGCGCATGTTGCGGAACTCCACCAGCCGCGTGCTGCCGTCCTTGTGCCGGATCGGGAAGGCCCCCGCCCAGTCGGTGCCGGACTCCATGACCTCGGCGAAGAGCGTGATGACCTCGTCCCAGTGCTCCTCGTGGACCAGCAGGCGCGCCGCGAACCGGCCCAGCGCCTCGTCCGCGGTGTAACCGAAGAGCTCCTCCGCCTGGGGACTCCAGAAGACCACGCGCCCGTTCGTGTCCAGCACCACCGCGGCGACGCTGAGCAGGTCGAGCAGGCTGGTGGGCGACGAGCCGGCACCGGCCAGGGGCTGGCCCCGGCCAGGGCGGGAGACGTCCGTTTCACCCATACGCCGCTTCTCCTCTGCCAGTCGGTCGGAGCGCGCGCCGTGGCCCGCGGGAGCCGCCGGGTGGGAGGCGGCGGCCGGGCACCGGCCGTCACACCGGGGCGCGGCCGGCCACGTCTCCCCCGGGGTCGTCGGCCAGCGTCACGGACGCGGTGATCCGCTTGCCGACCGGTTCCCGGTGCGCCTCGAAGCCCTGGCACACGGCCATCACGATCTCAAGCCCATGCTGCCCCACCCGGCCCGGATCGGCGGCCTTGGCGACGGGCAGCACCGGCGCGGTGTCCCAGACCGTGATCCCGACGCCGCCCCCCGACAGCTCCAGATCGACCAGGCACGGCCCGGGCGCGTGTTTGCAAGCGTTGGTGACCAGCTCGCTGACCACCAGCTGGACCACGCCCATCACCCGCTCCGACACCGGCAGGCCGTAGTCGTCCTGCACCCGGCTCAGGAAGGCGCGCGCCAGCTCACGGGCCGCCGCGATGTCGGCGGGGCTGCCCTCGTACGCGGCCGAGGCCATGACGGGTCCCGCTCGGTCCGTCCGCCGATCCCCGTTCCGGGCGACCTCGTCCATGCCAACCGCCCTCTGCCTGAGCGCCTGCTCCCTACCTTGCGTGTACCCAGAAAAGGCCGGTATCCGGCCTTGCCGGGGACGGCGAAGGCACGGGCGGGCCGGTGCGGGCCCCGCCGTCCGGTGTGACCACCGACGGCTCGGTGGTCAAGCGGCCCCCGGGCGGGCATCATGCGGGGACGTGGCGGGCGGGCGGCGGGGGGCCGATGGTCGGCGGGGTACGGCGGGACGGGGACGGCGGCGCGGCGGTGGCGCACGGCTGCGGGAGCCGGCCGAAGCGCTCCAGGAGGCTCACCGGCTGTCGTACGCGGCGGGCCTCGTGCCCGGGATGCGCGGCCTGCGTCAGGGGCGGGCACGCGTCGTCCGGCCGCGGCGGGCGGGAGCGGGCGAAGGCGTCGCAGCGCCCGCGGCGGGCGGATCGGAGCGGGCCGGCGGGCGACCTGATGGCCCTGCGGGCCGGCCGGCTGTGCCCAGAACACGTTCACCACGGGCGGCCCTCGCCCATCGGGGCGACCCGGCGCCCGTGCCGACGGGTTGGGCAGGCGTACCGCCGCCCAGCCGACCGACAAGGATCACCTCGGGAGGACTCAGTGGACCGCAAGCCCCGACGCACCGCTCCGCGCCTGCTGGCCGCCGCCGTGCTCGCCGCCACCGCCGCGCTCGGCGCCACGCCGCCCGGCGCGGCCGCGGCGGACGGTGTGCCCGGCGCGGAACCGGCCGCCGACCGTGTGCCGTTGCGCGTGGCCACGTACAACATCCATGCCGGGGCCGGGCAGGACGGCGTCTTCGACCTCGACCGCACGGCGGCGGCGATCCGGGACCTGGACGCCGACGTGATCGGCCTGGAGGAGGTGGACGTGCACTGGGGTGCCCGCAGCGGCTTCACGGACGAGGCCCGGGAGCTGGCCGGAAGGCTGGGGATGCGGGTCTTCTTCGCGCCGATCTACGACCTGCCGCCGGCCGCGCCCGGCGGGCGACGGCGGCAGTACGGCGTCGCGATCCTGAGCCGCGGTCCGGTGCGGGGTGCGTGGAACCACGAGATCACCCGGCTGTCCACCCAGACTCCCGACCCGGTGCCGGCCCCCGCGCCGGGCTTCGCCGAGGTGGCGGTCAGGGTCCGGGGCATCCTGGTGCACGTGTACGCGACCCACCTGGACTACCGCACGGACCCCTCGGTCCGGCGCGCCCAGGTCGACGACATGCTGGGCGTCCTGGCCGCGGACCGCGGCCCGAAGGTGCTCCTCGGCGACTTCAACGCCGAGCCGGACGCCCCTGAACTGGCCCGGCTGTGGGGCCCCTTGGCCGACGCGGCGCCGGGCGGCGGCAAGACCTACCCGGCGGTGGACCCGGTCAGGCGCATCGATCTCGTGACGGTCTCGCCGGACGTCGCCGTCACGGGCACGCACGAGTCGGACACCACGGCCTCCGACCACCGCCCGGTGGTCGCCGATCTCCTGCTGCACCGCCGGGGCCGCTGACCGCGCCGCGAACGGTCTAGCGTGCCGCCCGCACCTCATGGTCACCGTGGCGCCGTGCCCCGCGCGTCACGGCGAGCAGCACGAGCGCGGCGGCCTGGATCGCGGTGACCACCGTGATCAGAAGCGGGATGGAGTAGCCGTACAGGGCCCCGGTCAGCGCGCCGCCCGCCAGGGTCGCGCCGCCCACCACCCCGGCGAAGACGCCGTACGCCGTCGCCCGGCGCGGCGAGGGCACCAGGTCCGCGACGGTCGCCCGCAACGTGGACTCCTGGATGCCCGTCGCCGCGCCCCACACCAGCACACCGGCCACGGCGGGCGCGACGGTGCGCGTGAATCCCAGTGCCGGCACCGCGGCGGCCAGCACGGGCAGGACCGCCAGCACCCGCGGGCCGGTCCGGTCGTACAGCCAGCCGGTGGCCAGGGCGGCCACCGCGTCCACGGCCATCGCCGCCGCGTACAGCACCGGCACCCACGCCGTCGTCATCAGGTGCTGTCGGACGAGGTGGTACGAGAGCACGCCGAAGGTGGTGAAGCCGGCCGTCGTGACGGCGGTGAACGCCGCGTACGTCCAGAAGGCGGCGGGCAGACGGCCAGGGGGCGGAGCGCCGTCCGGCGCCGGGTCACCCGGCGGGGCCGTCGCCTGACGCTCGTACGCCTCCGGGTCCGGTACCCGTGCCCGGAGCCGGAACAGGAGCACCAGCACCGCGGCGCCGGGCATGGCGAGCACCCCGAGCGCGGGGCCGTAGGCGTCCCCGCTCAGCGCGAGCACGCCCGCCACGGTCAGCGGACCGATCAGCGCGCCCACCTGGTCCATCGCCTCGTGGACGGCGAACCCCCGGCCGCGTCCGGTCGCGGCCGTGGCGTGCGAGAGGAGGGTGTCCTTCGCCGGGGAGCGCACCGCTTTGCCCACCCGTTCGGCGATCACCAGGGCGCAGGCGACCCACAACACGCCGGCCACGCCCAGCGGGGGCACGGACAGCACGGTCAGGGCGTAGCCGCCGATCGACAGGCCCCAGAAGCGGCGCGTGCGGTCGGCCAGCGGTCCGGACACCAGGCGCAGACCCAGCGCCGCCGCCTCACCGGCGCCGGTGACCACACCGACGACCAGGGAGGAGGCGCCGAGGGACGCCAGCAGCGGGCCGGTGACCGAGCGGGCCCCTTCGTACACGAAGTCGGCGAGGAGGCTGACCACGCCGAACCACACGATGAAGTGCCACGGCCCCATCCCGACCGGCCGCCCGGCTTCCGGCCCCTCGGTCCGCGCTGCCCGCACGCCCGCACCACCTCCGCGACTGCCCAGCCCAGCATGCCCCGCGGCGCCAGGCGGGCGCGAGACACTCCCCCCGGAACACCGCGCCCCGCGTCCCCGGACGCGCCACGGTTACCCTTCGGCATCGAGTCCCCCACGGCACGGCAGGAGCGTCCGCGTGACCAGTCGAGTCCTTCTCGTCTCGCCCGCGATGAGCGTCTCGCTGCGGCAGGCCCGTTTCGACGACGGCGGCCCGCTCGACGGCAGCGGGGCCGCGCGGGCCCGTTCGGCGGCCGGGTCGCTGCCCTCCGCGGTCCGTGTGCTGGTCTCCCCCAGCGTGCGGTGCCTGGAGACGGCCGCGGCACTGGGCCTGGAGGGGGTGTTGGCTCCCGAGTTGGCGGGGCTGGATGTGGGCCGCTGGCGGGGCCGCACCCTGGACGAGGTGGAGGCGGCCGAACGGGACGCGGTGGGCCGCTGGCTCACCGACCCCGCGTACGCGCCGCACGACGGTGAGTCGGTCGAGGAGTTGTGCGGGCGGGTCGGACGCCGACTGGCCGGAGCCCCGGACCTGGAGGGTCGTACCGTCGCCGTGGTCGAGCCGGAGGTGGTACGCGCGGCGGTGGTGACGGCGCTGGGCATGCCCGTCGCGGCCTTCTGGCGCCTCGACGTACCGCCCCTGACCGTCACCGAACTCAGCGGCCGGGCCGGGCGGTGGAACCTGCGGCTGGGGCGTCCGCTGTCCGCGCCGGAGAACGGATGACCGCCCGCCGAACGGGGGTCGCGCCGAAAAGGGACGGCCCCGGGGACCCGCCGGGAACGGTCCCGAGGGGCCCTTCGGCGACCGGCGGGGCCGGTGTGCGGCCGGGACCGCTCGCCCCTGCGCGCTCGTGGCGGCCGGGGAGTCGGCAGCCGCTCGGCCAACTCGCCGAAGGCCGGGCGGAATCCGGGGGTGCCCGCATACGGTGGCGCGACCGTGCCGGGTTCCCACCGGCTTCCGTCGTGCCGATCCGGGCAGGCCGTACCGCCTGACCGGCACCCCGCCAGGACCGTCCTCGCGTACGCCCGCCGGGGCCGGAGCCGGCACGGACCGGGGCTCAGGGAGCCGCGCGCCGCCGGGGTGGTGTGAAGGCGTACAGACCGAGGATGTCCGGCAGGGGGGCCACGCCCGGGCCGCCCGCGCGCACCCAGGTCACGATGTCCTCGGTCGCGTCCGGGTCGTTGACGAGCCCCAGCCAGACCGGGCGCGCCCCGGCGGCCCGCCCGGCGGCGGACGGCTGTACGACGATGACGTTGGCCTGCTCGCAGACGTCGAGGCAGTCGGAGACACGCATGGGCACCCCGGCCCGCAGCCGCGCGGTCTGCGCCGCGTGGTCGACGCCGGTCACCTTGGGGCTGCCGCAGCAGCAGTCCCGGCACACCACGACCCGGCACGGTGCCGCACCGGTCCCCTTCGCCGTCTCGCCTGCCGCTTCTTCCGCCGGCCTGTCGGGCACGCCGCGCCACTCCCCTCCCGGGGAGCCCGCCCCGGTGTCACCTCGAAGGGTGATCATCCTTCCATCTCCGGCGACGAGCCGTCACCCGGTCGCCGTACGGCGGGTCACCCGCGGGGCCGACCCCCGCCAGTCACTCGAAATGACTAATGACGGATCGTGCACCCCTTGTGCCGACGGGCCCCTCCCCCATTCGGAGTTGCGGCCGTACGAGGGACATGAGTCCGTTGATGTCGTGTCCTGCCGGATCTCACTCAGGAGGAGAGACATGGGCACCAACCACAACGGCCTGCCGGCCGAGAAGCTGAACGTCGTCTTCGCGGTCCGCGTGGTCGAGGGCGGCGAGCAGGGCTTCCTGGACCTGTACGAGCACCTCCGGAAGTCCGTGTCCAACACCCCCGGCCACATCGTCGAGCGGCTCGGAGAGCCCGTCGACGACTCCCGCCAGTGGGTGATCACCAGCGAGTGGCGGTCGGCCGAGGACTTCTTCGCCTGGCAGCAGAGCGAGGAGCACCAGGAGTTGGTGGCCCCGCTGCGCCAGTGGGTCGACCAGCGCCAGTCGATGCGGTTCCGCGTCGTCAAGGAGACCAAGGGGGTGTCCGCATGACGCGCACCGTCAACGGCCCCGTCGCCGTCCTCGGCCTGGGCACGATGGGCGCCGGCCTGGCCGGCCGCCTCCTCGAACAGGGGGTGCCGGTCCGGGTCTGGAACCGTGACCCGCACCGCGCCGCACCGCTCGCCGAGGCGGGCGCCCACGTCGCAGAGCACCCCGCCGACGCCGTCGCGGGCACGAGCGCCGCGCTCTGCGTCGTCTCCGACGGCGAGGCCCTCGGCGCCGTACTGCACGGGCCGCACGGCGTGCTGGCCGACGGCCCGTACCCCGGCGTGCTGATCTGCGCCAGCACCGTCGCCCCCGACGAGGTCACGCAGATCGCCGGTGACGCGCGCTCGGTCCTGGACGTCGGCATGCTCGGCAACCGTGACCACGCCCGCGACGGGGAGCTGCGGTTGTTCGCCGGCGGCGACAAGCGCGTCTTCGACGCGGCCCGCCCGCTGCTGGAGACGCTGGGCAAGGAGGTCGTCCATCTGGGCGCACTCGGGTCCGGCATGCGGATGAAACTGCTCCTCAACCTGCTGATGGGCATAGAGGTGCAGGCCCTGGCCGAGGCCACCGAACTGGCAACCGCCTGCGGCCTGGACCGGCAGCTGGTCCTCAAGACCATCGCGGGCAGCGGTTTCGCCTCGCCGGTCATGGCGTTCAAGTCCCGGCGCCTGGCCGCCGGCCGCTTCGACGAGCCGGACTTCAGGCTGCGGCTGATGGCGAAAGACCTCATGCTCGCTTCCAAGCAGGCAGCGACAGTCGGCCTGAGTCTGCCGTTGGCGACCGCCGCGGCGGAGACCCACGTCCGTGCCACCGAGCAGGGACTGGGCGACCAGGACTGTGCCGCGGTCACCCGCGCACTCGCACCGAAACCGGAAACCGACACGTGATCATCGACATCCACGGGCATCTGTCCCCACCGGAAGCGGCCGAACGCTTCCCCATGCCCCCGAGCCTGACCGACGTCGACGGCATGCTCGCCGCCCGCGCCGAGGCCGGGATCGACCTCACGATCATCGGCAGCCCCGTCGGGGCCGGCGCCATGGCGCGGGTGCCGGGCGTCGACAACTACGCCCAGCCCCGCGACCGGCTGCGCCGCTTCCACGACTGGATGTCGGGGCTGATCCGCAGGTTCCCGGACCAGTTGCGCGGCTACGTGTACGCCAACCCGTTCGGCGACGACGACCACCTCGAAGGCGTCCGGGAGACCCTCGCGGACCCGGCCTTCGTCGGTCTGATCACCACGTCCAGCGTGCACGGCGAGCTGCTCGGCTCGCCTCGCGCCGACTCCTTCTTCGCGCTGGCCGCGGAGACGGGGGTGCCGGTGCTGGTGCACGCCCCGGCCGAGCCGGCCGGCACCGAACGGGTGGACGAGACCGGGTTCGTCGAGCAGATCGGCCGCTTCGGCGACGTCACGATGGGCATGGCCATGATCGCGTTCGCGGGGTGGCTGGACAAGTACCCGGGTCTGCGGTTGATCGGCGCGACCGGCGGCGGCGCGATGGCGCTGCTGCCGGAGCGCCTGCGGACGGCGGCGCGCCCCCGGCACTGGGCCGGGGGCGCGCCGCCCTCCGGGCGGTCCGGGGCCGGGGCGTCCGACGCCGCTCGCCCGGAGGCCAAGGGCCGGGCGGCCGAGGAACGGGCGGCCCAGGACCATGCCGCCGAGGACCGGACGGCCGGCCGGCCGGTGGTCACGGCGGGCCCGCGGCCCTCGGCCGACCCGGCCGCCGCCCTGCGGCGCATGTACGTCGACACCAGCCCGTTCAGCGCCGCGCACCTGAGTCTGAACGCCGAAGTGCTGGGTCCCGAACGGATGTTGTTCGGCACCGACTCGCCGCCGATGGCCGCGCCGCTGGAGGACTTCGTCCACATGATCGAGAAGTTGCCGGTCGACGAGGCGGCCCAGCGGCTCATCCTCGGCGGCAACGCCCAGACCCTCTTCGACCTCGGGAGCCGTCCGTGACCACCACGCAAGAGGCCGTCGCCGCGGCGGAGCGGTGCACCCCGGAGTTCCGCCGCGATCCGCACGCGGTCTACGCCCGGCTCCGCGACGCGGCGCCCGTCTGCCCCATGCACCCCCCGCACGGCAACGAGACGTACCTGATCACCCGGTACGACGACGCGCGGGCCGCCCTGGCGGATCCGCGGCTGAGCAAGGACATGTACGGGGCCATGGACGCCTACCGGAGGATCTTCGGTGACTCCTCCGTCGCGCTGGACGACAACATGCTCAACTCCGACGCGCCGAAGCACACCCGGCTGCGCCGGCTGGTCAACTCGGCGTTCACCCCGCGGCGCGTGGCGGCGCTGCGGCCGCGGATCGAGGAGATCGTCCGGGACCTGCTGGACGGGTGCCCCACCCGGGAACCCCTCGACCTGCTGCCCGTGTTCGCGTTCCCGCTGCCGATCATCGTGATCTGCGATCTGCTCGGCGTGCCGCCCGAGGACCGGACCCGGATGCAGCACCTGTCCACCACGGTGGCGCAGACCGGCTTCGGCGAGGAGGCCAAGCGGGCCCAGCAGCAGGCGGAGGAGGACCTGCACGCCTACTTCACGGACCTCATCACCGCCAAGCGGGAACGTCCGGCCGACGATCTGCTCAGCGCGCTCATCGCGGCCCGCGACAACGACGGCGGCCTGACGGAGAGCGAGCTGGTCTCCACGGCGTTCCTGCTGATGTTCGCGGGTCACAAGACGACCGCGTACCTCATCGGCAACGCAGTCCACCACCTGCTGTCGCATCCCGCCCAGCTGCGGGCCGTACGGGAGGACCCGGAGCTGATCCGTGCGGCGGTCGAGGAACTGGTGCGCTACGACGGCTCGGTGGAGAGCGCGACGTTCCGCTACGCGACCGAGGACGTGGAGTACGGCGGGACCCCTATCCCCAAGGGGGCCCTGGTCCAGATCGCGCTCAGCGCGGCCAACCGCGACCCGCGGAAGTTCGACGCGCCGGACGAGCTGGACGTGCGGCGGCCGGGCAACGCCCAGGACGCCCATCTCGGTTTCGGGCACGGCAGCCACTACTGCCTGGGGGCCCCGCTGGCGCGGCTGGAGACGCAGCTGGCCCTCACCCGCCTGTTCGACCGGTTCCCCCGGATGGCCCTGGCCGACCCCGCCGGTGGGCCGCGGTGGCTGGAGGTGCCGTTCCCGGCCTTCCGGGGCCTGGCGGAGCTTCCGGTCGTCCTCGATCCCGCGGGGTGAGCGGCGGCGCGACGTGACAGGCCCCCACCGCCCGGCCGGCGTGACCGGCCGGGCGGTGGCACGCCGGTGCGCGACCGGGGCTCGTCTCCGCATCCCCGGGGCTCCTCATCCGAGCGAAGGACCCTGGGCGCTGGGCGGCAGTTGGGCCGGGCTGACCCGTTCGCCCAGCACGTCCGCCATGAACTGCACGAGCCAGCGCTGGGACGGGCTGCGGGAGGCCTCGTGCCGGGCGTAGAGGGCGACCTCGATCGGCTCGGTCTCGAACGGCAGGCGGACCAGGCGCAGGCGGTGGGAGGCGGTGAAGACCTCCCCGACGTACTCGGGGACGATCGCGACCAGGTCGGTGCGTTCCAGCAGGTACGGCAGCATCGAGAAACGGGTGGCGTCCACGGCCGCCCGGTCCAGGAGCCCGTGGGTGGCGAGCACGGACCGGGGGACGACGTGCCCGCTGGGGCCGTACACCGTGGCGTGGTGCTCGGCCGCCAGCTCGGCCAGGGTGACGGACGCGCCCCGCACGCGCGGGTGGTCGGCGGCGACCATGCCGACGTAGCGCTCGTGGAAGAGCGGGATGCGCACGGTGCGGTGGGAGGTCAGGACGGGGGTGGCGACGAACGCGTCGAGTTCGCCGCGGCGCAGCTGGGCCTCGGCGTCGTCGACGTCCAGGGCGCGGACGGTGAAGGACACCCGGGGAGCGCGTGCGCGGGCGGCCGCCACGAGACGGGGCAGCAGGGTCACCTCGCCGAGGTCGGACAGGGCGACGGTGAAGCGGCCCGCCATGGTCGCGGGATCGAAGTCGTCGCCCTGGCGGATCGCCCCGTCGATGTCGGCCAGGGCGCGTTGCAGCGGCTCGTAGAGGCGGCGGGCGCCGGCGGTCGGGGTCAGGCCGCGGCCGGTGCGGCGGAAGAGGTCGTCGTCGAAGTGCCGGCGGAGTTTGGCGAGGCTGTAGCTGACCGTCGGCTGGGTGACGTGGAGGGTCTCGGCGGTGGCCGTGACGCTGCCGGTCTCGTAGAGCAGCACGAAGACCCGGGCGAGGTTGAGGTCGAAGCTGCTCATATCGATCGACTCTATATCCCGGCGCGCCAACATTTATTGGTCGCCGGGTCGCGTGCTCCCTAGCGTGTGCTGCGTCACTTCGGAGAGGAACGCCTGTGCCGTCCGTGCGCCGCATCGCCCATGAATTCCTGGAGCGCCAGGGGCTGACCACCGTCTTCGGCAACCCCGGCTCGAACGAGCTGCCCTTCCTCACCGGCCTCCCGGACGGGTTCCGGTACGTGCTGGGCCTGCACGAGGGTGCCGTCGTGGGCATGGCCGACGGCTACGCCCAGGCGACGGGCCGGCCGGTGCTGGTCAATCTGCACGCCGCCTCCGGCTCCGGCAACGCGATGGGCGCGCTGACGAACGCCGTGGCCTCGCGGACGCCCCTGGTGATCGTGGCCGGACAGCAGGTGCGGCCGGCCATCGGGCCGGAGGCCAACCTCGCCAACGTCGACGCCCCGGCGCTGATGAGGCCGCTCGTCGGCTGGGCCGCGGAACCGGCGTGCGCCCAGGACGTGCCGCGGGCGCTCGCCCAGGCCGTCTTCGAGGCGCGGTTGCAGCGCCGGCCGTCCTACCTCTCCGTCCCCTACGACGACTGGGCGGCCGGCGCGGGCGAGAACGCCCCGGCCGTGCTGGACCGGCGGGTGGAGCGCGCGGGGGTGCCGGGCGGCGAACAGGGCCGACGGCTGGCCGAGGCGGTGGCCGGCGCCCGGCGCCCCGCGCTCGTCCTGGGCGGTGACATCGACACGGCCGGACGCTTCGACGACGCGGTCCGGCTGGCCGAGCGGCTCGGCGGCCCGGTGTGGGCGGCGCCCTCGCTCTTCCGGCTGCCCTTCCCCAACCGCCACCCGCTGTTCCGCGGGGTGCTCCCCGCCGGCATCGAGCCGGTCTGCCGGGCCTTCGAGGGCCACGACCTGGTGCTGGTGCTCGGCGCCCCCGTGTTCCGCTACCACGAACACCTGCCCGGGCGGTATCTGCCGGCGGGCACCCGGCTGATCCAGGTGACGGAGGACGCCTCCGCCGCCGCGCGGGCGCCGGTGGGCGAGGCGCTGGTCGCCGACCCCGGCGCGGTGATCGAACTGCTGACGGAGACGCTCGGTGCGTCCGGGGAGCCCGTGGGCGACCACCGGCCCGTACCGGCGCCACGCCGCGCGGAGGGCCCGCGCCTGCACCCGGAGGAGGTCTTCGCGGCCCTGCGGGACGAACTGCCCGCCGACACCGCGTACGTGGTGGAGTCGACGTCGACCACCTCCTCGTGGTGGCGCCAGATGGATCTGCGCCGGCCCGGCTCCTACTACTTCCCGGCGGCGGGCGGTCTCGGTTTCGGTCTGCCCGGCGCGGTCGGGGTCGCCATGGCGCAACCCGGCCGGCCGGTCGTGGGCGTGATCGGGGACGGCTCGGCCAACTACGGCATCACCGCGCTGTGGACGGCCGCCCGGCACCGGGTTCCGCTCACCGTGGTGCTGCTGCGCAACGGCACCTACGGCGCGCTGCGCTGGTTCGGCGGCCTCCTCGGCGTGCCGGACGCGCCGGGCCTGGACATCCCCGGGCTGGACTTCACCCGTATCGCGGAGGGGTACGGGGTGCCCGCCCTGCACGCGGACGGCGTGGACGAGTTGCGGGCCGTCCTCGCCGACCACCCGGACGGCCCCCGGCTCGTCCAGGTGGACACGGCGCTCACCGCACCCTCCTGAGCACGTTCCGCGCGCGTTCCCGTTTCCACGGCAGCTCCACGAAGGGAATCAGATGGCACTCCTGGACGACGACGTCTGGAGCAAGAGGCTTTTCGGCGACGGCTGGAGGGACGCCACCCGCGAACGGCCGGTCGTCGAACCGGCGACCGGGGCACGGCTCGGCACCGTGGGCCTGGCCACGGCCGGGGAGGTGGCCACCGCCGCCGCCCGCGCCGCCGAGGCGCAGCGCGCCTGGGCGGCCACCGCTCCCCAGGCGCGGGCGGCCGTACTGCGCCGCGCGGGCGAGCTGTTCGCCGAGCACGCCGCCGAGATCGAGGACTGGCTGGTGCGGGAGGCGGGCTCCGTCCGGGCCAAGGCGGGTGCCGAGGTGGGGCTGGCCCGGGGCGAGTGCTTCGAGTGCGCGGCGCTGCCGACGCATCCGCAGGGCCAGGTGCTGGCGTCCGAGGACCCCCGCTGGTCGTTCGCCCGCCGCCGCCCGGCCGGGGTGGTGAGCGTGATCGCGCCGTTCAACTTCCCGCTGATCCTGGGGCTGCGCTCGGTGGCTCCCGCGCTGGCGCTGGGCAACGCGGTGCTGCTCAAGCCGGATCCGCGTACGGCGGTGAGCGGCGGTGTCGTCATCGCGCGGGTCTTCGAGGAGGCCGGACTGCCCTCCGGTGTGCTCCATCTGCTCCCGGGCGACGGCTCGGTCGGCGAGGCGGTGGTGGAGGCCCCCGAGGTGCGGGTCGTCTCGTTCACCGGGTCCACGCCGGTGGGGCGGGCCATCGGCGAGCGGGCCGGCCGTCTGCTCAAGCGGGCCCATCTCGAACTCGGCGGGAACAACGCCCTGGTGGTGCTGCCCGGCGCCGATGTGGGCAAGGCGGCCTCGGCCGGTGCGTTCGGCTCGTACCTGCACCAGGGGCAGATCTGCATGACGACGGGCCGGCACCTGGTGCACGAGTCCCTGCTGGAGGAGTACACCGCCGCGCTCGCCGCGAAGGCCCGTGCGCTGCCCGTCGGTGATCCCGCCCGGGAGGACGTGGCGCTCGGCCCGGTCATCGACCGGCGGCAACTGGAGCGGGTGCACGGCATCGTGACCGGGAGCGTCGCGGCGGGCGCGACGCTGGCCGCGGGCGGCGAGATCGTGGGCGCCGGATACCGCGCCACCGTCCTGACCGGCCTGACGACCGACATGCCCGCGTGGCGCGAGGAGATCTTCGGACCCGTCGCACCCGTCATGGGCTTCTCCACGCCGGAGGAGGCCGCGCGGATCGTGAACGACTGCGAGTACGGGCTGTCCACCGGCATCCTCGGTGACGTCGGTACGGCGATGAGGCTCGCCGACCGGATCGACTCCGGCAAGGTCCACATCAACGAACAGACCGTCGGCGACGAGCCCCACGCGCCCTTCGGAGGGGTCAAGGCGTCGGGCACCGGGTCCCGGTTCGGCGGAGCGGCCGCCAACATCGAGGCGTTCACCGAGACGCAGTGGCTCACCGTTCGGCCGGACATCGCCGACTACCCGTTCTGAACCGGGACCCGGCACCACCGCCAGGCACTCTCCCCACCTCCGTCTCCGTCTCCCGCAGCCGCTCACAGGGGGAACATCGCCATGTCATCCATCGCCTCGTCCGGCACGTCCGGCACCACCGCGGGGACCGGCACCGCCGGACGCGACCCGTGGACGGTGGTCCTGTGCTGGATCACCGTCCTGCTGGAGGGCTACGACCTCGTCGTCCTCGGCGCCATCATCCCGACCCTGCTCAAGACGCGTCACCTGGGCATGACCGCGGGGGACGCGACCACCGTCGCCACGCTGTCGCTCGTCGGCGTCGCCATCGGCGCGGTGCTGGTCGGCCCGCTGGCCGACCGGCTCGGCCGCCGCCTGCTGCTCATCGGTTCGGTCGTGCTGTTCTCGGTCTTCACCCTGCTGGTGCCGCTCGCCGGCTCGGTCACGGTGTTCGCCGCGCTCCGCCTCGTCGCCGGTCTCGGGCTCGGCGCGTGCATGCCGGTGTCCCTGACGATGATGGCCGAACACATGCCGGCCGACCGGCGGGCGCGCGCCAGCACGCTGACCATGACCGGCTACCACACCGGCGCCGTGATCACCTCGCTGCTGGCGCTGCGGGTGACCGGCGACTGGGAGGTCCTCTTCTACGTCCTGGGCGCCGCCGGACTGGTCGTCGCGGTCGTCCAGTGGTTCCGCCTGCCGGAGTCGGAGGCGTTCGTCCGCGCCAAGGAGGCACCCGGCACCGGGCGCGTCCCCGTCACCGCACTGCTCAAGCCCGCCTACCTCCGCGCCGGCATCGGGATCTGGGTCGCTTCCTTCATGGGCCTGTTGCTGGTCTACGGCCTCAACACCTGGCTGCCCAAGCTCATGAACGACGCCGGATACCCCGTCCCCACGGCCGTCACCCAGCTCCTCATACTGAACGCCGGCGGTGTGGCCGGACTGGTGCTGGGCGGTTTCGTGGCCGACCGGCGCGGCATCAAGCTCACCACGCTGGGCTGGTTCGCGGTCTCGGTGGGCATGCTGGCCTGTCTCAGCGTGAAGATGGACAGCGACCTGCTGCTCGACACCGTCGTCTTCCTCACCGGCGTGTTCGTCTTCTCGGCGCAGGTGCTCGTCTACGCCTACGTCACGCAGTTCTACCCGGCCTCCGTCCGCGGCACCGCGCTCGGCTCCGCGTCCGGCATCGGCCGCATCGGTTCCATCGTCGGGCCGTCGGTCACCGGCGCCCTGGTCTCCGCCGGGGTCGGTCATCCGTGGGGCTTCTACTTCTTCGCCACGGTGGCCGTCCTGGCCTTCCTGGCCGTGCTCACCCTCCCGGCCCGGCCTCCGCGGGAACCCGGCGCCTGACGCGGCCGCGTCCGCTCACCGTTCCTCGGGGAAACCGTCGCTGGTGATGAAGTAGAACACCGGCAGCACGACGAAGACGGCGACGGCCACCAGCGGCGCGACGAGCACCCCGAGGAGCCCCGCGGCGCCGTACGCCAGGGCTCCCGCCCAGGAGCGCAGGCGGCCGTGCCGTACGTACGTGCTCTCCACGTCCGGGGTCAACAGCTCGGGCCGGCGGGCCAGTTGGTGGTAGAAGGCCACCCAGCTCAGGCACATCACCGCCGCCAGACCGGCGTAGAGGGCCACGGCGACCCGGGCGTCGGAGCCGTCGGGGTCCGCCTGGAGCGCGTCCGCGACGACCGCGGTCGGGAACGACAGCGCCGCGGTGCTGAACAACAGCAGCAGGTTCGCGGCGTGCAGCCCCCGGTCCATCACGCGGACCCGCACGAAGGCCTGGTGGTGGTTGAGCCAGATGACCGACACGTATCCGAAGGAGGCCAGATAGCCGAGGTAGGCGGGCCACTGGGCCAGCAGGGCGTGGCCGAGGCCGCCCGGCCGGTGCGGTGGATCGGCGAGACCGAGGGCCAGCAGCGTGACGGCGATGGCCAGCACGCCGTCGCTGAAGGCCTCCGCGCGGGTGGTGTCGGACCGGGAGAATCCGCGGAGGCGGGTGCGGGACACACTGGCTCCTGAGCGCTGGTTCATGGCGGGGCGGGACAGGACGGGGCCGGGGCGGGTGTCTCAGGCCCCGCTGCCCGCCCTGAGGGGGCTCACCCGGGGAACGGACGCCTTCCCCGTGTTGGAGACCTGGCCGCCGGTCCAGCGGACGGAGAGCGGGGCGGTCTCGTCGGGCGGAGTGACCAGCAGGGCCCGCGGGGTGACGGTGGTGACGCCGGTGATCGCCGGATCGGTGTAGCTCAGCGCCGACCAGGCGTCGGCGCCCGGGGCGAGCGTCACCCGCTGTGGCGGCTGGTCGGTGGTCCGCTCGGGGTCCGGGGTGACCGCGTCGCCCGCTGCGTCGACGAACGCCACGCCCGGAAAGCCGTACAGGCTGCACGCGCGCGGGGACCGGTTGGTCAGCACGAGCGCGAAGTCCCTCTGCCCGGCCCCGGGGTGGTCGGGCCCGAGGGACGCCTTCAGGTCGGAGGTGCGGCAGCGTTTCGGCGCCGGCGCGGCGGGCGAGGCCACCGCCGTGCCGGTGCCGGCCGGCTCGGCGGGGCTCGGGGCGTCGCCGCCGGCGGGCCCCGAGGCGGTCGCCGACGGCGTACCGGTGGCGGACGCGGGCGGGGTGCTCCCCGGGGTGCCGTCCGCGCCGTGGCTCGTGCACGCGGTCAGCACGGCGCAGCAGGCGAGTGCGGCGGGCAGGATGTGACGGTACGTCATGGTACTTCTTCCTCGGGGCTCCCCCGGCTCGCGGGCGCCGTGGCAGGTGTGTGCGCCGGCCCGGGGCCGGCGCGGTGACGGGCGGCGGGCCGGGTCAGTGGCCGGTGCGGACGGACCGGACGGCGCGCAGGATCAGGTCGGTGACGGGGCCGGGGTCGCTCACGGACACCGCGTGCGGGGCGCGGACGGCGACGGTGTGGGCGCGGGCGCGCTCGGCCATCCAGCGTTCGGCGGCCGGCGGGATGTTGCGGTCCTCGGTGGCCACCAGGTACCAGCTGGGGATCTTCTTCCACGCGGCGGCGGTGGCCGGTTCCTGGAGCGCGGCGAGGGTGATCGGGCGCTGGCCGGCGGCCATGACCTGGGCGGTCGGCACGGGGACGCCGGCGGCGAACTGGTCGCGGAAGAGGTCCTTCCTGATGACCAGTTCGTCGCCCTGGCCGCCGTCGGGCAGCGGGTAGTGCTGGGTGACGGTCGCCTCGCCCAGGGTGCTGCCGGGGAACTTGCCGGTGAGCTGGAGCGCGCTCT
Organism: Streptomyces sp. NPDC046870; assembly: GCF_040704595.1. NCBI lineage: Bacteria > Bacillati > Actinomycetota > Actinomycetes > Kitasatosporales > Streptomycetaceae > Streptomyces > Streptomyces sp. NPDC046870. The sequence goes on from NZ_JBEYXM010000026.1 coordinate 98,499, forward strand.
CCCCGGCCTCGGGGACGAAGGCGGCGATGTAGACCAGCGCCTTGACGCTCGGGAGACCGGCCGCGGCCTGGCTGATGACGGCGCCGCCGTAGGAGTGCCCGACCAGCACGACCGGGCCGCTGACGCTCTCCAGGACGCTGCGGATGTAGGCGGCGTCGCTCGCCAGTCCGCGCAGGGGCAGGGCGGGCACCAGGACGCGGTGGCCCTGCCGCAGCAGGCGCTGGACGACGGCGCGCCAGCTGGAGCCGTCGGCGAACGCGCCGTGGATCAGGACGACGGTGGGGTCGGCCGGGCGGCCGTGTCCGGTGGCCGGACGGCCGGCGGCCGGCGCGGCGTGCGCGATGCCGGCGGTGCCCAGGGCGGCGGCGCCGGCCAGGAGGGACGTGGTCACGGTACGGCGCGAGATCGGTGGGTTCATCGTTCGCTCTCTGTCAGGGGTGGAGGGGGTGCGGGCCGAGGTCAGCGGGAGATGGCCCGGACGGCGTCCTCGATGAGGCGCACGACCCGCTCGGGGTGGGCGAGCATGACCAGGTGGGAGGAGTCCACCTCGACGGTGGTCATGCCGGCCCGCCGGTAGCCGAAGCGCTCCACGTCGGGGTTGATGGTGTGGTCGGCGGAGGCGACCAGGCCCCAGGACGGCTTGGTCTTCCAGGCCGCGGCCGGGGCCGCCTCGGTGAAGGCCCGTGCGGCCAGCGGGCGCTGGGACACGGCGAGGGCGGAGGCGAGGCGGGGGTCGACGTCGGCGGCGAAGATGGCCGGGAACCTGTCCGGCCGGACCGACACGTCGGTTCCGGGCTGGTCCGAGCCCTCGTCCGGGAACGGGGTGTAGACGAGGGCGTCGGCCAGGTCGGAGTCGGGGAAGCGGCCCTGCAACTCGCCGAGGCTCTCGCCCTCCTCCAGGGCGTAGCCGGCCAGGTAGACGAGGGCGCCGACGTTGTCCTCGGTCCCGGCGACCGTGATGACGGCACCACCGTAGGAGTGGCCCACCAGGACGACGGGGCCGGGGATCTGGCGGACGATCCCGGCGACGTAGGCGGCGTCACCGACGAGGCTGCGGTTGGGCACGGCCGGGGCGACGACGTCGAGGCCACGGGCGATCAGCCGGGGGATCACCTCGGCGTAGCTGGAGGCGTCGGCGAAGGCTCCGTGGACGAGGACGACGGTCGGTCCGTCGGTACGGGACATGGGGAACTCCCTGGTCGCTGGGGTGGGTGCCGGCCCGCGCCCGGCTGCCGGGCGGGCGGGTGACCCATGGGTGGTGCCGGGGCCGCGGGACGTCCGGACGGGTCGGTCGTCCGGTTCGTGCGCGAGGAGCGCGCCACCACGCCGTGGGCGGAACCACCGGTACGTCCCAGACCCTAGGGCGGCCCCGAGCGGGCGGATTGACTGTCTGTGCACCATCTGTGGCCTGTGGGCGCTCAGCGGCCACCGGCCCCTTCGGAGGCGCCGAATCGTCGGGATCCCGGCATCCGGGACGTCGATTCGGAGGGTTGTGTGCTGCTGCTCGATCTCGCCACCGTGGTGCGTCTCTTCACCACCCGTAACTCCGGCTTCGAGGTCCGGCGCACGCAACGGCAGGTCCGGCACCACCGCAGCACCCCGGTCGTCTCCGTCTCGCTCCAGCCCCTCCCGGTCGACGATGTTCGACACGCACCGGCTCGGCCTGCCGGTGGACGTGGTGGTGCGCGCGGCGGAACGGCTGCGTGCCGGCCCGCTGCACGACCTGGTCCTGACGCATCTGCGCGGGGTGTGGCGCGACCCGGACGGCCTGGAGGCCGACCCCGGCGCGCGCCACGTGGCGTCCGCGACGACCGACCTGGTGCGCGCGCTGCTCGTGCCCGCCGCGCACGCCGAGGAGGCCGCCGCGGTCCGGTCCGTCATGGACGAGACCCTGCTCACCCGGATCATGACCTACGCCCGGCGCCACCTCGCGGACCGCGGTCTGACGCCCGAACGGATCGCGGCGGAGCACGCGGTCTCCGTGCGCCGGCTCTACGTGCTGCTCAGTGGGGCGGGGCTCAGCCTGGAGCAGTGGCTGATCACCGAGCGTCTCGGCAAGGCACGGGAGATGCCGGCCTCCGCCCGGTACGACCGGCTCACCGTGGCGGCGATCGCCGCCCGCTGCGGGTTCGGCAGCCCCGGCCACTTCAGCCGGCGCTTCCAGGCGGCGCACGGGGTGGCGCCGAGCGAGTGGCGGCGGCTCCGGCGCGAGGAGGCGAGGGGCGCGGCCGGCTGATCCGGACCCCGCCGTACGCGTCGGCGCGCCCCGGTGACGGGTCAGGCGGCGTGCAGCGCGGTGTGCAGGGTGTCCGTCACCTGGATCCGGGCCGCCCGGGAGGCGTCGGTGCCGCGGAGGGAGTCGAAGAGCACGAAGCCGTGGATCGTCCCGTGGTAGCGGATCGACACCACGGGGACGTCCGCCTCCCGCAGGCGGGAGGCGTAGGCCTCGCCCTCGTCGCGGAGGACGTCCGCCTCCGCGGTGAGGACGAGTGTCGGCGGCAGGCCGCGCAGCGACCGGGTGGGTGCGCGCAGCGGGGAGACGGTGTCGTGCGCCCGGATCCGCGGGTCGGGCGCGTACTGCTCCCAGTAGTCGCGCATGGCCGCGCGGCTCAGGAAATAGCCGTCGGCGAACTGCGCGTAGGAAGGGGTGTCCATCGCGGCGTCGGTCACCGGGCAGAGCAGCACCTGGTGCCGCAGGGCCGGGCCGCCGCGCCGCCGCGCCAGGAGGGCGAGCGAGGCGGCGTGCTGGGCGCCCGCGCTGGCGCCGACGACGGCCATCCTGCTCCCGTCCAGCCGGCATCCCGGGCCGTGCCGGGCGATCCACCGGGCCACGGTGTACGCCCGCTCGACGGCGCCGGGATAGCGGACGTCCTCCGGCGCGTCGTACTCCGGGATGACCACGGCGGCGTCCGCTCCGAGGACGAGGTCCGTGACCAGGTGCCGGTGCGCGTACGCGTCGGTCAGCATCCAGCCGAGGCCGTGCAGGTAGAGCACCACCGGCAGCTCTTCGTCACTGCCGGCGGGGCGGAGGATACGCACCCGGACGCGGTGGCCGTCGCCGCCCGGCAGGGCCAGCCACTCCTCCTCGATGTCCGGCTCGTCACCGTCGTCACCGGTCCACAGGGACGCCATCCGCGCCCTGGCGCCGACCGTGTCGGGGTCCGAGGACGCGGGCAGTGCGTGCCTCTCGACGAAGGCGCGTGCCAGCCGCTCCAGGACGGGCGCGGCCCCGGGGGCCGGAACGTCATCGTGCAAGAGAACTCCTGCGAGGGGGCCCGGCCGTTCGCGGGGCCGGGCCGTCGGAAAGGGTGCCGGCCCCTCCCCCGCGGCCGGGCAGGCAGGCGTGCGGCGCCGGAGACGGCTCCACCGGCACGACTGCCCAGCCTAGGCCGCGGTGAACGTGATACGGGCGGCACCGTGCCATGGATACTTGCCGCTGCGTGCACAGTTCCGGCGTCAGCCGTCTCCGCCCGCGGTGTCCTCGGGCGGCCGGGCACGATCGCGCCACGCGCGGGGCGACACGCCGTAGGCCGCGCGGAAACTCCGGCTGAAGTGGGTGGCGTTGGCGAAGCCCCACCGCTTGCATGGGATCCCCTGGTGGAAACGGTGGTTCCGCGCCGGGACGGTCCGGCGGTGGACGTCCGGTGAGGAGCCCACGCGGGTCAGCCTGGCGCGCCCGGGCAGCGCGCGGGTGGCCGTCCGGCGCTGCGTGCGGACAGGGGCATGAGCCGTGCGCGGTGAGGCATCGCCGCGTGCGCCACCCGGCAAAAAGCACCGTCCCCCCGCCTCTATGGTCGACGCCCGGCGCTCACACGGTCATCTCCGCGTGAGATGACTGACATCCGGAACGATCGCGTCGGGTGAGGAAGCCGGCCGGCGGTCAGGTCGTTGTGCTGCATGACGAAAGAAGGTGCACATGTCCACACCGCTCGATCACCGCCGTGGGACCGGCTCCGGGCGTCAGACCCAGGGCGTGTCCGGCTGGCTGGTCGCTCTCCTGGCCGTCGCGTCCGGGATGACGGTCGCCAACCTCTACTACGCCCAGCCGCTGCTGTCGTCGTTGAGCGACGTGTTCGGGATCAGCGAGGCCACCGCCGGCACGCTGATCACTCTGACCCAGATCGGCTACGTCCTCGGCATGGTCTTCCTGGTGCCGCTCGGCGACCGGCTGGAGAAGCGCAACCTGGTCTCCGTCCTGCTGATCGTCACGACGGCCGCCCTCGTGGTGGCGGGACTGGCCCCGAACTTCCCCGTGCTGCTGATCGCGGCGCTGGTCAGTGGGGCCACCTCGGTCGTGGCCCAGATCCTCGTGCCCTTCGCCGCCGGCCTCGCCCCTGACCATGCCAGGGGGCGGGTCGTCGGCCGGGTCATGAGCGGTCTGCTCACCGGCATCCTGCTCTCCCGCACGCTCAGCAGCCTGGTCTCCGACGTCGCCGGCTGGCGGGTGGTCTTCCTCGGCTCCGCCGCCCTGATGGCCGTGCTCGCGGTGGCGCTGCGCATCGCTCTCCCGGACCACGCCCCCACCACCTCCGTCCCGTACCACCACGTGCTGCGGTCCACGGCCCGGCTGGTGCGCAGCCATCCGGCGCTGCTGCGCCGCGGGCTGTACCAGGCGGCGATGTTCGGAGCCTTCAGCGCCTTCTGGACCACGGTCTCCTTCGTCCTGACCGGTCCCCGCTTCCACTACTCGCCGGTCGGCGTCGGCGTCTTCGCGCTCGTGGGCGCGGCGGGCGCGGCGGTGGCCCCGTTCGCCGGCCACTGGGCGGACCGGGGGCTCACGCGGCCCATGACCGGTGCCGCGTTCGTGGTCGCCGCGCTGGCCTTCGTGCTCGCGGGTCTGGGCGGACACAGCATCGTGCTGATAGCCCTGGCCGCGATCCTGATCGACATGGCCGTACAGGCGACGCTCATCCTCGGGCAGCACACCATCTACGCCCTCGACCCCGGCGCCCGGGCCCGTCTGAACAGCGCATTCATCGCCATGTTCTTCGTCGGCGGCGCGGCCGGCTCCCAGCTCGGCTCCACGGTCTACCACGCCGGAGGCTGGGCCGCCCTCAGCGTCCTGGGCGCGGTGCTCCCGCTGGCCGCGCTGGTCTACTGGGCCTTCGAGCCCCGGACGGCCCGGCCGGCCCCGGCCGCGGAGACCCGCGACTGAGGACTCCCGGCCCGTGCGGCCGGCACACCGTTCACAGGCGCCTGACGGACCGCCCCGCCGTCAGGCGCACCCCGACGACGCGGCACGGGTCCCGTCCCGCGGCACCCGGCCCGCACCACCCGGAGGAGCACACGATGGATCTGCGGCAGATGGAGGTCGTCGTCGCGGTGGCCGACGCGGGCGGCTTCACCGCGGCGGCGCGACAGCTGCACGTGGTGCAGTCGGCGGTGTCGGGCACGGTCCGCGCGCTCGAACGCGAGCTGGGCACGCCCCTCTTCGACCGCACCACGCACCGGGTCGCGCTGACGCCGGTGGGCGAGGCGTTCGTGCCGGCGGCGCGCGCCGCCCTGCGCGCCGCGGAAGCCGCCCGGGAGGCGGTCGACGCGGTGCGGGGGCAGCTACGGGGCCGGATCACGGTGGGCACGATGCAGGGGGTCTGGGCCGGGCTCCACCACGCCCTGGCCGCGCTGCGGGCGGAGCACCCCGGGCTCGGCGTGCAACTGCGGCAGGCGGCGGTCGCCGACATCCGGCAGGCGCTGCGCGAGGGCACGGTCGACCTGGCCGTGGTGGCGCTGGACCGCCAGCAGCAGCGCGGGCTGACCACCCGGCTGCTGTCCGCGGAGGAGATGGTGCTGGTCGCGTCGCCGCGCCGGGTGCTGGGGGCCACGACGCCCCAGGGCGAGGTGGAACTCGCCGATGCCGCCCGGCTGCCGCTGGTGGACTTCAGCCCGGGCTGGGCGATCCGGCACTCGGTGGACCGGGCCTTCCGGGCCGCGGGCGTCGACCGCACCACGACCTTCGAGGTGAACGACATCGTGGCGGCGGCCGAGCTGGTCCGTAACGATCTCGGGATCTGCATCCTGCCCCGGTCGATCGCGGACCGCTTCCCCGACCTGATCACGTATGGTTTCCGGCACCACGCGCCCCACTGGAAGATCATGCTGGTGCGCCCTCCGGGTGAGGCGTCACCCGCGGTCGCCGCGCTGTGGCGGCACTTCGGCTGATCATTTCTGCCTGCTTTGTTCCTGGTGGTCCCCGGTTGCCGCTGCTTGGCTGGGCGGGGAACACAACCAGTACGGCGCCCCGGTGCCACGCATGCCAAGGGAGAGCCAGTTGAGCCTGGTGCTGACGACCGACACGGTGCCGGACCAGGAGAAGGTCGCGTACTGGAACGACGCGGTGAGCAGGGCGCTGGTGCCGGTCACCGTGGCCCCCCGCGACAGCCGGCGGTTCGACGGCAGGATCGCCAGCGACTGCCTGGGGTACCTGCGGGTCTCGCGCATGGAGGCCGACGCCGGGCGGGTCAGCCGCACGCCGGCCCTGATCGAGCGCTCACCCGAGGCACTCGTGGCGGTCGGCCTGCTGGTGTCGGGCACCGCCACCTTCCTCCAGGACGGCCGGCGGGCCGAGATGGGCGGCGGTGACCTGGTGTTCTACGACACCGCGCGGCCGTTCTCCTTCACCTATCCGGAGCGGTTCGCCACCCATGTCTTCCAGCTGCCGCGCCATGTGCTGGGTGTCTCGGACGGCGACATCAAGCGGGTCACGGGTACCGCGATCGGCACGGCACACGGCCTGGGCTCGGTGCTGCGGCCCTTCCTCGCCACCCTGGCCGACGCGGCCCCCTCCTACCCGGCGGCCGTCGGGCACCGGCTGGCCGGCCACGTCGTCGACCTGTTCGCCACCCTCATCACCGATCAGACCCTGCGGGACCCGGACGACGGCCGCGACCACCTCGTGCTGAGCGTGCGGGCCCACATCGACCGCAAGCTCGGCGACCCCTCCCTCTCGCCGGAGTCCATCGCCCGCGCGCACCACATATCCGTCCGCTATCTGCACCGGCTCTTCGAGGGCGAGGGCATCACCGTCAGCCGTCTCATCCAGCAGCGGCGACTGGAGGCGTGCGGGCGTGAACTGGCCCGTCGCGGGCGGGTGACGCCGACCGTGTCGGCGGTGGCCCGGCGCTGGGGGTTCGTCAATCCCGCCCACTTCAGCCGGGCGTTCCGCGCCGCGTACGGGCTCTCCCCCCGCGAGTGGCGCACCCTGCACCTGGAGCGGGGCGCGGACGAGCAGCCGGCGGGCCCCGCCCTCATCTGACGCCCACGCCGGGCGGCGGGTGCCGGCGGTCGCCGTCGAGGCGGGCGAGCCGGGAGCGGGCCTCGGCGACCCGTCGCGGGTCCGCGTCGCCGCCGAGGGCGACGCACCGCGTGAACGCCTCGCGGGCCTCGGCCGGACGGCCGGCTCCGAGGAGGACGTCGCCGAGCACCAGGAGGTAGCGGCTCTCCAGGGCGATGTTGCCGTCCGTGCGGGACAGGGCGACCGAGGCCCGCAGGTACTCCACCGCTTCCTCCCAGCGCCCCAGGCGGCTGTAGGCGCCCCCGAGGCCCGCGAGTGCGTTGACCCGGGTGAAGGCGGCGATGTGCGGTTCGACGCGGTCGCCGACCTCGTCCAGCCGGGTCAGCACCTGCCGGTAGGCGTCGACCGCTTCCTCGTCGCGCCCGGCCCCCTTCAGGTCCAGGGCGCGTGAGACGAGGGCCTGGAGCATGCCGTGCAGGTCGCCGGCGGCCTCGAACAGCGCGACGGCCTGGGCGCTGTGCTCGGCGGCCGGGTCCTCTTCACGCAGCACGCGGTGGGCCCAGGCGGCGTACGCGTGCGCCCACGCCTGCTGCTCGGCGTCACCCGCCCGCCGGGCCGCGGCGAGCGCACGGGCGGCGTGCGGGAGGCTGTCCCGGGGCCGGCCCTCGCAGATCAGCACGGCCCAGGCGTAGTAGTTGAGCTGGGTCGCTTCGAGCAGGGGGTCGCCGAGTGCCTCGGCGGAGCGGACGGCGGTGCCGAAGACCTCCGGCCAGTGCCCCCAGAACATCCACTGGTCGGAGAACCAGTGCAGCGACTCGGCCACCTCGACGACGGTGGCGTGGTCGCCGTCCGCCGCGGCGGCGTGCAGGGCCGCCAGCCAGTTGGCGGCCTCGGCCTGGAGCCACTCCCGGGCCCTGTCGGCGCCGGAGAGGTCCACCGTGCCGCGCCAGGAGGCGGGTGGGGCTCCGTGGCCGGGTTCGTACCACCGCCCCGCCACGACGGCCGTCTCCAGCAGCCAGCCGAACATCGACCGGCGGGCCCGTTCGACGTCGGCCTCGCCGTCCTCGGCGGTGAGGCGGCAGCGGCCGTACAGGCACAGCAGGTCGTGGAGCCGGTAGCGGTCCTCGGCGCTGCCGACCAGGCCGGCCTCCACCAGTTCCTCCAGGGTGTCCTCGGCGTCGTGGACGTCCTGGCCGGTGAGCCGGGCGGCGCAGGCGGCGCTCACGTCCGGGCCGGGGACCAGGGACAGGCGCCGGAACAGGCGGGCGGCCGTGGGCGTGAGCTGCCGGTAGGACAGGTCGAAGGCGGTCGTGACGCGTACGTCCCCGGCGGACAGCGCGTCCAGCCGGCGTTCCTCGCTCGCCAGCCGGTCCGCGAGCCGGCGCACGGTCCATCCCGTGCGGGTCGCCAGCCAGTTGCCCGCGATCCGGAGGGCCAGCGGCAGGTGCCCGCACAGCCGGGCGACCTCCTCCAGGGCCTCGGGTTCGGCCGTCGCGCGCGCCCCGCCGACGAGGGAGGTCAGGAAGGCGGCCGACTCGGCGGGTTCGAGTCCGCCGAGGGGCAGCCGGTGCACGTCGTCCAGCCCGGTGAGCATGCGGCGGCTGGTCACCAGGACCAGGGTCCCGCCCGAGCCCGGCAGCAGCGGGCGCACCTGCGCCTCGTCACGGGCGTTGTCCAGCACCAGCAGACACCGTCGGTCGGCGAGGACCTGCCGGTAGAGGGCGGGGTGGGTCTGCGGGCCCGTCCTGGCCAGGTCGCGGTCGGGCACGCCGAAGGCCTTGAGCACCCGGACCATCAGTTCGGAGGGGGCGGGCGGGCTGTCGTCGGTGCCGTTGAGGTCGACGATGAGCTGGCCGTCCGGGAAGCGGTCCGCGAGGTGGCGGGCGGCGCGCAGCGCGAGGGTGGTCTTTCCGGTGCCGGGCGGTCCGTGGATGACGACCACGACGGGCTGGCCGTCCGCGGCACCACCGCCCTCTGCGGGGGCGCGGCCCTGCGGGGGCCGTGCGGCCAGAGCCTCCAGGCCGGCCAGTTCGTCGGCGCGCCCGACGAAGTCGTCGATGCCGCGCGGGAAGGAGCGGACGCCGACGGGACTGTATCCGGGGGCGCGTCCGGCGCGGGCGGCGGCGAGCAGCCGTTCCCGGTCGGCGTCGTCCAGGCCGAGGCCGTCCGCGAGCGCGGCCACCGTCCGTCGTTGCGGTGCGGCCCGCCGTCCGCGTTCCAGGTCGCCGATGCCCCGCTCGCTGACCCCGGAGGCCTCCGCCAGGGCTTCGATGGTCAGTGATTTCGCCCGTCGCATCGAGCGCAGCAACGGCCCGAACGCGACTTCCTGTCCGGACATGTCCGCCCTTTCCCCCGGCTACGCTTGAATATTGTAGTACTTGGTGCTCGGCCACAAGAGCCGTCGCAGGGGGGCCGGCCGTCCAGGCGTACGTCACGACACGTGACACATGGTTCACACGTGGTTCCCGCGGTCCGCGGCAGGTGATAGACACAGCGGGATCACTGTTCCTGTCCGCCAGCAGGAAGGTTGCCGCCACATGTCTGCAACGCGCCGTCAGGTCCTGGCCGGAGCGAGCGCCCTGGGAGCGGGTATCGCCTTCACCGGGGCCCTGTCCGAGCTCTTCGCGGGCACCGCCGCCGCACAGCCCCTCGGCCACACCGGCTACGGCCCGCTCGTCTCCGATCCGAACGGCCTGCTCGATCTGCCGAAAGGTTTCCGCTACACCGTGCTCTCCCGCGAGGGCGACCAGCTCCGCTCCGGGGAGGGCAAGGTCCCCTCGAACCACGACGGCATGGCCGCCTTCGCCGGAAGCGGGGGCCGCACCCACCTCGTCCGCAACCACGAGAACCGCGTCACCGCGCCGATCCCGGTCCCGACCGTCAGCGGCCTCACCTACGACCCCGCCGGCAAGGGCGGCTGCACGGCGCTCACGCTCGACGCGCACCAGCACGTGCTGTCCGAGCGGGTCGCCATCGCCGGTACGGCCGTCAACTGCGCGGGGGGCCGCACCCCCTGGGGCACCTGGCTGACCTGTGAGGAGACCGAGGACAGGGCGGGCACCAACGGCTACACGAAGGACCACGGCTTCATCTTCGAGGTCCACCCCACCGACCCGCGCCGCACCGGTGCGGTCCCGCTGACCGCGATGGGCCGCTTCCAGCACGAGGCGGTCGCGATCGATCCGCGCTCCGGCGTCGTCTACGAGACCGAGGACGCCTTCCAGAAGCCCTTCGGCCTCTTCTACCGCTTCCTGCCGGACAAGCCGCTCGGCGGCGTCGGTTCGCTGCGCGCCGGCGGCCGGCTCCAGGCCATGCGGGTGCCCGGCGTGCCGGACCTGTCCCCGGTCCAGGAGCCGGGGACGCGTTTCGACCGCATCGAGTGGGTGGACGTGCCCGACCCGCTGGCCGCCGCCACTCCCACCCGGTTGCAGGACTACGGCCCCGGCGGCATCACCCACGCGCAGAAGCTGGAGGGCTGCTACTGGGGCGGCAGCTGTGTGTACTTCGTGTCGTCCTTCGCCCGCAGCGCGGACGGCTCCGCGGCCGACCACTACGGCCAGATCTGGCGCTACGACCCGGCGCACCGCCGGCTGACCCTGGTCGTCGTGTTCGGCCCGGACACCGACGTGCGGCTGCCCGGCGAGTCACCGGACAACATCTGCCTCGCCCCCGGCGGCGGACTGATGGTGTGCGAGGACGGCAACGGGGCCCAGCACGTCTTCGGCGTGACCCGCGGGGGCGAGGTGTACCCGATGGCCCGCAACCGCCAGGTCCTCACGGCGGGCGGTACGGCCCAGGAGCCGGAGTGGGGCGAGTTCGCGGGGGTCACCTTCTCCGCCGACGGCGGGACGATGTACGTCAACTGCTACACGCCCGGCACCACGTTCGCGGTGACCGGCCCCTGGCGCGGCTAGGGTCTTTCGTTTGGATCAGGGACGTGGGGCGAACCCTCCCGGAGGGTCAGCCCCACGGCCCGCCCGAGCCCGGCGCGCGCCCCACCGCCCGCCGGACTCGGGCGGTGTGTCCACAAGCCGGTGAGGGGGCGCCCGCGGCGTCGGCGCTGTCGAGGGCCGATACTTCATCGGAGAGTACGGGAGGTACCGGCACCCATGACATCCACGCCCGCCCCACCGCTGGTCACGCCGCCGAAGCTGGTGGCGACCGACCTGGACGGCACACTCCTGCGAAGCGACGGCACGCTGTCGCGGCGCACCCGAGCGGCCCTGGCGTCGGCCGAGGCAGCCGGCATACGCGTCGTGCTCGTCACGGGCCGTCCGCCACGCAGCGTGCCGGACCTGCTGGAGCGCGTCGGGCCGCACGCCGTCATCGCGGCCAACGGCGCCGCGGTCCACTCACCGGACGGCACCGTCGCCCACACCTTCCCCCTCACGGTCCCCGAGGCCGCCCGTCTCGTGGAGCACGTACGCGCCGCGATCCCGGGCGTCTCGTTCGCGGTCGAGTTCGACGGCGCCTTCGGCCATGAACCGGCGTACCCGGCCTGGTCGTTCGGGGACAAGGCCGTCGAACTGATCGGCACGGCGGAGGAGATCCTCGCCCCCGGCTCCGGCCGGCGTCCGCTGAAGATCCTCGCCCACCATCCGGCGCTCCCGCTCGACGCCTTCTACGAGCGGGCGCGCCACGCCGCCGGCCCGGACGCCGAGACCACCCACTCCACCGGGCTGTCGCTGGTGGAGTTCAGCGCGCCCGGCGTCACGAAGGCCACCACCCTGGTCACCTGGAGCGGCCGGCTCGGCATCGGCGCCCAGGAGATCGCCGCCTTCGGTGACATGCCCAACGACCTGCCCATGCTCGGCGCGGTGGGGAACTCCTACGCCATGGCCAACGCCCACCCGGACGTCCTGGCGGCCGCGCGTCACCATGCGCCCTCCAACGACGAGGACGGGGTGGCGCAGGTGCTGGAGGCGTTCGTCGACACGATCGCACGCCGAGCGCCCCTGACCGCCTGAGCCCCGACGGGTCACCCCGAGCCGCCGGGGTGCCCGGGGCCACGCCCTGGACACCCCGGTCCCGGACCACGGGACGGGTCTGTCCGCCGCGTCGCTCAGTCGTCTTCCGGGAACTCGCCCGACCACGCGGCGGCCATGCGCAGCAGGGGCCCGGCCTCGTCCTGCCGCCCCTGGCGCTGCAAGGTGCGGCCCAGCATCAGGTGGGCGTAGTGCTCCACCGGATCGCGCTCGATGATCGCGCGGAGCTGTTCCTCGGCGCGCCGCAGCTGAGCCGAGTGGTAGTAGGCACGGGCGAGCAGCAGCCGGGGGCCGGTCTGTTCCGGAGCCTCCTCGACGACGAGGGCGAGCAGCCGCGCGGCCCCGATGTAGTCCTTGGCCTCGAAGAGCAGCTGCGCGCGCTCCCAGCGCTCCGTGGTGGTCTCCTCGCGCGGCGCGCCGGCGCCGTTGTCGAACAGGTGCAGGGCGCTCGCCCAGCGGTCGGGCGCCACTCCGTCGCCCGCCGTGTACCGCGTGAAGTCGTCGGTCATCGTTCCTCGTTCTCCTCTGCCGTGGGGGCTGCGTGTGCCGCGGTCTCAGGCCGCCGGTCCGGTGGTGCGCGCGCGTTCCGCGTCGCGGGCCGCGCGCAGGGACGCGTGGGTGGGCGCGTCGGGCACGCCGGCCGGCCGGTTCTTCGCGAACTCGGCGCGCAGCACCGGTACGACGTCCGCACCGAGCGTCTCGATCTGCTCCAGCGCGGTCTCGAGCGGTATGCCGGCGCCGTCCACCATGAACAGCTGACGCTGGTAGTCCCCGAAGTGCTCACGGAAGGTGAGCGTCTTCTCGATGACCTGCGCGGGCGTGCCCACGGTCAGCGGGGTCTGCTCCATGTACTCCTCCATCGGGATCCCACCTCCCATCACCGGTGAGCGGTCGAAGAACGGGCGGAACTCCCGGACGGCGTCCTGGGAGCGCGGACGCATGTGGACGTGGCCGCCGAGCCCGACGACGGCCTGCTCGGGCGTGCCGTGCCCGTACTGCGCGTACCGCTGCCGGTACAGGTCGATCAGCCTCTTGGTGTGCTCGACGGGCCAGAAGATGTTGTTGTGGAAGAAGCCGTCGCCGTAGTAGGCGGCCTGCTCGGCGATCTCCGGGGAGCGGATCGAGCCGTGCCACACGAAC
>NZ_JBEYXM010000027.1:0-108686 GCF_040704595.1 Streptomyces sp. NPDC046870
ACTCATACCAACACCACCCCACACAGTCGCGCTCCCGACCCCTCTCTTTCGCGTTCGGCTGTACATCTCACGCCGCCGCCCCCCCCCCCCCCCCCGCACCGGCGCATGCGGCCTGCCCCCGGTCGTACACGGTGGGCATGATGGCGGCATACCGCCCGTCCCGCCGCACCCTCGTAGGACGCGGCTGGACGCACAGATCGTTTTCCGGGGAAACTGACCGCGAACCGAGGGGCTCGGAGGAACGGGCGAGCGCGAGTGCACGACGCGGGGCGGGGACAGGTGCCGGACAGACCGATCGCGGGGCGCTACGAGTTGCTGGAGCGGCTCGGCAACGGCGGTATGGGTGACGTGTGGCGGGGTTACGACGCGGTGCTCGACCGGCCCGTCGCCGTGAAGCGGATCCGGCCCCAGGCCGTCGCCGCCACGCCGCAGATGGCCGAGGAGTTCGAGCGGCGCTTCCGCCGCGAGGCGCGGATCACCGCGCGCATCCAGCACCCGGGCGTGCCGCAGGTGTACGACGCCGTCCTCGACAGCACTCACGAGCACCTGTTCCTCGTCATGGAGTTGGTGGAGGGCGTCCCCCTCACCCGGTACGTGCACGAGGAGCGGCCTCTCCCGGTCAGCTGGGCGGTGGCGGTGGCCGCGCAGGTCGCCACCGTGCTGTCGTACGCACACGACGTGCCCGTGGTGCACCGCGACCTCAAGCCGTCCAACATCCTGGTGGCGCGGGACGGCACGGTGAAGGTCCTCGACTTCGGTGTCGCGGCGATCCTGCAGACCGACGTCACCCGGCTGACAGCCTCCGGCCGGCCCATTGGCACGCACCAGTACATGTCTCCCGAGCAGGTGCGCGGCACCCACGTCACCCCACGCACCGATCTCTACGCCCTAGGCTGCGTGCTCCACGAACTCCTCTGTGGCAGACCGCTGTTCCGTGCACAGAGCGACTTCGAGCTGATGGACCAGCACGTCCGGGCCGCGCCCACCCCCCTGCGACGGCTGCGCGCCGACGTTCCGGAGGAGCTGGAAGCGCTGGTCCTGCACCTGCTCCGCAAGACGCCGGAAAGCCGTCCGGTGGACGTGCAGGACGTGTACGAGCGACTGATGCCGTTCCTTCCCGCGCCCGGTGAGTCCTCCGCCCTCGGGGAGGCAGGGCCGCCCGGTGTGCCCGATCCGACCGGACTCTTCCGCCGTCCCTACGCGCCTCGCGCCCGAGCAGACAGCCGTCCCCGTGTCGCCCCGGACGCGGCGGCTCCCGGCCAGGTTGCCGAGCACGTGGTCTCGCCGCTCGAACGGGGGCTGCTCAGGGCCCAGTTGCGGGAGGTCGACGAGCACTACATCGCCCTCATGGAGGAGGAGCGCTACACGCAGGCCGCCGAAGTTGCGGGTGAGATGATCGAGCCGCTCGCACGGGCCCTGGGCGCCGAGAACAAGGCCGTCCTGCGGCTGCGGCGGCGCCGTGCATACAGCCGGCAGCTGGCAGGCGACCACCGGGCGGCCCTGCCCGAGTTCGAGGCACTGGCCGAGGCTTACGGGCGCATCAACGGGCCGACCGACGAGGCCGCCCGCGACTGCCGCGCTCAGGCCGCCCGCTGCCGCGGGGAACTCGGCCAGGTGACCGAGGCGCTGGCGGAGCTGCAGGCGGTCCTGGAGGTGGAACGGGCTGTGGAGAGCGACGTCAGCGACGCGGCCGTAGAGCTGCGCCGTGACATCGGCATGCTGCTGCTCAGCCAGGGCAACCCGCACGAGGCCCGGGCCAATCTGGAGGCTCTGTACGAGGACGTCGTGCTCGTCCACGGCCCGCGCCACGACGTGGCCGTCGAGGCCGCGGAGGTCCTGGCCATGCTCCGCCGGGAACTCGACGGCGGGTGACCGACGCGGTCCGCCGGTCCCCGCCGGTTCGCCGGTGGACTGACGACCGAACGGCCCGTGGCAACGCCGTGGAAGCCTAAAATCCCACCATGCCGCACCTCGCCCTCGACAAGGCCTTTTGCCAGCAGCTGGAGAAGCTCGAGAAGCACGTCAGGAACGGCGTGTTCGACGCCTGGGAGAAGTTCGAGCGGCTCACCCTCGACCAGCTATTCAAGGACCCGGGCCTGAAGCTGGAATCGCTCAAGGGCGCCAGGGACCGGCAGATCCGGACCATCCGGATCACCCAGGGGTATCGGGGAGTGGTCCTGGCGCCCGAGACGGGCGACACCTTCGTGCTGCTGCGGGTCGGCCCGCACGACGAGGCCACCGAGTGGGCCGTGCGGCAGAAGGCGACCATCAACGCCGTCACCGGCGCCGTGGAACTGCGCGAGATCGCCACCCTGGAGGAACTGGCCCCCGCCTACGAGCGGATCGCGCCCGCCGACGAGCAGCGGCTCTTCGCGAAGGTCTCCGACGGGGAGATGGCCGCGCTCGGCATCGACGCGACCACCCTCGCGCAGGCACGCGTGCTGACCAGTCTGGAACAGCTCGACGTCTTCGGGCGGTTCTTCCCGCCGGACCAGTACAAGGTGCTGGAACACCTGGCCCTCGGTGCGAGTGTCGAGCAGACCTGGCACGAGGTCGTGGTGCCGGCGCTGGCCGACGCGGCCTCCCGGGAGCCCGTGGACACCACCGACTACGCGACCGCCATCGCGCACACTCGCACCCGGATCGCCGTCGTCACGGACGCCGACGAACTGCGCGACATCCTCGACAAGCCGTTCGCCGCCTGGCGGATCTTCCTCCATCCCGCCCAGCACAAGGTCGCCTACCGTCCGTCGTACTCCGGCCCGTCGCAGGTCACCGGCGGGCCCGGCACCGGAAAGTCCGTCGTCGCCCTCCACCGGGTGCGGCATCTGTTGCGGCACCTGCGCGACGGCGACCGTATCCTCCTCACCACGTTCACCAACGCCCTCGTGGACTCCCTCGCCGAAGGGCTCTCGCTGCTCGTCGACGATCCCGACCTGCGCGACCGGGTCGACGTCATGACCGTCGACGCCTTCGCCGGGCGCGTGGTCAACACCTCGCGCCGACCGATCGCCGGGTACGAGGAGACCGCCCGGTGGGAGCAGGCCGCGGAAGCCACCGGCTTCACGGGCACCCCGCAGTTCCTCGCCCAGGAGTACAAGCACGTCGTCCTCGCCCAGGACATCCGCAGCCGCGAGGAGTACGAGGCCTGCGAGCGTCGGGGCCGCGGCAGCGCGCTGCCGGCCTCCGCCCGACCCGTGGTGTGGCGGACGATGGAGGAGTTCACCCGGCAGCTGGCCGAGGACGGGCTGCGCACTTATCTCGGCACCTGTGTGGAGGCCACCGACCTACTGACCGAGCAGGGGCCCGCATACAGACACGTCGTCGTCGACGAGGCCCAGGACCTCCACCCGGCCCAGTGGCGGATGCTGCGGGCGGCCGCGCCGCGGCGTCCCGACGACCTGTTCATCGCGGGCGATCCGCACCAGCGGATCTACGACAACCGGGTGTCGCTGAAGTCCCTCGGCATCAATGTCGCCGGCCGTTCCACCAAACTGCGCAAGAACTACCGCTCCACCCAGGAGATCCTCAGCTGGGCGACGGGGCTCCTGCTCGGCCGTCCCTACGCCGAACTGGCCGACAGCGGACGGCATGACACCCTCATCGGCTACAGCTCCGCCCTGCACGGCTCCGGGCCGCGCGTCCACGCCTCGGAGACGGAGGAGGCCGAACTCGACGCCCTGGTCGAGCAGGTGGGTGAGTGGGTGAACAGCGGCGCCGCGTACGGAGAGATCGGGGTCTGCGCACGGTTCAACAAGACCTGCGAAAAGGTCAAGCACCGTCTGAACAAGGCCGGGATCCCGGCCAGCCGGGTCCGCGCGGGAGCCGCCCGCACCGACGACGCGGTGAACGTCGGCACCATGCACGCTTTCAAGGGCCTCGAGTACCGCTTTACCGCAGTCGTCGGCGTCAACGACCGCGCCCTGCCGAATCCCTCGGCCGTCACGCCGGAGGAGATCGACCGGCTTCAGCACGAGGCCGACCTCGCGGCCGAACGCTGTCTGTTGTTCGTCGCCTGCACGCGGGCGAGGGACGGGTTGTACGTCTCGTGGGCCGGGCAGCCCAGCCGCTTCCTGATCGAGGCCGGGTGCGGGGCAGGGTAGCGGCTGCCAGTCACCACCAGATGGTTTGACAACGCTTTCACTCACGTGGAACGCTACACCCGCGTGAAATCGTGAAAGGCAGCGCGGCGAGGGGCGCCGCGCGGCGAAGGGGTGGAGAGGCGGTGCCTGGGGGGACGCGGTTTCGACCGCCTGCCAGTACGCAGGCGATGTCCGAGACCCCAACCTCTGCTGCCGCCGACAGCAGGCGAGAGACCCCGGGTGGGGCGCTCGCGGGAGGGGTATGCGATGGCCGACGAGAAGACACCCGATGAGGGAGCGGTCGAGAAGGCCGGGCGGTGGGTCGCCGAGCTCGCGGAGAAGGTCATGGTGCACGGGGTGGGGCCGGTCACGGGGTCGGCGGCCTGGGCCGAGGACCGTCTTTCGCGTCGGCAGGGTGCCGACTACAGGGCACCCGATGACAATGAGCGTCGTCCTCCCGAGGACATGAAGGACGACGTCGATGCTGTCATCGCCCGCCTCATCAAGGAGTCCGTGGCCGCGGCCGGGACCCAGGGGTTCGTGACCGGACTCGGAGGTCTGATCACTGCCGGCGTGACGATCCCTGCGAACGTGGCCGCGTCCCTCGCCATCAACTTGCGGATGGCCGGCGCCATAGCGCACCTCCGGGGCTGGGACATCCGTGACCCCCAGGTGCGGACCGTGGTGATGATGCTCGCGATCGGGATGAGCGCGCAGAACGTCCTGGCGGCTTTCGGCGTGAAGGTCGGCCAGAAGCTCGGCGAGCAGATGATCAAGAAGATCCCGATGGCTGTACTCCACGCGATCAACAAGAAGGCCGGGTTTCACCTCGTCGCGAAGTACGGAACCAAGCGCGCGGCGATCACTCTCGCCAAGGGCGTGCCGATCTTGGGGGGCATTGTCGGAGGGGCTGTGGACGCAGGAGCCACTGCCGTCATCGGACGGGCCACGGACAAGGCCTTGCGCGGCGACACCCTGCAAGCCGAGGAGCCGAAGTAACGAGGAAGCGAACCCGATGGACGAGCGCTCGCCCGTTCCTCGCTGCGCGTGCGGGACCAGCTGGAGGGCTTCCGGCACCTCCTGCACTCGTCGCCACTTGGCCTTGGAAAGTCGCCCGGTAGGTTCGGTCGGCTGCTCTCGCCAGGGGCCTGCTCCGGCGGCCGTATCAAGTCCTCGGCCTCAACAGGGCGCGATCACGCTCTTGCACTTCTGCCATGCGCGGGCGGCCAGCACAGCACGGTAGCCACCGCCAGTCCGAAACGTCGACGGAAGGAAAAGCCAGGCCGAAGACACCGAAAAGCCGAACACCCGCCCCGGCCGGTGGCCGGAAGCGGGTGCCGATTTCCCCTGCCCTGAAAATGAGGATACCTAGGGCAATTTTGTGTCCGAGGGGGGACTTGAACCCCCACGCCCGATAAAGGGCACTAGCACCTCAAGCTAGCGCGTCTGCCATTCCGCCACCCGGACCAGGTGTCTGCCGCCTTGCGGGCTGTGTTCCGCGCGGCGACACGGACAACAATACCAAGGTTTCGGAGTGCGTTTCACCTGCGTATCCGTCCGCGGGGACGAGGCAGGACGCCGGATCGCCGACAGTCTACGGTCCGCGAGGCCGTGTGCGCCGAGCGTGAGAATCAGGGCATGAGCTGGTACTCCGGGAAGTTCCCGGGCAGCCGCTCCCCCGCCGGGCCCCGGGTCACCGCCCGGACGAGGAGCTCGCCGCCGACGAAGGCGCCGCGCCAGGACGCGCCGAAGCCGCCGAACAGCTCGTCCCGGTCGCCGCGGGAGCGGGGGACGCCGTGCCCGGTCTTGAAGGCGCGGATCTGCGGGGCGAGCCGGTCGTAGGCGGCGCGGTCGTCCGTGGCGAGCGTGGCCACCAGCGCGCCGTTGGACGCGTTCATCGCGGCCAGCAGCTCTGCCTCGGTGTCGACGAGGACGATCGTGTCGACCGGCCCGAAGGGCTCGGCGTGGTGCAGCGGGGAGGACGGCGGCGGACCCAGCAGGGTGACCGGGTGGACGTAGGCGGAGGTGTCCTGGCCCGGCAGGAAACGCCCCTCGTCCGGCCGGCCCCGGTACAGCGGTACGGCACCCCGGTCGACGGCCTCCGCCACCTGGTCGGTCAGCTCCTTGGCCTTGGCCGCGCTGATCAGCGGTCCGAAGTCCGGCTCGGGGAGCGGATCGGCCGGGTCCGCCACGGCGAGCGGGTGGCCCACGCGGACGGCCCGGACCGCCGGCAGGTAGGCGGCGAGGAACGCGTCGAAGAGGGAGCGCTGGACGACGAAGCGCGGGTAGGCGGTGCAGCGCTGTTTGCCGTAGTCGAAGAGACGGGGGACGACGGCGGTGAGCGCGGCCCAGTCGGAGAACTCCCAGATGCCCCAGGTGTTCAGCCCCTCCTGCTCCAGGATGTGCCGTTTGCCCAGGTCGGCGACGGCGGTGGCGACGGCCGCGCCGGTGTCGCGGCCCCCGACGAAGGACACGCAGCCGATCTCCGGCGCCCGCACCAGCGCCTGGTTCAGCTCGCGCCCGCTGCCTCCGAGCAGGGTCAGGGGCACCCCCTCGCGGGCGGCCAGCGCCGCGGCCAGGGTGAGGCACGCCACACCGCCGTCGGTCGGGGTCTTGGCGATGACCGCGTTGCCGGCGAGCGCCTGGACGAGGGCGGCGTGCACGAGCACGCTCATCGGGTAGTTCCAGCTCGCGATGTTGGACACGGGTCCCTCCAGCGGGGCCCGGCCCACGAGCATCGGTTCGATCCGGTCGACGTACCAGCGCACGCCGTCGATCGCCCGGTCCACGTCCGCGAGGGCGAGCCGCCAGGGCTTGCCGATCTCCCAGACGAGCAGCAGGGCGAGCAGTTCGCGGTGCCCGGCGAGCGCGTCCAGGGTGGCGGCGACGCGGGCCCGCCGTTCGGGCAGCGGGATGTGCCGCCAGGCGCGGTGCTGGTCCAGGGCGGCGCGTACGGCCTGCTGAGCGGTGTCGCCGTCCAGGCGGGGCGCACCGGCGATGGGGGTGCCGTCGACCGGGGTGGTGGCGGGCAGGGTCCGGCCGTCGGGTCGCCAGGCACCGGCCCACAGGTTGCCTGCGCCCTGCTCCCGGAAGGCCTCGGGAGCGGCCGCGAGACAGCGCTGCCAGGCGTCGGCGTAGGAGGTGCCGGGTTTGAGGAGTGCGACGGGAGGAGGGGTCGGGGGCTGCGGGGTGAGGGTGGGTGACATACGTGGTCTCCGCTCTCGCTGGGCGGGGATGGAGGGTGCGGGGCGTGCGGGGAGGGGGCTGAGGGTGGCTGCCTTCTCCCGCGGGCCGGCGGTGCGAGTGGCGCGCCCCGGCTCGGAATCTGCCGTGAGGTGTCCGGTTCAGCCCCGCCGCAACGTCTCCAGCACGGCCCGGGCCGTCTCCGTCGGGGTGCGGCCCACCCGTACCCCGGCCGCCTCCAGGGCCTCCCGCTTGGCGCGGGCGGTGCCGGTGGAACCGGCGACGATGGCGCCGGCGTGGCCCATGGTCCGGCCCTCGGGTGCGGTGAACCCGGCGATGTAGCCGACGACGGGCTTGGTGACGTGGTCGCGGATGTAGGCGGCGGCCCGTTCCTCCGCGTCGCCGCCGATCTCCCCGATCAGGACGATCAGTTCGGTGTCGGGGTCGTCCTGGAACGCGGCCAGGCAGTCGATGTGACTGGTGCCGACGACGGGGTCGCCGCCGATGCCGACACAGGTGGAGAAGCCGGTGTCGCGCAGTTCGTGCATGAGCTGGTAGGTGAGGGTGCCCGATTTGGAGACCAGGCCGATGCGGCCGGGTTTGGCGATGTCGGCGGGGATGATGCCCGCGTTCGACTGGCCCGGGGAGATCAGGCCGGGGCAGTTGGGTCCGATGATCCGCGTGCCCCGCTGCCGCGCGTACGCGGTGAAGACGACGGTGTCGTGGACCGGGACGCCCTCGGTGATGACGACGGCCAGCGGGATCCGGGCGTCGGCGGCCTCGGTGACGGCCGCCTTGGCGAAGGCGGGCGGCACGAACACGACGCTGACGTCGGCGCCGGTCGCGCGCACGCCGTCGGCGACCGAGCCGAAGACGGGCAGCGGGTGCCCGTCGACGTCGACGGTACGGCCGGCCTTGCGCGGGTTGACCCCGCCGACGACGTTCGTACCGGCCGCGAGCATCCGCCGGGTGTGCTTCATGCCCTCGGCACCGGTCATGCCCTGGACGAGGATCCTGCTCTCCGTGGTGAGGTGGATGGCCATGTCCGGGCTCCTCAGGCGGTGTGGGCGAGTTCGGCGGCGCGACGGGCGGCGCCGTCCATGGTGGCGACCTGTTCGACCAGCGGATGCGCGCGTGCGTCGAGGATCGCCCGGCCGCGGGCGGCGTTGTTGCCGTCGAGGCGCACGACGAGCGGCTTGGTGGGCCGGATCCGGTCGACCGCCGCCAGGATGCCCTCGGCGACGGTGTCGCACGCGGTGATCCCGCCGAAGACGTTGACGAGGACGCTGCGCACGGCGGGGTCGGCGAGGACCACCGAGAGCGCGTCGGCCATGACCTCCGCCGAGGCGCCGCCGCCGATGTCGAGGAAGTCGGCGGGGCGGGCGCCGCAGCCGGCGACCACGTCCAGGGTCGACATGACGAGGCCGGCGCCGTTGCCGATGATCCCGACCTCGCCGTCGAGCTTGACGTAGTGGAGCCCGCGGGCGGCCGCCTCGGCCTCCAGCGGATCGCGGTGCTCGGTGTCCTCCGCACCCCAACGGGTCTGCCGGAAGCGGGCGTTGTCGTCCAGGGTGACCTTGCCGTCGAGGGCGAGGACGTGTCCCCGTGTCGTGCGCACCAGGGGGTTGACCTCGACCAGCAGGGCGTCCTCGGCGACGAGCACCTGCCACAGCCGGATCAGGACGTCGGCGGTCCGCGGTGGCAGCCCGGCGGCGCTCGCGATCTCGCCGGCCTTGGCGGAGGTGACACCCTCGGCCCGGTCGACCGGGACGCGCGCCACGGCCTCCGGGTGGTGGGCGGCCACCTCCTCGATGTCGACCCCGCCCCGTGCGGAGGCGATGGCGAGGAAGCCGCCGGCCGCGCGGTCCAGGACGTAGGAGACGTAGAACTCCTCGGCGATGTCGACCGGTTCGGCCAGCATCAGGGTGCGGACCCGGTGGCCGTTGACGTCCCTGCCGAGCATCTGGCGGGCCGTCAGTTCGGCGGCGGCCGGGTCGGCGACGAGCCGGACTCCGCCCGCCTTGCCGCGCCCGCCCGTCTTCACCTGTGCCTTGACCACGGCCCGGCCGCCGAGCCGCCGGGCGATCTCCCGCGCCTCCTTGGGCGACCGGGTCACCTCGGCCCGTGGCACCGGGATTCCGTGGTCCTGGAAGAGCTGTCGTGCCTGGTGTTCGTACAGGTCCATGCCGGCTCCTGTCTGCGGGGATCACCGGTGCGCTCCGGTGACTCGAACCGACCGGACACCGATGACCGAAAACTGTGTTCGCCCCCTGGACACCGCTCACTGGATGCGGGATAACAAGCTTCATACAGTATTCGTCGACTGTATGCAATCTACTGCATACAGACGCTCTCTGTACGCACCGCCGCACGCATCGCCGTACGCACCCCCCGCGCACACCCCATGCCCCGCGAGCCGCACAGACTCCTACGAAAGGGACGGGACTTCGCCATGCCCGACGACACCCAGGACGTGATCTCCGGTGGCCATCTCGTGGCCAAGGCGCTGAAGGCCGAAGGCGTCGACCGCATCTACACCCTGTGCGGCGGCCACATCATCGACATCTACGACGGCTGCGTGGACGAGGGAATAGAAGTCGTCGACGTCCGCCACGAGCAGGTCGCCGCGCACGCCGCCGACGGCTACGCCCGGATCACCGGCAAGCCGGGCTGCGCGGTGGTCACCGCGGGGCCCGGGACGACCGACGCCGTCACCGGGGTCGCCAACGCCTTCCGCGCCGAGTCCCCGATGCTGCTGATCGGCGGCCAGGGCGCGCTCACCCAGCACAAGATGGGGTCCCTCCAGGACCTGCCGCACGTCGACATGATGACGCCGATCACCAAGTTCGCGGCGGCCGTGCCGGACACGGCCCGCGCGGCGGACATGGTGTCGATGGCCTTCCGCGAGTGCTACCACGGCGCGCCCGGCCCCTCCTTCCTGGAGATCCCCCGGGACGTCCTTGACGCGAAGGTGCCGGTCGCCAGGGCCCGTGTCCCGCGGCCGGGTGCCTACCGGGCCTCGACCCGCTCGGCCGGCGACCCGGAGGCCGTCGAGAAGCTCGCCGACCTGCTCGTCCACGCCGAGAAGCCGGCGATCCTGCTGGGCAGCCAGGTGTGGACGACCCGGGGCACCGAGGCCGCCGTCGAGCTGGTGCGCACCCTGGACGTCCCGGCGTACATGAACGGCGCCGGACGCGGCACGCTCCCGCCCGGCGACCCCCACCACTTCCAGCTCTCCCGCCGGTACGCCTTCTCCCACGCCGACGTCATCGTCATCGTCGGCACCCCGTTCGACTTCCGCATGGGCTACGGCAAACGTCTCTCCCCCGACGCCACGGTCGTGCAGATCGACCTCGACTACCGCACCGTCGGCAAGAACCGCGACATCGGCCTCGGCATCGTCGGCGACGCGGGCCTGGTCCTGAAGTCGGTGACGGAGGCCGCCGCCGGCCGGCTCAACGGCAGCGCGGCCAGGCGCAAGGAGTGGCTGGACGAACTGCGCGCGGCCGAGCAGACGGCGATCGAGAAGCGGCTGCCGCAGCTGCGGTCCGACGCCTCCCCGATCCACCCGTACCGGCTGGTCAGCGAGATCAACGACTTCCTGACCGAGGACTCGGTCTACATCGGCGACGGCGGCGACATCGTCACCTTCTCCGGACAGGTCGTCCAGCCCAAGTCGCCCGGCCACTGGATGGACCCGGGCCCGCTCGGCACCCTCGGCGTCGGCATCCCCTTCGTGCTCGCCGCCAAGCAGGCCCGCCCCGACAAGGAGGTGGTCGCCCTCTTCGGGGACGGCGCCTTCTCCCTCACCGGCTGGGACTTCGAGACCCTCGTTCGCTACGACCTGCCGTTCGTCGGGATCGTCGGCAACAACTCCTCGATGAACCAGATCCGCTACGGCCAGGCCGCCAAGTACGGCAAGGACCGCGAGCGGGTCGGCAACACCCTCGGCGACGTCCCGTACGACAAGTTCGCGCAGATCCTCGGCGGTTACGGCGAGGAGGTCCGCGACCCCGCCGACATCGGCCCCGCCCTGCGCCGGGCCCGCGAGTCCGGCAAGCCGTCGCTGATCAACGTCTGGGTCGACCCGGACGCGTACGCCCCCGGAACCATGAACCAGACCATGTACAAGTGAGGTGGCCCGCATGACTGGAACGCCCACCAAGGCCCTGGCCGGCATCCGCGTCCTGGACATGACCCACGTCCAGTCCGGGCCGTCCGCCACCCAGCTGCTCGCCTGGCTCGGCGCCGACGTCGTCAAGCTGGAGGCACCGACCGGCGACATCACCCGCAAGCAGCTGCGGGACCTGCCGGACGTCGACTCCCTGTACTTCACGATGCTCAACTGCAACAAGCGGAGCATCACGCTGAACACCAAGACCGAGCGCGGCAAGGAGATCCTCACCGAGCTGATCCGGCGCTCGGACGTCATGGTGGAGAACTTCGGGCCGGGCGCGGTCGACCGGATGGGGTTCACCTGGGACCGCGTCAAGGAGATCAACCCGCGGATCGTCTACGCCTCCATCAAGGGGTTCGGGGACGGCCCGTACACCAACTTCAAGGCGTACGAGGTCGTCGCGCAGGCCATGGGCGGGTCGATGGCGACCACCGGCTTCGAGGACGGACCGCCGCTGGCGACGGGGGCCCAGATCGGGGACTCCGGGACGGGTGTGCACGCCGTGGCGGGCATTCTCGCGGCGCTCTTCCAGCGCGAGCGGACCGGGCGCGGGCAGCGGGTCAACGTGGCCATGCAGCACGCGGTGCTCAACCTGTGCCGGGTGAAGCTGCGCGACCAGCAGCGCCTGGCCCGCGGGCCGCTCGCCGAGTACCCCAACGAGGACTTCGGCGAGGAGGTGCCGCGCTCGGGGAACGCGTCCGGCGGCGGTCAGCCGGGCTGGGCGGTGCGGTGCGCGCCGGGCGGCCCGAACGACTACGTGTACGTCATCGTCCAGCCCGTCGGCTGGAAGCCGATCACCGAGCTCATCGGCCGGCCCGAACTCGCCGAGGACCCCGAGTGGGCGACCCCCGAGGCCCGGCTGCCGAAGCTGAACAAGATGTTCCAGCTGATCGAGGAGTGGTCGGCGACGCTCCCCAAGTGGGAGGTGCTGGAACGGCTTAACGCGCACAACATCCCCTGCGGCCCGATCCTGTCCACCAAGGAGATCATCGAGGACGCCTCGCTCGTGGCCAACGAGATGGTGGTCCGCGTCCCGCACCCCGAGCGCGGCGAGTTCGTGACCGTCGGCAGCCCGCTCAAGCTCTCCGACTCCCCCGTGGAGGTCACCGGCTCTCCCCTGCTCGGCGAGCACAACGAAGAGGTCTACGTCGGCGAACTGGGCCTCGGCGACGAGGAACTGCGCCTGCTGAAGTCGAACGGGGTGATCTGAGGTGATGGCCGAGGACCGGGTACTGCGGGTGCGGTCCCTGCTGGAGTCGGTGCGGGCCGGGGGCCGTACGGCGCTGACCGCGCCCGAGGGCCGGCTGGTCGCCGACGCGTACGGGATCGCCGTACCGGGCGAGGAACTGGCGACCGACGTGGACGAGGCGGTGGCCGCGGCGGCGCGGCTCGGCGGGCCGGTGGTGATGAAGATCGTCTCGCCGGACATCCTGCACAAGACCGAGGCCGGCGGGGTCGTCGTCGGGGTGGAGGGCGCGGCCGGCGTACGCGCCGCGTTCCACCGGATCGTGGAGAACGCGCGCGCCCACGACGCCGGAGCCCGCATCGAGGGCGTGCTGGTGCAGGAGTTGCTGCCGGTGGGCCAGGAGGTCATCGTCGGCGCGGTCACCGATCCGACCTTCGGGAAGGTGGTGGCGTTCGGGCTCGGCGGGGTGCTGGTCGAGGTGCTCAAGGACGTCACGTTCCGCCTCGCGCCGGTCTCCGCCGACGAGGCGCTGTCGATGCTGGACTCCATCCGGTCGGCGGAGATCCTGCGCGGGGTCCGCGGACAGGCCGGTGTGGACCGGTGGGCGGTGGCCGAGCAGATCCGCCGGGTGTCCCAACTCGTCGCGGACTTCCCCGAGATCGCCGAGGTGGACCTCAATCCGGTGATCGCGACGGCGCACGGCGCGGTCGCCGCCGACATCCGGATCCTCCTCGCCGAGCGGCAGCCGGCACCGAGGAGGAAGTACACCCGCGAGGAGATCCTCGCCTCCGTGCGGCGGCTGATGCAGCCCTCCTCCGTCGTCGTGATCGGCGCCTCCAACGAGCCCGGGAAGATCGGGAACTCGGTGATGCGCAACCTGGTCGACGGCGGCTTCGCCGGGGACATCCACCCGGTGAACCCCAAGGCCGACGACATCCTGGGCCGCAAGGCGTACAAGAGCGTCACGGACGTGCCCGGCGAGGTGGACGTGGCCGTCTTCGCCATCCCCGCCCGGTTCGTCGCCGCCGCGCTGGAGGAGGTGGGGCGCAAGGGCGTCCCCAACGCCGTCCTGATCCCCTCCGGTTTCGCGGAGACCGGCGAACACGCGCTCCAGGCGGAGATCGTGGAGATCGCCGAGCGGCACGGCGTCCGCCTGCTCGGACCGAACATCTACGGCTACTACTCCACCTGGCAGGACCTGTGCGCCACGTTCTGCACGCCGTACGACGTCAAGGGCGGGGTGGCGCTGACCTCGCAGTCCGGTGGCATCGGCATGGCCATCCTCGGTTTCGCCCGCACCACCAGGACGGGTGTGTCGGCGATCGTCGGCCTCGGCAACAAGTCGGACCTGGACGAGGACGACCTGCTGACCTGGTTCGGGGAGGACCCGCACACCGAGTGCATCGCGATGCACCTGGAGGACCTCAAGGACGGGCGGGCGTTCGTGGAGGCGGCCCGCGCGACCGTGCCGAAGAAGCCGGTCGTGGTGCTGAAGGCGGGCCGTACGGCGGCGGGCGCCAAGGCGGCCGGTTCGCACACCGGCGCGCTCGCGGGCGACGACGCGGTGTACGACGACATCCTCCGGCAGGCCGGGGTGATCCGGGCGCCGGGCCTGAACGACATGCTGGAGTACGCGCGCGCGTTGCCGGTGCTGCCCACCCCTCGGGGGGACAACGTCGTGATCATCACCGGCGCGGGCGGCAGCGGTGTGCTGCTGTCGGACGCGGTGACGGACAACGGGCTGTCCCTGATGGAGATCCCGCCCGACCTGGACGAGGCGTTCCGCCGCTTCATCCCGCCGTTCGGCGCGGCCGGCAACCCGGTCGACATCACCGGGGGCGAGCCGCCGTCGACGTACGAGGCGACGATCCGGCTGGGCCTTGCGGACCCGCGCATCCACGCCCTGGTGCTCGGCTACTGGCACACCATCGTCACCCCGCCGATGGTGTTCGCCGAACTCACCGCGCGCGTGGTCGCCGAGTTCCGCGAGCGGGGCGTCGAGAAGCCGGTCGTGGCGTCGCTGGCCGGAGACGTCGAGGTCGAGGAGGCCTGCCAGTACCTGTTCGAGCGGGGGGTCGTCGCGTACCCGTACACGACCGAGAAGCCGGTGGCGGTGCTCGGCGCGAAGTACCGGTGGGCACGGGCGGCCGGACTCCTGGGGGGCGGTTCATGAGCTGAGCGGAACGGGGCCGGCCGGCGGTGCGCGTGGGCCGGCCCCGGGACCCGTCTGCGCACGAAAGGCATGGGACAGGGGGCGCTGGCCAGAACTTTCGACGCAAGGGGTGAGCGATGAGAACGACCGATTACCCGATGTCCGTGCCGTACCGGGAAGTGACGGACCGCAACGGACGCGTGTACCGGGTCGGCGAGTCCGACCTCGACATCATGGGCCGCGGACGCACCTGGATGGTCGTCCTGCCGTGGGTGGGCATGATGGGCATCAGCTCCGCCGAGTACGCGTTCACGTCGGCGGAGGACACGCTGCACGAGGCGCATCTGTGGAGCAGCGGGCACATCTTCTGGCTGATGGGCGTCTGGGTGTTCTTCCAGGCGGCCGTGGCCTTCCCGGCGGGGCGGCTGCGGGAGAGCGGCCGGCTGTCCGCCCGTACGGCGATGCTGCTCGGCGCGGTCGGCACGCTGCTGGGCTATCTGTCACTGGCGTACGCGCCGCATGTCGCCGTCGCCTACCTCGGCTTCGGCATGTGCAGCGGCATCGGCGCCGGCCTGGTCTACGCGACCTGCGTGAACATGGTCGGCAAGTGGTATCCGGAGCGCAAGGGCGGCAAGACCGGCTTCGTCAACGGCGGGTTCGCCTACGGCTCGGTGCCGTTCGTGTTCCTGTTCACGTCGTACATGGACCTGGGCAACTACCGGAACGTGCTGGTCACGGTCGGCATCGGACTGTGCCTCGTGGTGGCGTCCGCCGGCTGGTTCTTCAAGGACCCGCCGAAGAACTGGTGGCCCGCGCACGTCGACCCGCTCATGGTGACCCACGACCCGAAGATCCGCCGGGCGCTGGAGAAGAACCCGCCGGCGGTGAGGCAGTACACCCCCAAGGAGGCCGCCCGTACCCCTGTTCTGTGGATGATGTGGTTCTGTCTGCTGTGCACGGCCGGGATCAACATCTTCGGCATCGCCTTCCAGGTGCCGTTCGGCAAGGACATGGGCTTCGCGGGCGGGATCGTGGCGACGGCGATGTCCCTGAAGGCCATCGTCAACGGCACCGGGCGCGGGGTCATCGGCTGGATATCGGACCGCTACGGGCGCCGGCACACGCTGATCATCGTGTGCGTCGTGCTCGGTTCGGCGCAGTTCGGTGTGCTGGTGTCCGGCCAGACGGGCAGCATGCCGTTCTTCCTGCTGTGCTCCATGGTCTCCGGTTTCGGCGGCGGGGCGATCTTCCCGCTGTTCGCGGCCATGACGGCGGACTACTTCGGCGAGAACAACAACGCCTCCAACTACGGGATGGTCTACAGCTCGAAGCTCGTCTCCGGGCTCGTCGGTTCGGGCCTGGGCGCGGTCGTCGTCGACGCGTGGGACTACCACGGCGCGTTCGTCCTCGCGGGCTCCGTAGGACTGGCCTCCGCGGTGCTGGCGCTCTTCCTGAAGGCCCCGGGCAGGCCGAAGGCCCGGCGCATCGTCCCCAACCCGCACCCCCTCGGTGAGGAGATGGCATAAGCATGACGGCAGATCCACTCTCGGCCGACCTGCACGCCGCACCACGTCCCTATCGCGAGGTGACCGACTCGCACGGCCGCGTCTACCGCGTGGGCGAGACCGACCGGGACATCCTCGGCCACTCCCGCAAGCTCATGGTCTACCTGCCGTGGATCGCCATGATGGCGATCAGCGTCTTCGAGTACGCGTACGGCTCCGCGGAGGACACCCTCTCGCACGCGCACGGCTGGACCCAGTCCAACACCTTCTGGATCCTCAGCGTCTGGGTGTTCTTCCAGGCCGGCATCGCCTTCCCGGCGGGCTGGCTGCGCGAGCGGGGCGTCCTGACCGCCCGCCGCGCGATGTACACGGGGTCCGGGCTGTGTCTGGTGGGGTTCCTCGCCCTGTCGCACCTGGACGACGTGTGGCTGGCGATCCTCGGCTTCGGCGTGGTCGGCGGCATCGGCGCCGGACTGGTGTACGCGACGTGCATCAACATGGTCGGCAAATGGTTCCCCGA
Organism: Streptomyces sp. NPDC046870; assembly: GCF_040704595.1. Taxonomy (NCBI): domain Bacteria; kingdom Bacillati; phylum Actinomycetota; class Actinomycetes; order Kitasatosporales; family Streptomycetaceae; genus Streptomyces; species Streptomyces sp. NPDC046870. The sequence continues at coordinate 16,806 of NZ_JBEYXM010000027.1, forward strand.
ACGGCGCGGCGCCCGCACGGGCTTCGTCAACGGCGGCTTCGCGTACGGCTCGCTGCCGTTCATCTTCATCTTCAACTACGCCTTCGACACGGAGAACTACCACCGGGTCCTGGACCTGATCGGCGTCTACGTGATGATCATCGTGTTCGCCTCGGCGTTCTTCTTCAAGGACCCGCCGAAGAACTGGTGGCCGGCGGACATCGACCCGCTCGCCTTCTCCGGCGACAGCGAGAACGCCCGGTCGCTGGCGAAGAACCCGCCGGCGGTGCGGCAGTTCACGCCCAAGGAGGCCATCCGCACCGGGATGCTGCCCCTGATGTGGATCTCCATCGTGATGACCGCCGGTGTGTCGATCTTCGGGATCTCCTTCCAGGTCGACTTCGCCAAGGAAGTGGGTTTCGGCCCGCTGGTGGCGGCGTCCTCGATGGGGCTGATGGCGGTCATCAACGGCATCGGCCGCGGTGTCGTGGGCTGGCTGTCGGACCGCTGGGGGCGCAGGACGACCCTCGTCCTCGTCATCGTCGTCCTCGGGCTGGCCCAGTTCGGAGTCATCTGGGCCGGTGACGTCCGCAGCGAGTGGCTGTTCCTGTTCTTCGCCTTCCTCTCCGGCTTCGGCGGCGGCGCGTTCTACCCGATGTTCGCCGCGCTGACCCCGGACTACTTCGGCGAGAACTACAACGCCACCAACTACGGCCTGGTGTACAGCGGCAAGCTGGTCAGCGGCCTGTTCGGCGGCGGTCTCGGCTCGATGGTGGTCGGCGCCTGGGGCTACAACGGCGCCTACGCGCTGGCCGGGGGCGTCTCGATGGTGGCGGCGGCGCTCGCGCTCCTGCTGCGCCAGCCGGGCCGCACCGGCGGCGAGCCGGTTCCGGCCGCGAAGCCGCACCCGGCCACCTGACGGCGCGGCTCCCCTCCTGTACGGCGCAACCGGTGTTCCCCCTCCCCGGCCCGCTCGTCGGCCGCCGGAGGGGGAACTGCGCGTACGGCTGCCCGCCGGGCCGACGGACCCCGGACAGCCGCCCGTCACCCGGCTCGCGTCCCGCCCGTGGTACGTCCGACTTCCGGCGAAGACGCCGCCCAGCTCGCACCCTGCTCGCGCCACAAACGCGGGCACCCCTCGGCGAGGACGCCACCCAACTCGCGAGCCACCCCCGCACGACCACAGCCACCCCTCGGCGGAGGCGTCACTTCCCCGCCACTGCCACCGCGGCCGGCCCACCACGCAGACGCACGCTCAGGTCGCAACGCGCTCGCGCCCCAGGCGCGACCCCTCGGCGAGGAGACCACCCAACTCGCGATCCGCTTCCACTGCCACCGCAGCCGGCCCACCACGCAGACGCACGCTCAGGTCGCAACGCGCTCGCCCCCCAAGCGCGGCCACCCCTCGGCGAGGACGCCGCCCAACTCGCGAGCCGCCCCCGCACGACCACAGCCGCCCCTCGGCGGAGGCGTCACCTCCCCGCCACTGCCACCGCGGCCGGCCCACCACGCAGACGCACGCTCAGGTCGCAACGCGCTCGCCCCCCAAGCGCGGCCACCCCTCGGCGAGGAGACCACCCAACTCGCGATCCGCTTCCACTGCCACCGCGGCCGGCCCACCACGCAGACGCACGCTCAGGTCGCACCACGCCCGCGCCCCAAGCGCGACCCCTCGGCGAGGACGCCGCCCAACTCGCGAGCCGCTCCGCGTACCACCGTGGTCGCCCTACGCGGGAGACGGACGGTCAGGTCGCGTTCCGCTCGTGGTACGAGCGCCGGGTGTGCTCGGTGTGCGCGCGCATCAGCTCGGTGGCGCGCTGCTCGTCACGGGCGGCGATCGCGGTGATCAGTTCGCGGTGCTCGCGCCACGACTGCCGGCCGCGCTGCCGGGCCACCGGCGTGTAGTACCAGCGGACCCGCCGGTCCACCTGGGCGGCGAGCCCGGCGAGGACGGTGTTGCCGGCCAGTTCCATCACCTTGGCGTGGAAGGCCGCGTTGAGGGCGACCGCACGGTCCACGTCCTCTGCCGCCACCGCCGTCTCGCCCTCGGCGCACAGCTCCTCCAACACGGTGATGCCGGCGTTGTCCGCGTGCGCGGCGGCCAGCCGGGCGGCCTCCGCCTCCAGCAGGGTGCGGACCGTCAGGAGCTGGTCGGCCTCCTCCTCGGTGGGCTCGTGCACGAACGCGCCCTGGGCGGGCCGCAGATCGACCCAGCCCTCGGTGTTGAGCCGCTGCAGGGCCTCGCGCACGGGCTGCCGGGAGACCCCGAGGTGTCCGGCGAGTTCGCTCTCCACGAGGTGCTGGCCGGGCTGGAGAGCGCGGGTGGTGATGAGTTCCAGCAGCGCCTCGTAGACGCGCTCGCGCAGCGGGCCGGGCCGTTCCAGCTTGGGCACCGCCCCCTGCGGCAGTCCGGTCGACAACATCGCGGTCCCCTCCTGGGCAGGTCTGACGCGTGGGCCCTACGCTCGCTTCGGCTCAGTATCGATTGTCTTTCGTCTACAGTCTACGGTGCACAGTATTCAGCACCCGGCGTACGGAAGCACGGGGCAATCCAGCCGAGTACCGCATATGAGCCCTCCGCGGCTCGTATGGGCACCACCGCTAGGGGCACCGCACGACCTGGCCGGCGTACGACAGGTTGCCGCCGAAGCCGAACAGCAGCACCGGATCGCCGGTGCTGAGCGCTCCGCGTTCGGCCAGCTTGGAGAAGGCGAGCGGGATGCTGGCGGCCGAGGTGTTGCCGGACTCGGTGACGTCGCGGGCGACCACCGCGCCCACGGCGCCGATCTTCTCGGCCAGCGGCTCGATGATCCGCAGGTTGGCCTGGTGCAGCACGACCCCGGCGAGGTCCTCGGGGGCCACTCCGGCCTTCTCGCAGGCCTGGCGGGCGATGGCAGGCAGCTGGGTGGTGGCCCAGCGGTAGACGCTCTGCCCCTCCTGCGCGAACCGGGGCGGCGTGCCCTCGATCCGCACGGCGTGCCCCATCTCGGGCACCGACCCCCACAGCACCGGCCCGATCCCGGGCTCACGGTCCGGACCGCACGCCTCCACCACGGCCGCCCCGGCGCCGTCACCGACGAGGACGCAGGTGCTGCGGTCGGTCCAGTCGGTGACGTCGGACATCTTGTCGGCGCCGATGACGAGCGCCCGGGTCGCGGCGCCCGCCCGGACGGTGTGGTCGGCGGTGGCGAGGGCGTGGGTGAAGCCGGCGCAGACGACGTTGACGTCCATCGCGGCGGGCCGCGGGATGCCGAGGCGGGCGGCCACCCGGGCGGCGGTGTTCGGGGAGCGGTCGATCGCGGTGGACGTGGCCACCAGCACCAGGTCGATGTCGGCGGGGGCGAGTCCGGCCGCGGCGAGGGCCTTGGCGGCGGCGTGCGCGGCCAGTTCGTCGACCGGTTCGTCGGGACCGGCGATGTGCCGGGTCCGGATGCCGACCCGGCTGCGGATCCACGCGTCACTGGTGTCGACCATGCCCGCCAGGTCGTCGTTGGTGAGCACCTTGGCGGGCTGGTAGTGACCGATGGCGGCGATGCGCGAGCCGTTCATGCCGGGTATCCCCTCGTGCCGTGGGTTGCGGGATCCACAGTCTGATCAGTGACTCGCGAGTACGGCGGCAGGTGAAGCCACAGGAATCGGGCGCCCGGGTTGTCGGCTTCGCCCAGGCACCCGGACGCCCGGCATCTCACCCGGTGAACAGCTGTGTCGCCTTGCGCACCAGCTCGTACAGGCCGTAGGCGAGGGGTGTGCCCACCCACAGCCAGGCGAGGGCGATCAGGCCCCTGCGGCTAGGCGGGCTGCTGTCGCTGGGCATCTGCGGCCTCCCTCGGGGCGGGGACGTGGTGGCGGGGGTGGACGGGGCGGACGAGTTCGCCGGCGACGAAGCCGACGACGAGCAGGCCGATCATGATGCCGAACGACAGCCCGTACAGCGACGGCCCGTGCTTGCCGGCCGCCTCCTGCCGGTCGGCGATCCAGTTGACGATCAGCGGCCCGAGGACGCCGGCCGTGGACCAGGCGGTCAGCAGCCGGCCGTGGATGGCGCCGACCTGGTAGGTGCCGAAGAGGTCCTTCAGATAGGCGGGGATCGTCGCGAAGCCGCCGCCGTAGAAGGAGAGGATCACCAGCGCGCACAGCACGAACAGCGGTTTCGAGGTGTCCCCGAACAACGCGATCAGCAGGTACATCAGCGCGCCGACGCCGAGGTAGACACGGTAGATGTTCTTGCGGCCGACCCTGTCGGAGGTGGAGGACCAGCCGATGCGGCCGGCCATGTTGGCGGCCGACAGCAGCGCGACGAAGCCGGCCGCGGCCGAGGCCGACACGGGGGTGGAGCTGTCCGCGAAGAAGTCCGTGATCATCGGCGCGGCCTTCTCCAGGATGCCGATGCCGGCGGTCACGTTCATGCACAGCACGACCCACAGGCACCAGAACTGCGGGGTGCGCACGGCCTCGCGGGCCGATACCTGCACGCCGTCGACGGCGCTCGGCCCGCTCTCTACGGGCTTCTCGGTGCGCGGCACACGGATCAGGAGGACGCCGAGGGTCATGAAGGCGGCGTACGACAGCCCGTGCACCAGGAAGGCGAGGGCGATGCCATCGTTGTCGGAGCCGAAGGACGCGAGCATCTGGGCCGACCAGGGCGAGGCGATCAGGGCGCCGCCGCCGAAGCCCATGATGGCGATGCCGGTGGCCATGCCCGGCCGGTCCGGGAACCACTTGATCAGGGTGGAGACGGGCGAGATGTAGCCGATGCCGAGGCCGATCCCGCCGACGAAGCCGTAGCCGAGGACGATCAGCCAGTACTGCTCCGTCCTGGCGCCGAGGGCGGAGATCAGGAAGCCGGAGGAGAAGCAGACGAGCGCCACGGTCATCGCCCAGCGCGGGCCGTTGCGCTCGACGAGGGTGCCGCCGAACGCGGCCGACAGGCCGAGCATCACGATCGCCACCTGGAAGGGCAGCGCGCTCTGGGTGCCGTCGAGGCCGAGCGCGGATTCGAGCGGCGGTTTGAAGACGCTCCAGGCGTAGGCCTGGCCGATGGAGAGGTGGACGGAGAGGGCGGCGGGCGGGACGAGCCAGCGGCTCCAGCCCGGGGGTGCGACAGGGGGGCTGCTCATGACGCCGGACGGTAGGGCGGGGCACGGGAGTTGAGAAGGCGGCCGTCGACCGTATGCGGTGAACGGTATGCAGGCTGCGCCCAGCGGTCGGCGGCCGCGCGGTTCCGGCAACGGCCGCCGCGGGAACCCTTGCTGACGACGACTCCATACTGTAGACAATATTTCGTCGACAGCATTCAGCCGATGTGTCACCGGCTCCCGTCGTCACCTCCGCGGTATCCCTCGAACCGAACGGAGCGTCCCTGTGAAAGTCGCAGTCCTCGGCGCCGGTGCCATCGGCGCCTACGTCGGTGCCGCGCTCCACCGCGCCGGCGCCGACGTGCACCTCATCGCCCGTGGACCGAATCTCGCGGCCATGAGGCGGCACGGCGTCAAGGTGATCAGCCCGCGCGGCGACTTCACCGCGCACCCCCACGCCACCGGCGACCCGGCCGAGGTCGGCCCGGTCGACCACGTCTTCCTGGGCCTGAAGGCCACCGCGTACGCGGCGTGCGGGCCGCTGATCGCACCCCTGCTGCACGAGCGCACCACGGTGGTGGCCGCGCAGAACGGCATCCCCTGGTGGTACTTCCACCGGCACGGCGGCCCCTACGACGGCCGCCGCCTGGAGAGCGTCGACCCGGGCGGCGCCGTCAGCGCGGTCCTCGCCCCCGAACGGGCCGTCGGCTGTGTCGTCTACGCGGCCACGGAACTAGAGGCCCCCGGCGTGGTGCGGCACGTGGAGGGCACCCGGTTCTCCCTCGGCGAGCCGGACCGCAGTGTCTCGGCGCGCTGTCTGGAGCTGAGCGGGGCGATGCGGTCCGGCGGGCTGAAGTGTCCCGTGGAGCCCGACCTGCGCAACGACATCTGGCTGAAGCTGCTCGGGAACATCTCCTTCAATCCCATCAGCGCCCTGGCCCGGGCCACCATGCGGCAGATGTGCCGGCACGGCGGCACCCGCCGGGTCATCGAGACGATGATGCGCGAGACGCTCTGTGTCGCCGAGGCCCTCGGCTGCGAGGTGGGCGTCTCCATCGAACGCCGGCTCGCCGGTGCCGAACGCGTCGGCGACCACCGCACCTCCACCCTCCAGGACCTGGAGCGCGGCAAGCCGCTGGAACTGGACGCGCTGCTCGCCGCCGTGGTCGAGCTCGCGGAGATCACCGGCGTGGAGGTGCCCACCCTGCGCACCGTGCACGCCATCTCGGACCTGCTCGCCCTGAGGAGCGCCGCATGAGGAACCGGCAACCGAAGACCTACACCCGGCTGACGCGTCCCCTGGTGCGCGACTCCCGCGACGAACCGTTCCGGGAGGCGACCTGGCAGGAGGCGCTGGACCGCGCCGCCCGGGGCCTGGAGCGCAACCGGGGCGCGTTCGGCATGTTCTCCTGCGCCCGCGCCACCAACGAGATGAACTACGTGGCACAGAAGTTCGCGCGGGTCGTGATGGGCACCCACAACGTCGACTCCTGCAACCGGACCTGTCACGCGCCCAGCGTGGCGGGGCTGTCGGCCGCGTTCGGCTCCGGCGGCGGCACGTCGTCGTACGAGGAGATCGAGCACACCGACGTCATCGTGATGTGGGGCTCCAACGCCCGCTTCGCGCACCCGATCTTCTTCCAGCACGTGCTGAAGGGCATCCGTAACGGCGCCCGGATGTACGCCGTCGACCCGCGCCGGACCTCCACCGCCGAGTGGGCGGAGAGCTGGCTCGGGCTGAACGTCGGCACCGACATCCCGATGGCGCACGCGATCGGCCGGGAGATCATCCGCGCCGGACTGGTGAACGAGGCGTTCGTCGCGCGGGCGACCACCGGCTTCGAGGAGTACCGCAAGCTGGTCGAGCCCTGGACGGCGTCCCTGGCCGAGAAGGTGACCGGCGTACCGGCCCGCGCCATCCGGGAGCTGGCCCACGCCTACGCCCGCGCCGAGCGGGCCCAGCTGTGCTGGACCCTCGGCATCACCGAGCACCACAACGGCACCGACAACGTCCGCGCGCTGATCAACCTCTCCCTGCTCACCGGCCACGTCGGCCGCTACGGCTCCGGGCTTCAGCCGCTGCGCGGGCAGAACAACGTGCAGGGCGGCGGCGACATGGGCGCCATCCCCAACCGGCTGCCCGGCTTCCAGGACATCCTCGATCCGGACGTCCGGCTGAAGTTCGAGTCGGCCTGGGACACCGTCATCCAGCCGCACTACGGGCTGAACCTGACGGAGATGTTCGAGGCGATGGAGGACGGCAGGCTGCGCGCGGTGTACTGCGTCGGGGAGAACCCGGCCCAGTCGGAGGCCGACGGCGAACAGGCCGTACGCCGTCTGAAGGCCCTGGACTTCCTCGTCGTGCAGGACATCTTCCTCACGAGGACCGCCGAACTGGCGGACGTGGTCCTGCCCGCGACCGCCGGCTGGGCGGAGACCGAGGGCACCACCACCAACAGCGAGCGGCGCGTGCAGCGGGTCCGGCGGGCCGTCACCCCGCCCGGTGAGGCCCGCGAGGACATCGACATCATCTGCGAACTGGCCGCCCGGCTGGGCCACGACTGGAAGTACGCCGGTGCGGAGGCCGTGTGGAACGAGCTGCGGTCGGTGTCCCCGGACCACTACGGGATGACGTACCGCCGGCTGGAGGAGCACCAGGGCATCCAGTGGCCCTGCCCCAGCACCGAGGGACTCGAACCCCCCTTCCTGCACGGCCGGTTGTGGGAGCAGGACCCCGGACGGCGGGGCAGGCCGGCGCCGTTCGGGCTGGTGCGGCACGATCCGCCGGTGGACCTCACCGACGAGGAGTACCCCCTCCGGCTCACCACCGGCCGGCGGCTGGACTCCTACAACACCGGTGTGCAGAGCGGCGGTTTCGCCTCCCCGCTGCGGCGCGGCGAGTACGTCGAGCTGTGCCCGGAGGACGCCGAGCGGTACGGGGTCGTCGTCGGCGAGGAGGTGCGGGTGTCCTCACGGCGGGGCTCGGTCGTGGCCCCCGTGTGGATCGACACAGCCCTGCGTCCCGGCCTCGCCTTCATGACCATGCACTTTCCCGACGAGGTCGACACCAACCGGCTGACCATCGAGGCGAACTGCCCGATCGCGGGGACGGCGGAGTTCAAGGCGTCGGCGATCCGGATCGAGAAGCTGCCCGCAGTGACCTATGTGAGGTGACCTTCGTGGACCTGCACTTCGGCGACGGCGAACCGACGGACGACGAACGCGCCGCCGTGGACGCCCTGCTGGGCCCCCCGCGGTCCGCCTGGGAGGGCGCCGACCGCACCGACGCCGACCTGCGGTGGGCGCGCGGCGGACGGGCGGCCCGCGACCGGCGCGACCTGCTGCTGCCGGGGCTGCACGCCCTCAACGACCGCGTCGGCTGGATCAGCGAGGGCGGCCTCGGCTACCTGTGCCGCAGGCTCACCGTGCCACCGGCCGAGGCGTACGGGGTGGCCACCTTCTACGCCCTGTTCTCCGTCCGGCCGCGCCCCGCGACCGTCCTGCACGTCTGCACCGACCTCGCCTGCATGGCCGCCGGCGCCGAGGAGGTGTGCGCCGGGATCGAGGCAAGGCTCGGCCCCGCCGGCGCGGTCGGCGTCGAGCGCGGTCCCTGCCTGGGCCTGTGCGAACGCGCCCCGGCCGCGCTCGCGGTCCGGGCGGGCGACCCGGTGCGGACGGCGGTGTCGGCGCCCGCGTCCGTGGCCGAGGCCGTCGACGCGGCGGGCGCGCCGGACGCGGCACCCGAGGAGCCGCCGGCCGTGGCGGCCGTGCCGCAGGCGGGAGACCCCTCGCTGACGCTGCTGCGCCGGATCGGTGCGGTGGACCCGTCCTCGCTGGACGACTACCGGGCGCACGGCGGCTACACGGCCCTGCGCCGGGCCTTCGCGCTCGGCCCGGCCGGGGTGATCCGGGAGGTGACGGACGCGGGCCTGGTCGGGCGCGGCGGCGCGGCCTTCCCCACCGGCCGCAAGTGGCAGGCCACGGCGTCCCAGCCGGACCACCCGCACTACCTGGTGTGCAACGCCGACGAGTCCGAGCCCGGCACCTTCAAGGACCGGGTGCTGATGGAGGGCGATCCGTTCGCGCTCGTCGAGGCGATCACCATCGCCTCCTACGCGGTCTCCGCGCACCGGGCCTTCGTCTACATCCGCGGTGAGTACCCGCGCGCGGTCCGCCGGGTCCAGCACGCGATCGACCAGGCCCGGGCCCGCGGGCTGCTCGGCGACGACATCCTCGGCCAGGGCTACCACCTGGACATCGAGATCCGGCGCGGCGCCGGCGCCTACGTCTGCGGCGAGGAGACCGCCCTGTTCAACTCCATCGAGGGCCACCGCGGCGAACCCCGCAGCAAACCGCCCTTCCCCGTGGAGAAGGGCCTGTTCGGCAAGCCGACCGCCGAGAACAACGTGGAGACACTGGTCAACGTCCTGCCGATCCTGACCATGGGCGCCCCGGCGTACGCGGCGATCGGCACGGCGCGTTCCACCGGGCCGAAGCTGTTCTGCGTCTCCGGCAGCGTCGACCGGCCCGGGGTGTACGAGCTGCCGTTCGGTGCCACGCTCGGCGAACTGCTGGGCCTGGCCGGGGTGCGCCCGGGGCTGCGGGCGGTGCTGCTCGGCGGGGCGGCCGGCGGGTTCGTACGGCCCGACGAGCTGGACCTTCCGCTCACCTTCGAAGGCACCCGGGAGGCGGGCGCCACGCTGGGCTCCGGGGTGGTGCTGGCCTTCGACGGCACCGTGCCGCTGCCCCGGCTGCTGCTGCGCATCGCCGAGTTCTTCCGGGAGGAGTCCTGCGGGCAGTGCGTGCCCTGCCGGGTCGGCACCGTGCGCCAGGAGGAGGCGCTGCGCCGGATCGCGGACCGCACCGGCGCCGGCGCAGCGGACGACGTCGCCCTGCTGCGGGAGGTCGGCCGGGCGATGCGGGACGCCTCGATCTGCGGCCTGGGACAGACCGCGTGGAACGCCGTGGAATCCGCCATCGACCGTCTGGGGGCCTACACATGACCGCGATACCTGTCGGGGTGCCGCGCCGGCTGGTCGAGTTCACGCTCGACGGGCAGGAGGCCCGGGTCCCCGAGGGCGCCACCGTCCTCGACGCCTGCCGGGCCGCGGGCAAGGACGTCCCGACGCTGTGCCAGGGCGACACCCTGCGCCCCAAGAACGCCTGCCGGGTGTGCGTGGTGGAGGTCGAGGGGTCGCGGACGCTGGTGCCGGCCTGCTCGCGCCGGGCCGAGCCCGGCATGGAGGTGCGCACGGACACCGAGCGCGTCCGGCACAGCCGCAAGATCGTCCTGGAGCTGCTGGCCTCCTCGGCCGACCTGTCGACGACACCCCGGGCCGCCGAGTGGATCAAGGAGTACGAGGCGAAGCCGGACCGTTTCGGCCCCGGCGCGGCCCGCCTGAACGACGAACCGAAGATCGACAACGAGCTGTACGTACGCGACTACGCCAAGTGCATCCTGTGCTACAAGTGCGTCGACGCCTGCGGCGACCAGTGGCAGAACTCCTTCGCCATCTCGGTCGCCGGGCGCGGTTTCGACGCGCGGATCGCCGTGGAGCACGACGCGCCGCTGACCGACTCGGCCTGCGTCTTCTGCGGCAACTGCGTCGAGGTGTGCCCGACCGGGGCGCTGTCCGCCAGACGCGAGTTCGACCTGCGGGCGGCCGGCGACTGGGACGAGTCCCGGCAGACGGAGACGACCACCGTCTGCGCGTACTGCGGGGTCGGCTGCACCCTCACCCTCCATGTGCAGGACAATGAGATCGTGAAGGTCACCTCGCCGCACGACAACCCGGTGACCCACGGCAATCTCTGCATCAAGGGCCGATTCGGCTACCAGCACGTACAGAACCGGGGCTGATCACACCATGGGACGAGTCACGGAACGACGCAAGGTCCTCCGCATCCGCGACGGGGCGGTCTCCACCCGGCCGGACACGCTCGTCGCCGAGGAACCCCTGGAGATCCGGCTGAACGGCAAGCCGCTCGCGATCACCATGCGCACCCCCGGCGACGACTTCCCGCTGGCGGCCGGCTTCCTGGTGAGCGAAGGAGTCCTCGCCACGGCGTCCGACCTGCAGAACATCGTCTACTGCGCCGGGGCGACGGCGGACGGTTCGAACACGTACAACGTGGTCGACGTGAAGACCGCGCCGGGCGTCACGCTCCCCGACTTCACACTGGAACGGAACGTCTACACCTCCTCCTCGTGCGGACTGTGCGGCAAGGCCAGCCTGGACGCCGTCCGCACGACCGCGCGCTGGCCCATCGCCGACACTCCCCCGCTCCGGGTCACCCCCGAACTCCTGGCGAGCCTGCCCGACCGGCTCCGGGCGGCCCAGCGGGTGTTCGACCGGACCGGGGGCCTGCACGCGGCGGCCCTGTTCAGCGAGGACGGGGAACTGCTGGACACCCGCGAGGACGTCGGCCGGCACAACGCGGTCGACAAACTGGTCGGCCGGGCCCTGCAGAACGACGCCCTGCCGCTGTCCCGGACCATCCTCATGGTCTCCGGCCGGGCCTCCTTCGAACTGGCGCAGAAGGCCGTGATGGCGGGCATACCGGTGCTCGCGGCCGTGTCGGCGCCGTCGTCGCTGGCGGTCGACCTGGCCGCGGAGACGGGGCTGACCCTGGTGGGCTTCCTCCGGGGCAGCTCGATGAACGTGTACGCGGGCCAGGACCGGATCGCCCTGCGGGAGGCGGCCGCCCAGGGCTGACCGGCCCCCCGCGACACGGCGGCGGGGCCCCGCCCGGCGGGGAGCGCCCCCTGCGCCCGCGGGGCTCCGTCACTACTTGCTTCGTTCGCCTCCGGGGGCGCCTCAGCCGGCATCGAGACCACGATCGTGCTCAGCGCTCCGCGGCCGCCCCCATTGCTTCGTTCGCCTCCGGGGGCGCCTCAGCCGGTGTCGAGACCACGATCGTGCTCAGCGCTCCGCGCCTCCGCGCGTTCGCGGTCTCGACACCGGCGCGCCCCCTGCGGCTCTCTTCGCGGCCGACGCGTGGGGACAGCTGCACTCGGTGGGCCCTTGCCCTTTGTGGGGGCTGTTCAGGCGAAGGTGATGTTCGTCGACCTCGTCACCGTGCCCAGTCTCGGGAAGTCGAGGCGTACCGATGCCTCGTGTTCGGCCGCGGTGAACGCTGCCATGGTGTCCTCGGCGAAGACCAGGTCGTAGCCGAGGTCGGCGGCGGCGCGGGCGGTGGACTCGACACCCAGGTTGGTGGCGATGCCGCCGAGCACCAGGGTGGTGACGCCGCGTTCGCGCAGCCGCTCGTCCAGGCCGGTGCCCTGGAAGGCGCCGAGGGTCCGCTTGACGACCTCCAGGTCGCCGTCCCGGAGCAGGCCGGGCACCAGACCGCTGCCGGGCGGCTGTTCGGCGACCGCGGGGCGCTCGACCCGCACGAGGACGACGAGGGCGCCGGCGCGGCGGAAGGTGGCCGCCAACTCCTTCGCGGCGGCGAGCGCCGCGGTGCCTGCGCGGGGTTCCAGCGGCAGCGCGACGATGCGGTCCATCAGGTCGACGAGGAGGAGGGCGGTGCGCTGCGGATCCAGCACGGGAGCTGCGGTCATGACGGAACGTTAGCCGCCGTCAGCCGTCCGTGCCGGAAATCCGGATCAACAGGCCCATGAACTGATCACGTTCGGCGGCCGACAGCGGGGCGAGCAGTTCGTCGTTGGCCTCGCGGGCGGCCTTCTCGCAGCGCACGAGGAGACGGGCGCCCTCCTCGGTGAGGGACACGGCGTTCTTGCGCCGGTCGCGGGGGTCGGGGGCGCGCTCGACCAGACCGGCGGACTGCAGGTCGTTCAGGATGCCGACGACGTCCTTCGGGTCGAGGCGCACGCCACGGCCCAGGTCCGCCTGGGCGACCGGTGCGAGGTCGCGGACGGCGGAGAGGACGACGTGGTGCCACATCTTCAGCCCTTCCGCCGCGAGCGCCTCGGCGACCAGGGCACGGCCCCGCGCGGCGGCCCGGCCGAGGAGCCAGCTGGGCAGGGAGCGGATCGCGGGCAGGGGTGCTTCGGCCATGACGGCAGCCTAGCCGAAGAATCATTGGACTTCCCAATGAATCTTCCCCTACCGTTGGGACTCCCAACGATTGCGGTGCCGGGTGCGCCCGGCCCAGGAGGTTGCGATGCGTCGCGTCCGGTACGAGTCCACCGGCGGCCCCCTGTTCGTCGAGGAGGTGCCCGTCCCCGTGCCCGGCCCCGGTGAGCTGCTGGTGCGCTGCGCGGCCGTCGGCGTCACGCTGCCGATGGTCCGCAAGGTGACCGAGGCCGCAAAGCCGGTGCCGCTGGGGGGCGAGGTCGCGGGCGAGGTGGTGGCGGCCGGCGAGGGCGTGACCCGTTTCCACCCCGGCGACCGGGTGACCGGGCTGTGCTTCGGGCACGGGTACGCCGAGTACGCCCTGCTGCACGAGGCCATGGCCTCACCGGTGCCGGACGGCGCCGGCGCCGTGACCGCGGTGGCGCTGGTGCGCAGCGGCCTGGTGGCCCGGGGGGCGCTGGAGGCGGGCCGGCTCGCGCCGGGAGAGTCGGTCCTCGTCACGGCGGCGGCGAGCGGCGTGGGCCATCTCGCGGTGCAGCTGGCGCGGGCGCTGGGCGCGGGGCGGGTGCTGGGGGCCGTGTCCGGCCCGGGGGACCCCCAGGCCGTGCCCGGCCGGACCAAGGCGGACTTCGTGCGCTCGCTCGGCGCGGACGACTGCGTGCGGTACGGCGACGACTCCTGGGGCGATCCCGTCGACTGCGTCCTGGACGCCGTCGGGGGCGACCTGCTCACCCCGGCCCTCGCCGCGCTCGCCCCGCACGGCCGCCTGGTCGCCTACAGCTCCGGTGGCGGCACCGTCCAGGCGTACGACCTGCTGGTCGGGGCCAAGTCGGTGATCGGCTTCCAGATGGCGCTGATCGCCCGCGGCCGGCCGGAGCTGTACGAGCGGTGGCGGCGGGAGCTGTGGCGGCTGTTCGCCGAGGGCGCCCTCGAGCCCGCCGTGCACGGGGAGTTCGCCCTGGAGGACGCGGCGGCGGCGCACCAGGTGGTCACGGGCCGGGCCAACCTCGGCAAGGTGGTCCTGCGCCCCTGAGCGTCGCACGCTTCTTGTGACCCGCGCCACTGCCCACTACCGTTCGGAGGACGCACGACGGACGTGGGATGTCCGGATGTCCGCATATTCGATGGTGGAAGGGCAGGTCGTCCGTGCTGTCAGGTCTTCGTGCCCGTCTCGCGGCCACGCTCGTCACCGCCGCCGGCCTGTTCCTGCCCTTCCTCCCCGCCCATCCGGCGCACGCCCAGCCGGCGGGCGGTTCCCCGGCGTTCGAGCAGCAGGTGCTGTTCAAGGCCGCCCAGGACCCCGGGTACGCGTGCTTCCGGATCCCGGCGGTCGTCAGGGCGGCCGAAGGCACCCTGCTGGCGTTCGCCGAGGGCCGGGTCCTCAACTGCGGGGACGCGGCCGACATCGACATCGTGCTCAAGCGCTCCACCGACGGCGGGCGCACCTGGGGTCCGTTGCAGGTGGTCAACGAGGGCGCCGGCGACACCCACGGCAACCCGGCGCCGGTCGTGGACCGCGCCACCGGCCGGGTCTGGCTGGCGGAGACGTACAACACGGGCCGTACGGACAGCGCCAGCTGCACGGTCCCCTGCGACCGCACCCCGCACCTGCAGTACAGCGACGACGACGGCCGGACCTGGTCACCGCCGCGCGACCTGAGCCCCGAGATCCTGCCCGCCGACTGGAACTCCTGGTACGCCACCGGTCCCGTGCACGGCATCCAGCTCACCCGCGGCCGGTACGCCGGGCGCCTTGTGTTCGGGGTGAACACCGAGACCTGGGACGGCAGCCGGGTCACCGCCAACCACGCGGCCCTGATCGTCAGCGACGACCACGGCGGCCACTGGCGGACCGGCGCCACCGACAGCCGGCCCGTCGCCGCCGACGGCACCTTCCGGCAGAAGCCCTCCGAGCTCACGCTCGCCGAGCGCGGCGACGGCTCGGTCCTGGTCAGCGGCCGGGAGCAGGACGGCACCGATCTCGGCCACCGCACCCAGGCCGTCAGCCGCGACGGCGGGAGCAGCTTCACCGCGCCCTTCCGCGACCTGCCGGATCTGTACACCCCGCAGGTGCAGGGATCGCTGCTGCGGCTGGGCGACCGCCTCCTGCTCGCCTGCCCCGGCGATCCCGACCGGCGGCGCACGATGATGATCCGTTCCTCCTACGACGGCGGCCGGACCTGGGACGGTGTCGACCGCGGCACGGTGGTCACCACGGACTGGTCCGGCTACTCCGACCTGGTGCGCGTCGGCTCCGGCACGGTCGGCCTGCTGTACGAGGGCGGCGCGGTGGACGCCCGCGACGAGATCCGCTTCGCCCGCTTCACCGAGGACTGGCTGACCCCGCGCCGCGGCCCCGACCCGGTCACCGCCGACCTCGCCCCGCACGCCCGGCCGGCGGCGGTGCTGGGCGGGCCGGAGGAGACGGACGGGGTGTCCGGGGGCGCGCTGGAGTTCGACGGCACCGACGACGCCGTACGGCTGCCGTACCGCACCGGGCTCCCGCTCGGCACGAAGGACTTCACGGTGTCGCTGTGGTTCCGGTACGCGGCGACGGCCGGGGAGCAGCCGCTGCTGTGGATGGGCGGGACCGGCACCAGCCAGCCGCAGGTGTGGTTGCGCGGGGAGCCGGCGGACCACCGGGTGCGGGGGCTGATCACCGTGCGGAACGGGGCCGCCGCGCCGCAGACCGTGGCCGTGCGCACGGACACCGCGTACAACGACGGCCGGTGGCACCACGCCGTGCTCCGCCGCGGCGGGGGCCGGCTGTCGCTGTCCGTCGACGGTGCGCTGTCGTCCGCCGCCGACGTGCCGGGCTCCGTCAGCCGCAACTCCCCCTTCGGGGTGCACCTCGGTCAGCGCATGGACAGCCGGGCCTTCCTCACCGGCGCGCTGGACGAGGCGCGCGTCTGGGACCGGGCACTCACCGACGCCGAACTCGCCGACCCCAAGGTGCTGCGCTCACCGCAGGACACGGTCCTGTGGCTGCCCCTCGACCGCGTCCGCGGCTGACGCGCCGGCCGTGTCCGCGGCCTCCGGGTCACGGGCGCGCCGCTTGGCGATGACCGCGCACACCATCAGCTGCATCTGGTGGAAGAGCATCAGCGGCAGGACGGCCAGCGAGGCGTGGCTGCCGAACAGGACGCTCGCCATCGGCAGCCCGGAGGCGAGGGACTTCTTCGACCCGGCGAACTGGATGGCGATCCGGTCCTCCCGGCCGAAGCCGAGCGCCTTGGCGCCGTACCAGGTCAGTACGAGCATCACGGCCAGCAGGACGGCCTCGACGCCGAGCAGTCCGGCCAGCCGCACGGGGCTGACCTGGTGCCAGATGCCCTGGTTCATGCCCTCGCTGAACGCGGTGTAGACGACCAGCAGGATCGAGCCGCGGTCGACCAGCCCGAGGACCTTCTTGTGCCGGGTGACGAACCCGCCGATCCAGCGCCGCAGCAGTTGCCCGGCGAGGAACGGCACCAGCAGCTGGAGCACGATCTTCACCACCGAGTCCGCGGAGAACCCGACCGCCTCACCGCCGAGCAGCCCCGCCGCGAGCAGCGGCGTGAGGACGATGCCGGCGAGGGAGGAGAAGGAGCCGGCGCAGATCGCGGCGGGCACGTTGCCCCGGGCGATCGAGGTGAACGCGATGGACGACTGGATGGTCGACGGCACCAGCGTCAGGAACAGCAGGCCCTGGTAGAGGGGCTGGGTCAGCAGGACCGGCACCAGTCCGCGTGCGGCCAGCCCGAACACCGGGAAGACGACGAAGGTGCAGGTCAGCACGGTGACGTGCAGCCGCCAGTGCTTGAGCCCGTCCAGCGCCTCGCGGGTGGACAGCCGGGCGCCGTAGAGGAAGAAGAGGAACCCGATCGCGGCCGTGGAGGCACCCGAGGTCACGTCGGCCGCGGTGCCCCGGGCCGGCAGGAGCGCGGCGAGACCGACCGTGCCGAGCAGCAGCACGATGTACGGGTCGATCGGCATCCAGGTCGGCCGGCGCAGGCGTTTCACGGTGCTCCGATTGCTGTGGGTGACGTGCGGTCGCGGGCCCGTGGGGCCCCTCTCGATTGTCCTCCTCGGGACGTTGATCGGGAATCCCGGATACCGCTCTGACTGTCATCATGTTCCGCGATGACCGCGCTAGGCTCGGCGTCGTGTACGAACCGACCCACCTGCGCACCTTCCTGGCGGTCGCCCAGACGCTGAGCTTCACGCAGGCCGCCCGGCGGCTGGGGCTGCGCCAGTCCACGGTCAGCCAGCACGTGCGGCGGCTGGAGGACGCGGCCGGACGGCAGCTGTTCTCGCGGGACACCCACGCGGTGGAGCTGACCGAGGACGGCGAGGCGATGCTGGGGTTCGCCCGCCGCATCCTGGAGGTGCACGAGCAGGCGACGGCGTTCTTCACGGGCACGCGCGTGCGTGGCCGGCTGCGCTTCGGGGCCTCGGAGGACTTCGTCCTGACCCGGCTGCCGGAGATCCTGGAGGCGTTCCGCTACGACCATCCGGAGGTCGACCTGGAGCTCACGGTCGAGCTGTCCGGCACCCTGCACGAGCGGCTGGCCGCCGGGAAGCTCGACCTGGTGCTGGCCAAGCGGCTCCCACGGGATCCGCGCGGCGAGCTGGTCTGGCGGGACGACCTGGTGTGGATCGGCGCCGAGCGGCTGCGGCTGGATCCCGACCGGCCCGTTCCGCTGATCGTGTACCCGCCGCCGGGCATCACCCGGGCCCGCGCGCTGGAGGTGCTGGAGCGGCAGGGCCGTGACTGGCGGATCGTGTGCACGAGCGGCAGCCTCAGCGGGCTGATCGCGGCGGCCCGCGCCGGTCTCGGGGTGATGGCCCACTCCCGGCGGCTGATACCGCCCGGCCTGTTCCGGCTGCCCGACCGGGCCGGCCTGCCCGAACTGGGCAAGGTCGACTTCGTCCTCGTCCACGGCCACCGCCGCGGCCCGGCCGAGGCCGCCGCGGACGCCCTGGCGGCGGCGGTCCTGGCGGGCGGCGAGCGACTGCGCCGCAGGAGCGACTGACCCACGGCCCGGCCCCGGCCGGCACGCGGCCAGGCCGGCAGGGACGCGGGAGGGCACGTCGTGGCGGCCCCCGGCCGAGGCGTGTCCGGGGCCGTGGCACGTGCGCGGGGCCGTAATCGGCGCGTACAGATTCGGTGGAGATTACGGCACCGAAACTTACTGACTGGTCAGTAGTTGTGTCCGGCCCTTCCCCATGTGCGGGCATTTCAGGGCCGCCGCCCAGGCGGAACGTGAGGTTTGCTCGGTTTCCGCACCCCTCCCGCGCACCGACCGGGTGGGGTAGCTTTCACGGCGCTGTGCGGTGCGTGGACCAACGTCACTGAGGCGCTAACACGGGGAGCGAGGTTGCGCGAGTTCACCAACCCTCCGTTGGCGTCGCCGTCGCCGGTGGGCGGTCTGGCAGACGTCGTCTTCGACCATGCCCGGACCGACCCGCTGCACATCGCGCTCGGCCGCAAGGACGCCTCGGGGCAGTGGCGGGACGTCACGGCCGCCGAGTTCCGCGACGAGGTCATGGCCCTCGCCAAGGGGCTGCTGGCGTCCGGCATCCGCTTCGGCGACCGGGTCGCGATCATGTCCCGCACGCGCTACGAGTGGACCCTGTTCGACTTCGCCCTGTGGACCATCGGCGCCCAGGTGGTGCCCGTCTACCCCACGTCCTCGGCCGAGCAGTGCTTCTGGATGCTCTACGACGCCGAGGTGGCCGCGGCGATCGTGGAGCACGAGGACCACGCGATGACCATCGCCACCGTCATCGACCGGCTGCCGCGGCTGCGCCGGCTGTGGCAGCTGGACGCGGGCTGTGTGCAGGAGCTGTACGACGCCGGGGCGCACCTGGACGACGACGTGGTGCACCGGCACCGCGAGGCGGTCACCCCGGACTCGGTGGCCACCGTCATCTACACCTCCGGCACCACCGGCCGGCCCAAGGGCTGCGTGATCTCCCACGGCAACTTCATGTTCGAGGCGGACACGGTGATCCAGCGCTGGGAGCCGGTGTTCCACTCGAAGAAGGGCGACGAGGCGTCGACGCTGCTGTTCCTGCCGCTGGCGCACGTCTTCGGCCGGATGGTGGAGGTCGCCGCGATCCGCGGCCGGGTCCGCTTCGGGCACCAGCCGCAGCTGCACGCCGCCGCCCTCCTGCCCGACCTGGCCGCCTTCCAGCCGACGTTCGTGCTCGCGGTGCCGTACATCTTCGAGAAGGTGTTCAACGCGGCCCGCCGCAAGGCCGAGAAGGAGGGCAAGGCGGGGCCGTTCGAGAAGGCCGTCGACATCGCTGTCAGGTACGCGGAGGCGGTCGAGGCGAAGGCGTGGGGCACCGGGCCCGGCCCGTCGGCGGGACTGCGGATGCAGCACCAGCTCTTCGACAAGCTGGTGTACGCGAAGGTCCGGGCCGCGATGGGCGGCCGGATCCGGAACGCGATGTCGGGCGGATCGGCGATGGACCGCCGGCTGGGGCTGTTCTTCGCGGGCGCCGGCGTGCAGATCTACGAGGGGTACGGGCTGACCGAGTCGACGGCCGCGGCGACCGCCAACCCGCCCGAGCGCACCCGCTACGGCACCGTGGGCCAGGCCATCCCCGGCATGACCGTGCACATCGCCGACGACGGGGAGATCTGGCTGCGCGGCGCGAACGTCTTCCAGGGGTACCTGAACAACCCGAAGGCCACCGACCAGACCCTGCACGACGGCTGGCTCGCCACCGGCGACCTCGGCTCCCTGGACGAGGACGGCTATCTGACCATCACCGGCCGCAAGAAGGAGATCCTGGTGACCTCCGGCGGCAAGAGCGTCTCCCCGGGCGTGCTGGAGGAGCGGGTGCGCGAACACCCGCTGGTCAACCAGTGCATCGTCGTCGGCAACGACCGCCCGTACATCGCGGCCCTGGTCACCCTCGACCAGGAGGCGGTCGAGCACTGGCTCCAGATGCGCGGCAAGCCGAGGATGACCCCGGCCGAACTGGTGCACGACCCGGACCTGGAGACGGAGGTGCGGCGGGCGGTGGTCGCCGCCAACACCCTCGTCTCCCAGGCCGAGTCGATCCGCACCTTCCGGATCCTGGCCCAGCCGTTCACCGAGGAGCACGGCCTGCTGACCCCGTCGCTGAAACTGAAGCGGAAGGCCATCGAGAAGGCGTACGCGAACGAGGTCGAGGCGCTCTACCGCAGCTGAGCGGGGCGGTGCGCCGGCCGGTCGCGGCGGATTCCGCGGTCAGGAATGCGGAGCGGCCCGTGATCGTTGACCATATGCGTACCACCTTGTCGACAACCGAAGGATCAAGAGGCTCGTGAGCAGCAAGGTCCCCCCGATCATCCTCAACAACGGCGTCGAGATGCCCCAGCTGGGCTTCGGCGTCTGGCAGGTGCCGGACGACGAGGCCGAGCGGGCCGTCGCCACGGCGCTGGAGGCCGGGTACCGCAGCATCGACACCGCTGCGATCTACGGCAACGAAGAGGGCACCGGCAAGGCCATCGCCGCCTCCGGCCTGGCCCGCGAGGACGTCTTCGTCACCACCAAGCTCTGGAACGGCGACCACGGTTACGACTCCACCCTGCGCGCCTTCGACACGTCGCTGGAGAAGCTGGGGCTCGACTACGTCGACCTCTACCTGATCCACTGGCCGCTGCCGTCCCGGGGTACGTACATCGACACCTACAAGGCGTTCGAGAAGCTGCACGCCGACGGCCGCGTCCGCGCCATCGGCGTCTCCAACTTCCTCCCCGAGCACCTGCGGCGGCTCATCGAGGAGACCTCGGTCATCCCCGCCGTGAACCAGATCGAGCTCCACCCGCACCTGCAGCAGCGCGAGGCGCGCGAGTTCCACGCGGAGCAGGGCATCGCCACCGAGGCCTGGTCGCCGCTCGGCCAGGGCCAGGGCCTGCTGGAGGTGCCGGCGATCGTCGCCATCGCGCAGAAGCACGGCCGCACCCCGGCCCAGGTCGTGCTGCGCTGGCACATCCAGCTCGGCAACATCGTGATCCCCAAGTCCGTGACGCCGTCCCGGATCAAGGAGAACATCGAGGTGTTCGACTTCAGCCTGGACGACGAGGACCTCGCCGCGATCAGCGCGCTCAACGAGGACCGGCGCCTGGGTCCCGACCCGGCCGTCTTCGACGTGGGCTGACCACCGGGCGCGAACGGACGCCCCGCACCACCCGGCACGGCCGTGCGCCCCGCACCGCGGCGGGGTGCACGGCCGTGTGCCGCCCGGCACCCGGCGGCGACCTGGCGCTCAGCCGTAGCGCACGTCCGCGTGCACGACCTCGAACTCCTCCAGGGCGACCACGTCCACGTGCGCCTTGGCCGCCGCGGCGTGCCGCAGGCCCGCGACGGCCGCGCGCGAGGCGGCCATGGAGGCGCGGTCGACGAACAGGGAGCCGGTCAGGCCCCGTCCCCGTTCCCGGTCGATCAACAGGGTCGTCTCGGCGAGTCCGGGCAGCGACTCGGACCTCGGCACCACCGTGGCCCGGAAGGTGTCGACGACCAGATCGGCGTCGCGCGGATCGAACTCCATGCTGGTGACGCGCACTCCGCCGCCGTGCCGCGGGTGCCTGACCTCGTGGAGCACGGCGGCCTCGTAGTTGGCGACCGCCATCGTGCCGGCGAAGGGCTCCAGGAGCCCCTTGCGCCGCTCGCGCATGACTTCGTCGCTGTTGCGTCGCGCCTCCTCGGTCTCCCACCAGCTCACCGTGAGGAGCTTGCCGAGTTCCCGGTCCGCGAACACGCCCGCGCCCCGGTATCCGGGGCGCTCCTCCAGCAGGTCCCGCCCCTCGCTGTTCACCGACCGGATGGCCGCGTCCAGCAGTGCCGGATCACCGGTCGCGTACACCGCACGGACGAACATGAGCCTCACCTCCGGGGAAGGGACCTCGGACAGCGCCGGACAGAGCAGGACATATCCGTCTCGTCCAGTCTCACCTCCGAGGGAACTCACCGCAATACGCACAGGTTTCGGCCGTTCGCAACACCAGGGTTGACGGGGGCATGGCGAACAGGTCACCGTGTACGGCACCCGGTAAGGAAACTTTCCTAACAGAAGGGTCCCCCACATGCGTTCCCGTACCCTCGGCCTCGCCGTGGCCTCCGGCACCGCCCTGCTCGCCGCCGGCCTCCTGCCCGCGCACGCCTCCGCAGCCGCCTCCCCCAAGTCCGCGCAGGAGGGCACGGTCAGCGCCGCCGACCTGCTCGCCAAGGTGACGTCCTGTTCGCAGATCTCCAGCGGCAAGTACCGCACGGACGAGGAGACGTCGGCCACGGTCCCGGTGTGCGGCAAGAACGGCGCGGTGTTCTGGAAGGCCGACATGGACATCGACTGCGACGGCCAGCGCACCACCAACTGCAACGAGGACCGCGACCCCTGGTACCAGGACGACACCGCCTTCCACCAGTCCGACGGCAAGCCGCTGAAGGCGGAGACGCTGCCGTACGTCGTCGTGCCCAGCACCAGCAGCATCTGGAACTACTCGAACGCCGGCATCAAGGGCGGCGGTGTGGTCGCCGTCATCTACAACAACAAGGTCGAGTACGCCGTCGTCGGCGACACCGGTCCCACGCAGATCATCGGCGAGGCGTCGTACGCCACCGCCAAGGCGCTCGGCATCGACCCGGACCCCGCCACCGGCGGCGCCGACTCGGGCGTGACCTACATCCTGTTCAAGAACTCCAAGGTCTCCCCCATCGAGAGCCACAGCGCGGCGGTCTCCCTCGGCGACCAGCTGGCCAAGCAGTTCATCGCCAACAACTGAGGCGGGGCATCCGTCAGTTGGGCTGGCCCAGCGGACGGATGACGACGGTGTTGACGTCGACCCCGGCCGGCTGCCGGATCGCCCAGACCACCGAGTCGGCGATCTGGCCGGCGGTGAGGAGGTGCCCCGGGGGCAGGCTGCCGTAGCCGTCCCAGAAGGGGGTCTCCACCCGGCCGGGGGCGACCAGGGTGACACCGATCCCGAACTCCGTGACCTGGCGCCGGGTGTTCTCGGCGAGACCGGTCACCGCCCACTTGGTGGCGCCGTAGAGATTGCCCGGGGTGTTCACGAACCCGGCGACGCTGCCGACGAGGACGATTCGGCCGCGGGTCTCCTTCAGCGCCTCGACGCAGGCGCGGACGAGGAGTGCGGGGCCGAGGACGTTGGTGAGGACCATCTCGGTCCAGCCGGAGGGGTCGCCCTGCGCCACGGAGTCATGGGTGGCGACGCCGGCGTTGGCGACGACGGTGTCCAGCCGGCCGAACGCCGTGAGCGTGCGGTCGACCGCGTGCCGCACGTCGTCGTACGCCGACGCGTCCCCGGCGACCGTCAGCAGTCCCTCGGGGTCGCCCAGGCTCCCGGCGAATTCCCGCAGCCGCCGCTCTGTGCGCCCGGTGACGGTGACCCGGTGCCCGGCGTCCAGCAGCTGCCGCGCCACGGCGGCGCCGATACCGCTGCCCCCGCCCGTGATGAGCGCGACCGGAGCGTCGTTCATGAGGTCCCCCTGTGTCGTGTGTGTCCCGCGGTGTCGAAGACGCCCGGAGTCCATCACTTGGAGACCACTCGAAGTCAAGCCCCGCCACAAGGCCCTATCCCCGGCGGACCGCCGTGTGCACGGTGTGCGCGGCAAGGACGAACACGTCCGGCCGTACGTGCACGCTCGCCGGGTCGGACGGGTCGAGCAGCCGGTCCAGGGTGGCGCGGTCCTCGGCGTCCAGCGCGTCGCCGAAGCCCTCGCGCAGCCGGGACAGGTGCGCGACGACGTAGGCGCGGCCCCGGTCGGTGACGGGGGCCGGCAGGTCGAGCAGGAAGGTGCGGGTCCCGGCGTGCTCGAGGCCGGCTGCGGTCAGCAGGGCGGGCCAGTCCTCGGTCTCGGCGACGGAGCCCGGCAGACCGGCGCGCATCCGGCCGAACCACTCCTCCTCCAGGGCGTCCAGCCGTGCCTGCAGTCCGGGGCGGCCGATGCCGATGTCCCGGGGCAGGAAGCGGGAGGGCAGACCGCCCTCCTGGAGGGCGAGGGTGCCGCCGGGGGCGAGCCGCTCGGCGAACGCGGCGAGCGCCGAACGCTGGTCACCGAGGTGGTGCAGACTGCGGCCGGCCCACAGCAGGTCGGCCGGGTACTCCAGCTTGTCGAGTACACCGGGCAGGTCACCGGAGAGGGTGTCGAAACGGTCGGCGACGCCCCGCCGGACGGCCCGGGCGCGGGCGCGCTCCAGCAGGGGCTCGGTGGCGTCGACGGCGACGACCCGGGCCCCGGGGAACGCCTCGGCGAACAGGCAGGAGACCACTCCGGGCCCGCTGCCCGCGTCCACGATCAGCCCCGGCTCGGTCACCTCCCGCGCGAGCCACGCCATGGCCCGCTCGTACACCGGGGCGAACAGCTCCGCCTGCGCCTCCAGCAGGGGACCCATCCCGTTCCAGTCGATGTCCGTGCCGTGGTGCCGGTGCCCGTGGCCGTGCCCGTGGCCGTGCCGGTGCCCGGTGTCGTGGTGGTGGTCGTGCGCCATGGTGGTCAGCCTCTCTTCCGGATGCGGTCAGGGTGCGACGGCACGCGGGACGGAGGCCAGCGGTGTTGCCGATGCGGCAAAAACCGGGTGCGTCCTGGCAAGGTCACCGACGACCATGGCCCCATGGACGACAACCTCACAGCGCGCTTCGTCGAGGACGGGTTCGTGAAGATCGAGGGAGCCGTCCCGCCCAGGGTCGCCGCGGACTGCGCGCGGTTGCTGTGGCGGGAGACGGGCTACGACCCGGAGGACCGCGCCACCTGGAAGGACCCGGTGGTGTGGGTGGGCGGCATGGCCCAGGGACCGTTCGCGGCGGCGGCCAACTCCCCGGTGCTGCACGACGCGTTCGACGCGCTGGTGGGCGCGGGGCGCTGGGAGCCGCGCTACTCGCTGGGCACCTTCCCGCTGCGCTTCCCGCACCCTGGCGAACCGGACGACGCCGGGTGGCACATCGAGGGCAGCTACCTCCCCGAGGGCCAGGAGCACTACCACACGAACCTGCGCTCCCGGGACCGCGCGCTGCTGATGCTGTTCCTGTTCAGCGAGGTCACGCAGGACGACGCCCCGACCCGGATCCGGGTGGGGTCGCATCTGGACGTGCCCGCGGTGCTGCGGCCGTACGGCGAGGCGGGGGCGTCCTTCCTCGAGCTGGGCCCCCGGGTGGCGGCGGCCTCGGCCCACCGCCCCCTGGCCCACGCCACGGGCCGCCCCGGTGACGTCTACCTCTGTCACCCGTTCCTGGTGCACGCGGCCCAGCCGCACCACGGCACCCGGCCCCGCTTCCTGGCGCAGCCCCCGCTGCTGCCGGCCGTGCCCTACGAACTGGACCGGCCGGACGGGGCGTACTCACCGGTGGAGCGCGCGATCCGCCGGGGCCTGGCCGGTGCGGTCTGAACCGCTGCGGTCCGGCCCCGGCGGACGCTCACGCCGTTACGGCAGCGGCGGGTAGGCGTTCTGCATCAGCTGCTGGAACTGGGCGGAGAACCAGTGCCCGGCCAGCGGCGAGTTCGGCAGCGCGCCGGTGGGGTTGTTGCCGTTGCGGGCGTTGCCGCCGTAGGTCGGGTCGCACATCCGGTCGAAGCCCTTGCCCTCGTCGTTGGAGATGGCGGAGCTGGCTCCGTCGGACTCCCCCGGGGGCTTGACCCAGACGTAGGCGTCGATCCCGGCCGCCGGGGCGGCGGTCGGCCGTTCGCCGAGGCCGGCACCGCTCTGGTTGCACCAGTTGCCGGCGTGGAGCCGCCGGTCGACACGGCTGCCGTTGACGTAGTCGTCGACGGAGGTCAGCGGGCCGGACTTGGTGGGCCGGGCGGAGCCGCCCCAGCCGTTGCGGGAGGTGTCGATCAGCATGCCGAGGTTGCTGTTGAACCCGGACGCGACGAGCTTGTCGTGCAGTGCCTGGGCGAAGGACTGCTCGTCCACGTACTGGTTCCAGTCGACCCACTTCGACTGGCGCACGGTCTGCCCGTTGACGCTGTCGGTGACCTTGAAGTACGGCTCCTTGGTGGCGCTGTAGTTGGCGGTGTTGACGATGAAGCCCGTCACGTCGTTCACGCTCGCGCCGTTGGTGGTGGCGACCTTGTAGAACTCCTGGACGGTGGGCCCGAGGTTGGAGTCCCAGCCGAGCCAGGCGTGGTGGCCGGCGTCGATGTAGTTGTAGACGTTCGGGATGGCGCCCAGCTTGTCGAGGGCGTAGCTGACGCCCTTCTCGTAGTTGCCGTTGGCCTTCATGGTCGCGCAGGCGTCGGTGCTGCCCGCGGTGCCGCCCGCGTTGGTGACCAGGT
The DNA here is from genome assembly GCF_040704595.1 of Streptomyces sp. NPDC046870. Taxonomy (NCBI): domain Bacteria; kingdom Bacillati; phylum Actinomycetota; class Actinomycetes; order Kitasatosporales; family Streptomycetaceae; genus Streptomyces; species Streptomyces sp. NPDC046870. The sequence goes on from NZ_JBEYXM010000027.1 coordinate 43,170, forward strand.
TGGGCAGGGAGTCGGGTTCGATGACGGTGGCGATGCGCAGGCCCGCGTACTTGGCGTCGGAGAGGATCGACGCGATCGGGTCGATGTACTGGCTCTTGTACTTGTCGATGTCGTTCGGGCCCAGTTCGCCGTTGGAGGCCAGGGCGGAGCAGTCGCGGCCGGGCAGGTCGTAGATGACCAGCTGGACGACGAGTTCGCCCGAACCCTTCTGCTTCAGCGCCTCGTCCAGGTGGGCGCGCAGGCCCATCCCGCCGTTGACGCCGTTGATGGCGGCGATCCGGTCGAGCCACACGGCGGTGGGCTGGTTGGCGACGCGGCTGCCGCCCGGTTCGGCGGCGGCGTGCGCCGACCACTCCGGGTTCACGTAGCCCTTGGCCCCGGCGTAGGGGTTGTCGACGCGGTTGCCGGTGTCCCCGCCACCGCCTCCGCCGCCCGTGCTCCCGCCGGTGTCTCCGCCGGTGCCGCCACCGGTGCCGCCACCGGTGTCACCGCCGGTTCCCCCGCCGGTGCCGCCGCCACTGCCGCCGTCCACGTTGCAGGTGACGCCGTCGAGCGTGAAGGTGGCGGGGACGGAGTTGGTGCCGCTGAACGTGCCGTTGAAGCCGAAGCTGACCGTGCCGCCGGTCGCGAGCGCGCCGTTGTAGCTCTCGTTGGCCGCGGTGACCGCGGTACCGCTCTGGCTGATCTTCGCGTTCCAGCCGTTCGTGACCTTCTGGGTGCCGCCGTACGACCACTTCAGCGACCAGGCCGACTTGGCGGCGCCGTTGTTGGTGAGGGTCACGGCGGCGGTGAAGCCGGTGTCCCACTGGCTCTGGATCTTGTAGTCGACGGCGCAGGGCGCGGCGGCGACGGCGGCGCCCGAGCCGCCGGGCAGGGCCGCGAACGCCGTTCCGGAGGCTCCGGCGAGCAGGCCCAGGGCCACCAGCAGTGTTGTCTTGGTACGACTCATGAGTGCGGGTTCCTTCGGGGTTCCGTGGGATCTACGGGTGGGATCTACGGGTTGAGGGCGCGCAGGTGGTCGCGCAGCCCGGCGCCGTACGCGGTGGGAGTGCCGTCGTAGGCGGAGATCAGGGACGGCCCGGAGGAGCAGTCCCAGGTGTTCCAGGTCCAGCCGAGGTAGGACAGGTCGTGGTCGTCGAACCACTTCACGACCCGGTCGGTGAACCCGTGCGAGCAGGTGTTCTCGCCGATCTCCCCGGCCACCAGGGGCACCTGGGCGGCCACCGGGGCGAGGGTGGAGTTCCAGCAGCTCTCGCTCGCGCAGGAGTTGAAGTTGTAGACGTGGTACGCGGCGGCGAGATTGCCCGCCGGATCGGTGGGCCTGTACGCGTTCCACTGGCTGAGGTCGTTCGAGTACGCCAGGCCGCCGGCCATGATGACGTTCCTGGCGCCGGTGGCCCGGACGCTGTCCACGAGGTCCTGCATGCCGGCGACCTCGTAGGGGATGCCGGGGCAGGTGCCCCCGTCCCGCCAGCACGTCCAGGCGTCCGTGGCACTGGAGGCCGCCCGGTCCGGATACGGCTCGTTGAACAGGTCGAACACCGCCGCCTGGTCGTCCTTGAAGGTGCCGGCCACCGACGACCAGAACGACGGGGAGTACCGCATGTCGGGCATCGGCTTCTGGCAGGTGGCGTGCACGTCGGTGCAGCCGGCCGAGTTCCCGGTGTACTGGCCGTAGGACCAGTGCAGTTCGAGGACCGGGGTCATGCCGTGCGCCTCGACGCGGTCCACCAGTTCCTTGACGGCGGCGATGTAGTGGGCGCCGCCGTACTCGGGCTTGACGTTGGACAGGCCCAGCCAGCACTCCTCGTTGAGCGGGATGCGGACCGCGTCGGCCTTCCAGTCGGCGATCGCCTCGACCGCCGCGTCGTCCACCGGTCCGTCCCAGATGCCGTGGCCCTGCACGCACATGAGCTCGCCGCCGGAGCGGTTGACGCCGAGCAGACGGCGGGTGCTGCCGCCGGCGTCCACGAGCTTGTTGCCCAGGACCCGCAGCGCGGGCGGGGTACCGCCGGACGGCGGCGGGGTCGTCGGCGGCGGTGTGGTCGGCTCCGAGTCGACGTTGCAGGTCGTGCCGTTGAGCTGGAACACGGCCGGCGCGGGGTTGCTCCCCGACCAGGAGGCGAGGAAGCCGGCGCTGACGCTCGCGCCGGTGCCGAGCGTGCCGTTCCAGTCCTCGCCGGCCGCGGTGACGGTGCTGCCGGACTGGGACCACCTGGCGTTCCAGCCCTGGCCGACCTTCTGACCGCCGGCGAAGTCGAAGGTGAGCTTCCAACCGCTCAGCGCGGTGCGGTTGTTGGTGACCTTCACCGAGCCCTGGAAGCCGCTGTCCCACTGGCTGGTCACGGTGTACTCCACCGTGCAGGCGGGCGTGGCTCCCTGGGCCGCCGCCACCGGCACGACCACGCTCCCGACGAGCGCGACCGCACCGGTGGCGGCTAAAAGTACTGAACGCGGGGGGTGTCGCATGAGCGACTCCTTGCAGCTTGGCGCGCCGTGACGGACGCGTCGACTGAACGGAACCGCTCCCACTGGTGCGAGTGAAGGTAGCGCCAAGCGGCCGGTCTGCCCAGAGGAGCCGCTCGACTTTTCCTCGACCGGCCCCCTCGAATCTTTTCGACTCTTCGAACACCTTGACCGCTCCGGGCCCCGTCCCCACTATGGGAGCGCTCCCACTGGTTCAAGCCTTGACCTCCCCCGAGCCGCACGCCCGCAAGGAGGAACCAGCACATGGATCCCGGACGTAAGAGAAGAGCCGTGCGCCGGCTGTGGACCGCGGCGGCCGCCGCGTTCGCCCTGCCTTTGACGATGCTCGCCACCGGCACCCCGGCCGCGCACGCGGCGTCCGTGCAGTGCAGCGTCGACTACAAGACCAACGACTGGGGTTCCGGCTTCACCGCCGACCTCACGATCACCAACCGCGGTACCGACGCCATCAACGGCTGGACGCTGACGTACGCCTACACCGGCAACCAGAAGCTCTCCAACGGCTGGAACGGCACCTGGTCCCAGTCGGGCCAGACGGTCACCGTGAAGAACGCCTCGTACAACGGCACGATCGCGACGGGGGCCGCCGTCTCCACCGGCGCCCAGTTCACCTACAGCGGCTCCAACGCCGCCCCCACCTCCTTCGCCGTCAACGGCACCACCTGCGCCGGCGCGCACCAGCCGCCGGTGACCGTGCTGACCAGCCCGAGCGCGGGCGCGGTGTACTCGCAGGGCGAGACGGTGCCGCTGGCCGCGACCGCGGCGGCGGCCGACAACGCGGCCATCGACAAGGTGGAGTTCTACGACGACACCACGCTGCTGGGCACGGACACCAGCGCGCCGTACTCGCTCTCGACCTCCAGTTTGACCGTGGGCAGTCATTCCCTGGTGGCGAAGGCGTACGACAGCCTGGGCGCGTCCGCCGCCTCCACCCCGGTCGGCATCACGGTCGCCTCCGGGCCCGCCGTCGTCGCCTCGCCGTCCCAACTCGGCGTCCAGCAAGGCAAGTCGGGTACGTTCTCGGTGAAGCTGTCGACGCAGCCGAGCGCGAACGTCACGGTGAGCACGAGCCGCACGAGCGGCAACACCGGCCTGTCCGTGACGGGTGGCTCCTCGCTGACCTTCACCCCGTCGAACTGGAACACCGCGCAGACGGTGACCGTGACGGCGGACTCCTCCGGCACCGGCAGCGCGACCTTCACCGCGTCGGCCACCGGCCACACCAAGGCGACGGTCACGGTCACGGAGCTGCCGGCGTCGAAGGCGTACGACGCCCGCTTCCTCGACCTGTACGGGAAGATCACCAGCCCGGCGAACGGCTACTTCTCCCCCGAGGGCATCCCGTACCACTCGGTGGAGACGCTGATCGTCGAGGCCCCGGACCAGGGTCACGAGACCACCTCGGAGGCGTACAGCTATCTGCTGTGGCTCCAGGCGATGTACGGCAAGGTGACCGGCGACTGGTCGAAGTTCAACGGCGCGTGGGACATCATGGAGAAGTACATGATCCCCACCCACGCCGACCAGCCGACGAACTCCTCCTACAACGCCTCCAAGCCGGCCACGTACGCGCCCGAGCTGGACACCCCGAACGAGTACCCGGCGAAACTCGACTCGTCGGTGCCGGTCGGCCCGGACCCGATCGCCGGTGAGCTGAAGTCGGCGTACGGCACGGACGACGTCTACGGCATGCACTGGATCCAGGACGTGGACAACGTCTACGGCTACGGCAACGAGCCCGGCAAGTGCGAGGCCGGTCCGACGGCCACCGGGCCGTCGTACATCAACACCTTCCAGCGCGGCTCCCAGGAGTCCGTCTGGGAGACGGTCCCGCAGCCGACCTGCGACGCCTTCAAGTACGGCGGCAAGAACGGCTACCTGGACCTGTTCACCGGCGACTCCTCCTACGCCAGGCAGTGGAAGTACACCGACGCCCCGGACGCGGACTCCCGCGCCGTGCAGGCCGCGTACTGGGCGGACGTGTGGGCGAAGGCGCAGGGCAGGAGCGCCGACGTGTCCGCGACGGTCGCCAAGGCCGCCAAGATGGGCGACTACCTGCGGTACGCGATGTACGACAAGTACTTCAAGAAGATCGGCAACTGCACGAGCCCGTCCTGCCCGGCCGGCACCGGCAAGGACGCCTCGCACTACCTGCTGTCCTGGTACTACGCCTGGGGCGGCGCCACCGACACCTCCGCCGGCTGGGCCTGGCGGATCGGCTCCAGCCATGTCCACGGGGGCTACCAGAACCCCCTCGCCGCGTACGCGCTCAGCTCGGTCGCCGATCTGAAGCCCAAGTCGGCGACGGGCGCGACGGACTGGGGCAAGTCCCTCCAGCGGCAGCTGGAGTTCTACCAGTGGCTCCAGTCGTCCGAGGGCGCCATCGCGGGCGGAGCGACCAACAGCTGGCAGGGCCGGTACGCCGCCCCGCCGGCCGGCGCGTCCACCTTCTACGGCATGTACTACGACTGGCAGCCCGTCTATCACGACCCGCCGTCCAACCAGTGGTTCGGGTTCCAGGCGTGGTCGATGGAACGGGTCGCCGAGTACTACCAGCAGACCGGGAACGCCTCGGCGAAGGCGATCCTCGACAAGTGGGTCAAGTGGGCGCTGTCCAAGACCACGATCAACCCGGACGGCACCTACCGCATCCCCTCCACCCTCCAGTGGTCGGGACAGCCCGACACCTGGAACGCGTCGAGTCCCGGCAGCAACAGCTCACTGCACGTCACCGTCGCGGACTACACCGACGACGTGGGCGTGGCCGCCGCCTACGCCAAGACGCTGACGTACTACGCCGCCAAGTCCGGTGACGCCACCGCCAAGTCCACGGCGAAGGCGCTGCTGGACGGCATGTGGAACAACTACCAGGACAGCCTCGGCATCGCCGTCCCGGAGACCCGCACCGACTACAGCCGGTTCGGCGACAGCGTCTACGTGCCGAACGGCTGGACCGGCACGATGCCGAACGGCGACGCGATCAACGCGTCGTCCACGTTCGCCTCGCTGCGGTCCTTCTACAAGAGCGACCCGAACTGGTCGAAGGTCGAGGCCTACCTCAAGGGCGGCGCCGCGCCCGTGTTCACGTACCACCGCTTCTGGGCCCAGGCGGACATCGCCCTGGCCATGGGCTCGTACGCGGAGCTCCTGGAATAGACCGGCACCTCTTCTGGGGCGGCCCCCACGCGCACCGGGGGCCGCCCCCCTGTCATGAGAGGACCCCCGCCATGCGGAGAACCCGCATCCTCACCGCCGTGCTGGCCCTCGCCGCCGGCCTGCTGTCCGGCACCCCGCCCGCACTCGCCGGCCCCGCCCCGCGCACGGCCCTCGCGGCGGACACCTACACCTGGAAGAACGCCCGGATCGACGGCGGCGGCTTCGTCCCCGGGATCGTCTTCAACCGCTCCGAGAAGGACCTGGTCTACGCCCGCACCGACATCGGCGGCGCCTACCGCTGGCAGGAGCGGACGAAGACGTGGACGCCGCTGCTGGACTCGGTCGGCTGGAACGCATGGGGCCACACCGGCGTGGTGAGCCTGGCCTCCGACCCGGTCGACCCCGACAAGGTGTACGCGGCCGTCGGGACGTACACCAACAGCTGGGACCCGACGAACGGCGCGGTGCTGCGCTCCGCCGACCGGGGCGCGAGCTGGCGCAAGGCCGACCTGCCCTTCAAGCTGGGCGGCAACATGCCCGGCCGGGGCATGGGCGAGCGGCTGGCGGTCGACCCGAACCGCGACAGCGTGCTGTACCTGGGCGCGCCCAGCGGCAGGGGCCTGTGGCGGTCGACGGACTCGGGGGCGACCTGGTCGCAGGTGACCAGCTTCCCCAACCCCGGCACCTACCGGCAGGACCCGAGCGACACGAGCGGGTACGCGAGCGACAACCAGGGCATCGTCTGGGTCACCTTCGACGAGTCCACGGGGACCTCCGGGAGCGCGACGAAGACCGTCTACGTCGGGGTAGCCGACCAGGACAACGCGGTCTACCGCTCGACGGACGCGGGCGCCACCTGGACGCGGCTGGCCGGCCAGCCGACCGGGTACCTCGCGCACAAGGGCGTGCTGGACGCGGAGAACGGGTTCCTGTACCTCGCCTACAGCGACAAGGGCGGTCCCTACGACGGCGGCAAGGGGCGGCTGTGGCGGTACGCGACGGCCACCGGCACCTGGACGGACATCAGCCCGGTCGCGGAGGCGGACACCTCCTACGGCTTCAGCGGGCTGACGGTCGACCGCCGGCACCCGTCCACCGTGATGGCGACCGCGTACAGCTCCTGGTGGCCGGACACCCAGCTCTTCCGCTCCACCGACAGCGGCGCCACCTGGACGAAGGCCTGGGACTACACGTCGTACCCGGACCGCTCGAACCGGTACACCATCGACGTGTCCTCCTCCCCCTGGCTGACCTTCGGTGCGAACCCCTCCCCGCCCGAACAGACGCCGAAACTGGGGTGGATGACGGAGGCCCTGGAGATCGACCCGTTCGACTCCTCCCGGATGATGTACGGGACGGGCGCCACGCTCTACGGCACCGAGAACCTCACCGAATGGGACAGCGGCGGCCGGTTCACGGTGAAGCCGATGGTGCGGGGCCTGGAGGAGACGGCGGTCAACGACCTCGCGGCGCCGCCCTCCGGTGACGCCCGGCTGTTCAGCGCGCTCGGCGACATCGGCGGTTTCCGGCACACGGACCTCACCGAGGTGCCGTCGATGATGTACACCTCCCCCACCTTCACGACGACCACGAGCCTGGACTTCGCCGAGACGGACCCCGCGACGGTGGTCCGGGCAGGTGACCTGGCCCCGGGCCCGCACATCGCGTTCTCCACGGACAACGGCGCCCACTGGTTCGCGGGGACCGACCCCCCGGGCGTCTCGGGCGGCGGCACGGTGGCCGCGGCGGCGGACGGCAGCCGGTTCGTGTGGAGCCCGGCCGGTACGGGCGTGCGGTACGCGACGGGCTTCGGCACCTCCTGGTCGGCGTCGAGCGGCATCCCGGCGGGCGCGCTCGTCGAGTCGGACCGCGTCGACCCCAGGACCTTCTACGGCTTCAGGTCCGGCACGTTCTACGTCAGCACGGACGGCGGCGCGACCTTCACGGCGTCCTCAGCGGCGGGCCTGCCGGCCGGGGACAGCGTGCGCTTCAAGGCGCTGCCCGGCACGAAGGGCGACATCTGGCTGGCCGGCGGGGCGACGGACGGCGCGTACGGCCTGTGGCACTCCACGGACGGCGGCGCGAGCTTCGCCCGGCTGCCGAACGTCGAGCAGGCCGACACGATCGGCTTCGGCAAGGCCGCGCCGGGAGCGTCGTACCAGACGCTCTACACCAGCGCGAAGATCGCCGGAGTGCGCGGCATCTTCCGCTCCACGGACCAGGGGGCGAGCTGGACCCGCGTCAACGACGACGCCCACCAGTGGGGCCGGACGGGCGCGGCGATCACCGGCGACCCGCGGGTGTTCGGCCGGGTGTACGTCGCGACCAACGGCCGGGGCGTCGTCTACGGCGACACCTCCGGCCCCGGCGACGGCGGGAGCGGCGGCGGTACGCATCCGCCTCCGTCCGGCGCCTGCACGGTCACCTACGAGATCACCGGCCAGTGGGCCGGCGGCTTCCAGGCCGACGTACGGCTGACCAACACCGGCACGACGGCCTGGAACGGCTGGTCCCTCGGCTGGACGTTCCCGGACGGCCAGAGGATCACGCACCTGTGGAACGCCGACCACACGCAGTCGGGGCCGGCGGTGACGGCGAAGAACGTGAGCTGGAACGGCACCGTGACGGCGGGCTCCTCGGTCGCCTTCGGCTTCACAGGCAACTGGTCGGGCGCGAACACCGGTCCAACGGCGTTCACCCTGGACGGCCGGGCCTGCGCGACCGGCTGACCCCGCGGCACTGGTGCGACGGTGGTTCCCGTGGTGTCCTGGTGGTGACGGGAAGGACGCGTTGCAGACGCGGGGAAGCGGCCGGCAGCCGCGCACCGCGCAATCCTGATCCGCGAGAAGCGGGTGACGCCCTTCCCGTCCTGTCGTGCCGGGGCCTGACGGCCCCCGTCCGGGTCCGTGCGGCCCCTGGTGACGGGCGGCGGGCGCGGCCAGCCTGGAGGCGGGAGCGAGGAAGGGAGCCTCCGCGATGACCTCCGCCACCGTCATGTCCCGAGCGCTGCCGGCCGAGCAGCGCCCCCCGCTGATGCGCCTCGCCCGCGAGGCCGCCTTCGAGGCCGGCACCCGCCTGTTCGAGGAGGGCCGGCGCGCCGACCGCTTCTGGATCGTGCGCACCGGCACCGTCGCCCTGGACCTGCGTGTGCCCGGCCGCCGGCCCGCCGTCATCGAGACCCTCGGGCACGGGGAACTGATCGGCTGGTCCTGGCACTTCCCGCCGTACCTCTGGCACCTCGGCGCCGAGGCGACGAGCCCGGTGCGGGCGTGGGAGTTCGACGCCTGCGCCGTGCGCGCGCTGTGCGCGGCGGACCCCGCGTTCGGCCGGGCGATCGCGACCTGGGTGGGGCGGGTGGCCGCTCAGCGGCTGCACGCCTCCCGGGTCCGGCTGCTCGATCTCTACGCCCCGTACGGCAGCGGTGGTCCGGCCTGACCGCCGTACCCCCGCCGTTCCGTCCGGGGCGGGGGACGGCCGAGAACGGCCCGGGTGTCCTGTCCGCGGGCCGCGGGCCGTCACCGGCCGGGCAGCGGGACCCGCCAGCTCAGCGTGGTGCCGCCGGCGTCGGGGCGGGCCAGTTCCAGGCTGCCGCCGAGCTCCGCCGCGCGCTCGGCCATGTTGCGCAGCCCGCTGCGGCGGCCGTCGGGTGCGATGCCCACGCCGTTGTCCGAGACGGTCAGGCACACCTCGCGGCCGTCGGTCGTCAGGACCACCCGGGCGCGGTCGGCGCGCGCGTGCCGGGCGATGTTGGTGAGGGCCTCGGAGAGCACCGCCATGACGTGGTCGGCGACCTCGGGCGGTACGTCCGTGTCCACCAGGCCCTCCATGCGCAGGCTGGGCGTGAGGCCCAGGACGGGGGCCGCCTCGCCCACCGTGCGCACGACCCTGGCCCGCAGCCCGCCGCCGCTCGCGGCGCCCGAACGGGTCCGCAGCCCGAAGATCGTCGATCTGATGATCTTGATGGTCTCGTCGAGGTCGTCCACGGCCCGCAGGACCCGCTCGGCGGCCTCGGGGTGCTCGATGAAGCGGCCCGCGCTCTGCAGGGTCATCCCGGTCGCGAACAGCCGCTGGATGGCGAGGTCGTGCAGGTCCCGGGCGATCCGGTCGCGGTCCTCCAGCACCGCGATCTGCTGGGCGTCCCGCCGGCGCTCGGCCAGTTCCATGGCGATCGCGGCCTGGGCGGCGAACCCCTGGAGCATCTCGGTCTCCTTCGCCAGGAAGACCGGCCGCCCCGCCTCGCGGGCCACCAGGACCACCCCGCGCACCCCGCCCTCCCCCGTGCCGATGGGAACCGCCACGGCGGGGCCGAGACCGCCGAAGCGCGGGGGTTCGGACGCGATCCGGGTGTCGTGGCCGACGTGGTCGCTGGTGACCGGGGCCGCGGCGGAGAAGGCCAGGCCCATCAGGCCGTCCTGCGGGGGCAGCACGAGCCCGCGGTGTGCCTCCGCCTCCGCGCCCACGGCGATCTCCACGGAGAGCGAGCCGGTGCCCGCCATGGGCAGCGCCACCGCCGCCAGGGCCGACCCCGTGATCTCCCGGGCGCGCTCCGCGATCAGTTCCAGCGCCTCCGCGCGCTCGCTGCCGGACATCAGACGGTGGCCGATCTCCGCCTGCGCCAGCAGCCAGCGCTCGCGCAGCCGGGACTCCTCGTACAGGCGGGCGTTGTCGATCGCCACGCCGGCGGCGACGGCGAGCGTCGACAGCACCGACTCGTCCTCCTCGTCGAAGTCCGCGCCCCCGCGCTTCTCGGTCAGGTAGAGATTGCCGAAGACCTGGTCACGCACGCGGATCGGGACGCCGAGGAAGCTGTTCATCGGCGGATGGCCGGGCGGGAAGCCGTACGAGGCGGGGTGCTCGGAGAGCTTCGGCAGGCGCAGTGGTGCGGGGTGGCGGATCAGCTCGCCGAGGATGCCGTGGCCCTGCGGGTACGGGCCGATCACGGCGATCTCCGCCTCGGACACGCCGACGGTGTGGAACGCCGACAGGGTCCTGCCGTCGGGTCCGATGACGCCGAGGGCGGCGTACTCGGCGTCCACGAGCACGGCCGCGGCCTCCACGATGGAGCGGAGCGCCTGTTCCAGCTCCAGCTCGCGGCCGACGGAGAGGACCGCCTCCAGGAGGCTGTGCACCCGGTCGCGGGTGCCCCGTGCCGCGTCGATCCGGGCCTGAAGTTCCTCCAGCAGTTCGTCCAGCCTCAGCTGCGGCAGGCGTACGCGGGGCTCCTCCGGGCGGTCCACCACATGCCTCCAGGTCCCCCTCGCCGCGCCGGCCCGGCGCCGACGGGTCGTCTCCACGGTATCCGGTCCGGCACCGGGGGCGGCGCGCGGTTCCGGCCCCCGCCCACCGGCCGCGACCAGGACCGACGGCCGCCGGTCGGGGGCCGTACGGCCCTGGCGGCACGGACGGCCCTCGGCGAGAGTGGCGGCCGGTACGGGGGCCGGGGTCAGGGCCGTTCGGCCCTTCCGGGGCGCGGGTGCGGCCGGTTCGCTGGGTGTCATGCCCGAGAACCACGAGCCGCCCGCGCCGGCACTCCTCGCCGGGCCCGCCGCGGCACCGGCGCACGAGGACGGCCCCACGGTGGTGGCCCTGCGCGGGGAGATCGACCTGCTGACCGCGCCCGCCCTGGCGGCACGGCTCGACGCGCTCACCGCCCGTCCGCGCCCCGATCTGGTCCTGGACCTGCGGCCGACCGAGTTCATCGACTGCGCCGGGCTGGGTGTGCTGTGCCGGGCGCGCAACCGCGTCCTCACCCGGGGCGGCCGGCTGCGCCTGGTCACGGACAGCGCCCGCTTCCTGCGCATGCTGCGCGTGACGGGCCTCGCGGGCGTCTTCGAGGTGGGGCCCCGGCTCCGGGGCCCGCACGGCGCGCCGGGGCGAGTGGGGCCGGTCGGCCCTGGTGCGTACGGCACCGGCGGGTCATGATCGGGCTCAGGGACGGTCCGCAGCCCGCCCGCCCCGGGAAGAAGAGGTCACCATGCCCGAGAAACGCACCTTCACGGAGCAGGACCCGATCCGGGTCTTCCTGGTGGACGACCACGAGGTGGTCCGGCGCGGTCTGGCCGACCTGCTCGGCACCGAGCCGGACATCCGTGTGGTCGGTGACGCGGGCACCGCCGGGCACGCGCTCGCCCGCGGTCCCGCCCTGCGCCCGCACGTCGCCGTGCTCGACGTACGTCTGCCCGACGGCGACGGCATCTCGGTCTGCCGGGAGCTGCGCGACCGGATGCCGGGACTGGCCTGCCTGATGCTCACCTCGTTCGACGACGAGGACGCCCTGCTGGACGCCATCATGGCCGGGGCCTCCGGTTACGTCCTCAAACAGATCAAGGGCTCCGACCTGGTGTCGGCGGTCCGCACCGTGGCCTCCGGCCAGTCGATGCTGGACCCGGCGACCACGGCCCGGCTGATGCGCTCCCTGCGGGCCGGTCCGGCCGGCAACCCGTCGCTGCCGCCCGAGTTGGCGGGCCTGTCACCGCGCGAACGGGACATCCTGGCGCTGATCGGGGACGGGCTGACCAACCGTGAGATCGGCAAGCGGCTCTACCTGTCGGAGAAGACCGTCAAGAACCACATCTCGCGCCTGCTGGCCAAACTGGGCGTGCAGCGCCGGGTCCAGGCCGCGGTCCTCGCCTCGCAGCTGGGTCAACCGGGCTCCGAGGGGCGCTCGTTGCGCTGAGGTTGGCAGGACGCGCGTCCGGTTCACGGTGTCCCGGGAGAAGCCGGCGCCGGCTTGCGGAAGGCTCTCAGGCTGAAGCGCGGGTCGGGGCGCGGGCGGTCCTGGTCGGGGAGTGCGGCCAGGCGGGCGGCGAACTCCTCGGTGCGCGGCTCCCCGGGCGGCAGCAGGGTGAACCAGCCGCGGCGCAGGTCCGCGATGGTGGTGCGGGGGCTGCGGCCCTGCCCGGCGCCGCGGAAGGAGCCGTGTCCGGCGGGTGCGAGTCCGTGCCGGGTGGCGTGGGCGGTGACGGCTCGCGGGGCGTCGGCGGCGGGACGGCGCGGGCGGGCGGCGAGGACGGTGTCGATGTCGCTGCCGACGTCGTGCGCGGCGGCCTTGTCGACCGTGGTGACGTACACCCCGCCGGGCCGCAGCACGCGGGCGCACTCGCCGACGACCGCGCTCACGTCCTCGGGATCGTCCAGCAGGTGCAGCAGCCAGACGCTGGTGACCGCGTCGAACGCGGCGCTGCGGAAGGGCAGTCGGCGGCTGTCGGCCCGTACGACCGCGCCGGGCAGCCGGGCCGACGCCCTGTGGACCATGGCGGGGCTGAGGTCCGCGCCGGTCACCCGCAGCCCCGGGCGTGCGGCGGCGAGCCGCCGGGTGACGATCCCGGTGCCGCAGGCGACGTCGAGGAGACGGCCCGCACCTTCGGGTATCAGGCCGAGGACGGCCTGTGCGGCCTCGTGGGCGCGGGCTTCGCCGCCGCGCGAGGCGTCGTAGGCGCCGGCTTCCTTGTCGTAGTCGAGCACATCGTTCAGTGTGCTCCGTGGCCTGGGGCGATGTCCTCCACCTTGCGGGCGAGGGCGAAGTCCTTCGCGGTGACGGCGCCGCCCGCGCTGTGGGTGTGCACGCTGAGGGAGACGGTGTTGTAGGCGAGAGTCAGGTCGGAGTGGTGGTCCAGCTCGTCCTGGATGCCGGCGATGTGCACGACGAGGGCCGCCGCCGCGAAGTGGGAGCCCAGCCGGTAGGAGCGGGTGAGACGGTCGCCGTCCACCGACCAGCCGGGCAGTTCGGCCAGCCGGTCCTCGATCTCCTTCTGCGACAGCGGTTCGACGGCCATGGCCGGGGCTCCCTTCGCTGCGTGCCCTTGCGGGGGCGTGGCGGGTACGGGTTCAGCCTGCCACGCCGGCGCGGGGCCCGGCACACCGGCGCGGTCCGGGGCGCGATCGGCTCGTTCCCCCGCCCCGGGCTCGACTAGGGTCGGCGGCATGCCTCTCCCCGCGTCCGCTCCCACCGCCCCCACCGCTTCCACCGTCACGGGCAAGGGCGTCGGCCCGCTGTTGCGCGCCTGGCGGGAGCGGCGGCGGATCTCCCAGCTGGACCTGGCGCTGCGCGCCGACTCCTCCGCGCGGCACATCAGCTTCGTCGAGACCGGCCGGTCCCGGCCCAGCGAGGAGATGGTGCTGCGGCTCGCCGAGCAGCTCGACGTGCCGGTGCGGGAGCGCAACGCCCTGCTGCTGGCGGCCGGTTACGCGCCACGCTATCCGGAGACCCCGCTGGACGACCCGGCGCTGGACGCGCTGCGCGACGGCATGGAGCGGCTCATCCGGGGCTACGAGCCGTATCCGGCGCTGGTGGTCGACGCCGGGTACACGGTGGTCGCCGCGAACCGGGGCATCGCCCTGCTGCTGGACGGCGTGCCGGAGGAGCTGATGGTCCCGGCGCCGAACGCGATGCGGCTGACCCTGCACCCGCGGGGGCTGGCGCCGCGCATCCGGAACCTGCGGGAGTGGCGCGGGCATCTGCTGGCCCAGATGGAGCGGGAGATCGCCCTGCACCGCTCGGACCGGCTCCGCGCCCTGTACGAGGAGGTGGCGGCCTATCCGGTGCCCGAGGAGCCGGCCGGCGGCGAACCGGCCGAGCCGGTGCCGTACTTCGCGCTGCCGCTGCGCATCGAGCACGCCGGGCGGACCCTGTCGTTCGTGTCCTCGATCTCCACGTTCAACACCCCGATGGACGTCACGGTCGCCGAGCTCGCCATCGAGACGTTCCTGCCGGCGGACCCGGCGACCGCCAAGTACCTGCACACCCACGCGGGTTGAAGGATCCTTGCCTCGGGCACGTGTGCGAGACGGCACTCACGTGACAGACTGCACCCCGCGTGAAATCGGTGCGCAGGGGAGGGCGTGGCGGTGAGTGAGCGGCGGGCTGCGCCCACCGTGGGCCAGGTGGTGCTGGGCAAACGGTTGCAGGAACTGCGGGAGGCCGCGGGCCTCAGCCGTGAGGAGGCCGCCCGGGTCCTGCGGGTGGCGTCGGCGACCGTACGGCGGATGGAGATGGCCGAGGTCGCGTTGAAGATCCCCTACGTCCAGGTGCTGGTGACCACCTACGGGGTGCCCGAGGAGGAGGCCGACGCGTTCGTGCGGCTGGCCGAGGAGGCGAACCAGCCGGGCTGGTGGCAGCGGTTCCACGACGTGCTGCCGGACTGGTTCAGCCTGTACGTCAGCCTGGAGGGCGCCGCCCGGGTCATCCGCTCCTACGAACCGCACTTCGTGCCCGGTCTGCTGCAGACCGAGGAGTACGCGCGCGCGGTGCTGGAGGCGGGGACGATCGGGCAGAGTTCGCCGGAGACGGTCGAACGGCACGTGTCGCTGCGCATGGAGCGGCAGCGGCTGCTGGAACGGGAGGACCCGCCCCACCTGTGGGTCATCATGGACGAGACGGTGCTCAGGCGTCCGGTGAGCATGCGGCCCGAGGTGCTGCGGGACCAGCTGGACCGGCTGCTGGAGTACGCCGGGCGGGACCGGGTCACGCTCCAGATCGCCGAGTTCGCGGCGGGCCCGCACCCCGGTACGTACGCGCCGTTCACGCTGTTCCGGTTCGCCGAGCCGGAGCTGCCGGACATGGTGTTCACCGAGTACCTGACGGGCGCCCTCTACCTGGACTCGCGCCAGGAGGTGGCCGCGCACCTGGAGGTGCTGGACCACATGACGGCCCGGGCCGCGTCCGCCCAGCGCACGCTGAAGCTGCTGCGGGAGCATCGCGAGAGCCTCTGAGTCCCGGGCGGCCCGGTCCGGCGTGACCCGTACGGGTCTGCGGACGGGTGCGTTCCCGGGGCCGCCCCTAGGTTCTGAGTAGTGCCGCGGGGGGTGCGGCCCCGACGGGGCCGGCGGGTCCGTGCCGACGACGCGAAGGAGGCCCGATGCCCTCGGACGCGGTGCTCTACCAGGCGGCGGCGCTGTGCCTGACCTACCCGGACGACGACCTGATCGCCCGGCTTCCGCTGCTGCGCGAGGCCGCCCCGCAGCTGCGTGCGTTCACCGACCACGCGGCCGTCACCCCACGGCGGGAGCTGGCCGCGCACTACGTACGGGTCTTCGACCTGGGGAACCGGCACAGCCTGTACCTGAGCCGGTGGCACGACGGCGGCACCGGGCGGCACGGGACGTCCCTGGTCCGCTTCCAGGACGTCTACCGCCGGCACGGCCTGGAGTGCAGCGGCGAGGAGCTGCCGGACTTCCTGCCGGCGGTGCTGGAGTTCACCGCGCGGACCGGCGACACCGGCCTGCTGAGCGAGTACCGCGACGGCCTGGAGCGGCTGCGCGCGCGGCTGACCGACTACGGCACGCCGTACGCGGGCGTGCTGGGCGCGGTCTGCGCCACCCTGCCCGCCGCGTCCGCCGGTACGCCCCCGTGACCGTGTGCCGCGCCCCCGGGCGGGGGCGCGGCAGCCGGGCCCAGGGCTGCCTCTCGTTCGGATCATGCCGGGCTCGCGGGCCCTGGCACCGCGCCCTGATCCGGCCTGATCCGAACGAAAGACCCTGGCGGGCGTCAGGCCAGTTCGGCCGTCAGGGTGATCGTCGTACCGGTCAGGGCCTGGCTGACCGGGCAGTTCTTCTTGGCGTCCTCGGCGGCGGACCGGAAGCCGTCCGCGTCCAGGCCGGGCACCTCGCCGCGCACGGTGAGGTGGATGCCGGTGATGCCCTCGCCGGGCTGGAAGGTGACGTCGGCGTTGGTCTCCAGCCGGGTGGGCGGGGTGCCGGCGCCGGCCAGGGCGTGCGAGAGCGCCATGGAGAAGCAGCTGGAGTGGGCGGCGGCGATCAGCTCCTCGGGGCTGGTCTTGCCGTTCGCGTCCTGGGCGCGCGAGGCCCACGTGACCGGCTGCTGGCCGATGCCGGAGGAGTCGAAGGTGACGATGCCGTTGCCTTCGAGCAGGTTGCCTTCCCAGACGGTGTGCGCGGTGCGCGTGGTTGCCACGATGCTTCCTTTCGCGAGTGTCGCGGTTCCGGGGTTCCCGGATGCCCCTATCCGATCACATCCGGGCTCGTCGCACTCCGCAGACCGGTCCACGGGGCGTGAACGGCAGGTGACGTCCCCGCGGACGCCGCCGGACGTCAGGCGGCCCGCTCCTCCTCCACCGCCTCGGTGAGCGGCACCTGGGGCCCGTCCAGCTCGCTCAGCCAGCGGCGCAGCACGTGGTGGACGTGCTCGGCGCCGGTCAGTTCCTCCCCGTCCCCGGCCGGCGCGGACAGCTCGTGCGGGGAGAGCAGGAACGGGTGGGACTGGGCGCCGCCGAGCCCGCCGTGCGAGCCGATCTGTTCCTCGAAGGCGAGGACTTCGCCGTCGGCGGGGTCGTAGGCGGAGTTCACCATGATGTCGGCGGTGTGCGGGAAGGAGTGGGTGCGGCGGACGGCGTCGGCGGCACCGGGGCCGAAGCGGGCCAGCGGACCGGCGTCGTCGTCCAGTTCGGCCAGGGGTATCTCGGCACCGTAGGCGCCGAGGACGACGCCGTCGTGCTCCTCGCTGCGCACGAGGAGGAAGCCGATGCCGGGGTGGTTGGCGAGGGTGGTGAGCAGGGCGGGGTGGCGGGCGTCGATCTCCTCCTTGGTCATGCGGTGCGGGACGTCCGGGAAGGAGATCAGGCCGAGGTTGCCGGAGGCGAGCACGATCGGCTCGGAGCGGCGGGAGGGGCGGTGGTGCTCGCCCTCCTCCTCGACCGGCCGGCGCAGGGCGGCGCGGACGGCGGCGCGGGCCTCGGCGCCGCTGCGGGTGCGCTGGGCCCGGCGCGGGACGGGCAGTCCGCAGCCGGCCCGGACCAGGTCGCCGAGGGTGAGGCCGTAGCGGGCGCGGAACGTTTCGCCGGGGCTCTGTCCGTGGTCGGAGAGGACGACGATCCGGTAGTGGCGCGGGGCGTGTTCGGCGACCCGTTCGAGGAGGGCGAGGGAACGGTCGAGGCGTTGCAGGACCTTCTCGGCGTCGCGGCTGCGCGGGCCGGAGTGGTGGGCGACCTCGTCGTAGGCGACGAGGTCGGCGTAGACGGCGGTGCGGCCGGCGAGCATGTCGCCCATGACCGCGGCGACGACGACGTCCCGTTCGACGACGGTGGCGAAGGCGCGGACGAACGGGTAGAGGCCGCCCCGGCCGACGCGCGGGCGCTCTCCGCGCAGACGGGCGCGGGTGGACTGGCCGATCTCGCGGCCCACCTCGGCGACGAACGACAGCGCGGTGCGGACGGCGCCCGCCGGGTCGCGGAAGTAGGCGAAGTACCCGGCGCGGGAACGGTTCGCCGGACCGCGGCGACGGGTGGCGATCGACAGGACGAGGGCCTGCTCACCGGCGCCGCCGCTGAACAGGTTGCCCCGGCTGGCGCCGTCGGCGGTGAGCAGTCCGCCGTCGCCGGTGCGCCGGACGGCCCGGCGCTGCAGTTCGGCGGCGCTCGTCGGCCGGTTGCAGACCATCACCTCGCCCCGGTCCTTCTCGTACCAGCGGAACGCGGGCACGTCGAAGGTGCTGCCGTGCAGGATGCCGAGCTGGCTGGCGCCGGTCTGGCTGGACCAGTCGGTGCGCCAGGGCGTGAGGCGGTGGGTGGGCCGTACCCGGCCGGCCGCCGGCCGCGGGGTGCCGTCCGCCGGCGGTGTGCGCTCGCCCCCGCTCGCCGGCCGTACGCCGTCGCCGCCGGACAGCCAGCGGCCCACCGTCGGCATCAGCCCCTTGCGGACCGCGTCGACCAGGACGTCGTGGCCGACGCCGTCGAGCTGCACGCACAGCAGTCCGGGCGCGGTGGGGCAGGGCGGGTGGGCCCGTCTGCTGCGGGTGGCGAGGCGGTGCAGGCGGCGCCGGTAGGTCTCGTCGTCGCGCACGGCGAGGGCCGCGCCGGTGGCGGAGGCGACGGCGGACATCACGGCGGCCACGATGACGGCGGTCTCGGGCGCGGCCTCGCCGCGCCCGGAGGGATTGATGCGCAGGGCGAGCAGCAGCAGCGAGCCGTTGAGGAAGAAGACCAGCAGGCCGAGGACGAGGGCGGGGACGAGCAGCAGCAGGCGGACCAGGAGCGGCCAGACCACGGCCGAGAGGATGCCGAAGGCGCCGGCACCGCAGGCGGCGGCCACGGCGATGCGGGTGGCGCTGTCACCGTCGGCGGACTGGAGCTGGAAGTCGGGCAGGATCCCGGCGAGGACCAGCATGGTGACCGTGGAGACCGCCCATACGGCGATACTGCGCCCGACCTGACTGGCGATCCGTCGCCACCGCACCCCGCCCACGCCCCGCACACCTCACGTCCCGGCCCTCCCCCGCCCTGTGGCCGGGGGGCCTCCTCCCGCTTCACCGGCCCGATCGAGCCCGGCTCCACCTTGTCACACGCGCGGTCGTCCGCCCCGGCGGGTCATCGGGAGCGGGGCCGGGGCGGGGTCACCGTCCGTCGTAGCCGGCCGTCGGCATGGACAGCCGGCGGTGCACCCGCGCCTTCATCTGCGCGTCGTACGCCGGCTCGGCCCGCCCCACCGTCTCCACGCGCACGCCCCGCCGCGCGCACTCGGCGGTGAACTCCTCCACCGACGACAGGGCCCTGCGCAGCACCCGGAGGCTGGGCGCGACGAACACGTCCACCCCGGGCCGCACCCCGTCCCAGAGGGCGCAGTGGTCGAAACGCAGTCCGCCGACGAGGAGTTCCCGGGCGACCACCAGGCCGCGCTCGGCGGCCCAGCGGGCGCACATCGCGTGCTGGCTGCGCGAGTCCACCAGGAAGGGGTCGGCCTCCAGCTCCTCCAGGGGCGTGAGGCTGGCGATCGCGGTGACCCGCACGGTCGTGAGCGCCCCGAAGGCACCCCGCGGCTGTCCCATGGCGTCCCCCTCACCTCCGGGTTTCGCCGCCGACCCTACTCCTGCCCGTAGGCTTCGGGGAGTCGCGTGAAGGAGGCGAAGAAGGTGCCGGTGGAGATCACGTGGTGGGGTCACGCCACCTGTGCGCTGGAGGATGCGAACGTACGCCTGCTGACCGACCCCCTGTTCGCCCGGCGGCTGGCGCACCTGCGGCGCCGCCGGGGTGCGGTGCCGCCCCCCGGGGCCCGCCGCGCGGACGCCGCGCTCGTCTCCCACCTGCACGCCGACCATCTGCACCTGCCGTCGCTGGCCAGTCTCGAACCGGGCACGCGCCTGCTCGTGCCCCGGGGCGCACCACGGGCGGTGCCCGGTCTGCGCCGGCTGCGGCAGCTGCGGATCACCGAGGTCGTCCCCGGGGACGAGGTGCGGATCGGCGAGCTGCTGGTGCGGGTGGTGCCGGCGCTGCACGACGGGCGGCGGCTGCCGGTGGGTCCGCACCGCTCGCCCGCGCTGGGCTACGTCGTCGAGGGCGAGGCGCGGACGTACTTCGCCGGGGACACCGGGCTGTTCGACGACATGGCCGAGCGGGTGGGGCCGGTGGACGTGGCGCTGCTGCCGGTGGGCGGCTGGGGGCCGTATCTCGGGGAGGGCCATCTCGACGCGGGCCGCGCGGCCCGCGCGCTGGCCCGGCTGGGGCCGCGGATGGCGGTGCCGGTGCACTACGGGACGTACTGGCCGGTCGGCATGGACGCGGTGCGCCCGCACGAGTTCCACGCGCCGGGTGACGAGTTCGTGCGGCTGGCGGCGGTGGCCGCGCCGGGGGTGGCGGTGCACAAGCTGGGGCACGGGGAGAGCGTGCGGCTGGAGGTCGCGCGGTGACGTGGCTCGCCGACGCGTCGCGGGCGGTGACGCCCGGGTCGGCGCAGCAGGTGATGGGCTATCCGTCGTTGTTCCTGCTGGTGCTGATCGGGGCGCTGGTGCCGGTCGTGCCGACGGGCGCGCTGGTGAGTTCCGCTGCGGTGGTGGCGTTCCATCAGACGGCGCCGCTCTCGCTGGCGTCGGTGTTCCTGACGGCGTCGCTGGCCGCGTTCCTGGGGGACGCGGCGCTGTACTGGCTGGGGCGGCGCGGGATGCGGTCGAAGAACGGCTCGCGGTGGCTGGAGGCGATACGGTCGCGGGCGCCGGAGGAACGGCTCGCGCAGGCGCGGGGGAAACTGGCCGAGCACGGGATCGCGGTGCTGGTGCTGTCCCGGCTGGTGCCGGCCGGGCGGATACCGGTGATGCTGGCCTGTCTGATGGCGGAGTGGCCGCTGAGGCGGTTCGCGCGCGGGAACCTGCCCGCCTGTCTCGCCTGGGCGGCCACCTACCAGGTGATCGGCATACTCGGGGGTTCGCTGTTCGCCGAGCCGTGGGAGGGGGTGGTGGTCGCGGTGGTGCTGACGGTTCTGATCAGCGCGGCGCCCGGTGTGTGGCGGCGGGTCCGGGCCGCCGGGTGAGGCCGCGCGGGGGCGCGGAGTCAGTCCAGCACTCTTGAGGCGCCGACCGGCAGGTCCCACAGGTCCTCGCGCTCCAGCCCCGCCTTCTCCCAGGCCGTCCGCACCCGGGTGAGCGGCTCCAGGACCGGTTCCGCGGCGAGGATGAACGTGCCCCAGTGCATGGGCGCCATGCGGCGGGCGCCGAGGTCGAGGGTGGCCTGGACCGCTTCCTCGGGGTCGCAGTGGACGTCGCTGAGCCACCAGCGGGGGTCGTAGGCGCCGATGGGCATCAGGGCGAGGTCGATGCCGGGGTAGCGGCGGCCGATGCGGGAGAACCAGTGGCCGTAGCCGGTGTCGCCGGCGAAGTAGAGGCGCTGCCCGTCGGGGTCGGTGAGGACCCAGCCGCCCCACAGGCTGTGGCAGGTGTCGGTGAGGGTGCGCTTGGACCAGTGGTGGGCGGGGACGAAGTCGAAGCGGACGCCGGAGAGTTCGGCGCCCTCCCACCAGTCGAGTTCGGTGACGCGGGTGAACCGGCGGCGGCGGAACCAGGGGCCGAGACCGGCGGGCGCGAACACCGGTGTGTCGCGCGGGAGTCGGCGCAGGGTGGGGGCGTCCAGGTGGTCGTAGTGGTTGTGGCTGATGACGACGGCGTCGACGCGGGGCAGGCTCTCCCAGGGCACGCCGACGGGGGTGATGCGGGCCGGGGTGCCGAGGATGCGGCGGGACCAGACGGGGTCGGTGAGGACGGTCAGGCCGCCGATGCGGACGATCCAGCTGGCGTGTCCCGCCCAGGTGACGGCCAGGGTGCGGGTGTCGACGCGGGGCAGCGGGGCGGGGGCGTAGGGCAGACGCGGGATGTCGGCGAGGCCGTCGGGCCCGGGGCGCACGGCGCCTTCGCGGGCGAAGCGGGCGAGGGCCTTCAGGCCGGGCAGCGGCGCGGTGAGCCGGTCGTGGAACGTGCGGGGCCAGACCCGGAGTTCGCCGAGCGGGCGGGGCTCGGCCAGGGGCGGGAAAGGGGGCGCGAGGGGGGCCGGCGCGGCGGGTTCGCCGGCTGCCACCGCCGTCGTCGTGGCCGCGCCGGGCTCATGCGTCTGCTGCGTCTGCTGCGTCATCGAGGAGGCTCCCATCGCTGAGCGTCGTCGCGGAGATCGTCGAAGGCCGACCTCAAGGAGGTCAACGCACGGTGCACGTGTGGCAGTTCCAACGGTGCGGGTGAGGTGAGGCATTCCGTGCGTTCCTCGTCCGTGGCGCCCAGCAGCGGTCCGGTGGCGAGCCGGACGCGCAGCGCCGCGAGGTCGTCGCCGAAGCGGTGGCCGCCGGGTGCGGGCATCCCGAGCCGTGCGCCGAGCAGGTCCTCCAGTTCCTGTGCGTCGGTGGCGCCCTGGGCGGCGAGCGGTTCGCGCAGCGGGCCGAGGTCGGCGTACAGGTGCCGGCCGGCCTGCGGGGGCCGGGCGAGCGCGCCGGCGGCCACGACGGCGGCGTGCGCGGCGGCGGCCACGCCCGCGTGCAGCCGTACGGTGGCCTCGCGGCGTTCGACGACGGGCGGCGGCTCGTCCAGGGCGTAGCCGGCGGCCGCCGCGACCGGTGCGGGGAGGCGGGCGCCGAGGGCGGTGAGGATGTCGAGCACGCGCGCGTGGAGGCGCCGTCCGCCGTCGGTGGCCGGGAAGCGGGCGACGGCGGCGGGCCAGCCGGGCGGCAGCAGGGAGCCGGCCAGGTCGGTGACGACGGTGACCTGCGCCGGCCACATCTCGGCGGGGCTGAGCAGGACGGTGTCGTGCGGAGCGTGCAGGGTGTCCCGCCAGGTCTCGTCGCTGACCAGGTACAGGCCCTCGGCGGTGGCGGCCTCGACGGTCTCGTGCAGCAGTTCGGGCGGGGTGACGGTGGCGGTGGGGTCGTCGGCGACGGACAGCACCAGCAGCCGGGGGTCGCCTCCCTCGGCGCGGACCCGGCGGACGGTCTCCAGCAGGGCGTACGGGTCGGGAACGCCGCCGCCCTCGGCCGGGGTCGGCACGTGGTAGACGGGCCGGCCGAGGACGCGGGCGTACGGGGCCCACCAGGCGGGGCAGGGCCGGGGCACGAGGACGTCGGCGCCGTCGCCGGCGAGCGCGGCGGTCAGGGCGAGCAGCAGGGCGGGGGCGCCGGGTCCGGCGGCCACCTGGTCGGGCACACAGGGCAGGCCGCGGCGGGTCCAGTAACCGCAGGCCGCCTCCAGCAGCGCGGGGGCGCCGCCGACGGGGTGGGCGTCGGCGCGGCTCGCGGCGGCACAGAGCACGGCGGAGAGTTCGGGAAGCACGGGCAACCCGTCGCCGGGGAGCGGCGGACCGTACCGGACGGGACCGTGGCCTTCTCCGGGGTCCGTCCGCCGCATGTCCGCCTCCGCGCAGTCCGTGTGCCGTCGTGGCGCCCGCCTCGGGCCGTGCCGTCGTCGGGGGCCGCTGTGCCGTCCGCGTGTGCCGTGTGGATCTCCGACCTGCCTGGGCGGGTGTCCGTCTCGTCGTCCGTGCCGTGCCGCGTGGTGGGGTGTCCGGGACCGGCTCGTGCGGCGGGCGGTTCCGGTGAGGTCCCCCGTCGGTGCCCTCGGGAGGTGTGTACCCGCCGGACGGACCTCCATGGGCGGCGCCGGAAGTTGCCCGGATCACATCCCCGCGTGTGCGTCTCCCCGGAACCGCCGGTGGCCGGACAGCCGGTAGACGGCACCCGCGCAGGCGGCGGCGATCAGGGCTGCGCCGGCGGCCAGGGCGGGGACCGAGTCGCCGAAGGTGCCGCCCTGTCCGGCGTCCACGCCGTGCTGGACGCCGGCGGGCGCGCAGGTGCCGGAGCCGTCGGACTCGCGGCAGGTACCGCCGTCCGAGCAGCCTCCGTCCCGGGACTCGGCGCACCATTGGCCGTCATGACCGCAGGCGTCCGCCGCCGCACCGGCTCCCGCCCCCGCGCACTCCCGCCCGGACCCGTCCTGCCCGCCGGGGTCCTTGCCCGTCCCGCCGGGGTCCTTGCCCGTCCCGGCGGGATCCCTGCCGGCGTTCTCCCGCCCGTTTCCCGCCTCGCCCCCGCCGTCCGGTCCGGTCACCTGTCCGGACCCCGCCTCGCCCGCGCCGACCCGGCCGGCACCGTCCTGGCCGAGGCCCTCTTGACCAAGGCCCTCCTGCCCGGTGCCGTCCCACCCTTCGCCCGGCCCGGTTCCCGCGCCCGGGTCCCCGGCTCCGTCCCGTGGTCCGGGTACGGCCTGCGCGCCCTCCCGCCCGGCGGTCGGCGGGCCGTCCGGGCCGCACGGCGTGCCGTCCACGCAGGCCGTGGCCGGAGCCGTGGGGGCCTCGCCGCTCCGGGTGACGGGGTGGCCGCCGGCCGACGACCTGCCCGGGGTCCCGGGGGCGGCGGGACAGGGGCCGTCGGCGGTCCGGGCGGCGGCGGGGCCGGTGACGGCGGACAGCGTGACCGGCACCGGTGCCCCGGCGGGGTCACAGGACACGGGAGCCGTGCGGGTGCCCGGGGCGGGGCCGGCGACGGCGGCCGGGCCCGTGAGGACGAGCACCGCACCGGCGGCGAGGGCGGCGGACAGGGCGCGGACGGTGCGGCGCATGGGAGGGGCTCCTCGACGGGCGGCGGACGGCGGACAACGGGCAGCGGCGGGACCGGCCGGGCGCCGGTACGCACGGCGTCCACCGGCGTACCGGTCGCGCGGTGCGGCGGCCGTACACCGGCGTCGGCGGCACCGTGCGGTGCCCGGGTGACGGGGGCACGGGGCCCGTGCCCTCGCTGCCATGACAGCCCGCGTACCGCCGTACCGCGCGCGGCCGGAGCCCATTCGCGGGACGCACGGGGCCGGCCGGGTGACGGTCCGGCCGGCGGCACGTCCCGGGCGTCCGGAACCCGCCCCGGTACCCGCCCCCGAGGTTTTCCGCCCCCCGCGCAGGTCACTCGGTAACCGCTGACCGGATCGTCCGCTTCGCACTCCACCGGGAGGTCTCTCCATGAGCACCAAGGTCTCGGACCACATCCTCGAGCGCCTGCGCGCCTGGGGGGTGGAGCAGGTTTTCGGCTACCCGGGTGACGGCATCAACGGGCTGCTCGCCGCCTGGGGCCGTGCCGAGGACCAGCCGCGGTTCATCCAGTCCCGGCACGAGGAGATGTCCGCGTTCGAGGCGGTCGGGTACGCGAAGTTCAGCGGCCGGATCGGGGTGTGCGCGGCGACCTCCGGACCGGGGGCCATCCATCTGCTCAACGGCCTGTACGACGCGAAGCTGGACCATGTGCCGGTGCTGGCGATCGTCGGGCAGACCAACCGGACGGCGATGGGCGGTTCGTACCAGCAGGAGGTGGACCTGCACACCCTGTACAAGGACGTCGCCTCGGAGTTCGTCGAGACGGTGACCGTGCCGGAGCAGCTGCCGAACGTGCTGGACCGGGCGATCCGGACGGCTTACGCCCGGCGCTGCCCGACCGCGCTGATCATCCCCGGCGACGTGCAGGAGCTGGACTACTCGCCGCCGACGCACGAGTTCAAGATGGTGCCCTCCAGCCTGGGGATGAGCGACTACACGGCGACCCCGACGGACGAGGCGCTGCGCCGGGCCGCGGACGTGCTGAACGCGGGCGACAAGGTCGCCGTGCTGATCGGGCAGGGCGCCGCGGGCGCGGTCGCCGAGGTCCGCGAGGTCGCCGAGATGCTCGGCGCGGGGGTGGCGAAGGCGCTGCTCGGCAAGGACGTGCTGAGCGACGAACTGCCGTACGTGACCGGGCCGATCGGGCTGCTGGGCAGCCGGCCGTCGTACGAGATGATGCGGGACTGCGACACGCTGCTGACGATCGGTTCGTCCTTCCCGTACACCCAGTTCATGCCGGACTTCGGCAAGGCGCGGGCGGTGCAGATCGACATCGACCCGCACATGATCGGCATGCGCTACCCGTACGAGGTGAACCTGGTCGGCGACGCCCGGGCCACGCTGCGGCGGCTGATCCCGCTGCTGAAGGCGGAGGGGCGCGGGCGCGAGTGGTACGACACGGTCTGCGCGAACGTGAAGCGCTGGCACGAGACGATGGAACGGCGGGCCGGGCTGTCGGCCGACCCGATCAACCCGGAGTACGTGGCCCGGGCACTCGACCCGCTGCTGCCGGACAACGCGATCCTCACCTCCGACTCCGGTTCGGTCGCCAACTGGTACGCGCGGCACATCACGATGCGGCCGGGCATGCGCGGTTCGCTGTCCGGGACGCTGGCGACGATGGGCCCCGGCGTGCCGTACGCCATCGGGGCGAAGTTCGCGCACCCGGACCGGCCGGTGGTCGCCCTGGTCGGGGACGGGGCCATGCAGATGAACGGCCTGGCGGAGATGATCACGGCGGCGAAGTACCGGGACCGCTGGTCGGATCCGCGGCTCGTGGTGGCCGTGTGGAACAACCAGGACCTGAACCAGGTGACCTGGGAGATGCGGGCCATGGAGGGCGCCCCGTCGTTCCTGCCGTCGCAGTCGATCCCGGACGTGCAGTACGCGGCGTTCGCCCGGTCGCTCGGTCTGACCGGCGTGCGGGTGGAGAAGCCGGAGGACGTGGAGGCGGGCTGGCGGGCCGCCCTGGACGCGGACGGACCGGCGGTGATCGAGTTCCTCACCGACCCCGCCGTACCGCCGATCCCGCCGCACGCGAGCTGGGAGCAGATGGAGGCCACGGCCGCGTCGATCCTCAAGGGCGACGCCGACCGGGGCGCGATGGTCAAGCAGGGGCTGAAGGCGAAGGTGCAGGAGTTCCTGCCGGGCCGGCAGAAGCACTAGGCCGAGCGGTGGCCGGGCGGCGCCGACCCTGTGTCGGACGCCCGGTACCGGGTACGCGGTGCGGACCTTCGACCCTCTGGAGGGAGACATGCAGCGAGGCAGTGACCGGCTGAGCGTCCACCGGGACGACGAGATGAAGCATGAACTGAAGGGGCTGCTCCGGTCCGGCCATCCCACACGCGTCGAGGAGTGGCACGACCCGGAGCCGGCCGCGGACGACGATCCGGAGGTGTGGAGCGGACCGGTGGGCGGTCTGGGGTCCCCGGCGTCGCTGGAGCGGACCCGGCTGGAGCTGGCCCGGCATCTGAGCCGGCACGCCTTCCCCGCGAAGCCGGGCGAGCTGGCCCGGGCGCTGCGCCGGAGCAACGCGCCCGGCGGGCTGATCGACGCGGTGGCCGAGCTGCCGCACGGCGGCCGGTACGAGAACGTGCAGCAGCTGGCCGAGGCGGTGGTGGGCGGCGCATGAGCCAGGACCAGGCGGCCGACATCGCACGCGGTACCACGGTCGACGTGGGGGACGCGACCACCCGGTTCCTGCTGTACGGGCTGCTGCCCGGCTGGTTCGTGCCGGGGCTCGCCGACTGGGCGATGCACCGGCGGACCCGGATCGAGGAGACGGCGGGGACGAAGGAGTCCCTGATCCATTCGCTGATGATGGCCGAGGTGGGCCTGCCCATCGCGCTCACCCTGCGCTACGAGGTCAATCCGCTGCTGCTGTCCGTGCAGCTGGGCGCGGCGGCGGTGCACGAGGCGACGGCCCTGTGGGACGTGCGGACCGCCGTCCACAGCGACCGTGAGGTCAAACCCCTCGAACAGCACATCCACAGCTTTCTGGAGTCGCTGCCGTTCGGTGGGCTGGCCTCGCTGATGTGCCTGCACGCCGACCAGGTGCGGTCGCTGCTGCGCGGCGGGCGCGGGGATCCGGACGCGTGGCGTCTGGTGCCGCGCAGGCGCCCGCTGTCGCCCGGCTACCTGGCGGGCATCGGCCTCCTGATCGGCGCGTGCGTGCTGCTGCCGTACGGGGAGGAACTGGTGCGCTGCCGGCGGGCGGCCCGGGCTGACAAGCGCCGGGCCCGGGCCCGCCGGGCCGCACTACGGAGAGTGAAAGGAAACTGAGGATCATGCGTATCGCGTTTCTGGTGGCACCCGAGGGCGTCGAGCAGGTCGAGCTGACCGAGCCGTGGGAGGCGGCCTCCGGTGCCGGGCACGAGCCGGTGCTGGTGTCGACCCAGTCCGGGAAGATCCAGGCGTTCAACCATCTGGACAAGGCGGACACGTTCCCCGTGGACGAGGTGGTGGGTGAGACGTCGGCCGGGTCGTTCGGCGGTCTCGTCCTGCCGGGCGGGGTGGCCAACCCGGACTTCCTGCGGATGGACGAGAAGGCCGTCGCGTTCGTGAAGGACTTCTTCGAGCGGGGCCGTCCGGTGGCCGCGATCTGCCACGCGCCGTGGACGCTGGTGGAGGCGGACGTCGTACGCGGCCGGGTGCTGACCTCCTGGCCGAGTCTGCGCACGGACATCCGGAACGCCGGCGGCACCTGGGTGGACGAGCAGGTGAAGATCTGCGACCACGGCTCCAACCAGCTGGTGACCAGCCGCAAGCCGGACGACCTGAAGGCGTTCTGCGACGCGTTCCTGCACGTGTTCGCCGGCGAGGCCGGCTGACCGGCCGCGGGATGTGAGGGGCCGGCCCGTCAGGGCCGGCCCCTTCGTGTGGTGCCTCGTCCCGTGGAGGGCGTCAGGTGCCGGTGGTGCCCGGAGCCGCCGCCTCGCCGCAGCCGCGCTCACGGGCGCCCTCGCGGGTGCGGGCGGCGCTCACCAGGCGGCGGGGGTTGCGGCGCAGGTACTCGCCCTCCAGCTGCGCCATGCGCTCGTTGTGGGCCCGCAGTGCGTCGTTCGAGCCGTACAGGAGAGTGTCGTGGCGCGTGCGGTGGATCGTCTCCAGCTCCTTCATGAGCTGCTGGTCGTCCAGCCGGCTGGGGTCGACTCCGGTCATGGTGGTGCCCCGCTCGTCGTGTTCGTTCATGGGCTACGGGTACCCGCCCGGCACGCACTGCCCCCGAGCGATTTCCGGGAGGAATCCATGGAGCTCGCGTTCCTGAGTCCACTGTACGAACATCCGGGGTCCTGGGCCTCCGCTTACGTCGACCTGTCGCAGCACGACGAGGACATGGCGCACCGGCGGCACCTGACGGCGGAGGCGGTGGCCCGGCAACTGCGCGAACAGGGCGCCGACGAGGCCACCTGCCGGGCGGTGTACGACACCGTGGACGCGCTGCGGCACAGCACCGAGCCGTACGGCCGGGCCGTGTTCGCCCGCAACGGCGAGGTCGTGCTCCAGGTGCCGCTGACCCAGGCCCCACCGCAGGGCCTGGTGCACTGGGGCACGCTGCCGCACGTCACGCCGCTGCTCGACCTGGCCGGGGAGGACCCGGTGTCGCTGGTGGCGTACGTCGACCGCACCGGTGCCGACTTCGAGCTGCGCAGCGCGGTGCTCCAGGAGGAGGCCGGGCACGTGATGGGCAGCCGGCAGTGGCCGATGCACCGGGCGAAGGCCTCCGACTGGTCGGAGCGGCACTTCCAGCTGAAGGTGGAGAACACCTGGGAGCACAACGCCCGGGAGATCGCCGAGGCCCTCGCGGCCTGTCAGGCCGAGACCGGGGCAGACCTGCTGATCCTGTGCGGGGAGGAGCGCGAGTGCCGGTCGGTGCACGAGCAGCTGCCCCAGCCGCTGCGGGACCGGGCCGTCGAGGCGGCGCACGGCATCGGCAGCAGGCTGCTGCCGCAGGAGGTGGAGGACATCCGGGCCCGGCACGTCCGCGAGCGGGTGCTGGCCGACGTGGACCGCTACCGGGCCGCCCGGGCCCCCGACGACGAGCGGCGGGCCGCGGCGATCGAGGGCGTGCCGCAGCTGATCCAGGCGGCGCGTGAGCACCGGCTGGCCGAGCTGCTGATCCGTCCGGACGCGCCGGACACGCACCGCGAGGTCTGGATCGGCGAGGACCCGGACCAGCTGGCGGCCCGCCGTACGGAGCTCAAGAGCATCGGCGAGCAGCACGCCTGGCCGGCCCGCGCCGATGACGCGCTGGTGCGGGCGGCCGTGGTGACGGACGCGCCGGTCGTCTCGCTGACGCCGGTGCTGGAGGAGGCCGGCGACGAGGTCGCGGCGGGCGGCATGGGCGCGCTGCTGCGCTGGAGGTGACCCGGCGCGGCGGACCGGCCGGGCGGGCCCGGGTCACCGGGCCCGCTCGACCCGCCGTTCGTCCCAGACCGGTTCCGCGGTCTCGCGGACCCGGCCGTCGGAGCCGAAGACCAGGAAGCGGTCGAAGGAGCGGGCGAACCAGCGGTCGTGGGTGACCGCGAGGACCGTGCCCTGGAACGCCTCCAGACCCTCCTGGAGGGCCTCGGCGGACTCCAGGTCGAGGTTGTCGGTGGGCTCGTCCAGGAGCAGCGCGGTGGCGCCGGCCAGCTCCAGCAGCAGGATCTGGAAGCGGGCCTGCTGTCCGCCGGAGAGCCGGTCGAAGGTCTGTTCGGCCTGCTGGGTGAGTTCGTAGCGGCGCAGCCGGGACATGGCGGCACCCCGGTCCTGGGCGTGCTCCTTCCAGAGGATGTCGAGGAGGGTGCGGCCCTGGAGCTCGGGGTGGGCGTGGGTCTGGGCGAAGTGGCCGGGCACGACGCGGGCGCCCAGCTTCCACTGCCCCGTGTGGGCGACGTCCTCGCCGGCGAGGAGCCGCAGGAAGTGCGACTTGCCGGAGCCGTTGGAGCCGAGGACGGCGACCCGTTCGCCGTAGAAGACCTCCAGGTCGAACGGCTTCATCAGCCCGGTCAGTTCGAGTCCCTGGCAGGTGACGGCCCGTACGCCGGTACGGCCGCCCTTCAGCCGCATGGTGATGTCCTGCTCGCGGGGCGGCTCCGGCGGCGGGCCGGCCTCCTCGAACTTGCGCAGGCGGGTCTGGGCGGCCTGGTAGCGGGAGGCCATCTCGTGGCTGACGGCGGCGGCCTGACGGAGCGTCAGGACGAGCTTCTTCAGCTGGGCGTGCTTCTCGTCCCAGCGGCGGCGCAGCTCCTCGAAGCGGGCGAAGCGTTCGCGGCGGGCCTCGTGGTAGGTGGCGAAGCCACCGCCGTGCACCCAGGCGTCGGCGCCGGCCGGGCCCGGTTCGACGGAGACGATCTTCTCGGCGGCGCGGGCGAGGAGCTCGCGGTCGTGGGAGACGAACAGGACCGTCTTCCGGGTCTCCTTGAGCTGCTCCTCCAGCCACCGTTTCCCGGGCACGTCGAGGTAGTTGTCCGGCTCGTCCAGCAGCAGCACCTCGTCGGTGCCGCGCAGCAGCGCCTCCAGCACGAGCCGCTTCTGCTCACCGCCGGAGAGGGTGCGCACCTGCCGCCACTGGGCGCGCTCGTACGGCACGCCGAGCGCGGCGGTGGTGCACATGTCCCACAGGGTCTCGGCCTCGTAGCCGCGCACCTCGGCCCAGTCGGCGAGGGCCTGCGCGTACCGTAGCTGGGCCGCCTCGTCGTCGACGGTCATGATGGCGTGCTCGGCCTCGTCGACCGCCTTCGCCGCCTCGCGGATGCGGGGCGGGGCGACGGAGACGAGCAGGTCGCGCACGGTGGTCTCGTCCCGCACGGAGCCGACGAACTGGCGCATGACGCCGAGGCCGCCGCTGACGGTCACACTGCCGCCGTGCGGTTTCAGCTCGCCGGAGATCAGCCGCAGCAAGGTGGTCTTGCCCGCGCCGTTCGGGCCGACCAGGGCGACGGCGGCCCCTTCGCCCACCCGGAAGGACACGTCGCCGAGCAGCGCCCTCCCGTCGGGGAGGTAGTACTCCAGGTGCGCGGCTTCCAGATGTCCCATGGCCAGGCATTCTCCGAGTCACCCCCCGTCCGGGGCAAACCCTTATCCGCCACCCCGGCCCGCCGCCCGACGGGCGGGAGCGGACCGCCGCGGGGACCGGGGCCCCCGCCAGGGGACGCGCGGGTGGCGCAC
Source organism: Streptomyces sp. NPDC046870 (assembly GCF_040704595.1). Taxonomy (NCBI): domain Bacteria; kingdom Bacillati; phylum Actinomycetota; class Actinomycetes; order Kitasatosporales; family Streptomycetaceae; genus Streptomyces; species Streptomyces sp. NPDC046870. Next base: position 74,795 of record NZ_JBEYXM010000027.1, read on the forward strand.
GGCAGCGGCAGGCCCGCGCCGCGGCCGCTCACGGCGGCGGTCGCGGGGCCCGCTGACCCGCTCGCCCGGCCAGGCGGCGGACCGGCGGACCAGAGCACCGGCCGGCACGGGGGACGCCACGGCCGGCTCGGGGGGGTCGCCCTGGTGGCGTGCGGCCGTGGTGGTGCCGGGCGGATCCGGCGGGCGGGCGCGTCGGACCACGGGCAGGCCCCCCGGCCACCACCGCATCGGCCGCCGTCTCCCGGCGGGGACCGGCCCGGCGGACGGGAGCCGGGGCGGCCGGGGGCTCGTCTGCCACCCGGTCGGCGGACGGGGGCGAGGACAAGAAGCGGGCGCTTCAGGGTAAGCGGACCCCATGAGCCCAGACGTGGACCTGACTGCCCCCGCGACCGCCGCCCGCGCCCCGCTGCGCACGCTGCTCGACCTCGACGGCCGCCTGTTCAACGCCGCCGCAGCCTGGCACTGGCCCGGCGCCGAACGCGTCCTGCCCCGCCTGAGCCGCAGCGCGAACCACGGGGTGCTGTGGGCCGCGACGGCCGCCGCGATGGCCGCGAGCCGCACGCCCCGGGCCCGCCGGGCGGCGGCCCGCGGACTGGTCTCGCTGGGCCTGGCCTCGTTGACGATCAACACGCTCGGCAAGCGCTCGGTGCGCCGGGCCCGGCCGGTGCTGGACCCGGTCCCGCTGGTGCGGCGGCTGAAGCGGCAGCCGATCACCACGTCCTTCCCGTCCGGCCACGCGGCGTCCGCCGCCGCCTTCGCCACCGGCGTCGCCCTGGAGTCCCCGGCATGGGGCGCCGCGGTGGCACCGGCGGCGTTCTCGGTGGCGATGTCCCGGGTGTACACGGGGGTGCACTTCCCGAGCGACGTGCTCGCCGGGGCGGCACTCGGCGCGGGCGCCGCCTTCCTGGTCCGGCGCCTGGTGCCGACCCGCTCCCAGATCCGGCGCCCCGACCGGCCGCGCGCCGCGGCCCCCGCACTGCCCGAGGGCGACGGTCTGGTGATGGTCGCCAACCGGGCGTCGGGGACCGCGGACCGCGTGCGGGCGCTGCAGGACGCGCTGCCGAGGGCGGAGATCGTCGAGTGCGCGCCGGAGGAGGTCGGCGACGAACTGGAGAAGGCGGCGGCCCGGGCCCGGGTGCTCGGGGTGTGCGGGGGCGACGGCACGGTGAACGCGGCGGCCGGGGTCGCGCTGCGGCACGATCTGCCGCTCGCGGTGCTCCCGGGCGGCACCCTCAACCACTTCGCCTACGACCTGGGCGTGGAGGACGAGCGCCAGCTGGCCCAGGCCGTCCGGTACGGCGAGGCGGTCCGGGTGGACGCGGCCCGGTTCACCACCCGGAAGGCCCGGGGGCTGTTCCTCAACACGCTGAGCCTGGGCGTGTACCCGGAGCTGGTGCGCGCGCGGGACAGCTGGTCGAGCCGGATCGGCGGCTGGCCGGCCGGGGTGCTCGGCGCGCTGCGCGTACTGCGTGCCGGCCGGCACCCGCTGGAGGTGGAGCTGGGCGGTGAGCGGCGGCCCCTGTGGCTGCTGTTCGTCGGCAACGGCGTCTACCACCGCATGGGCCTCACGCCGGGCCGCCGTACCGATCTGGCGGACGGCCTGCTGGACGTGCGGGTGGTGCACGGCAACGGCAGGCCCGCGCTGCGGCTGCTCACGGCGGCGGTCGCGGGCCCGCTGACCCGCTCGCCCGGTCACGCGGCGGTCCAGGTGAACCGGCTGCGGCTGACCGGCATCGCGCCGGACACCCCGCTGGCGTACGACGGTGAGGTGACGACGGTGTCGGGCGAGATGACCCTGGAGAAGCTCCCGGAGGCACTGACGGTCTACCGCCCCCTGCCGGCCACCCGCTGAGGGCGTGCGAGACACCCCTGCTGTCCACATCATGAAATCCGGGTCTCATCATTCGGCATGCCCGCGTACGGTGGGGCCGTACCGGCGGACGGGTCCGGCCGGTGACGCCGCCCAGGGTGAAGGGGTTCAGCCATGCCGAAAGCGCGGGAGACCGCCGTCTACACGCACGGGCACCACGAGTCGGTGCTGCGGTCGCACACCTGGCGGACCGCCGCCAACTCCGCGGCCTACCTGCTCGGCGTGCTGAAGCCCCACATGAGGATCCTGGACATCGGCTGCGGGCCCGGGACCATCACCGCCGACCTGGCGGAACTGGTCCCCGACGGCCGGGTCACCGGCGTCGACCGGGCACCCGGCGTCCTGGAACAGGCCCGGGCCACCGCGGCCGGCCGCGGTCTGACGAACGTCGACTTCGCGGTGGCCGACGTCCACGCCCTGGACTACCCGGACGACACCTTCTGCGTGGTCCACGCCCACCAGGTGCTCCAGCACGTCGGCGACCCCGTGCGGGCGCTGCGCGAGATGCGCCGGGTGACGAGGCCGGGCGGGTTCATCGCCGTACGGGACGCGGACTACGCGGCGATGACCTGGTATCCGGCGGTGCCCGGTCTGGAGGACTGGCTGGACCTGTACGAGCGGGTGGCCCGGGCCAACGGCGGCGAACCCGACGCCGGGCGCCGGCTGGCGGCGTGGGCGCGGGCCGCGGGCCTGCGGGACGTCACGGCCGGCTCCAGCACCTGGACGTTCGCCACGCCCGAGGAGCGGGCCTGGTGGAGCGGCCTGTGGGCGGACCGCACCCTCGCCTCCGACTACGCCGACCGGGCCACGCGGGGAGGTCACGCGACGGCGGAGCGGTTGCGGGCCGTGTCGGAGGCGTGGCGGGACTGGGGCCGGCGGGAGGACGGCTGGTTCGCGGTCCTGCACGGGGAGATTCTGTGCCGCAAGGAAGTCTGACGCGCGGAATTCGGGAGACCCTGGCCGCAGGACGCTCGCCTGGGGCGGCGAGCGGTCCACCGCGCTAATGCCCGGAGCGCTCCACCGCGCTAGGGCCTCTCGTCCGGATCATGCCGGGCTCGCGGGCCCTGGCACCGCGCCCTGATCCGGCCTGATCCAAACGAAAGACCCTAGTGCCCATCGCGCGGAAGCAGCGGCCCGAGCGGCCCGAGGTCCAGGTTGAGGTCCTCGGGCCGCAGCCCGTAGCGGTCCCGCAGCTCGGCCATCCGGTCCTCGAGGAGCATCAGGGTGAGCCCGATCCGCTCCTCCTGCTCCTCGGTCAGCTCGCCGGTGTCGAAGCGTCGCACGGCCTGCCGCTCCATCAGCTGACGCAGCAACTCCACCACGGTGAGCACGAGCTTCACCAGGTCGCGCTCGACCGTGTCGGGCTCCAGGTCGAGCTGTTTGCGGCGCTGCCGCGCGGTCATAGGAGCTCCTCGAAGGGCGACGGGACCTGCTCGTTCACGGAACTGATGAGCGCGTTGAGGTCGATGCGGACGAGGTCGACGTCCGCGATGCGCAGGGTGATGTCGCCGGTGATGACGACTCCGCCGGCCAGCAGCCGGTCCAGGAGGTCGACCAGCGCGATCTCGCGGCGTTCGACTACGGTCACCGCCCCTCCCCCGATCCCACGACCGGTTCCGCTCCCGAAGCCTCACCGGAAAAGGAGTAGGCGGCCCACGGACCGGTGAGTTCCACCCGTATTCCGGGCGCCTCGTCCTTGGTCCGGTCGACCAGTTCCACGAATTCCTCGGAATGCGCCCGGGACACCAGATAGGCGGCGTTGAGCACGTTCCGTCCCGGCGTTTCGGAGAGCGCGGAATTCTGCGGGGGATGCATCCGGAAATCCTCGGCGCGCTCGGCGAGGCGCTCGTGCAGGGAGTGGGCGAACCGCTCGGCCCGCTGCCACTTCTCCTCCTGCGCGTGGCTCTCCAGGCGCCGCCGGCGCAGGTAGTCCCGCCCGCTGGCCGGCCGCGCCGCCTCGGCGGGCTCGGGTTCGGCCGGCTCGGGTTCCAGATACACCTTCACGCCCCACTCCACGCGGCCGTGCAGGCGGTCGAGCAGGCGCCCGAAGTCCTCCTCACGCGCCTCGATCATCATGCGCACGGCGCTGTCGTCCCGGAAGACGGTCGCGAGCCGCAGCGGCAGCGGGGTGGTCACCGTGGTGAGCGCGTCGACCACGCCCTGGTGGGCGCGGGCGGTCGCGGCCAGCCAGTCCAGGTCCTCCAGGTGGGCCTTCAGGGCCTCCTCGCAGAAGTCGGCCTCCGGGACCGTGCTGACCACCGCGACCAGCCCGTGATGGTGCAGCAGCGCCGGCGGGGCGCCGCCGACGCCCCGCAGCTGTGCTTGCAGAGGGGTGCCGAAGGGGCGGCAGACGGCGTACACGTACCGCAGTCCGGTCGTCATGGTGCCTCCTTCGGGGCGCGGCCCGACTCCAGTTCCTCCAGCCGGGCGAGCCGTTCTCGCAGCTCGGCGTTCTCCCGGGTCAGCTCGTCACGGCGGGCCCGGGAGGACAGGGCCGGGTCGCTCTCCCACCAGTCGATGCCCATCTCCTTGGCCTTGTCGACCGAGGCGACGATGAGGCGCAGCTTGACGGTGAGCAGTTCGATGTCGAGCAGGTTGATCCTGATGTCCCCCGCGATGACGACACCCTTGTCGAGTACACGTTCAAGGATGTCGGCGAGGTTCGCCCCCGAGCCCTGGCCATAGGGCTCGGGAAAGCGGCTGGGTGTCGTCATCGACGGCTCCCGCGCTCGGCGTGCTCAGGCTCCTCTTCCTCGTACTCCTCCTCGCCTTCCTCGCCCTCGTCCTCCTCGGCACCCTCCTCGTCCTCGGCGGGCTCCTCGGCCTCGTCCTCGTACGAGCCCTCGTCGCCCTCCTCTTCGCCCTCTCCGGCTTCTTCCTCGGTCTCGCCCTCGTACTCGTCCTCGTAGGGCTCCTCTTCCTCTTCCTCCTCCTCGCCTTCTTCCGCTTCCTCCGGGCGCTCCCGGCCCTCGGGCTCCTCGCCCTCTTCCTGCTCTTCGCCCTCTTCGCCCTCTTCTTCCTCCGCCCGGGACTCCTCTTCCTCCTCCGCGAGGGCGTCCTCGTGGCTGCGGACGACCTCACCGTCGCGGATCTCACCGCGCCAGCTGTCCTCCGCCTCTCCCTTGAGGGTGATGAAGCGGGCGAAGTTCTTCAGGTCCAGCCTGGCCCGGCGGCCCTGGGCGCGCCAGATGTTGCCGGTCTTCTCGAAGAGGCCGGTCGGGTAGTACTCCATGACCAGCAGCACCCGGGTGAGGTTCTCCTCCAGCCGGTGGAAGGAGACCACGCCCCTGGTGGTGCCCTTGGCGCCTTCCGAGGTCCACTGGATGCGGTAGTCGGGTATCTGCTCGGTCGTCTTCGCCTTCCAGCTGCGGGTGGACCAGAAGACCTTGGCCCGCCAGTCGGAGTGGGTGTCGTCGGCGCGGCTCGCGCTCTTGACGCCCTTGGCGAAGGTGGAGAAGGACTGGTACTGGGTCCACTGGTCGTAGGCCGTGCGCAGCGGCACGCCCACGTCGACGGACTCGATGATGACGGTCGGCTTCTTGCCGGCGCCGCCCTTCTTGCCCTTGCTGCCGCCGAGGCTGCGCACGGTGTCGAGCACCTTGTCCTTGGCGTGGGAGGCGCCCAGCTCCACCGCGGAACGCAGCGGTCCCTTGCCCTCGGCGAGCTTGCGCCCGCCCTCCAGCGCCAGTTTGGCGAAGCCCGGGCTCTTGCCCTCGGCGATGTCGTTCAGCTTGCCGGTCGTCTCGCCGAGCTTGCGGCCGATCCCGGTCAGCAACCGCTGGGCCTGGGCGTTCAGGTACTCCTGGGCCTCTTCCTTCAGCCGGTCCGCGGCCTCGCTGTGGGCCAGGCCGGCCAGCGGGGCCGTCAGGCCGCCGGTGGCCCCGCCGGCCTTGGAGGTCACTCTTCCGAGGGTCTCGGTCATCGGTCATCGCCGCCCTTCGACTGCCGGGAGACGGCGCTCCGGGCGGCACCGCCGACCGCCGCCGTCTTCTTCGCGGCCGTCTTGCGGGCCGCGTCCGTCTTCTTGACCGCCGCCTTCTTGGCCGGGGCCTTCCTGGCCGGGGCCTGGCCGGTCGCCGTCCCGCCGGAAGCCTTCTTGGCCGGGGCCTGCTTCGCCGGCTTCTTGCCCGTCTTCTTCCGGGGCGCCTCGCCCTCGCCGCCCCGGGTCTCGCCCCTGGGCTGTTTTCGCTCACCCCGCTTCCCCTCGTGCTCCTCCTGCTCCTCGTCCTCACCCTCGTCCTCGTCGCGCTCCTCCTCGGAGCCGGCCGGTGCGGTTCCGGACAGCTGGTCGCGCACCTGCGCCGTACGGCCGTGCAGCCGGTCGGCGAGCGAGTTCATCTGCCGTTCCACCATCGCGCCGGTGGCGGCCTTGCCGACACCCCGCAGCTCCTGGCGGAGCTGGTCGCCGATCTCCTTGAACTGCGGGTTGTCCAGCAGCTGCCGGTTCAGCTGTTCCGCGAGCGCGCGCGGGCTGAGGTTCATCTTCTTCCCGGCGGCCAGGGAGCCGACCGCGAGGGCCATCTTCAGCTTCTTGGTGCGTCCGAGCAGATATCCGGCCCCTACGGCGAGGCCCAGTGCGGTTCGGTTCATGGTCACGTCCCATTGCCTGTCGTGTCGCCGTGATGCAGTGCGATCTCCAGCCGGTCCAGCAGTTCGTCCTCGCGCCGGTCGAACTCCTCCTCGGTGATCTCACCCGCCTGAAGCTGCTCCTCGAGGCGGGCCAGCTCGGCCCGGACGGTGGCCGGGTCGTAGTAGATCCGCTCCGCCTCCCGGAGCACATGCCGAATCGCCCACGCGCTGCCGCGCACCGGTGCGAAGGGCAGCAGCAGCACCTCCGAGATCAGTCCCACGGATCTCCTCCTTCCGTCCGGGCCCCGGCCGCTACGACGCTCCGGTGCCGGCGCCGGCCGTGGCGCCCGCGGGCGCGGTCGGGCCGGGTTCGACGAAGCTGTACGGCGGCAGCGGGCCGTTGACCCGCAGTTCGAGATGGCCGTGGCTCTTGCGTACCCGCTCGGCCGCGGCCAGGAAGTCCTCGGCCGTCTCCCGGGAGACCAGGAACGAGACGTTGAGCAGCCATCCGGTGGACTCGGGGCCCACGCTGACCGCCGCGGCGCACGGCTGGAGCAGGCGCTGCACCTCGGTGGCGTCCTCGCCCTCCTTGGCCTTGACGGCGGCGGCGACCATCTCGCCGAGGCGGATCCGGTCGTCGTAGCTTCCGCCGCCCGCCTGCCGGTTGGCCTCGGCGAGGGCGCGGACCTCCGCGTTCTCGGCCATCACGCGGTGCAGGACGGCTTCCTCGATGTGCGTGGCCTTGACGTTGTACTCGACCTTGCCGTCCAGCTCGCGCAGTCGCTCCAGGTAGTGCTCCGCCCGCTCGGTCAGCACCGACATGACGGTGTCGTCGTCCGGGGAGACGCTGCCGAAGCGCATGGGCAGCACGCAGCCGGCCGCGCCCGCCTCGGCGAGGACGTTCTGGTGCGCGAGGAGGTCCCTGCGCTTGGGACGCAGGTCCTCCGGGGCGTCACTGACGACGGCGGCGAGCTCCCCCGCCGTGAGGACCCGCACGGGCCGGGGCGGCTCGCCCACCCCGGTCATCCCCTCGGGGAGCGCCGGGTGCGAGCGCGCGGTGATGCCGTAGACGTAGGTGCTCACTCGTCTCCCTCCTTCCGGCGGGCCGCGGTCTTACGGGGGCGCCGGGTCTCGGTCTCGCCTTCCTCGCGGGCCTGCTTGAACGCGTCGGATATGGTCTGCGCGGCGCCGGACAGCGCGCCCTTGGACTTGCCGCGGGCTCCGCTCTCGGTGATCTCGCCGACGAGATCGGGCAGCCCGGGGGACTTGCGGGGCCCTGCCTCCAGGTCGAGGCGGTTGCACGCCTCGGCGAAGCGCAGATAGGTGTCGACGCTGGCTACGACGACCCGGACGTCGATCTTCAGGATCTCGATGCCGACCAGGGAGACCCGTACGAACGCGTCGATGACGAGCCCCCGGTCGAGAACCAGTTCCAGGACGTCGTAGAGGCCGCTGCTTCCGCCTCCGCCGCCGGACTGCTGTGCCGGGACAACGGTCATGCCGGCCGCTCCTCCTCGTGAGTGTGGTGGGTGATCGGGTCCACGCCGGACGCGTGGCCCGCCGGACGCGGGTGGGGGCCTAGCCGCCGCGGCGTGCGTCGGCCCGCCCGCGCTCGTACCGGCGAACGCGCCGGTAGCCGGTGAGCTGCCCCTGGGGGTCCAGTTCGACCTGGTAGCTCGCCATCAGGCTCATGGTGTCCGGGACCCGTGCGAGTTCCATCACCTCGACCTCCAGCGACCAGCCGTCCTCGGTCTGCTCGAAGGAGGACACGGTCTCCGGGACGAGTCCCGTCAGTTCGGCGAGCTGGCTGCGCGCCTCGCGCAGCACCTCCATCAGGGGCGGACGCCGGACTTCCGGCTCGTTCTGTGCGGTGTCGTGCGTCTGCTCGGTGTTGTCCGACTTCTGGGATTTCTGTGAATCCCGTGACTGTGATGTGTTGTGTGTGTTCGACATGGCCACCTCTTCCTGCGGGTGGCCCCTCATTCCTTGGCCAAACCTTCAGGAGCGCATGTCGGCGAGACGGCGCCGGGCGGGGCCCAGGGAACGCCCGCGGGCCGGCAGCCCGGCCCACGGGTCGGTGCGGGCCTGGTCGACGGCGTCGGCGATGGTCCAGCGGCGGGCGTCCAGGCCGGGGTCGTCGAGCTGCTCCCAGGTGAGGGGGACGGCGACGGGGGCGCCGGGCAGGGGGCGGACGGTGAAGGGCGCGACGGCGGTCTGGGCGTACCCGTTGCGCTGCACGTCGAGGTACAGCCGGTCACCGCGCTGCTGTTTGCGGGCGGCGGTGGTGAGCCGGTCCGGGTGCCGTGCCGCGGCGAGTTCGGCGACGTCGTGGGCGAACTCCCGCACGGCGTCGAAGCCCTGGCGGCCGTCGAGCGGGACGACGAGGTGCAGTCCGCGCGAGCCGGTGGTCATCGGGGCGGCGGGCAGGCCGAGTTCGTCCAGCAGCTCGCGCAGCCGGCCGGCGGCCTCGCGGACGGCGCCGAAGTCGTCCCCGGGCGGATCGAGGTCGAAGACCAGCCGGTCGGGGTGGTCGAGGCCACCGGCCCGGTCGGTGCGCGAGAGCCAGCGGTGCAGGGTGAGGCAGGCCTGGTCGGCGAGGTACAGCAGGGTCGCGGTGTCGTCGCAGACGACGTGGGTGACCGTGCCGCCCTCCTTGGCGACCTCGGTCCGGTCGATCCACTCCGGGTAGTGCTCCGGGGTGTTCTTCTGCATGAACCGCTGGCCGTCGAGGCCGTCCGGATACCGTTCCAGCATCAGCGGACGGCCCCGCAGGTGCGGCAGCAGGTACGGCGCGACGGACCGGTAGTAGTCGGCGAGGTCGCCCTTGGTGTATTCCTTCGCACCCCCGCCGCCGGGGAAGAGCACCTTCCCCGGCCGCTTGATCTCCACCGTGCGGCGGCCCGCGCGTATGGCCCGCGCGTCGTCGCCGCTCATCGCACCACCGCCTCCTCGACCAGCATCCTGGCCGCCGCGGCGATGCCCAGGGCGTCGATCCCGGCCGCGTACAGCTGCTCGTCGGGCGCGGCCGACCCCGGCATGGTGCGCACCGCGAGCCGGACCAGGCGGGGCACCGGCCTGCCGTCGCCGAACGCCTCCGCGACGGCGTCGCCGATGCCGCCCTCCGGGTGGTGGTCCTCCACCGTGAGCAGGCAGCCGGTCTCCTCGGCGGCCCGGTGCAGGGCCGCGGCGTCGACGGGCTTGACCGAGTACAGGTCGATCACCCGGACCCGGATGCCGTCGGCGGCCAGCCGGTCGGCGGCGGCCAGCGCCTCGGGCACGGTGACCCCGGCCGCCACGACCGTCAGCCGGTCCTCCTCGCTGGAGCGCAGCGTCTTGCTGCCGCCGACCGGGAACTCCTCGTCGGGGCCGTAGATCACCGGTGTCTTGCCGCGGGAGGTGCGCAGGTAGCGGATGCCGTCCAGGCCCGCCATGGACGCGACGAGCCGGGCGGTCTGGTTGGCGTCGCACGGGTACAGCACCGTGGAGCCGTGGATGGACCGGAACATCGCCAGGTCCTCCAGCCCCATCTGGGAGGGTCCGTCCTGCCCGATGGCGACGCCCGCGTGCGAGCCGACCAGGTTGATCCCGGAGCCGCTGATCGACGCCATGCGCACGAAGTCGTGGGCGCGGGTCAGGAACGCGGCGAAGGTGGAGGCGTACGGCACCCAGCCGCGCGTGGCCATGCCGACGGCCGTGGCGACGAGCTGCTGCTCGGCGATGTAGCACTCGAAGAAGCGGTCGGGGTGCGCCTTGCCGAACTCCTCGGTGCGGGTGGAGTCGCCGACCTCCCCGTCCAGGGCGACGACGTCGCCGCGGGCGGTGCCGAGCGCGGCGAGCGCCTTGCCGAAGGCGTCCCGCGTCGCGGCCTCCTCGCCCAGCTCGAAGCGCGGCAGCTGGACCGGCTCGGTGGTGAGCGAGCGCAGCGCGGCGGCGGCCTGCGGCTCGGCCACGCGGACGTGCAGCGAGCGCGGCCCGCCGAGTTCGGCGATGGCGTCCTCGGCCTCGGGCAGCGGCTTGCCGTGCAGGCCCTCGCGGTCCTGGACGGCGGCCACGCCCTTGCCCTTCAGGGTGCGGGCGAGGATCACCGTGGGCTGACCGGTGGTGGACAGCGCCTCGCCGTAGGCCCGGTCGATCGCGTCGACGTCATGGCCGTCGATCTCGACGGTGTGCCAGTCGAAGGCCTGGAAGCGGCGGGCGTAGGCGTCCAGGTCGTGGCCGTGCCGGGTGGGGCCGCGCTGGCCGAGCCGGTTGACGTCCACGACGACGACGAGGTTGTCCAGGTTCTCGTAGCCGGCGTGCTCGGCGGCCTCCCACACCGAGCCCTCCGCCAGCTCGCTGTCGCCGCACAGCACCCACACCCGGTAGTCGGAGCGGTCCAGGCGCTTCCCGGCGAGCGCGATGCCGACCCCGACCGGCAGGCCCTGGCCGAGCGAGCCGGTGGCCGTCTCCACCCAGGGCAGCCGCCGGGGCGTCGGATGGCCCTCCAGCCGGCTGCCGAGCTTGCGGAAGGTGACCAGCTCACCGTCCTCGATGGCGCCGGCCGCCTTGTACGCGGCGTACAGCAGCGGTGAGGCGTGCCCCTTGGACAGCACGAAGCGATCGTTCGCCGGGTGCTCGGGGCGCTCGAAGTCGTAGCGCATGTGGTTCGCGAGCAGGACGGCCAGCAGGTCGGCGGCGGACATGGAGGACGTGGGGTGCCCGGATCCCGCGGCGGCGGACGCCCGCACGCTGTCCACGCGCAGCTGCTGTCCCAGTTCGACGAGTTCGTCGGTGTTCATGAGTCTCCTCGGTCTCCTTGCGCTCGGTCGCGGCGGAGGGCGCTCGGCGGCGCTCCGTCGCGGTCAGTCGGTTTCGTCGGCGCGGTCCGCGGGACCGGCGGGGTCCGCGCGCTCGACGGGTCCGGGTGCCGGATGGCCCGGCCCGCCGCCGGCGGGCTGGTTCTTCGCCGGCTCGCCGCCGGGCTGGTTCTTCGCCGGTTCGCCGCCCGGCTGCTCCCTGGCCGGCTCGCCGCCGGGCTGGTTCTTCGCGGGCTCGCCGCCCGGCTGTGGCTTCACCGGCTCCTGCGGCCTCGGCTTGTGCGTCATGAGTTCCTCTCCTGTCTGCGCGGCCGGCCGCTCCGGGCCGCCCGGTACCCGCGCCACTTCCGGCGAGGCCGTGTCCAGCGGGACCGACCACGCTCGGACCAGGCCCAACTGGACGCCCTGGCGCGGGAGTACGGCGTCCAGCAGCCAGTCGGCGGCGACCCGGACCCGGTTGCCGGGCAGCGCCGCCAGGTGGTAGCCGCGGGTGACCGCACCGGCCACCGGACCGGACAGCGGGACGCCGAACGGGTTGGCGGCGGCGCGGACCCCGCCGAGGTCGACGGCGAAGCCCAGGTCCCGGTGGCGGTACGGGCGCCGGCGGCGGCCGAGGCCGAGCGAACCGGCCACGTTCTCCCCGGCCACCCGGCCCTGCCGCCAGGCGTGCTGGGCGGTCATGGGCGTGAACTGCCCCGGACGCTCCAGGTCGGGCACGGCCGCCGCGTCCCCGCAGGCGAACACGTCGGCGCGGCCCGGCAGTCGCAGATACGGGTCGACGATCAGCCGGCCGCGCTCCAGCGGCTGCGCGACGGCCTCCACCAGCGGATCGGGCCGCACGCCCACGCACCACACCAGCGTCCGGGACGCGACGGACTCCCCGTCGGTGAGCACCACCCCGTCCCGGGTGGCCTCCCGCACCGAGGTGCCCATCCGCACGTCGACGCCGCGCGCCCGCAGTACCCGGTCGGCCGTGCGGGACAGCCGCTCGTCCATCTCCGGCAGCACGCGCGGCGCCACGTCCAGCAGGATCCAGCGGGGGCGCGGCCCGCCGGGCAGCGGATGCCGGCGGACCAGGCGGTCGGTGAGCATCTGCAGGTGGGCGGCCACCTCGGTGCCCGTGTAACCGGCGCCGACCACCACGAAGGTGCACCGGGCGGCGCGGCTGCCCGGGTCCTCCTCGGCGGCGGCGAGTTCCACCTGCCGGGTCACGTGGTCGCGCAGGTACAGCGCCTCGGGCAGCCCGCGGAAGCCGTGCGCGTGCTCGGCGACACCCGGGATCGGCAGCAGCTTGTTGACGCTGCCGACGGCCAGCACCAGCCGGTCGTAGCCGAGGGTGCCCGCACGGCCCTCGGGGTCGGTGTAGCGCACGGTCCGCGCGTCCAGGTCGACACGGTCCGCCTCGCCGAGCACCAGGCGCACCCCGCGCAGCGTGCCGGGCAGCGACACGGTGACCCGGCGCGCCTCCAGGACCCCGGCGGCAACCTGCGGCAGCAGCGGCAGGTACAGGAAGTAGTCGGTCGGGTTCAGCACGGTGACGTCGGCGCGGCCCCGGGTCAGCCGCGCGAGGGTGCGCGCAGCCCGGTACCCGGCGAAACCGGCGCCGACGATCACGACGCGGGGTCGGCTCACGGTGCGCCTCCGGCGGTGTGGCTCGTCCGAGGTCTTCCGCGTAACCGGGGCCGGGGCACCCAAACGCGGGGCCGGTCACCCGGACGCCCGCCGGAGCACCCGTACGCCGCCGCGCACCGGCGTTTCGCGCACCCGGGCCCGGTTACCCGGGCCGGGTCCGGATCACCCACCAGCACCGCCCGCGCGGAGGTTCCCCCATGCCCGAGTACGGCTATTTCCTGGCGAGCGAGGAACACGATCCCGCAGCCCTCGTCGAACAGGCCCGGATGGCCGAGCAGGCCGGTTTCCAGGCGCTGTGGATCTCCGACCACTACCACCCGTGGAACGACGCGCAGGGACAGAGCCCGTTCGTGTGGTCGGTGATCGGAGCGCTGTCGGAGGCGGTGTCCCTGCCCATCGAGACCGCGGTGACCTGTCCGACCGTGCGGATGCACCCGGCGGTCGTGGCGCAGGCCGCGGCGACCAGCGCCGTGATGACGCAGGGCCGCTTCCGGCTCGGCCTCGGCACCGGTGAGGCGCTCAACGAGCACATCCTCGGCGACCCGTGGCCCCCGCTGCACGTGCGCCTGGAGATGCTGGAGGAGGCGATCCAGGTGATGCGCCGGCTGTTCACCGGCGAGGAGGTCAACCACCACGGCACGCACTACACCGTGGAGAACGCCCGTCTCTACACCGTCCCCGAGGAGCCCGTCCCTATCGACATCTCCGGCTTCGGCCCGAAGGCGACCTCGCTGGCCGCCCGCGTGGGCGACGGCTACATCACGATGATGCCGGAGGAGGAGATGGTCACCCAGTTCCGCAAGGGCGGCGGCGGCGCCAAGCTCGTCAGCGGCGGCACGAAGGTCTGCTACGGCACCGACCGCGACGAGTGCGTCCGTACGGTGCACCGGCTCTGGTACAACGAGCTGCTGCCCGGCGAGATGGGACAGGTGCTGCCCTCACCGCGGCACTTCGAGCAGCTGCACGAGCTGGTCACCGAGGAGATGGTGCGGGAGAAGTCGGTGTGCGGGGACGACGTGGACGAGCACGTCTCGGCGCTGAAGGCGTTCGCCGACGCCGGGTTCGACCGGGTGTACGTGAACCAGATCGGACCGGACCAGCGGGGCTTCTTCGACTTCTACCGCACGAAGGTGCTGCCGCAGCTCGGCTGACACAGCCGACACAGGGGCGCCGATGGAGGGAGGGGGTGGGGCCGGCGGCCCCACCCCCTCGCCGTCAGGCCCCGCGGCGGGGGGTGTCCGGCGGAGTCCGCGGCATCGGAGGCGTCCCCGGCACCGGCGGGTACGGCGTGCCCGGGGCGGCCGGCGGGGTGCCGGCGCCGACGCGGTGCGGGGCGTGGGGCCCGTGCCCGGAGCGGGCGGCGCCGCGCAGGAGGTAGGCCACCGCGCCGAGGAGCGCGGCGGTGATCAGTGCCGCGGCCCAGCCGGGCAGGCCGATCGCCAGGGCCAGGCCCACGGCGAGGGCCACCGCGCCGCCCGCGTACAGGGCGGCGGCACCCGACGCGGCGTACAGCACGGCGGTGCGGCGCCGCTTGCGGGACTGCTCGCGCAGCTCCTCGCGTACCGTCTCGCGTGCCACCTGTGCCAGCTCTTCGACGAGGTGCCTGTCCAGATGTTCCAGGTGATCCAAACGGTCCATACCCTGCGGGTACCCGTCGCGCACAGTGGGTAACGCCGGGGGCCTGCGCGCGCCCGGCGGCCCCAACTAGGCTCGGACGCATGGAGATTCTGGGCGCCTCGCTGCGCATCTGCGTCGACGACCTCGAAGCCGCGATCCCCTTCTACGAGAGCCTGTCGGGCGGCACGGCCCTGCGCTTCCAGCGCGGTGGCGTCCAGGTCGCCGCGGTCGGTTCCTTCCTGCTCATGAGCGGTCCCGAGTCGGAGCTGGAGATCCTGCGCAAGGTGACGGCGACGATCGCGGTGAAGGACGTGGACGAGGCCCACCGGCTGCTGACCGGGCTGGGTGCCACGATCGTCGCGGGGCCGGTGCCGACGCCGGTGGGCCGGAACCTGCTGGCGGTGCACCCGGACGGCTCCGTCTTCGAGTACGTGGACCAGCGGGGCTGAACCAGCTCAGTCGCGCATCTCGGTGGTGAGCGCCCAGCGTTCGTGGTCGCGCCAGGCCCCGTCGACGTAGATCATGTCGGGTGAGAAGCCCTCCCGGCGGAACCCGGCCCCCCGGGCGAGGGCGATGGACGCCGCGTTGCCCGGCTGGGCGTTGATCTCCAGCCGGTGCAGGCCGAGCGGCCCGAACGCGTACCCGATCACCAGCTCCAGCCCTTCGCGCATCAGGCCCCGCCCGGCCGCGTGCGCGAAGGCGCCGTAGCCGAGGGCGCCGGACTGGAAGCCGCCGCGCACGATGTTGTTGATGTTGATGAAGCCGGCGATGGCCCCGCTGTCCTTCTCGCACACCAGGAAGCCGGCCCGCGCCGGGTCCTTGATGAGCCGGCCGGCGTAGTCCGCGTACGCCTCCTCGGTGTCGGGCGGGAACAGCCAGGGCCGGTGCAGGTCCTTGCTCTCCCTGGCCCGTGCGGTGAACTCGGGGCCGTCGGCGAGGGTGAAGGGACGGATGGCGACGCGCGGGCCCTCGGCGAGGGGGCGGGACGGCGGATACGGCATCCGCCCAGCCTACGGCGTCCCCCCGGCCCCGACGCGCCCGGCCGGCCCCACGCCGGCACGGGCTCGACCGATGTCAGCCCGCCCGCCCTGCGTCGGCCTCGGTACGTCCAGCCTCGGTCCGCCCGCCCAGCGTCGGCCCCGGCTCGTCCAGCCTCGGTCCGCCCCTCAAGCATCGGCACGACGCCGGCACACCCAGGGTCAGCCTGCCCGCCCGCACCTCGGCACAGCCCCGGCACCCCCTGCACCAGCCCGCCCGCGCCTCAGCGCAGCGCCGGCTCGTCCAGTGTCAGCGTGCCCGTCTCCGCGTCCAGCGTGGCCGCGACCCCGAGCGGAATCGTCAACGCCCCTTCTCCGTGGCCGAATCCGACGTTCTCCGCGACCGGGACGCCGAGTCCGCCGAGCCGGTCGGCCAGCAGGGGCCGCAGCCCGGCGTAGTCCGCGCAGTCCTCCCAGGAGCCGAGCAGCACCCCGCGCACCCCCTCCAGCCAGCCGGAGCGCAGCAACTGGGTGAGGTAGCGGTCCAGCCGGTACGTCTCCTCGCCCACGTCCTCCAGGCAGAGCAGCCCGCCGCGCGCGGAGGGCCGCGCGTGCGGGGTGCCGAGTTCGGCGGCGAGCAGGGACAGGCAGCCGCCGAGGGTGACGCCCCGGGCCCGGCCGGGGACGAGGGCCGTACCGCCGGAGGCGATCGTGCGGACGGTCTCGGGGGCGAACAGCGTGGCCCGCAGGTGCTCCTGGGCCCGCGCGTTCTTGACGAAGTCGACGCCGGCCGCCATCGGCCCGTGCAGTGTGGCCAGGCCCAGGCGGGTCGCGAAGGCCTCGTGCAGGACGGTGAGGTCGCTGAACCCGACGAAGACCTTGGGCCCGGCCGCCCGCAGCGCGTCCCAGTCGAGCAGGTCGACCACGCGCTGCGCGCCGTAGCCGCCGCGGGCGCACAGCACGGCGTCGACGGCAGGGTCGCACCAGGCGTTCTGGAGGTCGGCGGCGCGGTCGGCGTCCGTGCCGGCCAGGTAGCCGAACTCCGGGTGCCGGTCCAGGACATGGGGTCCGACCACCGGTTCGAGGTCCCAGCCGCGCAGCACGTCGAGGCCCGCCTGGAGCCGCTCCTCGGGCACCGGCCCGCTGGTGGCGACGACGGCGACCCGCGCGCCCGGGGCCAGCCGGCGCGGCCGCAGAAGTTCCTTCACTGGTTCAGCTCCACCTTCGGCACCGGCGGTGTCGGATCCAGCCCGAACACCTGGGCGTACAGGGACAGTTCGGCCTCCAGGGCGCGGACCATGGTGTCGGCCCGGCGGAACCCGTGCCCCTCGCCCTCGAAGGTGAGGTAGGCGTGCGGCACGCCCCGGCCGGCGATCCGGGCGAGGAGGCGTTCGCACTGGGCGGGCGGGCAGATCACGTCGTCCAAGCCCTGGAGCAGCAGGAACGGAGCGGTGAGCCGGTCGGCGTGCGCGGTCGGGGAGCGCTCGGCGTACCGGGCGGGCACCTCGTCGCGCGGGCCGATCAGCGACTCCAGGTAGCGCGACTCGAAGTCGTGGGTCTCGCCGGGGCCCCAGGTGGCGAGGTCCAGCACCGGGTAGATGACGGTGCCGCAGGCGTAGACGTCGGTCGTGGTCAGGGAGGCGGCGGTGGTCCAGCCGCCCGCGCTGCCGCCGCGGATCGCCAGCCGGGCGGGGTCGGCGGTGCCCTCGTCGGCGAGGGCCCGGGCGACGGCCGCGCAGTCCTCGACGTCGACCACGCCCCACTGCTCGCGCAGCCGCTCCCGGTAGGCCCGGCCGTACCCGGTGGAGCCGCCGTAGTTCACCTCGGCGACCCCGATGCCCCGCGAGGTGAAGTAGGCGATCTCCAGGTCCAGTACGAGCGGCACCCGGCTGGTGGGGCCGCCGTGCGCCCAGATCACGTACGGCGGCAGCTCGTCCTCGGGCCCGGTGCGGGCGGGGTGGTGCGGCGGGTAGAGGTGGGCGTGCACCTCGCGGCCGCCGGGGCCGGTGAAGGTGCGGGCCCGCGGCTCGGGGTAGTAGGCGGGGTCGACGGGGTCCCGGTGCGGAGAGCCGATGACCCGGGCGCGGCCGGTGGCGGTGTCCAGTTCGACCACTTCGTAGGAGGTGCGGGGGCCGGCGGCGACCGCGACGACGCGTGGGCCGTGGGTGGCGAGCCCTGCGGCGCACTCCGTCCACGGTCCCACGGCGTCCACGATCTCGCCGGACTCCGGGTCGAGTATCCCGAGCGCGGCCGGCCCCCGGCCGTGGACGACCGCCAGGAGACCGCTGTCCAGGGGCGCGAACCAGCGCAGCCCGAGCTGCCACAGCGGCCCGCCGAACTCCTCCTCGCGCGGGCACAGAGGGGTGCCGTCGCGGTAGAGGTTCCACCAGCCGCTGCGGTCGCTCGTGTAGAGCAGGCGGCCGTCCGCCGACCACTCGACCTGGGCGACGGCCTCGTCCGGGCCGCCGGCGACGGTCCGCGCGTGCGTCAGCCGGCCGTCCTCCTCGACGTCGGCCACCAGCAGCTCCGTCCCGTCCCACGGCATCCGCGGGTGGTCCCAGGCCAGCCAGGCGGCCCGCCGGCCGTCCGGGGAGAGCCGGGCGCCGGTGACGAACCGGTGCCGGGGCTCGATCAGCTCGCGGACGGCGGCGCGGTCACCGGCGGCCGAACCGTCGAGCGGTACGGCGGCCTGCACCCGCCGTATGTCGTCGTGGCCTTCCCCGGTGGACTCCTCCAGCACGCACCACACCTCACCGCGGGCCAGGTCGATCCGGGGCTCGGCCCAGCGCAGCCCGCCGCCCACCGGAGAGACCGGGGTCAGCGGGGCGGGCTCGCCGCCCGGCTCGTACCGGTACAGCCGCTGGTCGGCGAAGTGCACGAAGACGATCAGCGGCCGGCCGTCGTGGACCACCCCGGTCCAGGGCCGTCCGCCGTACTCGATGACCCGGCTGCGCACGTTCCACGGCGCGGGCAGCACCGACTCCTCGCCCCCCTCGGCCCGCCGCCGCACCAGGGCCCGCCGGCCGCCCTCGGCCGGCCGGGGCTCGGTCCACCAGACCTCGTCCCCGACGAACCCCACCCAGTCCGGCCGTCCGTCGTGCGCGGCGGCGAGGTCCGCGCCGATCGGCGAGGGCCACGATCCGTACGGCGCGCTGCGCATCCGCTCCTCCATCGTCTAGGCCGTCCGCAGGAACCGGTCGAGGACGCGGACCCCGAAGTGCAGCGCCTCCACGGGCACCCGCTCGTCCACGCCGTGGAACAGCGCCTGGTAGTCGAGGTCCGCCGGCAGCTTCAGCGGGGCGAAGCCGTAGCCGGTGATGCCGAGCCGGGAGAACTGCTTGGCGTCCGTGCCGCCCGACATGCAGTACGGCACCACGTGCGCGCCCGGCGCGAACTCCTCCACCGCGGCCCGCATCCTCGCGAACACCGGTGCGTCCACCGGTGCCTGGAGGGCCACCTCGCGATGCGCGAACTCCCAGTCGACGTCCGGTCCCGTCAGCTCGTCCAGCGTGGCGGTGAACTCCTGCTCGCCGCCCGCGAGATAGCGTCCGTCCACGTGGGCGACCGCCTCGCCCGGGATGACGTTGAGCTTGTAACCGGCGTCCAGCATGGTCGGGTTGGCGCTGTTGCGGACGGTCGACTCCACCAGCCTGGCGGCCGGGCCGAGCTTCTCCAGCAGCCGGTCCACGTCGGTGAAGTCGGGGTCGATGCCGTACAGCGCGGCGAGTTCGGTGAGGGCGGCCCGTACGGTGGGCGTGAGCCGCAGCGGCCACTCGTGCTCGCCGATGCGGGTGACGGCGGCGGCGAGCCGGGTCACCGCGTTCTCCCTGTTCACCTTGGAGCCGTGCCCGGCCCGGCCCCGCGCGGTGAGCTTCAGCCAGGCGGTGCCCCGCTCCCCCGCGGCGACCGGGTAGATCTCCCGCCCGGTCCCGTCGTGGAAGGTGAAGGCGCCCGACTCGCTGACGCCCTCCGTGCAGCCCTCGAAGAGTTCGGGGTGCCGGTCGGCGAGGAACCCGGAGCCGTCCTCGGCGCTGGCCTCCTCGTCGGCGGTGAACGCGAGGACGATGTCGCGGCGGGGCCGGACGCCCTGCCGGGCCCAGCAGCGGACGACGGCGAGGATCATCGCGTCCATGTTCTTCATGTCGACGGCGCCCCGCCCCCACACCACGCCGTCGCGGACCTCGCCGGAGAACGGGTGCACGCTCCAGTCGGCGGCCTCGGCCGGCACCACGTCGAGGTGCCCGTGCACCAGCAGCGCGTCGGCGGACGGGTCGGTGCCCTCGATCCGGGCCACCACGTTGGTGCGGCCCGGGGTGCGCTCCAGCAGCAGGGGATCCAGGCCCGCGCCGGCCAGCCGCTCGGCCGCGTACTCGGCGGCGGGCCGCTCCCGGCAGTCCCCGCCGCCCCGGTTGGTGGTGTCGATCCGGATCAGTCCGGAGGTGAAATCCACGACCTCGGCCAGGGCCAGTTCGTCGGCCTGCTGGTCAGCCATACTGCTCCTCCACGGCGGCAGAGACGATCGTGGTGACCGCCTTGAACGTCCTGATCCCCTCGTACATCGTGGCGCTGGTGTACGCCACCTTCCGCTCCCCGGTCCGCGCCACGCCGGGCACGACGGTCGCGGCCATCGCGAGATGCTCGGCGTCGAACTCGACGGCGACCGTGAACGGACCGGCCTCGGCCGGCGCGTGACGGACCGCCAGCCGGGCGGCCTCCTTGGCCGCCGCGCGGATGTCGGCCGCGGTCCGGGCCGGCGTCCGGCACACGGCCGCGTACCGCGACACATGGTCCTTGACGGCGACCTTCAGCGCCTCGGGCGCGTAACCGAGGGCGTCCTCGCAGGCCACGTCGTCGCCGGTGACGAGGACGACGGGGACCCCGTACTCGGCGACGACGCGCGCGTTGAGCAGACCCTCGCTGGCGCGGACGTCGTTCAGCCACACCCCGGTGATCTGGTTGGCCAGGTAGGTGTGGGCGAGGACGCCCTCCATGCCGGCGCCCGCGTGGTAGCCGACGAACGCGATGCCGTCGACGTCACCGTGCTGGACGCCCTCCACCATGGACAGCGCCTTGTGCCGGCCGGTGAGCATCTCGACGCGTTCGTCGAGCCGCTCCAGGAGGAGGTTGCGCATGGTCCAGTGGGCCTCGTTGACGAGCACCTGGTCGGCGCCGCCGTCGAAGAAGCCCTCCGCGGCGGCGTTCACGTCCGAGGTGAACATCGACCGGCACCGCTCCCACTGCGGCGTCCCCGGCAGCACGTCGGCGGGCCAGGTGACGCCCGTGGCACCCTCCATGTCGGCACTGATGAGGATCTTCATGGACCGTCACGTTACGCGTCGAGCGGCGGACAGGCTACGACCTCGCCCGGCGAAGCGGTCCCGGGTCCGGTCAGGCCCTGGCGAGCACGAACCAGCGGGCCGGCAGGTCGATGCGGGTGCCGTCCCGGAGGTGCTCGGTCTGCGGCAGCGTCGTCTCTCCGTCGTCCAGGACGGCGAGACCGGCCTTGGCGAGCAGCTGCGGGATCTCCTCGTCGGGGGCGTCGGCGGGCTTGAGGCCGTGGTGGAAGACGCGCTGGAGCTTGGGTCCCGGGCCGCCCGGCTCGGACGCCGCCCGCCGCAGCACGTCGCGGGAGCCGGAGGTCAGCTCGACCACGAAGGCCCGGCCCTCGGTGCCGATGAGTTCGGCGACGGCGGCGGCCACCGCGGGGCGCGCGGCCGGTTCGCTCTGATGGATGACGGCCCGCATGTAGACGTGGCTGTCGCCGAGCCGCTGGTGCAGGGCGCGGACGGCGTCGGTGTCGGTGAGGTCGAGCTGCTGGAACTCGACGGGCTCGCCGTGCGTGGCGCGCCGGGCGTGCTCGACGGCGGCGTGCGAGAGGTCGACGCCGACGGCGCGGGCGAAGCGGGTGGCCAGGTAGCGGGTCTGGGTGCCGTTGCCGCAGCCGAGGTCGACGATCGTCCGGCCGGTGTCGGCGTGGGGCAGGAGCAGTTCGCTGTGCGGCGCGGCGCTCAGGGAGGGGTCGGCGTCCCATATCGCCTCGCCCCGGCCCTCGGCGGTCTGGCTCCAGTAACTTTCCCACGTGTTGCGGTAGTTCTCCGAGACGGTCATGCGATCTCCCCACGGGTCGGTTCCGTGATCGGGATATCGCGGGGGCCCGGAGCGGGGCAAGGGTCTGGTGGCCACCTTCACGAGATGTACGGTCCCCGGTCGCCCCGGGCGGCGCGCGGTCCGCGCGTCGCGCCCGCCGTCAGTGGCCGGTGGTGACGGCCTGCTCGAACCAGACGGTCTTGCGGTGTCCGCTGGCGCTCGCGCCCCACTCCCGGGCCAGCCGGCTGACCACGCGCAGGCCCCGGCCCGACTCGTCGTGGGGGCCGGCGCTCAGCATGGCGGGCAGCGCGGGTTCGTCGTCGGTGACCTCGAACAGCAGCGCGTCCGAGCGGACCACGCGCAGCCCGATCCGGTCGCTCTCCGCGTGCCGGACGGCGTTGGTGACGACCTCGCTGACCAGCAGCTCGGCGGTCTCCACGGCCTGCGGCAGGCCCCACTGAAGGAGGCGTTCACGGACCAGGCGGCGGGCCCGGGCCACCTCGCGGGGGTCGGCGTCGAGCCGCCACTCGGCGACGTGCTCGTCGGGGATGCCGTTGAGGCGGGCCATGAGCAGGGCGACGTCGTCCTTGCGTCCGCCCCGGGTGTTCAGGGCGCGGATGATGGTGTCGCAGGCGTCGTCCATGGAGGCCGCGGGGTGGGCGGCGGACTCGCAGAGCGCGGCGAGGCCCTCGCCGATGTCGGAGCCGCGCACCTCGACCAGGCCGTCGGTGCACAGCACCAGCCGGTCGCCGGGCGCGACCTTGACGCGCCTGACCTCGAAGGGGACGCCGCCGACGCCGATGGGGGCTCCGGTGGGCAGTTCGAGCAGTTCGCTGCTGCCGTCCTCGGCGCGGACCAGCACGGGCGGGATGTGGCCGGCGTTGGCGAGGGTCAGCTCGCCGCGGATCGGGTCGTACACGGCGTACAGGCAGGTCGCGAGGTAGGTGTCGCCGAGCCTGCGGGCCAGGTCGTCCAGGTTGCGCAGCAGTTGGGCGGGCGGGGTCTCCATCGCGGCCATGGTCTGCACGGCGGTGCGCAACTGGCCCATCATCGCGGCGGAGTTGAGGCCGTGGCCCATGACGTCACCGACCACGAGGGCGGTGCGGGAGCCGGGCAGTTTGATGGTGTCGAACCAGTCGCCGCCGATCCGGCCGAGCCGGGTGCCGGGCAGGTAGCGGGTGGCGATGTCGCAGCCGGGCATCCGCGGGGTGACCTGCGGCAGCATGCTGTCCTGGAGGGTGTCGGCGACGTTCTCCTGGTAGGTGTACATGCGGGCGTTGTCGAGCACCAGGCCCGCGCGGGCGGCGAGTTCGGCGCCGGTGGTGCGGTCCATGTCGTCGAACTGCGGCCGGTCGGGGCGGCGCATCAGCACCATGAAGCCGAGGACGACGTTCCGCGCCTTGAGCGGGACGATGAGCAGCGACCGGCCGTTGATGAGGGGCCGCAGGTCACGCTTCTCGAACTCGCCGGAGATCCGTTCGGACAGCTCCTCGGTGACCCTCGGGATGAGCACCGGCTCGCCGGTGACCATGCACTTGTAGAAGGGCGTGTGCTCGGGGAAGGCGAAGGACTCGCCGACGGGCACGGTGTCGTCCCAGCGGCCCGGTTCGTCGTTGTGCTCCACCCAGACGCGGAACATCACGGTGCTGGCGTCCGGCGGGCCGTCCGGGAAGCCCTCGCCGGCCAGTACCGCGGCACGCAGATGGGTGCCGGCGAAGTCCGCGAACCGGGGCACGGCGGCGCTGGTGACCTCGCGGATGGTCTCGCCGAGGTCCAGGGAGGAGCCGATGCCGGAGCTGACCTCGTTGAGGAACTCCAGCCGCTCGCGGACGGCGGCGTACTCCAGGTCCTGCTCGGCGCCGGCCGGGACCACGGCCACGGCCCGCTGCTGCGGTACGGCGGCCTCCCCGGCGCGGGTGCGGCCCGGGCGGCGGGGCACGCCCCAGTAGGGGGTCACGGGCACCCGGTCGTACTGGCTGAACTCCAGGACCGGATAGCCGAGTTCGAGGACCTGCGCGACGATGCGGGCGCTGAGTCCCGGACCCATGTTGGGCAGGATCTCGGGCAGCCGCCGTTCGAGTTCCTCGGGGGCGGCCAGTTCGGTGTGACGGGCCAGGCCGGGCGAGATGCGTTCGGCGGTCTCGTCGTCGTAGCCGCGTTCGTCGCGCAGCCGGGTGGCGTCGGCGGCGAGCACGAGCAGCCGGGCGGGTCCCGGGCCGACCAGCGGGTAGGCCCACCACAGCACGTCCAGCCGCTCGCCGTCGGGCGTCTGCGGGGGCGGACGCAGGCGGGCGCGTCCGGTCGTGGCGTAGCCGGTGTGTCCGCCGAGCGACGTCTCCAGGTCGCGGCCGGGCCCTGCGTCCCACGCGTCGTACGCGTCGGGCACCGGACCGTCCTGGAGGTCCTCCGGCAGGGTGCCGGAGACGGGCAGCAGGTCGGCCGCGGGCCGTCCGACGGCGTCCTCGCGGCTCACGCCGAACAGGCGCCGTGCGCCGGTGCTCCAGTGGGACACCAGTCCGGCACGGTCGACGACGACCA
The DNA here is from genome assembly GCF_040704595.1 of Streptomyces sp. NPDC046870. NCBI lineage: Bacteria > Bacillati > Actinomycetota > Actinomycetes > Kitasatosporales > Streptomycetaceae > Streptomyces > Streptomyces sp. NPDC046870. Next base: position 98,881 of record NZ_JBEYXM010000027.1, read on the forward strand.
CGGCCAGCGGAATCCGGCCCGCGGCGGTGTCGCCGATGCCGCGCCCGGGAGCTGCGTCCCGCTCGCTGCCACGGTCCATGGCCCAGGCCCTCTCTCCCCACGGCTGTCCGCAAACGATCTGTGCCGCCCGCCACTACGGTAAGACGACCGCCGGTCGCGATGTGGGGCAATCCTGGAATTGGCTCCGGCGGATCGCTGCGGCGCGGCGGGCGGGCGCCCCGCTCAGTCCTCGTGGCCCAGCTGGAGGTCCCGTTCGGTCCGGCCACCCCCCGCGACCTGCAACACCGTGGCGACCGGCGGGTAACCTGCGGCGATGACGGTGTACTCGCCGGAGGAGAGATCGACGAACCGGAACGTTCCGTCGGCTCCGGTGGTGAGGGTGTCGACGACGTTGCCGGCCGCGTCGAGCAGGGTCACGCGCGCGTCCTCCACGGGCCGCCCGCCGCTCGCCCGGACGGTGCCCCGCAGTACGGCGCCGCCCGCGAGTTCGACGTCCTGCCGGGTCTCCCGGGAGGCCTGCACGGTGACCGGGAGCGCGGCGGGCCGGAAGGCGGGGGCGCTGGCGGCGAGGGTGTACTCGCCCGCGACCAGTTCGGTGATGACGTAGCCGCCCTCGCGCCCGCTGCGGGTGCTCGCAACGACCTCGCCGTGCACGTTGGTGAGGGTGACGGTGGCGTCGCGGACGGGGCTGCCGTCGGCGGTGAGCACGCTGCCGGCGAGGCGGCCGGCGCCGCCGAGGACGACGTCGAGTTCGACGGGGCGTTCGCCGACGGTGACGGAGACGGCCTGCGGCTGGTGCCCGCCGGCGGCGGCGATCAGCACGTACGACCCGGAGCCGGGCGTGCTGAGCGCGTACCGCCCGTCGTCGCCGCTGGCGCCCCGCCCGATCTGCTGTCCGGCGACGTCGATGAGGGTGAGGGCCGCGCGGGGCACGACGGTGCCGTCGGGGTGCTGCACGGTGCCGCAGACGGGGACCCCGGCGGCGTAGGGCGCCCGGGCGCCGGGGATCGAGGCGGTCACGGTCTGCGGCTCCGTTTCGGCGGTGTTGTGGGACACCAGTGGTTTCTCCTTGAGGAAGAAGGCGATGAGCAGGCCGAGGGCGAGCACCGGGACCAGGTAGAGGAAGATCCGGGGCATCGCGTCGGCGTAGGCGCGGATGTAGGCGTCGCGCAGGGCCGGGGGCAGCGCGTGGACGAGCTGCGGGGTGATCGAGTCGGCGGCGGGCAGCCCGGTGCCCGCGCGCGGGGGCAGTTCCTCGCGCAGCGAGGAGGCGAGGCGATCGGCGAAGAGGGTGCCGAAGACGGCGGCGCCGACGCTGCCGCCGATCTGCCGGAAGTAGTTGTTGGCGCTGGTGGCGGTGCCGAGGTCGGCAGGGCGGACGGAGTTCTGCACGGCGAGCACGAGGACGGGCATGACCAGGCCGATCCCGGTGCCGAGGACGGCCATCCAGACGCTGTAGTGCAGCCGGGGCGTGTCGGTCTCCAGCCGGGACAGCAGCCACATGCCGACGGTGGCGACGGCGCAGCCGAGCACGGGGTAGATCTTGTAGCGGCCGGTGTGGCTGATGAGCTGTCCGCCGATGATGGAGGCGCCGACGATCCCGGCCATCATCGGCAGCATCAGCAGCCCGGACTCGGTGGCACTGGCGCCGTCGACCATCTGCAGGAAGGTCGGCAGATAGCTGGCGGCGCCGAACAGGGCGACGCCGATCACCAGGCCGACCAGGCTGCTGAGGGTGAACACGGGGTCGCGGTAGAGCCTGAGCGGGATGAGGGGTTCGACGGCGAAGCGCTCGGCGACCAGGAAGAGGACGGTGGCGAGGAGGGCGCCGGCACCGAGGCCGAGGATCTGCCGGGAGCCCCAGGCGTACTCGGTGCCGCCCCAGCTGGTGAGCAGGACCAGGCAGGTCGAGGCGGCGGCGAGCAGCAGGGTGCCGAGGACGTCGAGCCGGGCGCGGGTGCGCGGCCTCGGGAGTTTGAGGACGACGGCGATGACGGCCAGGGTGACCAGGCCGAAGGGGACGTTGACGTAGAAGCACCAGCGCCAGGACAGGTGGTCGGTGAAGTAGCCGCCGAGCAGCGGTCCGGCGACGGAGGCGAGACCGAAGACGGCGCCGATCAGGCCCATGTACCGGCCGCGTTCCCGGGGCGGGACGATGTCGGCGATGATCGCCTGCACACCGATCATGAGGCCGCCGGCGCCGACGCCCTGGACCGCGCGGAAGGCGATCAGCTGGTCCATGGTCCCGGCCCGGCCGGCGAGGGCGGAGCCGAGGACGAAGACGGCGATGGCGAACTGGAAGACGCCCTTGCGGCCGACCAGGTCGCCGAGTTTGCCGTAGACCGGCAGGCCGACGGTGGAGGTGAGCAGGTAGGCAGTGATCGCCCAGGACATCCTGTCCAGGCCGTGCAGCTCGCCGACGATCTTCGGCAGGGCGGTGGCCACGATCATCTGGTCGAGGGCGGCCAGCAGCAGGGCCAGCATCAGCCCGAGGAACACCAGCCGCACCCGGCGGGGTCCGATGCCCGCGGGCGGCGCGGGAGGCGGCGGTGCGGCCGCGGTCTCCTCGCCGGCGGCCGGTGCCGCGACCGGCTCGGGCTTCACCAGTGTCGTCCCGCCCACGTACCGCTCCCCTCGTCACACCCGTTCACATTTCCCGCGTAAGGCGACAACTGCGAACAACTCCGGCGAGTTACGGCGCGATCCGGTATGGGCCGGAGATGCACTCGAACCGGTGAAGGGGCCGGCCGGCGGCCAACCCCCCTTCACCGGTGGGCGCTTGGGCTACTTCTCGACCTCGGCGGCGAGCCTGGCGAGCAGGGCGTCGTAGATCCGGGCGAGGCCCTTGGGCGCGAACGTCTTCTCGAAGAAGCCGCCGATGCCGCCGGCACCCTGCCAGGTGGTGGTGACGACCACGCGCGAGGAACCCTCGCCGGCGGGGGTGACGCGCCAGGTGGTGACCATGGACGAGTTGCGGTCCTTCTCGACGAGTTCGCCGTCGGTGGGCTCGCCGACCTCCAGCAGGCAGTCGCGCACCCGCTTGCTCGTGGCCTGGAGCTTCCAGTGGACGAGGGTGCCCGCGCCGTCGCCGCCCTCGCGCACCTCGTACTCGCTGAACTGCTCGGGCAGCAGCCTCTGCCGCGTGCCGCGGTAGTCGGCGAGGGCGTCGAACACCTTCTCCGCGTCCGCCGCGACGACCCGCTCCGTAGTGGCCTCGACCTGCGCCATTGCGTTCCTCCACGACCTGGTTCCTCGGGGTTGGGGCAAGCCAACCACCCCGGCGCCCGGCCGCCCAAATCGGGGTTCGCACGATCATGGGAACATCTGTTCTATTGTGTGGGCAGTGCGAGCGAGGAGGCGTCATGCGCTGGGAGAACCTCACAGACGAGAGCGAACACGGCCGGGCCGCCGACACCGCGCTGTTCGGCGCGGACGCCGTCACCACCCGGACGTTCGACACGCCCGAGTTCCAGGGCATCACCTTCCACGAGGTCAGGGCGCGCTCGGTGCTGAACCGGGTGCCGGGCGCCTCCCGTATGCCGTTCGAATGGACGGTCAACCCCTACCGGGGCTGCACGCACGCGTGCGTCTACTGTTTCGCCCGCAAGACGCACAGCTACCTGGACCTGGACACCGGCATCGGCTTCGACTCCCAGATCGTGGTCAAGATCAACGCGCCCGAGGTGCTGCGCCGCCAGCTCGGCTCCCGCCGCTGGCAGGGCGACCACGTGGCGATGGGCACCAACGTCGACTGCTACCAGCGCGCCGAGGGCCGCTACCGGCTGATGCCGGGCATCATCTCCGCGCTCACCGAGCACGCGAACCCGTTCTCGATCCTCACCAAGGGCACCCTGATCCTGCGCGACCTGGACCTGCTGGTCCGGGCGGCTCAGGTGACGGACGTGGGCGTCTCGGTGTCCGTGGGCTTCCTGGACGCCGCGCTGTGGCGCACGGTGGAGCCGGGCACGCCCGCGCCCGAGCGCCGGCTGGAGGTCGTCCGCGCCTTCGGGGAGCACGGGATCGGCTGCGGGGTGCTGATGGCGCCGGTGATCCCGTTCCTGAGCGACCACCCGGCCCAGCTGCGGGACACGGTACGGGCCATCGCGGCGGCCGGGGCCACCTCCGTCACACCGCTGGTGCTGCACCTGCGCCCCGGCGCCCGCGAGTGGTTCATGCACTGGCTCGGGCAGCACCATCCGCACCTGGTGCGGCGGTACGAACGGCTGTACGCGGAGGGCGCCTACGCGCCCAAGTGGTACCAGCGCCGGATCACCCGCCAGGTGCACGAGCTGGCGCAGGAGTACGGCATCGGGCCCGCGCGCGCGGGGCTGGCCCGCCGGATCCGTCCGGCCGAGCCGGCACCGGCCCCCACCGGCGAGGAGCCGGTCCAGCTCAGTCTCCTGTGAGACCGCCGCGAGGCGTTCCTCGCGGCTCCGGCTCCGGGCCACCACGGCCCTCACCCCCGGCCCGCGCGGCGCTTCGGCAACGGGCCCTTCCGGTCGGGGCGTTGTCAGTGGGGTGGGTCATCATGGGGGTCATGAGCGAGACGACCCGGGACGGTCGTGGACCGGTCCGTATCCCCGCCCCGGCCGGAGTGTTCCCCGCGGCCCGGACGCGGCAGGTGTCCGGGAACGCGCGGCGCCGCCCGGCCGCCGCGCGCGCCGGTTCCGAGGACGTGACGGAGCCGGCGTACCTCGTCACCCACATGCCCGGCGAGCGCCTGCCCGCCTCCTCCGCGGTGCGGGTGGCGCCGGAGTTCCCACCGGAGACCGAGGCTCCCCCACCGCCGAAGGGCGTGGGGGCACTCCGGGCGGTGGTGGCCGGGTGAGTGCCCTGACGATCCGGGAGATGACCCTCGCCGACTGCGACCGCGTCTCCGGGATACGGATCAGCGGCTGGCGGCACGCCTACCGGGGGCTCATGCCGCAGCCGTACCTGGACCGGCTCAGTGTCACCGCGGACGCCGAGCGGCGCCGGGCCCGGTTCACCGAGGGGAACGGCTCCGTGGTGAACCTGGTCGCCGAGCGGGACGGCGCGGTGGTCGGATGGGCGGCGTTCGGGCCGTACCGGGACGGCGGCACGCGCACCGGCGACGCCGAGCTGTACGCGCTCTACGTGGACCCGGCCCGGCTCGGCGGCGGGATCGGGCGGGCGCTGCTGGCCGAGTCGGCCGAGCGGTGCCGGGCGTATCCCCGCATGCTCCTGTGGGTCCTCAAGGAGAACGCTCCCGCCCGCCGCTTCTACGAGCGCGCGGGGTTCCGGCCCGACGGGGCCGAGGAGCCCTTCGAGGTGGACGGCGTACCGGTGCCCGAGGTGCGGTACGTGCGGGCGATGGGCGGCTGACCGGGCGTCAGCTCGGCTGCTGCTCCGGTATCCGCGCCAGCGCGTGCACCGCGGCCTCGGCGAGCGCGGGGTGTGCGAGGGCCTCGGTGAGGACCCGCCGGGCGCGGGCGTCACCGAGCGCGCCCAGGCCCTCCACGCAGGCGAGGGCCACCCGGCGGTAGGGGTCGTGCGGGCGCAGCCGCCGCTCCAGCGTGGTGATCAGCGCGGGCACGGACTCCGGGGCGCGCAGGGCGACCAGGAGCCGTACCGGGTGCAGGGCGTAGGCGACGCGGAGCTCGTTGGTGGCGAGGGCCGCGGCGGCCCGGGCCGTGCGGGGGTCGCCGAGCCGGGCGAGGGCGTGCGCGGCGGAGGCGCAGCGCGGCGGGTCGCGGTGGTTGAGCAGCAGCACCAGGGACTCGAAGGCGCGCCGGTCGCCGGCCCGGCCGAGGCGGAACGCGGCCAGTTCCCTGGCCCACAGGGGCTGTCCGGGGGCGGTGAGCACCTCCGCCAGTTCGCCGTGGTCCCCGGTGGCCAGCAGGTGCTCGAACGCGGCCGAGCCGCCCGACTCCCGCCGTAAGCGCTCCGTGAGTGATCGCAACTCTTCGTCCACGAGGTCCAGCGTAGGCGGGTGACGGCGGAGGAGGGGAGCCACCTCACAAAGTCGGTTCCGGCCCGGGGACTAGCGCGCTCGTTACCCGCCGGTTAAGCTCATACGAGCGAGTAACCCTCTCGCATCCGCTGGCGACGGTCTGGTGACGCGGCCGTCGCGAGCGAGCAGGTCGGTTCGGTACGCCGTGTGTACCGCAGTACGACCCGGCTTCGGGACAGAGCCGGTCGGAAGTTCCGCCGCTCCCGGGCGTGTGCACGCCCGTGGCGCCGGCGCCCCCGGGCGTGTGCGCTCGCAGCCCGGCAACACCCGCACTCTCCGCTCCGTGGTGCGCCTCCCGGCGCACCCGGCGCGCTCCTCGTCGTCACCTCATTCCTGGAGTCCCGCGATGGCCACTCCCCTGTCCGACTCAGCTCTGTCCCCGCTCAAGACGATCGCCGTGGTCGGCCTCGGCACCATGGGCACCGGCATCACCGAGGTCCTCGCGAAGGCCGGCCGCGAGGTGATCGGCATCGACATCAGCGAGGCGCGGACCGCGCAGGCCCTCGCCACGCTGGAGGCCGCCACCGCCCGTGCCGTGGCGCGCGGCCGGCTCACCGAGGAGGAGCGCGCCCGCGCACTGGCCCGGGTCCGCACCGCGACCGACCTCACCGCGGCGGCCGACGCCGACCTCGTCATCGAGGTGGCTCCGGAGTCGTACGAGATCAAGCACCAGATCTTCCGCGAGCTGGACGGCATCGTCCGCCCGGAGACGATCCTGGCGACCGGCACCAACGCGCTGTCGGTGACCCGGCTGGCGGCCGACTCCGCCCGTCCCGAGCGCGTCCTCGGACTGCACTTCTTCAACCCGGCGCCCGCGATGCGGCTGGTGGAGGTCGTCTCCTCGGTGCTGACCGCGCCGCAGGCCGTGGCCGCCGTCACCGACCTCGCGATCGAGCTGGGCAAGGAGCCGGTCGCGGTCGGCGACCGCCCCGGCTTCGTCGCGGACGGGCTGCTCTTCGGCTACCTCAACCAGGCCGCCGCCATGTACGAGGCCAGGTACGCCTCCCGCGAGGACATCGACGCCGCCATGCGGCTCGGCTGCGGCCTGCCCATGGGCCCGCTCGCCCTGCTGGACCTGATCGGCGTCGACACCGCGCGGACGGTCCTGGAGGCCATGTACGCCGAGTCCCGTGACCGGCTGCACGCCCCCGCCCCGATTCTCAAGCAGCTCAGCGAGGCGGGCCTGACCGGCCGCAAGGCGGGGCGCGGCTTCTACACCTACGAGGCGCCGGGCAGCGGGACGGTCGTGCCGGACGCGCTGACCCCGGCGGCGGGCGCCTCCCCGGTCGCCGGCCGCGAGGTGCGCTCGGTGGGCGTCGCCGGCTCCGGCACCATGGCCTCCGGCATCGCCGAGGTGTTCGCCAAGGCCGGGTACGACGTCGTCCTGGCCGCCCGCAGCGAGGAGAAGGCGCAGGCCGCCAGGGCCCGCATCGGCAAGTCGCTCTCCCGTTCCGTCGACAAGGGCCGGCTGACCGCCGAGGCCGCCGCGGGGATCCTGGACCGGATCACGCCGGCGGGCTCCTACGACGCCTTCGCCGAGGTCGACCTGGCGGTCGAGGCGATCGCCGAGGACCTGGAGGTCAAGCGGCAGCTGTTCGCCGCGCTGGACAAGGTGTGCAAGCCGGGCGCGGTCCTGGCCACCACCACCTCGTCGCTGCCCGTCGTCGCCTGCGCCCGCGCCACCTCGCGCCCGCAGGACGTGATCGGCATGCACTTCTTCAACCCGGCACCGGCGATGAAGCTGGTCGAGGTCGTGCGGACGGTGCTGACGGCGGACGACGTGCACGCGACCGTGCGCGAGGTCTGCGCGAAGATCGGGAAGCACGCGGTGGACTGCGGCGACCGCGCCGGCTTCATCGTGAACGCGCTGCTGTTCCCGTACCTCAACAACGCGATCAAGATGGTGCAGGAGCACTACGCGTCCCTGGACGACATCGACGCGGCGATGAAGCTGGGCGGCGGCTACCCGATGGGCCCGTTCGAGCTGCTGGACGTGGTCGGGCTGGACGTCTCGCTGGCCATCGAGAAGGTGCTGCACCGGGAGTTCCGCGACCCCGGTCTCGCCCCGGCGCCGCTGCTGGAGCACCTGGTGGCGGCGGGCTGCCTCGGCCGCAAGACCGGCCGCGGCTTCCGCGAGTATGCCCGCCGCTGACGGCGTCGGCGACTGGTACCGGACGGAGCCGGAGTGGGGCGGGCTGCTCGAGCCGGGCGGCCCTCCCCCGCCCGTCCGGCGCGGCGGCCCCCCGTCCCCCGGGGGCGGGGGACACCCCGGACCTGCGCATCAGGCCACGCGCATGCAGTACGTTCGGGTCATGTCCCAGCCCGCCAAGTCCTCACGTACACCAGCTACGCCCGACGCGCCGGAGAGTGCCGCAGGCAGCCGCGCGGCCGCCCAGCGGCTCAAGATGCGCCGGGAACTGGCGGCAGCAGCCATGGAGCTGTTCGCGACCAAGGGGTACGAGGCCACCACCGTCGACGAGATCGCCGCCGCCGCCGGAGTCGCCCGGCGCACCTTCTTCCGCCACTTCCGCTCCAAGGAAGAGGCGATCTTCCCGGACCACGACGACACGCTGATCCGCGCGGAGGCGGTCCTCAACGCCGCGCCCGCGCACGAGCACCCGCTCGACACCGTGTGCCGGGGCATCAAGGAGGTCATGAAGATGTACGCGGCGCGGCCGGAGATCTCGGTCGCCCGCTACAAGCTCACGCGCGAGGTGCCCACCCTGCGCGAGGCCGAGATCGCCTCCGTGGCCCGCTACGAGCGCCTGTTCACGCGGTATCTGCTCGGCCACTTCGACGAGCACGCGCACGCCGACGACGCCAACGACGATCCGCTGCTGGCCGAGGTCGCCGCCTCCGCGGTCGTCACCGCGCACAACCACGTCCTCAGGCGCTGGCTGCGGGCGGGCGGGCAGGGGGACGTGGAGGCCCAGCTGGACCACGCCTTCGCCATCGTGCGCAAGACCTTCGGCACGGGGATCGGCGCCGGCCGCGGCACGGCCCCCCGGCCCGCCGCCCCCGCGCCCGCGGCGGCCTCCGTCGAGGGCGAGGTGCTGGTGACCGTCGCACGGACCGACGCGCCCCTCGAAGAGGTCATGCGCACCATCGAGCAGGCCCTCAAGGAGCGCTGACCCGCCTTTCCCCGCTGTGACGACGGCCACCCTCCGGGTGGCCGTTTTTGCATGTCAGCGCCCCTTTTGGGGCGGCACGGGAGGCCCGTTCGATCGATCATCGCTCATCTGTTACGTAAAGATTTCATCTGAGAGGAAGTTCTGGCACTCAGTGCCTTGCGAGGTGACACGCGGTGTCATACGTTGAAGGAGTCCGGGCGGCCGGCGAGCAGAGACCGTTCGCTCGCCGGCTGTCCCAGCAAGCCACGGCCTGCGCGCCCGGACGCCTGCGTCACAGGCAACCTCCCGCGCCACAAAGCGCTGCCGAAGCACCACCGAGCCGAACCGACGGCACACCCTCACCACCCTCAGCAGCACTGACAGCACCGACGAATCCTTTAGGCGCCCTTCCCTCAGGGCGCTCACCCGCCGGAGGCAACACCGTGACCGTGAAGGACATCCTGGACGCGATCCAGTCGAAGGACGCCACGTCCGCCGACTTCGCCGCCCTGCCGCTCCCCGACTCCTACCGGGCGATCACCGTCCACAAGGACGAGACGGAGATGTTCGCGGGCCTGGAGACCCGCGACAAGGACCCGCGCAAGTCGATCCACCTGGACGAGGTCCCCGTGCCCGAGCTGGGCCCGGGCGAGGCCCTGGTGGCCGTCATGGCCTCCTCGGTGAACTACAACTCGGTGTGGACCTCGATCTTCGAGCCGGTGTCC